>JARWZO010000018.1 GCA_029866325.1 Fluviicola sp. | reverse complement strand
CGCACCAAAAGGAGAAGCACGTACCAAGTACGAAAACATGTTATACTTAGAGCGTCCGGGATGTAACTTGTGCATGGGTAATCAAGAAAAAGCAGAGAAAGGCGACACAGTAATGGCAACATCTACACGTTTATTCCAAGGACGAGTAGTAGAAGATACCGAAGGCAAAAAAGGAGAGTCTTTACTTTCTTCAACGCCGGTAGTCGTTTTGTCCACAATCTTGGGAAGAACTCCAACTATTGAAGAATACATGAAAGCGGTGGAGGGCATTACTTTGACAAAATTTGCGCCATCTCATAAATTGTTAATGAATTGATCCCTAGTGAAAAAAAGGCTATATTTGGAATGAATCAAAAACTGAAACTATGAAATTTAAAGCGTTTATTCTATCCATGGCCTTTTTGTTAGTGTCGTCAATTGCAAGTGCATTTACGATTGACTATTACAACAAAGACTCGAAAAATTACACCATGGAAGTTCGATCTAACGGATCGACACAAAAAGTTGAATTTACTTCGTCAACAACCGGTGCTGCCTCCATTCAAACGAGCGCATCCGAAGTTGAAATCAATACTTCTTGTGGATGGGTTAAAGTGAAAAATGGTCAGAAAGTTGTTATTAAAGACGGTTGTATTACTGTACAATAAAGTTCGTGTGAATTAATGATAAGAGGCTGCCTAATTTTTTAGACAGCCTTCTTTTTTATTCAATATTTTCTGCAATTTTAGGATGATATAAATAAGAGCCATGACAAAACGACTGATTTTAGTGCCGATTGACTTCCTTCAACCTACCTTGGATGCTTTAGAATATGCACGAAAGTTTGCAAGTAAAAATCACTTTGATCTGTACTTATTACATATCGCTGGGAGTAAGAATGAAGTACAAACAGGCATCCAAAAAATGAAAGATCTCATTGGTTCATTAAATGAAAACACAATAGATATTCAGTTTAATGTAATTCAGGGAACCATTAAAAAGGATATTGGTAAAATTGCTCAATCCATTGATGCATTATTTATTATAATGGGAATTCATGGGGTTCGCGGTGTTCAGAAAATAACTGGTGGTAGATCGCTGAAAGTAGTAACAGATTCTAAAGTACCATTCATTGTGTTACAGGCTGATACCAATTATAGGGATATCAAAAAGATCGCTATGACCATTGACCTCGAAAGAGAAAGTGTTCAAATTGTTAAAGTAGCTTTTGAATTAGCAAAGAATTTTGATTCGGAAGTTGTTATGATTGGTGGTGATCATGACGACCCTGCTTTATTGCGTAAGGTGATGGTAAACGTGAATGTTGCTAAGAAATATTTCAAAGAAAATGGGGTTAATTCCCATTTGGAACTTCTTCCGAGAAAATCCTTTGAAAAAAAACTGATTGAATATTGTGGAGCAAATGGCGTTGACATGATCGCAGCAACCTACTACCCTGATACCTTTTATGTTCTATCAACAAAGTTTATAGAGAACTTGTTTGAAAATGACATGAAGATTCCTGTTCTAACACTTGATAGTGCGAGTATAAACGCAGGATTTCAATTCTCATTTTAATCTTCTGGAGTCTAAAATTAAAGATGTTAAGTGTAATTTGATCTTATGTTAGTAGGAGTTGAAGTTGTAACTCACCCCAATGCCGAGGACATCTTGGTTGTTTTTGACGTTTTTAAACAGACCTCCATTGGAAATATGGATGAGGTTTGCGCTTAATGCAATTCGTTTTGTAATGCCGTAACTGAGATTGAATTCGTGGTGAAAATTAAGCCCCATTTTTGTGAAACCATCATCAGTATCTTTCTTTACCACTTCACACCACACAAGACCTATTTGGTAACTCAAATACAATCGTTTGTAAATTAAAAAACTAAAACGATTACCTAAACCTATTGCATAGTTGCCGTATTTCGAATGATGAACGATCAAAGGCATATTGATTTTTAGTAATTTATCTCCAGCCTTTTCATTCACGCGGTTAAGCTCTAATTGAAAAGGCAGATAAACGTGATAGGTACAAGTGAAGGGTTGAAAACCTTGATTCGATCTATTGCTGAAGGCTCCACCGATAAACTCTAATTTGGTTTTTGTTACATACAAATTAAAAGCGCCCAAGTCCTTTTCTCGTGCTTTGTTTAGACTGTCCAACAATGTTTGTTTACTGTTTTCTTGACCATAGCAATAACAGCCTGTGATGAAAACAGCTGAGAGTAGAATGAATAACCGCATGTTGAGACGAAAATACACACACTAAATGTATTGGATTTTTTTTGCAATATGATCAATTCAGTGGTTCGATTATGTTTTTTGATTTTTAAACTGTGTAAAACTCTAGCTCAAAGACAAACCAAAATACAACTATTGATTAGTCTTACTCATCCCGGTAACTGATTTTAGTAAGATTAAAAATTCGTATCTAAATATCCTCCTATTTACGTATAATTTAGTTTGCGGACAGCGCCAATTCAAGGAAGCGAAGTAAGAAAAATGGCTGTTTCGTTGTGTTTTGTCAAAAGCGCTAAAACGTACAGCGTTTGCCAAAACTGCTGTACGTTGCGTTCCAGATCCTGATCTGCCACTTTTGACCTTAAAACACAGTCCGCCAACGGCGGATCACGAGCGGCTTAGAATGGCGCAAAAGGATGTTTTGCTTACTTTTTCATCAGCCTGAGGCTGAAAAAAGTAAGAGAAAACATTGGTGCGATTAAGACCATTCAATAAAACTAAATCACAATCTATACTTCCCTCCATCGAAAAAATCAATGCCATTATCAACTTTATTTAACACACCCTGTTTACAGAATTGCTTACCTTTAAACGCATTCAAAAACAAAAGAAAATGGCAGTATTTGATTTAGATATGATTCGAAAAGTTTACGCAGCTTTTCCGGAGCGCGTGGCAGCAGCTCGTGAGATTGTAGGCCGACCGCTTACACTTTCCGAGAAAATTTTGTACACACACTTGTGGGAAGGAAATGCTTCGCAAGCTTTCGAGCGTGGAAAATCATATGTAGACTTTGCTCCTGATCGAGTAGCTATGCAAGATGCAACTGCGCAGATGGCGTTATTGCAGTTCATGCAGGCCGGAAAGAAAAAAGTGGCTGTTCCTTCAACA
Organism: Fluviicola sp.; assembly: GCA_029866325.1. Taxonomy (GTDB): domain Bacteria; phylum Bacteroidota; class Bacteroidia; order Flavobacteriales_D; family Crocinitomicaceae; genus Fluviicola. The sequence continues at coordinate 154,999 of JARWZO010000018.1, read as the reverse complement.
GTACATTGCGACCATTTGATCCAAGCAAAAGTCGGTGCCTCTGCCGATTTACAGCGTTCACTCAATGAAAACAACGAGGTATTTAACTTCTTGTCTTCGATCTCTAATAAATACGGTATCGGTTTTTGGAAACCGGGTGCGGGAATTATTCACCAAGTAGTCCTGGAAAACTACGCGTTTCCAGGTGGAATGATGATCGGAACGGATTCGCATACGGTAAATGCCGGCGGACTCGGAATGGTTGCCGTTGGTGTTGGTGGTGCCGATGCAGTGGATGTAATGGCAGGAATGGCCTGGGAATTGAAGTTCCCGAAACTGATCGGTGTGAAATTGACCGGTCGCATGAATGGTTGGACTTCTGCCAAAGATGTTATACTCAAAGTAGCCGACATCCTAACCGTAAAAGGTGGAACAGGTGCTATTGTTGAATATTTTGGCGACGGAGCGATTTCGCTTTCATGTACCGGAAAAGGAACGATCTGTAATATGGGTGCCGAAATCGGTGCGACTACTTCAACGTTCGGATACGATGATTCAATGCGTCGTTACCTTACAGCTACAGGTCGTGCAGATGTTGTTGCCTTGGCCGATCAGATTGCCGAGCACTTGACCGGTGATTCGGAAGTATATGCAAACCCTTCCGATTATTTTGATCAAGTGATCGAAATTGACTTAAATACTTTAGAACCGCATATCAATGGACCTTTTACGCCGGATCGTGGAACGCCTGTTTCTAAAATGAAAGCGGAAGCAGCAGCGAATGGCTGGCCTACGAAAGTAGAATGGGGCTTGATTGGTTCCTGTACCAACTCTTCGTATGAAGATATGTCACGCGCCGCTTCAATTGTAGAGCAAGCAGTTGCTCATGGCATCACTCCGAAAGCAGAATTTGGTATCAATCCCGGATCTGAACAGGTGCGTTATACAATCGAGCGCGATGGCATCATTGCAACCTTCGAAAAAATGGGAACGAAAGTATTTACCAATGCTTGTGGTCCTTGTATCGGTCAATGGGATCGTGCCGGAGCTGAAAAACAAGAAAAAAACACCATCGTTCACTCATTCAACCGTAATTTCTCGAAACGCGCAGATGGGAACCCGAATACACATGCTTTTGTGACTTCGCCTGAAATGGTAGCGGCTTTGGCTATTGCGGGTGACTTAGGCTTTAATCCGCTGACAGATTCCTTGATCAATGACAAAGGTGAAGCTGTAAAATTGCTTCCTCCGAAAGGTGACGAATTACCATCTAAAGGATTTGATGTAGAAGATCCGGGTTATCAGGCTCCTGCAGAAGATGGAAGTGGTGTTTCGGTTTTGGTTGCTCCGGATTCTTCGCGTTTGCAGTTATTGGAATCATTCCCTCTTTGGAACGGACAAAATATCACAGGTGCCAAATTGTTGATCAAAGCAAAAGGTAAATGTACCACAGACCATATTTCGATGGCCGGTCCGTGGTTGCGTTACCGCGGTCATTTGGATAATATTTCCAACAACATGCTCATAGGTGCAGAAAATGCATTTAACGGTAAAGCAAACGAGGTTGTGAATCAATTGACTGGCGCTACAGGCGAAGTTCCTACAGTACAACGCGCTTATAAAGCTGCCGGAATTCCTTCTATCGTTGTGGGTGACCACAATTACGGTGAAGGTTCTTCGCGCGAACATGCAGCCATGGAGCCACGTCATTTAGGTGTGTGTGCAGTGATCGTGAAATCGTTTGCGCGTATCCATGAAACCAACCTTAAAAAACAAGGAATGCTTGGTTTGACGTTTGCCAATGAAGCAGACTACGACAAAATAAGAGAAGATGACACCTTCAATTTTGTTGACTTGGTTGGGTTTTCTGCCGGTAAGCCATTGACATTGGAATTGGCTCATGCTGATGGCTCAACGGAGACAATTTTGTTAAATCATACATACAATGACCAGCAAATAGAGTGGTTTAAGGCCGGTTCTGCCCTCAATTTAATCAAATTACAAGAGGCTTAGCCTACGTAAATTAGCGCATTAAATACACGAATCCCGTTGAGAAGGCTTTTTTTCAACGGGATTTTTCGTTGTCTCTAAATCGTTCGAAATGCGAAAAAATGCTAAAAGCTGAATTTTTTGACTAGTTTTGCTTCCGTTTTAATAACCTAAATAAAAGAGTATGTTTAAAAAAATTATTTCAGGCGTAGCTTTAGCAATTTTTGCTGCTTGCGTTCAACCTAACACTGCAAGTGCTCAAGCTGTAGAAGAAGGAAATATCTTGATTGATGTTTACTACGGTTTCCCGAACCTTTATGGAGCAACTTTCAAAAGTCTTTATGCCAATTCAGGAACAGAGGAAAATGTTGATATCAGCAGCCTTGGTCCATTGGGTTTAAGAGGTGAGTACATGGTATCTGATAAAATCGGTCTTGGTTTGGATATCGGTTTCAACAACACGAAATTGACGTATACTGATTTTGATGCAGTAGATAACAAAGATTACGAGTACGATTACAAAACACAAAAAATCGGTGCAATGGTAACGTTTAACTTCCACTTCTTGGAAAGCAACGATAACCTAGATGCTTATTTCATGGTAGGTGCTGGATACGGTAACCGTTCTTTCACATTCTCTTCAACAGATCCTAATTACGAATCAGCTGAAGTTAAATCACTTATTCCTGTAGCTTCAAGAGTTGGTGTTGGTATGCGTTATTTCTTTACTGACAATATCGGTTTGAACTTGGCTATCGGTTTTGGTCAAGGTGGACTTGTTAACGGTGGTTTGTCGTTGAAATTCTAATTTGTACTTTAAAGTACACCCAAATACTAAAAGTTGCCTTATTTTTAAGGCAACTTTTTTTGTTTTTATAAAATCCTTGTGCTCATGCAATTCGTAAAATCCTGTGTTCTGTTCCTCGCCCTTGTTTTAGTTGCTCAACATGCAAAAGCGCAAGCCAATTATATGGGAAGTTTGATTGTTGACCCCTATTACGGCGCTCCCAACCTTGATCGTTTGTTATGGGAGACATCCGGTAGCGCAAGTAATGTAACCGATTACAAAAGCAGGGGTTTTGGTCCATTTGGTGCAAGAGCAGAATACATGATTGCCGATCAGTTCGGTTTAGGTTTGGATGTTATTTTCGCTTCCATTCATACCAGTTATACCGAATACCTTACTGTTTACAATGGAGTTACGGATAGTTTTGATTCGACACGCACCGAAGTAGATAGTAAAAACCGTCGCTTACGCGTACAATTGCGTTTCAATTATCATTTTGCCGTTTCAAATCCGAACCTCGATGCTTATGTAGGTGTGGGGGCAGGAAGCAATACACGATTCAACAAGACGTATGAAAACGGAGTGGAACTGAAAGACGATTCCAATTATTATGGAATAACCATTGTGCCGGTTTCATTTCGCCTAAGTGTTGGAATGCGTTATTATTTTTCTCGCATAGTCGGTATAAATGCCGAAATTGGACTAGGTGGTCCGCTTATTTCAGCAGGATTGTCTTTTCGCCTGTAGGTGCGAGTCGCGACTAGCAACTACACGGCGACATTGTGTTCGCGCAGCGCATCATTCAAAGAGGTTTTTAAGTCTGTCGATGCTTTTCGTTTTCCAATAATCAGCGCGCAAGGCACTTGGTATTCACCTGCAGGAAATGTTTTGGTATATGATCCGGGAATCACCACTGATCGCTCAGGGACATAACCTTTGGTTTCAACCGGAGTTTCGCCTGTTACATCAATGATTTTTGTAGATTGAGTCAATACAACGTTTGCACCCAAAACGGCTTCTTTGCCAACACGTACACCTTCTACAACAATACAACGTGAACCGATAAAGGCATCGTCTTCAATGATCACGGGCGCAGCTTGTAAAGGTTCCAATACACCACCGATTCCAACTCCACCGCTCAGGTGAACGTTTTTGCCTATTTGAGCGCATGAACCTACAGTAGCCCATGTGTCAACCATCGTTCCGCTATCTACATAAGCACCGATATTGATATACGATGGCATCATGATCACACCCGACGCAACAAAAGCGCCATAACGTGCAATCGCGTGAGGTACAACGCGCACGCCCAATTTTGCGTAATCTTTCTTTAGCGCCATTTTATCATGAAACTCAAACGGACCCACTTCAATGGTTTCCATTTTTCGAATCGGGAAATACATGACAACGGCTTTTTTTACCCACTCGTTGACTTGCCATGTTCCGTCATCCATCGGTTCTGCAACACGTAAAATCCCTTTATCCAACTCTTCGATTACATGTTCGATGGCTTTACGGGTTTCAACTTCTTCCAATAACGCCCGATTTTCCCAAGCTGCTTCTATGATTGATCGCATACGGTTTTCTTTTTTTTGCAAAGATAGCTGTTTTGGGGAACTAGGGAACTAGGATTTGAGGGAACTAGGAGGTGCCAATCCCAGCTCCCTAGTTCCCTATCTCCCTAGTTCTCTAAATAAATTATCTTTGCAGCATGGGTAAAATTCTCTCAATTGATTTCGGATTAAAACGAACCGGATTGGCTATTTCGGATGATCAAAAGATCTTTGCCTTTGGGTTGAAAACCATAGAAAGCAAGCAACTTATGGTCGAATTGAAAACCTTGGTGATTGCTGAAAATCTGGAAGAAATTGTGATCGGTGAGCCCAAACGATTGGATACTTCCGATTCGCACATTACCGAAAATGTTCGGTTGCTGAAACAAACCCTTGAGAACGAATTTCCGTTAGTGAAAATAGCCTCATTAGACGAACGATTTACCTCGAAAATGGCGTCGGCGGTGATTGCACAAAGCGGGATGAAGAAAAAAGACCGGCAACAAAAAGGATTGATTGACGAAATCAGCGCAACAATTATCCTGCAGGATTACCTTCAAACACGCATGAAATAAGGAATTGTAAAATCTGTTGAACGATTTTATAACTTTGTACTCTAAAAAGTTTAGGAATGATTTTACCAATAGTTGCCTACGGCGATCCGGTATTAAAAAAAGAAGCGGAAGAAATTGATCAGGACTACCCGAACCTCGATCAGTTAATCGCTGATATGTTTGAAACAATGTACGAGGCTTCCGGAGTTGGTTTGGCTGCTCCGCAGATCGGAAAATCGATACGTTTGTTTGTGGTTGATGGAAGTCCGTTTGCCGAAGATGAAGATGAAGAAGAACCCGATCCCCGTGCCGTTGACATGGAAGGATTCAAGCAGGTATTCATCAATCCTATTATTGAAGAAGAATCGGGTAAAGAATGGGGATTTGCCGAAGGCTGCCTCAGTATTCCCAAGATCAGAGAGGAAGTGATGCGCAAGGAGCGTATTAAGATTTCGTATTTCGATCAAAACTGGCAGTTGAAAGAAGAAGAATTCGATGGCTACAAAGCCCGGATTATTCAACATGAATACGATCACATCGAAGGTGTATTGTTTACCGATCACTTATCGGTGCTTAAAAAAAGACTACTCACCAAGCGATTGGCGAATATCTCGCAAGGAATCGTTGAGGTCGATTACCGAATGAAATTCCCGAATACCAAAAAAGGCAGATAATGAAAATACTTGTAATAGGAATGGCGGTATTCACGACCGTTTTGGTGGCATGTTCAGGTGGTGCAAGTGAAAAAGAAGCCATCACGAAAGAATCGCTGGTAAAAGAAATTTCGTTGTTTGAAGATTCACTCAAACGCAACCTGATTCCGGCTGGAAATAGAGAAACCACCATCAATTACGCCGAAAAATGCTTGGCAGTTTACCGGAACTTCCCGAAAAGCAAGGAAGCCCCGAAATACCTTGACAAAGCGCATGTAATTCTTTCCAGCAACGGGCTTCATGGGTTGGCGGTATTGTATGCCGATACGCTGATCAATAAGTATCCTGATTACAAAAACAGACCGATGGTGCTGCAAAGTTTGGCCTCTGCTTACGACTTGTTTATCATTCCGCGGAAAAAAGAATTGGTGTACAAATACTACAACATGTTGCTCAAAGAAAATCCGAACCTTCCGAAAGAAGAGCGCGAAACGGTTCAGTTCAGGCTCGATAACATCGACAAGTCGTTCGAAGAACTCATTGAGTTGCAGACAAAAGATTAGTTAACGATGTGTTAAAGCATCTATTTAATGAAAGAATACTTCTATATTTGATCAAACACTTTAATGTCGCATAAAATGAAAAAGATATTTTTTACAATGATGTTGGCGTTTGTAGCCTCAATCGGTTTCAACGCAGCAATCGCTCAGGAAGTTCAAACCGGTCCTAAAATCGAGTTTGTAAAAGACGTTCACGATTACGGAAACGTTAAAAACGGAGGTAACGGAACTTGTACGTTTGAATTTACGAATACAGGAAGTGAGCCGTTGATCATTTCTAACGCTAAAGGATCTTGCGGATGTACTGTTCCTGAGTGGCCGAAAGAACCGATTGCACCGGGAGAAAAACAAAGAATTACCGTAAAATACAATACGAAAAACGCTGGTCCGATCAACAAATCGGTTACCATTACTTCAAACGCTGTAAATGAGCCTACGAAAGTATTGCGTATCAAAGGTAATGTTGCTGCTCCTGCTGAAGGAAGTCCTGTAAACAACACAGGTGCACCGTCTGCAAACTAAGAACACATGAAATTCACAGTAGCTTTTATACTGTTGGTCTTAAATTCCGCCTTTGGCTTTGGTCAAACGGCGGAATTTTTTTGTGACCATCCGGTGCATAAATTTCCTAGAACCCAGGAAGGCGTCCAGTTGAAGTATACCTTCGAAATCAGCAATACGGGCAAAGCTCCATTGATCATTTCAGATTATGATGTAGCTTGTACCTGCACAAAAGTGACACTTCCGGGAGTTATTAAGCCGGGCGATGTTGCCGAAATCACCGTTGAGTTCGATACCAATGGAAAGTATTACCAACAAGATCGCACCATCATTCTGCATACCAATTCCAAGAAAAAAACCGAATACCTGCGCTTTAAGGTGTTTGTGGTTCCTACGGAGGACTAAGAAATGCTTGATTTTTGATGTTGGATTTTTGATTAGGATTTTCAATCCAAACTCAATTCATTCTATCGAAATCAGTAATTCGTTCATTTGATCGCTGATCATTACCTGAATTTCATCCAACATCAAAAATCCAGCATCAAGCATCCTCCAGTGGTTAATGATCTGTTAAAGACGCGCTTGGAATAAGGTTGTTTCGTACCTTTCTATCATAAAATCGAAACACAATGAAATCAACTTTCTTTACACTTCTACTTGCATTCGTTGCTATGACATCAGCAAGTAATCTGTTCGCGCAGCCTGTAGATCAGCAAGGCGGAGCAATTATCGAATTCACAAAAGAAGTACACGACTACGGAACCATTAAAAACGGCGCCAATGGCGAATGTACGTTCGAATTTGTCAATAAAGGATCAGAACCCTTGATTCTGGCTAACGTAAAAGGTTCATGTCAGTGCACTGTTCCGGAATGGCCGAAAGAACCGATTGCACCGGGAGCAAAAGGGGTAATTACCGTGAAATACAACACAAAAAATGCAGGTCCGATCAACAAGTCTGTGACCATCACTTCCAACGCGATAAACGAGCCGACGAAAGTAATACGCATCAAAGGAAATGTATTGGCTCCTGCCGATGGAACTCCTGTCAATGAAACGGGTGCACCGACAAAAAGCTAAGATTTTTTAACACCAACAAAGCAATACAGGCGGACTTTCCAGAGAAGTTCGCCTGTTTTTTTAACGCAACACATTCACGTGTTCTTTAAAGTTGCCGACAACTTCCCCACGATTACCCCGAGTTATCAACATCCACGACTTCTTCATGCAGATAAACGCTCAGTTTTCCCTAACTTTATTCTCCCAAAAATGCCCTGAAATATGTTCTTGATTTTTGATACCGAAACAACGGGTTTACCGCGCGATTGGAATGCTCCCATAACCGATTTTGACAATTGGCCACGAGCAGTTCAGATTGCCTGGCAATTGCACGATGCAGACGGTAACTGTGTTGAACATAAGGATTTTTTGATTCAGCCGGAAGGGTATGATATTCCGTTTGATGCAGAACGAATTCATGGAATTTCAACCGCGTTGGCAACGCAACAAGGGGCAAAGCTGGATGAAGTGTTGGTGCATTTCAAAGATGCCTTGAGCCGGTCTCAATTCGTTGTCGGGCAAAATGTAGGCTTCGATGTCAACATTATGGGATGCGAGCTCTTGCGTTGTGGAGTAGAAACCAACTTGCACGATTTACCGGTACTCGATACCTGTACTGAAACAACTGCCGGACTTACAAAACTTCCGGGTGGTCGTGGTGGTCGCTTTAAATTACCGACGCTTACCGAGCTACACGAATATTTGTTTCAGGTTCCGTTTGGTGAAGCCCACAATGCTACTGCCGACGTTGAAGCAACCACACGTTGTTTCTTTGAATTGGTGCGCCGCGAGGTATTTACCCTTGAAGAATTAAAAGCGGAATCCGATTTCTTTGAGAAATTCAAGTTGCTGCATCCTGATCAGATTCAACCGATCGGATTGGTGCACATCAACCTCAAAGAAGCGAGCACCAAACTCAAAGAGGTCGTTGCACCGAGCGAAGGAGACATTGATCGGGAAGCAGCGCGAGTTCGACTCAAGAACGCTCCATTTGTACACTTGCACAACCATACGCAATTTACCATCCTGCAATCTACCATGGATGTGAAAAGCCTGATTAAACAGGCGATACAACATAAGATGCCTGCGGTTGCGCTTACGGATACGGCCAATATGATGGCGGCTTTTCATTTTGAAAAAGCCATTTCGGGGATCAATAAACAAATTCAGACCGATAGAACCGAAGCCGAAGAAAAAGGCGAACCATTTGATCAGCAGGAAGTAATGCCGATTATCGGTTGTGAGTTGTATGTGTGCCGCGACCGAAAAGACAAACAAAACAAAGACAATGGTTATCTAGTTGTTTTCCTGGCGAAGAACAAACGTGGTTATCACAATCTGGTAAAACTGGCTTCGATGGCCTACACAGAAGGTATGTACTACGTGCCGCGTGTCGATAAAAGCATCGTAGAACAATACAAAGAAGATCTGATTGTACTCACCGGCGGTTTGTCGGGCGAAGTGCCCAATTTATTACTCAACGTAGGTGAAAAACAAGCCGAGGAAGCGCTGATTTGGTGGAAAGAACAGTTCGGTTCTGATTTGTACGTAGAAATCATGCGTCATGGTCAGGAAGACGAAGACCGCGTGAATGCATCGCTGGTGAAACTTGCCCAAAAACACAATGTTTCGCTTGTTGCTACTAACAATACCTTTTACGCCAGCGAACAAGATGCCAATACACATGATATTCTCTTGTGTGTGCGCGACGGTGTGCAAGTAGCTACACCAAAAGGGAAAGGCCGCAACTTCCGGTTTGGTTTAGAGAACGAACAATACTATTTCAAATCGTCGGAAGAAATGAAGGAATTGTTCCTTGATTTACCCGAAGCTATTGAATCAATTGGAGAAATTTTAGCGAAAGTAGAACCGTATCCGCTTGCGCGTGAAGTGTTACTTCCGGCCTTTGATATTCCGGAAGAATTCATAGATCCGCTCGACGCAACGGATGGTGGAAAACGTGGTGAGAATGCTTACTTGCGTCATTTGACATATCAGGGTGCCGAAAAAAGGTATCCCGTTATCACGGATGAAATTCGCGACCGTCTCGATTTTGAACTCGCAACGGTTGAACGCACGGGTTATCCGGGGTACTTCCTGATTGTGCAGGATTTTTGTCAGGCAGCCCGCGACATGGGAGTTTCCGTTGGTCCGGGACGTGGTTCGGCAGCGGGTTCTGCGGTAGCATATTGTATCCAAATCACGAATGTTGATCCGATTGCCTACGATCTGCTCTTTGAGCGTTTCCTGAATCCGGATCGTGTGTCAATGCCCGATATCGATATTGACTTCGACGATGAAGGTCGTGGTCGTGTCATCGACTGGGTAATCAACAAATACGGTTCCAACCAGGTTGCACAGATCATTACCTACGGAACCATGGCTGCGAAGTCTTCTATCAGGGATGCAGGTCGTGTACTGAACTTGCCGTTGTTGGATACCAATATGTTGGCGAAGCTGATTCCGGATAACTTTTCGCTCGATGCCATTTTTAACTGGGAAGAACCCAAAATAGCCGAAAAACTCAACAACGCGGTTGACATGGCAAACGTGCTGGAGTTGCGTTCCATTTCCCGTGGTTTCGATTTGCGCGCCGAAGTATTGCGCCAGGCTCAACGCATCGAAGGGTCGGTTCGAAATACGGGAATTCACGCCTGTGGAGTTATCATTACACCGGATGACATTACGAATTTCGTACCGGTAGCTTTGGCCAAAGATTCGTCCATGTGGTGTACCCAATTCGACAACTCAGTAGCCGAAGAAGCAGGGTTGTTAAAAATGGACTTCTTGGGTTTAAAGACTTTAACGCTGATCAAAGACGCGGTAAAAAACGTCAAAAAACGCCACAATATCGACCTCGATCCGGATACGTTTCCAATAGATGATTTACCGACTTATGAGTTGTTCCAGCGTGGTGAAACCGTAGGGATTTTCCAATACGAGTCACCCGGAATGCAGAAATACATGCGCGAACTCAAGCCATCGGTGTTTGCCGATTTGATCGCCATGAATGCCTTGTACCGTCCGGGACCGCTCGAATACATTCCCGATTTCGTAAAACGGAAAAACGGTGAACAGGAAATCAAGTACGATTTGGATGCTTGTGAAGAATTCCTTTCAGAAACCTACGGTATTACGGTTTATCAGGAACAGGTGATGTTGCTGTCGCAAAAACTGGCCGGTTTCTCGAAAGGTGACGCCGACGTTTTGCGTAAAGCAATGGGTAAGAAGCAGCGCTATATCCTGGATAAAATGAAACCGCAGTTTGTGGAGCAGGGTGGACAGCGTGGACACGATCCGGTAGTGTTGGAGAAAATCTGGAAAGACTGGGAAGCATTTGCCTCCTACGCTTTCAACAAATCGCACTCCACCTGTTATGCCTGGGTTGCTTACCAAACAGCGTTTTTAAAAGCCAATTATCCGGCCGAATTTATGGCTGCGGTATTGAGTAATAACCTCAACGATATTTCGCAGGTAACGTTTTTCATGGAAGAATGCCGTCGCATGGGCGTTGCGGTTTTAGGTCCCGATGTCAACGAATCGGCTTACGAATTTACGGTAAATGCTGCCGGAGCAATTCGTTTCGGTTTGGGTGGAATCAAAGGATTGGGAAGCGGCCCGGTAGAATGTATCATTCAGGAACGCGGCGAAAATGGTCCTTTTTCGTCTATTTTCGAAATGACCAAGCGTGTCAACTTGCGTTTGGTGAACAAAAAAGCCATGGAAAGTATGGCGTATGCCGGTTGTTTCGACTCGTTCAGTAATATTCACCGTGCGCAGTATTTTTATCCGGATGCAAACGGTCGTACGTTCCTCGAAAATGCGGTGCGTTTCGGTGCCAGTTTGCAGGAAAACGAAAATTCCTCTCAGGTATCGATGTTCGGAGAATCGTCGGATATCAAAATGCCCGAACCGCAAGTTCCTGTTTGCGAAGAATGGCCGACGCTTATGAAACTCAATTTTGAGAAAGAAGTGGTCGGGATTTTTATTTCTGGTCACCCACTCGACGATTTCCGATTGGAAATAGAAGCTTTTTGTAGCGGAAAAGTTGAGATGCTCACCAAATTGCCGGAATATTACGGGCGTGAATTGCTGATTGCGGCGATTGTGACCGATATTCAGCACTTGACCACCAAGACCGGCAAGCCGTTTGGGATTATGAATATTGAGGATTACGCCGGCGGTACCAAGTTGTACCTGTTTGGCGATAATTACCTCAAGTTTGACCGTTTCATGAAAAAAGACCTCATCATTGCCATTCGCGGCAAGGTGCAGGAAGGTCCGTACAAAGACAAAATTACGGGCTTGAAACCCATCGAATTTGCGATCAGCAACATCGAGCAATTGGAAAACCTGCTCGAAACACGTTCCACGACGCTCAACATCACCATTCCGATCAAGTCATTGGATCAGTTGTTAATGGGAAAATTGGAAACCCTGTTTATGGAATCGGAAGGTAAGTGTTCGGTGAAATTCACAGTGGTCGATGTATTGGATGATATCAAAGTAACCATGCCGTCGCGCAAGCTGAAAATAGAGCCTTCGGTGAAAATGATTCAAGCGATCAAGGAATTGCATTTGGAGGTGGAGTTGGAGGGGAGTTAGTTAGTTAGTTAGTTAGTTAGTTAGTTAGTTAGTTAGTTAGTTAGTTAGTTAGTTAGTTAGTTAGTTGCGCTCGCCTTTTCTGTTAATTGGTTTTCAACATATTGGGTGTCCCGTAGGGACGAGATATGTTAGACGATTTTGATATAACATCCATTACCCCGTAGGGGTAAGACAAACACGTAACAAATTTGTTTCGATATTAAATTAAAGACTAAGCAACATCTTCCTTGCGTGCTTCTCAAACGACGAACCGTTCGGTTATTAGACACGTATATACGCTTATGTGCCATTACGGTGCTGAGTTGATTGGTAAAAACTGACAGTGATAGACAGGGCAACGACAAATCACAACGTATGAATTTATTAGTATCTTGCTTCGCTAAAGCGGGCAATGATGCTTATGCCGAAACCAAATAGAATGTCGGATGAATAAAAACAGATCAACAGCTTTGATTGCAGTTCTCATGGGCGTGTGTTTGATAGCTCGTTTAGCTGTGATTAATAATAGTAAGGATCAGGAGGCTGAACTTAAACCTGAATTGATGGCGATGGATGAATTCAGTCTCGAAAAAAAAACTTTGGAGTATGATTCGATTCCATATGAAGACTTCGATCCGGCTCCCGCGCAAGCGATGATACGTTTTTTCGAACAAAATGGAAAGTTGCTCGAATCAAAAGAAATTTCAATCGGTACCTACACCGATGATGAAGTTGAATTAAAAACCGTCTTTAAATCAGGAATACCTGAAACCATTTCCAGTCAGTCCAAAACCAGCAAGGAAAGGGGGTTTTACAAGTATGCTAGTGGCATTCTAGTAACCTTCGATAGCATTGATCCTAAAGGCAACCACATTCATCATTATGTGCAAAATGTGCGATCCAATAAAAAACTCCCGGAACATGTAATCACGGATTTTAATGAGTGATCGAATTTTTGTACGGAAACTAATATTCTTCAAGATAGGTAGTGGTTAAATTACCGTCAAACTGAACCATCGAAATGAATTTTTACAATTTAAGCAACATCTTCCCTGCCCGCTTCTCAAACGACGAACCGTTTTTACCCAACTGATCTTCAATCACCATCCGGAGCTCAAGTTTTAAATCCGGGTATTTTTGGGTTTGTTTGTAAAGCGCCAATACCGCAAAGCTTTTCGTCGAGGTGCTGACTTTCGGGTTCAAAATCCATTGAAACAAAGCATCGGTTACTTCGCCCTCGATTTCTTCGGGAATACCAGCCAGCCAACAAAATTTCGCGAGACTTCTGTCGTAATTCGGAACGGTGATTGTGTGCCGTTTTTCAAAGAAATAAGGAACTATCGGAGCTACTTTTTCAGGATCTATTTCAACCAACCCGCCCATGATCCATAAAAACCGCATGGCAGTGAATCGGTCTTCGTCTAATAAACCAATTAAATCCTCAATTTCGACATTGTTTTCAGAAATGAAACGCGCCCATTTCCGAAGATTGGCATCGGAATCATCTTCCTTAAACGAAAGGCGAAGTTGGTCTGAAAGGTTCATGAGAAATGAAATGAATTACCTGAAACGTTGGTTAAAATAGGTACTTTTAGCTTCAAATAATTCAACGAATGAAATTAAAATCAACTTTTCTGGCGATAGCTTTCTTTGCGACGGCCAATCAAATCACCATTGCCCAAGAAGTAGAATGGAGCGAACTGGTAAAAAGCAACGGTCGCGGAACGGTCATTTACCCCGAACAAGGTAAAAACTTCTATACCACTGTCTGGAGTGGAGGTATGCTTGCCGGAAATTACCAACTGAAGCGTTATGAGGATTTTATGCCAATCGCGCAGGAGAAAATCGTGCTCAAAACGGAATCCGGTGTCGGTTCGTTGAACGACATGATCATTGTCAATGGCAAAATGGTGATTTTTCTTTCCGACAAAGCGGATAAGCAGAATAAGTTGTATTATCAGCTCTATACTGAAAGCTGTACCCCAGTGGGTATCCCAACCTTGCTGGCCGAATACGAAATGCCGAAAGGATGGAATAAATCAGGTTATTTTAATGTGATCCAATCGAAAAACAAAGCGTTTTTCTGTGTGGAATATTCTATTCCGAGTACGAAAACAGAAAGCGAACGTTTCGGTTACAAAGTATACAACAATGAGTTCAACGTGGTTTCTGAAGGAGAATACGAATCGCCTTATGATCCGAAAGAAGCCGATATTACCAATCACTATTTGTCGAACACCGGCGATTTGTTCCTCGGATTAAAAGTCTATAATACGAATGACCGAGGAAAAGTGCGCGATTATACGTCGTTGAAAAAATACCTGATCTTTTTGATCAAAGACAATGACATGACGGAAATGAACCTCGATTTGGGTGACAAACGCATTACCGATATGACTTTTTCTTCGGATGAGCGTCGTATTTTGACCTGCACCGGACTTTACGGTGAAGGAAGCGCCAGTACAAAAGGTGCCTTTTATTTTCAAGTCGATTTTGCCAATCAGGAAATTGTAAACGAAGGATTCAGTGAGTTTACCAAAGATTTTATCACCCAAGATTGGTCTGAAAAACAAAAAACAAAAGCCAACAAACGCGAAGAAAAAGGCAAGGGAGCTCCGCAATTGTACAGCTATGATTTCCGTGAAGTACATACCACTGCAGATGGAGGAGTGATTGTGGTAATGGAGCAATATTACGTAATTGTGCACACTACCAGAGATGCAAGAACAGGTGCAACCACTACCACATACACGTATTATTACAACGATATCATTACCTATCGTGTGCAGGAAG
Source organism: Fluviicola sp. (assembly GCA_029866325.1). GTDB lineage: Bacteria > Bacteroidota > Bacteroidia > Flavobacteriales_D > Crocinitomicaceae > Fluviicola. The sequence continues at coordinate 139,988 of JARWZO010000018.1, read as the reverse complement.
GCGGGCAATTCGAGTGGATTCAGAAAATGAATAAACGTCAGGTTTCAACCAATGATGGTGGATATTACAGTAGTATCGGCGGTTATTTCACCGATGATAAATTCATCATGTTCTTCAACGATAACACCAAAAACTACACGGAAACGGGCGATTTTTTCCTCGGAGAAAAAGGACTTTATGCAGCCTCCTACAGAAAGAAGACAAATTGTGTGGCCAAAGTGGAAATTGATTTGACCAACGGTGAATATTCCCGAAATCGCTACACATCACGTGAAGAAACTGCCGCTTATGCCGTGCCGAAAAAATTCACAGCAGATTACATCAATAGCGAACTGTTTATGTATTTCCAGTATGGTAAAAAAGAAAAATTCGGGTTGTTGAAGTTTTAAGTGAAACAATGAAATACTGTGGGGTCGTCGGCCTTAGGCTGACGGCCCTTTTTTATTTTTGTCACTCCAACAATCCCCTCAACTCAATCAGCTCATTCACCTTCTCAAGATTCCCTACTTGCTGAAAGGCAGTGATGAGGTTGGTAATCATGCGACGAATAATGGCCGAATTGGAACACGGTTCGTAATAATCGCGGTTGTGCGGCAAGTTTAAACCGTCAAGAAATTGATGAATATCTTCTTTTTGGAAAATACTTCCTTTTGAAAACGCATTCACATAAAACAACACACCGTATTCATTGGCATTCGACAAATACTGATTGGCACCAAATTCATCCATATAAGCCAAAATGAAATGATTCGGAAGATTCACTCCGTAAATCGGCAATTCGAGTTGTTGTGCAACAATACTGTAAAGAATACTTAAACTCAGCGGATTGCCCTTGCGGGTTTCAATCACCGTGTTGATGTATGAATTGGTGGGCGAATTATAATTTTTGGAATTCCCCGTAAAACCGTAACTGCCGAAAAATACATTGTTCAACACACGAATGGTTTCAAACGCTGTCATATTTTCATTCAGCTCCAACCAGCAATCGCGACGTAGTTGTTCAATGAATTTGGTTGTAACCGAAGCATCCAAGCCGGGATATTGATACTTGGCAATAATAATGGTTCCTTGGAGCAAATCTTTCGAAGGACCTTCGTACCATTCGATAAGCTGTCGTTTGCATTCTTCGAATTGAATCTCGTGAATGATGGCTTCTATGCGCGATTGAAACAGTAACCCAAAGTCGCGTTCTTCCCACGATGATTCCAAATAATGAATGGCGTCTGGTCCGTATTCCAACAAACGATCGCGTACATGCGCAAAAATTTGCTCATCGGGGTCATCCATGAGTGCAATCAGTGCTTGTAGCGATTTTAAGTCTTTCATCTTTACAAAAGTAGGAAAGTACCGTGGCAGGATTCGAACTCATTGATTTTCTTGTTAAAAGCAAAGTGTTAATAGCGCAAATTGACAATTAAATTTGGATGAAGAACTCACGTTATTTAGTAACCGATCACAATTGCTACATTACGGAAGTATAAATACTACAATTGACTTATTGCACTAACTTCTGATTATTGATAGTTTTACCATTAAACACGTGTCAATCATGAAAATAGTCCAATTGCTTGTAGTAACCCTGTTTTTCGGTCTCGCCGTTCAGGCACAGCAGTATAATCTTATTGAGCAAAACGGACGTTACGGATATACTTTTCAGGGCAAGGTAGTGATTCCAGCCACATTTCAGTACGCTACCCATTTCAGCGAAGAACGTGCGTTAGTGAAACAAAACAATCTTTGGGGTTATATCGATTCTACCGGAAAATGGATTGTTCCACCCACTTTTCAAACAGCGGGTTTGTTCAAAGAAGGAGTTGCTACCGTTTTCGTAAACGGAAAAATGGGTTTGCTGCGAACGGATGGAAGTTATAAGGCGAAACCGATTTTCGATACTTTGATTGAACAATACAACGGAGTAGAAGTGATTGCCGGAGGAAAAAAAGGCTGGATTTCAAACGATTGGGAAGGTCAAATTCCTGCCGAATACGTGTTGTTCAGCTCAGCACATGACTATGTCAGCGCGAAAAAAGCCAATGCCGGTTACGATCTTTATTGGAGAGGGAAATTGCTTAAAACTGATCTGGAGTATGCCGTTGCTTATGGCGATGTACACGTTGACGCAAAACAAGTCACCGTGTGGGTCGATGGAAAAAAAGGAGTCTTGGATCAGGCCGGGAATTGGATTGTTGAACCTGTCTATAGCAATATCACGTATCACTTCATGGGCAGTTTCTTTGATGATTATTTAACGGCTACTCCGGCATTTTATGTGCTTGATAGTACCGAATACCAGTATTTCGATGATCAGCATGAGTTATGGGAACAATTGGGACCCCAAAAGTATTTTTTGGCAAAAACATCCGGTGAATTGATCAGTAAATCACCGATAGAATACATTCAACAAATGGGTTATAATACTGGGACAAATGATCACATCCGCTTACAAATGAATGGCAAGGTTGCTTACCTGGAATCCGATTACAGTATCACTGAAACACCTTATGTCAATATAGAAACATACTTCAACTGGCAGTTATTAAACGACGGCGAAAAAATCCATATTGTGGATTATAGAAATAAGGAAGTCGGCGTATTTGATGCAGTAACCGTTCCTGAAACAGGTATTCCGGAGTATGATGAATACGGTGAACCAACAGGTGAATATGTGGAAGTGGAATATAAACCCTATGTGGAGGTAATGAAACTGCAAGACGGCGTTGAAACGTGGGCCGTTTACGAATTGGAAGAACAGAAAATCATTACGGGTTGGACAGCTCAACACCATTCGATTACTTATTTTCCGCGTGAAGGAACAAACAGATTATACGTCGATTACCGCTATGAAACTGAAACTGGAAGTTGTGATTATTACATCGCCGGGAGCGAGGGCATTATGGATGACTACAGCCATACATGGATTACTCCAACACTCAACAACTGGATCATTGTGCAAAACGATTTGCAAAAGGATTTTGTATTGCTGCATCTGAATCGCGAAAAAGGACCGGTAGAAATACTTCATGCTCCTTACATGGAATTGTCAACGAATCGCTATGAACCTACATTCGTAGAGTTGGAAGTAGAAGGATACTTCGATCCGATTCCGGTTTACTCATTTAAAGAAAACTTTATTTTTTACAAAGGAACAAACGGTAAAAGTGGTTTGGTAACCATTAAAAACAAGGTGTTTCCTGCCATCTTCGATACCATCGTTCAAAATGAATCATTGCCCAATATAGTAGATGTACAGGTCAACGGCAAATGGGGAAGCATCGATTTTCAAAATGGAAATTACGTTCCGCCAACGTATGATCAACCACTGACTTTTATCCAGGATTATGAAGCCGATCTGACTTATGCCACATTCGATACGCACTACCTGACTTCAGACGGACAATTGTTTTATTCGCTCAATCCGGAACTGATTCCTTTTAAATCGAAAGGCAAGCACGGTAGGTTGGCCTTCAATGACATTGCAGCTGACGACTCTAAAGTGGTGACTATTCCTGCTGTTTACAAATCAATCAAAACGACCGACATTTACAATCGTTTCATAGCACAAGGTAAAAACGGACTTTACGGCATTATCAATCAGCTGAACGACACCATCGTGCCTTTTAACTACACCAATTTTGGTGAACCGAAGTTTATTAGTGCTCTTGAAACAACAGTGTTTCCGGCAAGCATTGGCAAAAAAACGGGGTATGTAAATCCCATCACCGGAGCTGTATTGCCATCGATTTATGACCGCATTACCATTCTGATGGATTCCTACGGATTTGAATCAGGCATTCAAGTTATCAGCAACGGAAAAACAGGGTTTTATTCGTTAGTATTGGAGCCTATTTTACCGGTCGAATTTGATGGCCTGTACATAATGGGCTCGTTTTCATCCGCACTTGAAATCAGAGCTCAACGCAAGGGTAAATGGACGGTAGCGTGGGAACCGTATTTTTACATGATCAATGAGTATAAGCTCAGTACCTTAACTGCTTATGATGTGGTGGTTGATAACTTCGGCTATGTTAAAACACCCGAAGGGTACGATCAGTATGACTTAACGATGAATAAACGCACTAAATCAGGAGTTAAAGAAATTGAATTACCCGTTTTTGATGGTTCAACCCAATTGGTTCTTGAAAATGGCAAAATAGGAGCAAAAACGAATGATAAAACCATTGTTCTGCCATATTCCTTAACAAGCGTTGTTAAATTAAATGGTGATACAATGATCAGTGTCAAAGATGCCGAATTCGGCTATTATGTGCTTTCACTCAACAAGTGGTTTAAATTAAACGAATGGCAACCATGAATAAGATGATTAAAGAGCTCTTGAGCGTTTTCATACTATCGATTTCGTTTCAAACGGGCTTAACGGCTCAGGATTTGATTCCGGTAAACGTAAATGGCGTTTATGGATTTAATCGGAATGGTAATACGGTTATTAAACCGCAGTTTCTCTATGCAACGCACTTCTCGGAAGGATTAGCTTTGGTGAAAACCAAAACAGGATGGGGCTACATCAATGATCAAGGGAGTTTTACTGTAGAACCAAAATACACCAATGCCGAACCAATCCGTGATGGAATGGGTAAAGTGTATCTGGATAAAAAGTGTGGAATTGTGAGCAATAAAGGCGCTGTTTTACTGGAGCCGATTTACGATTCAATTGTTTTCGGTTACTATGACAATTATGTATACCTCAACAAATTGATGGGACAGGCAAATGACGATTTCAGCCAAATAACGCCCATTATCTACAAAAAGTTCGAGGCAAATCGTTCGTTTGTTTCAGCCGAAAAAAGCAACGGATTGTGGGATATTTATCACAAAGACACACTCGTGTTAGAAGATCTTCAAACTCCGGTCGATTATGACCATTACCTTTTTAATTCCAATACCGGTCTATTAAAGCAAAATGGTAAATACGGTGTTTATCGTGCTGATCGCGGTTGGATATTCGAGCCGCAGTTTGATACCATTATTCGTTTTCCGTTTCAGCGTCATACAATCGCAGATAATTATTTCGATGAGATTTACCTGCTTCAAAATACGGTTGCAGTTCCCATGAGTGATCTGGTCGAGACACGGTTTAAGGTAATGACAGGCGATGGAAATCTGATTAGTCAGGATGAATTTCTTTCAGCGGAACAAGCTTCTTCGATTATCGGAATGCAGCAAAATAACGGCCCCATTCCCGGATTGTTTTTCTATGATGCCACATCAACCACCTTACTTTATGAAGATTTAAGCATCAGGAAAATGCCTTATAATCAATTCACCGTGTTTTTGAATTGGTTCATTGTGAACGACGGAAATCAACAATCCATTTTAGATGCAGAGTTCAAGAAAATCGACTCCTTTGACGCCGTAGAACGCATTGTAAATGCTGGAGCCAGCGAGTACTACGACGATTTCGGCAACTTAATGGAAACGGCAACAGTGTACGATTATTTGCCTTATCTGAAAGTGTCAAAATTCATCAATGGCGATATACAGAGCGCGCTTTATTCATTGTACGACAAAAAAGTAGTGAGTCCGTTTATGACAAACGCTTCTTTTCAGTCGAGTATCAACGGTTACGAGGAAATGTTTTCCGGATATACTTATACAGGCAATCAGTCGGATAATCGTGGTATCTATATGGTAGGTATGGAAATGGGAACCGAACTCAATTACCTCGAAGTGAATTTTTATAATAATAGTCAGTGTGTTGCCTTCAACCCGAAAACGGAGTTGTATGAATTATTGGAAGTAAGAAACGGCAAGTTGCAACTTCTGATGCAAGACTATTCCATTGCGCCTGCGTATACACTGATCCAGAGTTATGAATTTTTCGATGATACATTGGGTGAGTTTTCCATTGTAACCAGCCAAAGTTATTTTGAAAATCACTTTATGATTTCCAAAAGTATAGACGATAAACTGGGATTGTTGTGTCAAAATGGGGTGCGCATTCCGAGTGAATACGATTCCATTTTGCAGAATGTTGGAATGTCCCAATTTTTGGATGTCTACAAAAATGGCTTGTACGGAGCAGTGAATCTAAAAACGGGTGAAGTGATTGATGCCGTTAGTTCGACTCCGATGACGCTTGACTATTCGGCTGAAAATAAAACACACTTTGCTACGATTCTAGACGACAATGGAACCGGTTACTACATTGGTACTAAAGGCATTTTTTATTCGATTGAGCCATTGACATATAGCAAGGTTGTTGATGTAAACGGAAAGAAAGGGGTGCAGGGATTTTCTGATTTTACCGGAACATCAGTTGAATTGATTCCTCCGTTGTATAAAAAGATCGTTATTCTGAATGATGGGTATACGCCGCTTTTTGTTGCGACCAGCACAGAAGGAAAAATCGGCGTGCTGGATGTAAACGGCGATACACTTGCTCCGTTTGAATTCAATGGATACAGCGAATCATTTTTCAATAATGAACAATCGATACTGATTCTTCGAAAGGGTAAAAAAGAAGCCGTGTACGATTATCATCATGGTGAATTGGTGCCGCCGCTTTACGATAGCTGGAACGAATTACTCGATTTGAGCGGTAACTATTCGTTTATCCAAGTTAAGTCCGATAAAAAACTCGGGTTGTATTCCATGGATGGTAAGCAATTACTACCATGCGTCTATGATTGTATCAATGTGATTTCCACCAATTCGGAAGACATGCAATACAAAGCCATACAGGTGCAGCGAAACGGAAAATGGTGGGTCGCTCCGATTTTTGTTCCCGATCAAAACTCTTTTTATTACGATGGTGCGAATCAGACAGAGATCTTTTTTGACAGCACTCAATTCAACGGTCCGTTTGATTTTCTGATCAACGATTACGGTTACGTGCAACAGCCAAACGGAGAGTTTATTTCTCATTGGGCGAATGTTCCAAAAGCAGTGATGAGCGAGAGCGCTCCTTTTGAACCGGTGTTGGAAGGTGCGCTGGAAATTATTCAGGAAAGTGGTAAACTCGGCTTGCGCCAGGATGGAAAGGTCGTGTTGAAACCAACGTTCACCAACATTCGCTTTTATGACGATGCAACCATCATTGTTTCCGATGGCGGATCCAATTTTTATTATGATTTGATTTCAAAAAAACGCTATAAACTAGAACAATGGTAAAAAGAACTGTTTCCTTGCTTGCAATGATCGGCGGAATGCTGACATGCGTAGCACAAAAACCGATGACATCCCAATTTCCATTGCAGTGGAAAACGCAGATTGGCGTTACGACCTATCGCACCAATATGTTGTTTCACAAAGGAACCATTTACATTGGTTCCAATGGAATTTCACGCGATAATCGCAATGACAAACTCGACGGTGTTTATGCCATCGATCCGAAAACCGGAGCTGTGAAAGCTACCTATAAAGTGCCGTTTGCAGGCGATGATGATGTTACCGGAATCTCAATAGCCGACAACAAACTCTTTTTCGGAACGGATAACTATTATTTCTTCTGTTTCGATCTTGCTTCAGGGCAGGAACTTTGGAAGTACCCGCTTCCGTATGACGTGGAAAGCACTCCTGTAGCCGAAGATTTTAATGGTGATGGCATCAAAGACGTCTCCTTTTCGGTAGAAGGTCACGGATTTTACGCACTCAATGGTCAGGATGGTTCCTCCATCTGGCAACAAGATTCCATTTCATCTCACAACGGCAATGTGCCTGCACTGCTGATTGATGTCAACGGTGATGGTGTAAAAGACATCGTTAGTGCAGGTCGTGGAACCGCTAATTCGGATGAAATCGACGGATTCAAAATGGCGCATTACGGCGATTATCATTTTGCACTGAATGGCAAAACCGGTGGTTTGCTTTGGCTACGAGAAACGGGCGCCGGTGTTCATACCGCTCCATTTGCCTTTACCGAAAACGGTCAGCAACGCATTGTGTTACTAGATTGTTACGGCGAATTGCAGGTAGTTGATCTGATGGGAAATCTGTTGAGTAGAACCGGTTTGGGTTACGGTTGGTTCAGTTCACCAGTGATGACTCGTGATCAGCATTTATTAGTTGGCCGTTACGCAATGCTTTACAACGACGCTGTTTTGGAATCTACGGAAGAATATCCGGTTCCTTATCCAGGCGAAAAAGCAGTGGTAAAATCTGTTCCAATGGAAGATCAAACCATTAGTTCTACAACCATGGTAGCTGATGTGCTTGGAAAAGGCAGCATGCAGGGAATAGGCGTAACCGAGCAAGGATTGTTGTTTGTGATGAAAACAGATGGCACTGAATTGATGAAATTGAAACTTCCGGGTAAAGGTGCCGAAGCTAGTGTTTACATTGCAGATACAGACGGCGATGGCAAACTCGAAATTCTGGTGGCCGATTTAGACGGATACTTGTATTGCTTTTCAACCAACTCCAAAGGAAAGGTCGAATTGGGAGGTTTTAAATCAAACTGAGTTTATAAAAAAAGCCGATCCACTTTGAGTTAGATCGGCTTTTAAATCTATATTTTTCATTGACTAACTTGCCAATGGTTTCACCGATTTAATCGATTTCGCCATCAAGTCAATAATCACTTTTTCGTATCCTTCATCACGACTGCGGAACACATACGTAATACCGTTGATTACTTTTTGGCCATATACGTGATATGTTTTGTGTTTTACGCCAATCGATTTGGAAACACCACGTTTCCCATCAACTTTTAGTTCCTGTTCATATAAAATGAAATCAGGTTCGTCAACAAGGTATTTGATTTTATAAAATTCGTGCTCGGCCAATTCTTTTTTCTTAGAAGAAACCATTTCTCGGTCTGCACCCCAGTCGTCAATTACCATTTCAAAGTTAGGGCCAACAGCCAATCGCCACTGGAAACCATCTTCTTCGTGAACAACCTCGGGTTTGGTAGACGCACCGATATTGGCGGTTTCGTCAGGTAACATAATCATAACAGGCATATCGTAAGGTTTCATGGAAAAACCTTGAAACTCATACAGTTCTTCATCCGACAATTCACCGTCTTCTTTTGAATCGCCACATCGTGTCACCGGAAAAGTGATCAATCCCAATAAAATAAACAAAGCTAATTTCTTCATAACCAATTGATTCGATTGACAAACAATCTGTTGAGTCTTTTCAAATATACAACAAATATACTTTTTTTATCAAATTTGTACCCATCAACCTTTGCATGGGATGAAATTCAAACCAATAAGTGTAAAGGCAAAATATGGGTTGAAACAAAACAATTTGCGCTTCGAATTGTTTAACAAATGCTATGGCAGAATACAAGATCAAAGATGTTGAGATATTGACTGGAATCAAAGCCCATACCATACGTATTTGGGAAAAGCGTTACAGGTTGCTTACGCCATCGCGCACTGATACTCAGATCAGAACATATACAGATGCAGAGTTGACAGCATTGATAAACATTGCAATGCTAAATAAGCAAGGTATCAAGATTTCGCGCATTGCAGAAATGACTGATAAAGAGATAGCTAACAAAGTAGTTGAGCTTTCAAATTACGATCATGGCGAAACGCATATAGATCAAATGATCCTTTCGCTGATTCAATTGGATGAATCACTTTTTAGAAATACACTTACAGTTCTTATCAAAAAAATAGGGTTGATAGAAACCTACCAGCAATATGTCATTCCTTTCTTAGAACGAATAGGTGTAATGTGGTTGGTCGGAAGTATTAATCCGGCTCAGGAACATTTTATTTCCAATCTTATTCGCCAACGGCTTATTTCAGAACTTGAGTTGTTGCCACCCCCGGATCCATCGAAACCCCTGGTAATTTTGTTTCTTCCCGAGCATGAATGGCACGAACTGGGCTTGTTGTTTTATCATTATCATTTGCGCCAAAAAGGTATTCGCACCATTTATTTAGGACAATCGTTGCCTTATGCTTCTTTGCTTGAGTCGATCAGGTCGCTGAAACCAAAATGGATTTTGACGTCGTGGATTGCTTCTGTAGACAGTAAATACATTCATCATTATTTTGATCGCTTAAAGAATGATGCTCCAGATGTGGTTGTTATTGCCGGCGGTTATCAGATCAAAGAGCATTTTGAACTTATTCAGGATAATGTAAAAGGTTTTCGTTTATTGAGTGAATTAGATTCATTGATTGAAGAAACGATTCACTAATTCAGAACAAATTTAAACAGGTTCTAATTTTTTTACAAAAATATTATCGCACTACAGAGCCCCATTATTGGGGCTTTTTTGTGGTTTTGTGATTTATTAACACGGTCAAAAAAATATTTTTTCGGTTAAAAGTTGCATTTTGTTTAATCTTTTGGTTCTTTTGTTGAACAAAACTGTTTAACGTTTTCGATTTAAGTTTAAACAAAACTACAAAGCGTATGTCAACAATCGAATTTAATGACTCACTCATTAGCTTAGAAAGCTACCTGAAATCCTTTGCAATGACCTTCACGCGCAACCGCGAAGACGCGAATGACTTGACGCAGGAAACCATGCTCAAAGCTATTTCTTATCGCGAGTCATACACACCACACACCAATTTTAAAGCTTGGGTATTTACCATCATGCGGAATATTTTCATCAATCAATACCGCAGAAAAGTAAAATCGGGAACCATTTTCGATCATTCAACCGATTTGTTTTTGCTTAGCAATGCAACCGATGGTTCCAATTCGACCTACAACTATATGCTCTCCAAAGAATTGAATAAGCAAATTGGGCAACTTACCGACGATTACAAACGCCCTTTTCAAATGCACCATCACGGATACAAATACAAAGAGATCGCCGACGAATTAAATATTCCGATTGGAACCGTTAAAAGTCGAATTTTTATCGCTCGTAAAAAGTTAATGGAATTGTTGCCCGATTATGCCTATTTTTCCAATTAATGAGTGGTAAAAAAATCACAATTCTCGGTTCAGGCATTGCCGGTCTTTCGTGTGCGTCTTTCCTAGCAAAGGCAGGACACGATGTAACGATTCTTGAAAAAAACGCAACAATCGGTGGACGTGCTCGGCAATTTACTACCGACAACGGTTTTGTATTTGATATGGGTCCTAGTTGGTATTGGATGCCCGATGTATTTGAACAATTTTACCAAAAGTTCGGACATACAACAGCTGATTTTTACGAACTAAAGCGCCTTGATCCTTCTTATCAGGTGTTTTGGGAAGACGGAACCGGTGATCAGATTCCTGCTTCGATGGAAGAACTTGAAGCGTGGTTTGAACGCCTCGAACCGGGAAGTGCTCTTAAATTGCGCAAATTTCTGAAAGACGCGGCCTATAAATACGAAGTAGGAATGCAGGATTTGGTGTTCAAACCAAGCCTTTCGCTGATGGAATTTGCCGATAGACGTGTTATGGGCGGACTGTTTAAAATGCACCTGCTTTCTTCTTTTTCGAAGTACATTCGTGCGTATTTTAAACATCCGAAAATACTGTCGTTATTGGAGTTTCCTGTGTTATTCTTGGGTGCGACTCCCGAAAAAACACCGGCACTCTATTCATTGATGAATTATGCCGATATCCAATTAGGAACCTGGTATCCGATGGGGGGAATGTTTGAAATCATCAACGCCTTTGAGAAAATCGCATTGGAACAAGGGGTGAAAATCATCACCGGCGAGGAAGTAAACAGCTTTGCCTATGCTGGAAATACAGTGAGCGAAAGCATTACCTTAGATCATCGCTATGCAAGTGATTTTGTGGTCTCAGGTGCTGATTACCGTCATACGGAAACCTTGCTAAATGGCAAGGCCAATTATTCCGATAAGTATTGGGACAAACGTGTTATGGCGCCTTCTTCGCTGTTGTATTACGTAGGTGTCAACAAAAAAATCGATGGTTTGCAACACCATAATTTGTTTTTCGATGAACCGTTTGCACCGCATGCACACGATATTTACACCGATCCGAAGTGGCCTGCGGCTCCACTGTTTTATTTATGCTGTCCATCAAAAACAGATCCTTCCGTTGCTCCGGAAGGGCATGAAAATCTCTTTTTTCTCATTCCATTGGCTCCCGATTTGAAAGACGATCCTGAAAAACGGGAAGAATATTTCCAAATGATGCTGAAGCGTTTGGAACAGCGAACAGGTGTTTCCATCAGCGAAAATATCGTGTACAAACGCAGTTTTTGCATCGACGATTTCAAGAAAGATTACAATGCTTTTAAAGGAAATGCCTACGGCTTGGCAAATACCCTGAAACAAACGGCATTTTTAAAGCCAAAATTGAAGAACAAAAACCTTAGTAATTTGTTCTACACGGGGCAACTTACAGTGCCGGGACCTGGAGTACCACCATCCATTATCTCAGGAGAAGTGGTCGCCAACGAAGTATTAAAAGCCATTCAACAACAAAATTAACATACTCGGTATGAAAGCCATTTTTGACGATGTGGGACATGAAATGAGTATGCTGACAACCAAGCGTTACAGCACATCATTTTCATTGGGAATCCGCTTTTTAGCGAAAGATTTGCATAAACCCATTTATGCCATTTATGGGTTCGTGCGTTTTGCTGACGAAATTGTCGATTCGTTTCACAATTTCAATAAAGAGGAATTATTATCCGACTTCACCAGTCAAACCTATGAGGCAATAGAAAAGGGTATTTCCTTGAATCCTATTCTCAACAGTTTTCAGTGGGCTGTCAATACCTATCAAATTCCAAAAGAACTGATTGTGGCTTTTCTGCGTTCTATGGAAATGGATCTCAACAAAACGGCCTACGACCAGCAGAATTACGAAGAATATATTTTGGGTTCCGCCGAAGTTGTTGGGCTTATGTGCCTCAAAGTTTTTGTGCGTGGTGATGAAGCGGAATACGAACGACTCAAAAAGCCTGCGATGAAATTGGGTTCTGCGTTTCAGAAAATTAATTTCCTGCGTGACCTGCGATCCGATTATCATGTACTTGGTCGAACCTATTTTCCGGGAGTTAACCTCAATGAGTTTACTATTACCGTGAAACAAGAAATTGAATTGGATATTGCAGCTGATTTTCAAGCCGGTTACGAAGGAATCAAACAACTCCCGAAAGACGCGCGCTTTGGTGTATACATGGCTTACATTTATTACCACAAGTTGTTTCGCAAAATTCAACAAACAGAAGCGAAAATCATCTTGAATGAGCGCATCCGCATTCCCGATAATAAAAAGTACCGTTTGTTTTTAACTTCTTACCTTCGTCATAATCTCAACCTCATTTAAAGGTATGCAAGAAGTGGTATTGGTTGATTCAAACGATCAACCTATCGGAAAGATGGAAAAACTGGAAGCGCATCAAAGAGGATTGCTGCATCGCGCTTTTTCCGTATTTGTTTTTAATCACAACAACGAATTGTTGCTACAGCAACGAGCCATTGAAAAATATCATTCGGGTGGTTTGTGGACCAATACCTGTTGCTCACATCCTATGCCAACACAGTCACTCGAGTTGGCTGGTTCCAAGCGTTTATTGGAGGAAATGGGGTTTACCACCGAATTATCACGCTTATTTGCCTTCGAATACCGTGTTGAATTGGATAATCAGCTCATCGAACACGAATACGATCATGTATTGGTGGGTAGGTATGACGGTGATGTATTTCCCAATCCGGAAGAAGTAATGGCCATCCGCTGGATATCAATGGAAGACTTATTGACCGAATTAAAACAGCATCCTGATAGATTTACATCCTGGTTCAAGATTATTCTGAACGATCATACACATCAATTTTAGTGGTTGCTGTAGGCTCGGGACGCATCCCGAGCTACAGCATACATCCGAGCAAAAACAAAGACCCGTCCACCAAAGGCAGACGAGTCTCGTCTTACGAGCCGTTATGGAAATGCGGTGAACAATTCCATACAACTGCGTAGAATACTAGTCACCACGATTTAGGGGTTATTGATTACTAGTTTTTTAAGTGCAATTCCGTTCGATGTCGTTATTTCCAGTTGATACATTCCATTCGCAAGCGTTGAACAATCAATGAATTTATTGGCATTCGTTACAAGTTTTATGCTACGACCTTGTGCATCAATGGCATTTACAGACTGAAGTTGCGCGTCTTTTATGTCAATCTTAAACTGGCTTGCAGCCGGATTGGGATAGATCGAAACCGAAGCAGCTTGTTCTTCATCTAAGCTCGCCGGATCGTTCATCACGTGAATGGTCACACAATCAGTGTTGTCTGTCAACAAACTATCACTTACCGGATCAAGCAGGCTGTAAGGTTTCACAAATACGCATAAGTCAACATCCTGACCGTCGAGCGAAACATCAAATCCCATTTGGCGGTTAATGCTAAACGATTCGCCTGTTTGCAAAGCGTTTCCGGTATAAAAGATATGATTGATGTTATCCGGCTGAAAAGTAAGGGTGTCACCGTTCATGAGCAAATAATAGGCAACCGAATCGGTAGTAAGAAGGTTTGTGGTTCCCACGTTTTTCACTGAAACCGTAAACGGGAAAATTTGGCCGGGTGGAATGTATTCTCCATCCGAAGGACTAGTCATTGTCAATTCCAAATCAACGTTACGCTGAGCGAAAAAAGAGATTGGAAATAAACCTGTGACAGCAATAAGTAACAGTATTCTCATAGAGTTCGTTTTAGATACGATTCACATAATCGGAGTTCAATGTAAAACGATTTTATGGAAGCAGACAACCGATTTACCCTAGCGGTATTTGTTGTTTATTCCAGTGAATCTATTGTTGATTAAACCGTTGGCACCTCCAAGAAAGACGCGATCATTTCACAGATATACCGCTCATTCAACTTTCTTCTTATTTTTGTTGAAAATGAACTACCAATTGTGAGATCGTTATCGGCTATCGGATTTGTTATCAGTATTATAGGATTGTTATTCGCCTGTTACAATCAATTTGCGGTAATTCCTTTTCTGGCCGATCTCAACAGTCCCGATACCAAATCATTCGAATTTCCGATTTATTTGACCGAAAAGTATGAGTCGCAACAAAGTTTGGTGAGTATCCTTTGCATCATTATCGGTGCGTTTTCGGTGATCTTTTGCTCATTCGTTTACCTACGCAAACGTACCCGAATGACATTAATCGGAACCATAATCGGTTTCATTGTGGCCACTGCCGGTATTATACACAGCTGGTAACATTTCTGCTTTCATTCGCGAACAATTGCTGTGTTTCTGTGTTTAAGGATTACGCATCAGAACATGGAACCGAAAACAACAACGCTCTTCTGGCACAGACGAGATCTGCGCATTGCCGACAATGCCGGACTCTTTAAAGCACTGAAAGACGGACATTCGGTTCAGCCCGTTTTTATTTTTGACACCGTTATTCTGGAGCAATTACCCTCAAATGATCAACGCGTGCTGTTTATTCACCGTGAGGTAAAAGCGCTTAAAAGGCAGTATCAAGAGTTGGGAAGCGATCTCATCGTGGTGGCAGGAAATCCGATTGACAAGATTCCTGAATTGGTTCAACGTCTCAATGCACAAGTAGTTTTTACTAACCGCGATTACGAACCGTATGCACTTGAGCGCGACAAACAATTGGCAGAAGTGCTCCAGCAACAATCAGTAGCATTCATCGGTGCCAAAGATCATGTGATTTTCGAAAAAGGAGAAGTGGTAAAACCCGACGGGAAACCATATACAATTTTTACGCCTTATATGCGCCGCTGGAAAGACCAACTAACGGCATTTTACACGAAGAGTTATCCCGTAGAAGCATATACCGACAACCTACGAAAAGGATCCGTTCCTCTTGATGTAATTTCTCTTCATGACTTGGGCTTTTCCGATTTACAAACGGTCGAATTTCCAGATCGTTCTCCTGCTATCGAAATCATTCGTAGTTACCATGAAACGCGTGACATTCCTTCGGTAAATGGTACTTCCCGTTTGAGTTTACACCTGCGTTTCGGAACCATTTCTATTCGTGAACTGACGCGATTGGCACAAGCTAACGGAGAAAAATTTCTCAATGAGTTGATTTGGCGCGATTTCTACCAAATGATCATTTTTCACTTCCCGCAATCGGTCATAAAATCGTTTAAACCGGAATATGACCGCATTGAATGGGAACACAACGAAGAGCATTTCAGATTATGGTGCGAAGGAAAAACCGGTTATCCGCTGGTAGACGCCGGGATGCGGGAATTGAATGCCACAGGTCACATGCATAACCGCGTTCGCATGGTTGTAGCCAGTTTTTTTACCAAACACCTGCTGCTCGATTGGCGGTTGGGTGAACGGTACTTTGCCGAAAAACTCCTTGATTTTGAATTGGCAAGTAATGTGGGAGGTTGGCAATGGGCGGCAAGTTCGGGGTGCGATGCAGCGCCTTATTTCCGCGTGTTTAATCCGACGTTGCAACAAGAAAAATTCGATCCTCAATTCATGTACATCCGCAAATGGGTTCCCGAATTTGGAACGGAAATCTATCCGAAACCGATTGTGGATCATACATTCGCCCGTGAACGAGTATTAGCCCGTTACAAAATGGGATTGTCGAAATAAATGAATGGAATGAATTTCTGTAGGCTCGGACGCACCTGTCCGCCTCAGGCGTGATCCCGCGCCAAAATCTCTAAACAAAGTAAAATGTGTTATAGATTTTGTTTGTAGTTCGCGATGAATCGCGAACCCACAATAACACTTGTGTTATTGTTTCCCCAATTGTCCTGATCGCCAAGCCTGAAGGAAAGATGCCCACGCAAACGGATTCATCAGGTTGTTTACCGGAGATTGCCCCATAGTATACAAGCGCGTGTTTTGTTGATTGATAGCGTATCCATAAGAGATTGAACCGTCAGAACCTACTTTTGATGCAATAAACGCTAGGCTTTCACCCGAAAGTTTTTTCTGAGCTTGTCTGAACGCATCATCATACGGATCCATTTCAATAAAGGCACGTGCAAAATCGGCTCTTGAAGGCCACGGATAAACTGTTACCATAGGAAGGTAGTTGAGTGTAGTATCTTTCACCATCATGTGAATCATTGAATAACGATCATCAGTTAATGTATCAGGCACGATGAAACTCGATTCGTGGTGACCGAAATAGCGAAAGAGGATTGTATCTCCAGGCTGCACTACAACTGAAAAGAACCCGAAATAATCAGCTATTGTTCCACGACCAACGGTTTTATCAAATACAGTTGCATAAGGCATTTGCTCTAAACTGTCAGATGAAACTACAACGCCCGAAAGCTGGATCAAACGAAGTGAATCGCCCCCTTTTTGAGCAAAAGAAAATGAAAAACAAGCTACAACCGAAACGGCTAAAATGAATAAACTACGCATGCCATACTATTATGGTTCAAGTTTAAGACTTTCTTAGTTAGATTTCTACTTCTTTTGAGAACTTTAACAAAATAGCGCAACGATATCCTTCCTCTCCCACAGATACACAGATTTTCGCACTTCAGCATTAGGCTGACAAGCGCAGTTTTTGGCTGTTGATTTTTCTGTCTATCAATATAACAGCGAGTGCGGTAGCTGAGCAATAATCTGTGCATCTGTGGGAGACCGATTCTAAAAGATCAGGATTTAATAAAACCTTATTGCTAAATCGTTATTATCTCGAGAAAAAAGAGTAGTTTTGCGGGAATTTATTCAGAAAATAGGTTCACATGGCATTGTCCAATCTCAATTCAGTCAGAGAAGGTCTTACATACGACGACGTACTCTTAGTTCCGGCATTTTCACAAGTATTACCGCGCGACGTTCAGTTAAAAAGCAAAATCACTCGTAACATTGAAGTCAATACGCCAATCGTATCGGCAGCAATGGATACCGTGACAGAAGCAAACATGGCTATTGCACTTGCTCAACAAGGCGGAATCGGTGTGATTCACAAAAACATGACCATAGCCGATCAGGCTCTGCAAGTGCGCAAAGTAAAGCGTTCCGAAAGCGGAATGATCCTTGATCCGGTAACCCTTTCAGAAGATGCATTGGTAAAAGATGCGTTGTTCCTGATGAAGGAAAACAAAATTGGTGGTATTCCGGTTGTGGATGCCAACAGAATCTTAAAAGGTATTGTTACCAACCGCGATTTGCGTTTCGAGAAAAATCAACAACGTCCGGTACGTGAAGTGATGACTTCCGAAAACCTCGTAACTACCAAAGACGGGACAAGCTTAAGTGTTGCCGAAGATATCCTGCAAGAAAAGAAAATCGAAAAATTACCGGTGGTTGATGCCAATAATAAGTTGATCGGATTGATCACTTACCGCGATATTATTAAAGTAAAAACGCACCCTAATTCGTGCAAAGACCAATACGGTCGTTTGCGTGTTGCTGCTGCAGTTGGTGTTACTGCCGACACCATTGAACGTGTTCAGGCATTAGTAGAAGCAGGTGTTGATGCCATCGTAATTGACACGGCTCACGGACATACAGAAGGTGTTGTAACGAAATTGAAAGAAGTAAAGGCGCTATTTCCAAAGCTCGATGTGATCGTTGGAAACATTGCAACAGCCTTAGCAGCCAAATATTTGGTTGAAGCCGGAGCAGATGCGGTAAAAGTAGGGATCGGTCCCGGATCGATTTGTACAACCCGAGTTATCGCCGGAGTAGGTGTACCACAATTGACAGCCGTAAACGATGTGGCCCTTGCCTTGGAAGGAACTGGAGTGCCGGTAATTGCCGATGGTGGAATCCGCTATACGGGTGATATTGTAAAAGCTATTGCAGCAGGAGCTGATGTGGTGATGATCGGTTCGATGTTTGCCGGAGTAGAAGAGTCACCGGGTGAAACCATCATTTTTGAAGGACGAAAATTCAAATCATACCGCGGAATGGGTTCGTTGGAAGCCATGCAAAAAGGTTCCAAAGACCGTTATTTCCAAGATGCTGAAGACGATATTAAGAAATTGGTTCCCGAAGGTATTTCAGGACGGGTGCCTTACAAAGGAAATCTTTCCGAAGTGGTGTACCAAATCATGGGAGGTTTAAGAGCGGGTATGGGTTATTGCGGAGCTGCATCGGTTAATCACTTGAAAGGTGCCGAGTTTGTTCGTATAACTTCTGCCGGAATGCGCGAATCTCACCCGCATGATGTCACAATCACGCGTGAAGCGCCAAATTATAGTTTGAAATAAACTAAACGTAAAATAAAAGATTGCGGAAGCCTCCTTTTTGGGGCTTTTTGCGTTTAGAAGAATAGTAATCCAATAATGGTGTTCTTAATTTTTTCTTAAATCGCAATCAAATTAACGATTCCAAAAACAAAATAGTAAATTTGGGTTCTTGGTTTGAAAAGTTTCATCCGCCTTGGGCAGATGGTAAATTAGGGTTAACATATTTAGTCAACACATGAAAAAACAATTGTTGCTGGCGCTTGGGCTGGTATTTAGCTTACAAGTAGTCGCTCAAAAAAAAGCTACCGTACTTGAAATTGACGGTAAAAAGGTAACCAAATCGGAGTTTTTACAGATTTACCTCAAAAACAACAACGATCCGAAGTATGATAAGGCTGCGCTCGATGAGTACATGGAATTGTTCAAAAAATTCAAACTCAAAGTAGCCGAAGCAGAAGCACTCGGATACGATACCATTCCGAAATTAAAGAAAGAATTAGACGGTTACCGCAAGCAATTGGCGCAACCGTATTTGGTCGATTCTTCACAAAACAGTGCCTTGGTGCGTCAGGCTTATGACCGTATGAAAACGGAAGTGCGCGCTTCGCATATCCTTGTTCGTGTAGAAGAGGGTGCAACACCACAAGATACATTGGCTGCTTACAACCGCATCATGTCGTTGAAAAAACGAATCGAAAACGGAGAAGACTTCGCTACAATTGCGAAAAGCAAAGGTGGTTCTGATGATCCGTCTGCGCAACGAAACAACGGAGACTTAGGTTACTTTACCGCTTTCCAAATGGTGTATCCGTTCGAGGAAGCAGCTTATAACACGCCGGTAGGTAAAATTTCCAATCCGGTTCGTACACGTTTCGGTTACCACATTATCAAAGTGGTTGATCAGCGTCAGGCACGTGGAACGATGAAAGCTGCGCACATTATGGTTGCTACCGGAAAAGAAGCAACACAAGAAGAAGTAGAAAGTGCTGCCAAAAAAGCCAACGAAATCTACGACAAACTGCAAAAAGGTGAATCTTTTGAAACCTTAGCGGGTGAATTTTCAGATGACAGCCAAACTGCTGATAAAGGAGGTGTTTTGCCACTTTTCGGAACGGGAACTACTACACGTATGGTGCCTGATTTCGAAGAAGCTGCTTTTGGGTTGAAAAAAGATGGTGATATTTCAAAACCGGTAAAAACCGATTTCGGATACCACATCATCAAACGTTTGGAGTGGACGGACTTGCGTTCGTTTGATCAATTGAAAAAAGAGATTCAATCGAAAGTAAACAAAGACGAACGTGCGAAGAAAACACAAGATTCGTTCATCCAAAAATTGAAGAAAGAGTACAAGTTTTCTGATAGTTATGCAAAAACATCCACTTGGTTTGTACAAAACCTTGATTCTACGTACTTCCAAGGTCAATGGAACGCAGAAAAATTAACCAGCAACAAAACAATGTTCAAGTTGGGTAAGAAGATGTATACCCAAAAACAATTTGGCGAATACCTTATGAAAAACTACCGAAATGCTCGTTCGTCAGACAATGCTTCCGTTATCAAGAAACAATACCTTGCATGGCAAAATGCCGAAATCATTGGGTACGAAGAAATGCAATTGGAGCGCAAGTATCCTGAGTTCAAAGCGTTGATGCAGGAATACCACGATGGTATTTTATTGTATGAAGTAATGACTGACAAAGTATGGAACAAAGCCATCAAAGATTCGTCAGGTTTGCGTGCATTCTACGAACAAAATTCAGGCAAATACCAATGGGGCAAGCGTTACAATGCATTTGTATATGAATGTTTGAATCAGGATGTAGCCAATCAGGTAACCGCCATGTTGAAATCAAGCGATACCATCACTTCCAAAACCATCATTGGTGCAGTAAACAAAACGTCGGAATTGAACCTGCGTGTGCGTACCAACAAGTTTGAGGTAGAGCAAACGGCTTTCTTAAAAGGTCAGAACCTTGACATGGGGGTGAACAAATCATATACCTACGAAGGAAAAGTATATGTAGTGAAAGTAGATGAGATCTTGATGCCCGGCCCGAAATTGTTGAGCGAGGCAAAAGGAGCAGCTACTTCCGATTACCAGAATTATTTAGAGAAAATGTGGTTGGAAGAACTTGCCAAAAAACACCCGATTGTGGTGAATACGGCGGTTCTCTATTCGCTTGGAAAATAAAGTCTAAAAACCTTAGACATTATAAGAGCCCCGCATATCCGGGGCTTTTTTGTTTCCCACAGATGCACAGATAAGGCTCGCCTAACGGACTCGCTTTATGTACAAAATGTGTTTCAATTTCATTACATACAAATTCGTAACACCTATCGAGCAATGAGCGCCGCCGTTAGGGGCGTAAAAAATCTGTGAATCTGTGGGAAATAGTTATGTGCTTGTAAAAATGCTTTTGTAATCATCATTGACATTTTTGAACAAGGCCTTTTTCGAAGAAATAGATAGTTTTAACTGTTCAGATTTCAAGCTTAAGAAATCATAAAATACAATAAAACTGGGTGAGCGGTGTTTATAATGTGGAAAAAGAAAGCGAAATTAGCGCTTTCATAATCACACGAGGAATAATTTTCATACATGATAAAAGCAATCCTAAGTATAGGTATCATCATAGGTAGTGCACTGCTGGCCTTCGGTCAAGGAAAAGTCATTGATAAGATTGTCGCACAAGTAGGTGACAATATCATTCTGCTTTCCGATTTAGAAAGCCAAAAACAACAAGCAAAACAAGCCGGACTTGAAATCGGAGATAAAGCCGCTTGTGTTTACCTCGAAGAATTGATGTACCAGAATTTATTGGTCAATCAGGCTGAGTTGGATAGTGTTCAGATCAGTGACGAGCAGGTAGATGCCGAAATGGAAGGACGTTTGCGTATGATTGAAGGTCAAATGCGGAATGCCAAAGACGAAGACGGTTCTCCAATGACTATTGAAAAATTCTACGGTAAAACCCGAACGCAAATCAAAGAAGAATTCCGCGATGCCATTCGCAAGCGTTTAAAAGGACAGGAAGTTGAGCGTAAAATCACCGCTGATATTTCCGTTTCACCGCGTGAGGTGGAAATCTTTTTCAATAGACAACCCATCGATAGTTTGCCTTTCATCAATACACAGATGGCGTTTCAGCAAATTAGCGTTTTCCCTGAAATCACAAAAGAAGACAGAGATTTGGCTTACCGAAAACTGCAGGATATTCGCAAAGAAATTGTGGAGGGAGGAAAAGACTTTGGGCGTATGGCGCGTATGAATTCTATGGATCCGGGAAGTGCCGCTGAGGATGGTAAGATTGAAGCGACTCGTGGGGTTATGGTAAAGGCTTTTGAAGCAACGGCGTACAACTTGAAACAAGGTGAAGTAAGTGAGATTTTTGAAACAGAATATGGTTATCACATCATGAAAATGATTTCTCGCCGAGGTGATGATTATACTGTCGCGCACATCCTCATTATCCCTGAATTTAGTCGTGCCAGTCTTGAAAAAGCCAGTTTAAACATTGAGCGTTGTTATCAGGAATTGGCAGCCAACCAGATCACTTGGGACGAAGCCGTGAAAAAATACTCCAACGACCCAAACACCAAAGAAAATAAAGGAATCATCACCAACCCGATTACAGGCGAGCAAAAGTGGGATATCGAAGACTTGAATCAGGTTGATCCGCAAATGTTCCAATTGACCGACGCCTTGCAAAAAGGACAATACACCATTCCATCGTTTTACAGCGATTTTAACGAACGCAAACAAGGAATCCGTATTGTTCGTCTCATGGAGCGTACTACACCACACAGAGCCAACTTAAAAGACGATTATGTATTGATTCGCACAGCAGCCGAAAACGAGAAGAAGCAAAAAGCCATTCTTGATTGGACAGCTTCTCGTATCAACGGTGCTTACATTCGCATCGACGATGAGTACAAAGATTGTCCTTTTCAAAGCGTGTGGTTACCTAAATCGAACTAAAATACTTCTAATACTATGTCAGACGTTGCAGCTATCGAACAACTCGTAAAAGATTATAAAGCACTCAAACAAGAAATTCACCAAGTAATCGTAGGTCAGGATGAGGTGGTAGATCAGGTACTGATTTCCATCTTTTCGCGCGGACATTGTTTGCTGGTCGGTGTTCCCGGATTGGCAAAAACATTGTTGGTAAATACCATCGCACAAACCTTGGGTTTATCGTTTAATCGTGTGCAATTTACGCCCGATTTGATGCCGTCGGATATTATCGGTTCTGAGATTTTGGACGAATCGCGTCAGTTTAAATTCATCAAAGGTCCGTTGTTTAGCAACATTATTCTGGCCGATGAGATCAACCGGACGCCTCCTAAAACACAATCTGCCTTGTTGGAAGCTATGCAGGAACGTCGTGTAACGGCTGCAGGACAAACATATACTTTGCCACATCCGTTTTTTGTACTGGCCACTCAAAACCCGATTGAGCAGGAGGGAACGTATCCGCTTCCCGAAGCACAACTCGACCGTTTTATGTTCAATATCTGGGTTGATTACCCAAGTTATTTGGAAGAATTGGCCATTGTAAGAAGTACCACTTCCGACGTTCAAATCAAGTTAAATCAGATCGTGAGCGGTGAGCAAATTTCCGAATACCAGGAGTTGATTCGTCGCATTCCTGTTGCTGACAATGTGTTGGAATACGCGGTGAAGCTGGTGGGTAAAACCCGTAAAGACAGTGATTTGGCGCCGCAAATAACCAAAGATTTTATTTCGTGGGGAGCTGGTCCGCGTGCGTCGCAATACCTGATTGTAGGTGCGAAATGTCATGCGGCGTTGCGCGGAAAATTCTCACCTGACATTGAAGATGTAAAAGCTGTAGCAGCGCCTATTCTGCGTCACCGTATCGTGCGTAATTACCGTGCGGAAGCTGAAGGGTATACTACGGATAAGATCATTGAGAAGTTGTTGTAGGTGTATTTTTTGACTAGATTCAGAGGTGCTCATATCTGAAAGTATACCATTAGGTAAAGTGCGTACATTTTTAGTCCCGACTAAAACAAATACATTATTACATCCATAACAGTATCAATTTAGTACCGAAACCTATTAAGGTGCTCGGGGTATTCTTTTTCTAAATACGGATTCAGTTCAATAGCCTCATCTCTGTATTCTTGTGCCATTTCTAAGTTTCCTGATTGATGATGGAAATATCCGTACATGTAAATATCGAGTGACTTCATTCTCCTTCCGAATAGATTGGATTTATAGAATTCATCAACCACCACTTTGAAGTACGGAAGATCATTTTCTGTGTATTTCCTATTAAAGGGTATAGAGTGTATGTAGTGCCTACATATTTCAGAATTCGGATAATCCCATTCTAATATTCTCTTAGATACGGCTTCTATTTTGCTGTTATCACCTTTTTTGATCCAGTAATCTAGACTCCTTTTTAAAGTTGGTAGGTCATTTTCATTGTCAAAATCTCTGACTGTTGCTGATTTTCTTATAGACCCATAGATTAGTTTAAAAGCAACAATAAGGATTGCGGTAATAAGAGGGTAGTAATTATCACTTCGGATCATGAAGTAAAAGGCGCCACCAATAATAGCAGGTGCAAATAAAACATAAAACCACTTATCGTTTGACCAAAATTGAGACTTGCTTCGCTCCATATGATTGTTAATTTCGATCTCTCCGGAGCCAATAGAGAATAGTGAAAAATTTCAGGCGTGGCCCCGAAGACCTTATTCGTGCAGTTGAGGTTGTCCAAGGCCTTGTAAACGAAATAAGAAAACAGCATCCGAGCCCTTTTGAGATAAGGGTGAATAACTGCGGAAACTTATGTAGCTACAATCGGAAATTTCAAGTGCAACAAATAGACTTACGCCTTGTCGTTATATCAATTGTAAAGGTAAAACAATCGATAGCGTTACACAACAGGCGTAGAAACTTTTTGATTTATGGAAGTATTTCAAAAAAAATCTTCAATAAACTTGCGAAACCGAATAGTTGCACATATATTTGCAATCAAACGGTTGCATAATTAAATCACAAATAATGAGAAGAGATGTATTTCAAGCGATAGCTGACCCAACGCGAAGAGCGATCATTTTGCTCATTGCGGTTCAGGCCATGACACCCAATGCCATTGCCGAGCATTTCGATACCACCCGGCAAGCGGTATCAAAACACCTGCGCATTCTTACCGAGTGCGAATTGGTGAAACAGCAGCAAAGTGGTCGTGAGATTCATTATCAACTCAACGGAACCAAAATGGGGGAAATCGACCAATGGCTCGATCAATTCAAACAGATCTGGGAAAGTAGATTCAACCAACTCGACAATGTATTATTAACACTCAAAAACACAAAAAAATGAGCATCAGTTTAGCATTTGATTTTGTTGTAGACAAAGAAAACAACAGCATCACCGTAAAAAGAGAATTTGCAGCAGAGCGTTCATTGGTATGGGACGCCTACACAAAAAGTGAGATACTTGACCAATGGTGGGCGCCACGACCTTGGAAAGCACGCACAAAGTCAATGGATTTTAAAGAAGGCGGACACTGGCATTATGCCATGGTAAGTCCTGAAGGTGAAGAACATTGGGCGTGGGCCGATTACAAAGACATTGAGTCACAACACAAATTTACCGGACTTGATGCGTTTGCCGACGCCGAAGGAAACATCAATACTTCCATGCCGCAATCGAAGTGGAACGTCACATTTACCGAAAAAGGAAATGATTTGACTTTAGTGGAATTCGCCATCTCTTACAGTGATTTGGCACAACTCGAAGCGACTATTCAAATGGGCTTTAAAGAAGGTTTGACCATGGCGATGGAAGGTTTGGATGAATTGCTTCTGACGTTGAAGAACTAAGTAATTGTATTAGAATGAGCCTGCTTTCGATGTTTCGGAGGCAGGTTTTTTGTTTTGAAACTTACTCAATCAGTTCTTTTAACTCTTCCAGTCGCTCCGGAACAAGTGTTATGTGATAGCAGTTGGGGTGGAAATCCAATTCGACAAGGTTGGCTTGGACAAGTTTTGAGACGTGTGTATAGATAGTCGATTTGGATAACTGAAGAATGGAAGTTAAATCCGTATTTCGTGTAAATGGCTGGGATTTTAATACCGAAACAATTTGTGCGCGTGCTGGATGTCCGAGCGCCCTTGCAATAAGTGATAAATCCTTGATTTCTTGTGTGTATTGACTGGTTTTTGAAGCACCCATAATTTGATTTTTTCTATTTAAGTTAGGTGAAAAGATCATTTGGTGCAATAGGGATTTTGATTTTTTTTGCAGAAAACCATTTTTTTTAAGCGAATTCGATAATTTGAGTGTTCGCAATATTGCGAACACTCAAATTATCGAATTCGTAAAATTCATTCTGGAAATGCACCTAAAAACCCAGTAAAATAAAGTTATTGAGATCAATCATCCCAAATCCTTCATCACCATCCTAATTGTCTGTCTTGTCCGTTGCTCCACCAAAATATCCTTGTTCACATTCACGCGGTCAATCGTCGCCTGGTCGTAATGACGAATCGTTACCAATTCCAAGCCTTCGTTGTAGCGCACTTCGTATTGGTGTTTAAACAATTCTAACAACTGCATCGGATCTATTTTTGAACGGTCAAACACAATCGAGAAACTCAAGGCAGAGTTTTGCATCAAGTTGATCTTCACGCCATGCCGTGCTAGCGATTGGAAAATATCGCCCAGATTTTGTTCCACGATAAAAGAGAAATCTTTCGGTGTAAACGACATCAATACCTGATCCATTTTAAAGATAAACGACGGTACCAAGTGATCGAAACTGCCCGAAGCCTGAATGGTAGTTCCTTTAGCATTCGGATCGATAAACGATTTTACGTGTAATTCGATTCCTTTATTTTGCAACGGTTTGATGGTTTTTGGGTGAATAACCGTGGCGCCGTAATACGACAATTCGATGGCTTCTTTAAAGGATATTTTGTCCAGTTTTACCGTGTTATCAAACCATTTCGGGTCGGCGTTGAGCATTCCCGGAACGTCTTTCCAAATCGTAACGCTATCTGCATCGGTGCAATAAGCATAAATCGCAGCACTGAAATCAGAACCTTCGCGACCGAGCGTTGTGGTAAATCCTTCGGATGTATGTCCCACGAATCCTTGTGTAACGGCAATTCGTTTCAATTTGAATTCGGGTAATAATTGGTCTTTGATAATCGTTTCCGTTTTCCCCCAATCCACTTCGCCTTCGCGGTAGGTATGATTGGTGCGGATGTATTTGCGCGAATCGATCCATATTGTAGAATGACCTTCTTCTTTCAGAAATGCTTCCACAATCATAGTGGAAATCACTTCACCAATCGAAACAATTTGGTCGTATTCAAAGTTGAAATTATCCGAAAGCGGTTGGTTGTAACGATCTTTTAAGCGGTCGAATACGGTTTCAAGCTCATGGTAAATGGCAAAATGAACCTCTGGGAATAAGTCTCCTACGATATTGAGGTGAAATTGGTAGCGTTCTTCTACGAGTTCTTGGTATTTCTTTTCGTCGCGTTTCCACAATGCGTCAACAATTTGTTCCATGGCATTCGTTGTCTTCCCCATGGCGGATATGACAACAATCAACTTATCTTGAGTGAACAAAGACAGAATATGAGAAACATTCCGAACGGCTTGAGCGTCTTTCACGGAAGCTCCACCGAATTTGAAAACCTTCATCGCTTAATTTTTGCGCGAAATTACGGATTAATTAAACGATTTAGCGTTGGTATTAAAGTGGAATAGTGATAAAATAGTTTAAAATGTTAGATTTTGTCTTGTGAAATATTGAAGAACAAAAGCGGTTTTTAATTGTCCTCCCCCTTATTCCCCCTCCAAAGGGGGAGATAGAGACTCAGTAGAAATTAGATTGTTCTTTCAAATAGCAAGATGTTGAAAATCAGCAGATAACAACTTTTTCTCTTTAGGGTAAATCTGCTTCCCCCTTTGGAGGGGGATTGAGGGGGAGGACTTTTCTAACAGAAATTTCCCCAACAAAAAACGCCCCGTATCCGAAGACAACGAGGCGTTTTCGATGTTACTTAAAATTCTTATTCTGCAGCTGGAGCTTCTGCTTTCAGTACCAGGTTCAAATCGAAAGTAATTGCTGATTTTACGTAAGCAGTTGGCATTTTAGGATCCATCGGTTGCATACCGCCCATTTTCAGGTCAGCGAAATCGATAGAGAATTTACCTTTTGCGGTGATTTTCTCAGCCGTTTTCTTGATTTTCACAGGAATAGTTACTTCCATGTCTTTTCCAAGTACGTTGATAGAAGCTTTGATATCGTTGTCGGAAACCGATTTGATCGTTACTTTCGTTGCCGGAAATTGCGCAGCATTAAAGAAGTAAGGACCTGATAAGTGTGCGTTCAACGTGTCTTTATCCGGTGAAGGAAGATCAGAATCAGCAATTGTTGACATATCTACCGAGAAATCTCCCGATTCAAATGCATCGCCATTGTAAACAACTGTTCCTTCAGAAATTTTAATAGTTCCGGTGTGAGAGTGACCGTCAGCTTCATAATCACCTTTCCAACCCAATGTACTTGCTTTGGCATCTAATGTGTAAGTTGTAGGACCTTCTTCGGTAGTTTCTTCTGTTGATCCGCCACAAGCGGTCATTCCAAATGCCACCAATGCAACGGCAGCAGACAATAAATACGTTCTTTTCATAGTGTTTGTTTAATTTGAAAACAAAAGTAGCATTTATTTATTTACCATGGTAATTATTTTTCTTAAATATTTTTTTGAATAGTGGCTAGTGATTGGTTATTAGTGGTTAGTATGAGATATCCCAACTAATCTCTAATAACCAATCACTAATAACTAGCAACTAATAACTAACCACTGAACTAACAACTACCTTCTAATAACTAACCATTAATCACTAGTTACTGAATAACAAAAATGTGTACTTTCGTGTCAATGAGCTCAAAAGAAAAAGCGAGTAAAAAAGGATTGCGCACCAGCTACGTGTCTACCGTGATCGGTATTTCACTGGTGTTGTTTATGATCGGATTGGTGTTAGCCGGTATCATGGGATTGGATAGCGTGCAACGTCAGGCCAAGGAAAGCATGCAGGTTGATTTGTTTTTCAAAACCAGTTGGAATGAATCGGATATCAAGCAAGTTGAGCAGGAACTTAAATCGTGGAATGAGTTTTCGGAAGTAACCTACGTTTCGCCCGAAAGAGCCATTGAGTCTTTTAGCGGTTCGGATGAAAATACCCGCGAAATTCTAGCGATTTACGAAGGCGAAAGCCCGATGCCACCTTCTATTACCTTTCGACCAAAAGCAACCTTTGCTACTAAAAGCGGCATGTTGCAGATAAAGGATAAATTGCTGAAAGCTTATCCTGAAATGATCGACGAAGTAAGTTACGACGCAGCAAGCCTAGAAGAAGTAAACCTCGGTTTCAAACAATTTGCCTTTCTGTTTTTGGCTGTAGCCGGTTTATTGATCATTGTTGCAATCGCCATGATCAACAATACAATTCGCTTGGCGTTGTATTCCAAACGATTTACTATCAAAACCATGCAATTGGTAGGAGCAACAGGCGGTTTCATTCGTCGTCCGTTTTTGCGCAATGCCGTTTTTCAGGGAATTATCGCCGGAACAATAGGTATGGCCTTACTCATGACACTCTTTTTTGCCCTCAACAATGTGTTGGATGTGGTACAAATAGAATTGACTTTGCTAGAACTCGGAATGCTTTACGGAGCCATTCTGGTGATAGGTTCCTTAATGACACTTATTTCTACTTGGTTTGCGCTCAATAAATATTTGCGTACCAAGTTAGATGATTTGTATTAATTTTAGCCCACATTATAGCGGTATGAATAAATTCGATTTCCCTGTCAAAAAAGACAATATGCGTTTTATCCTCATCGGATTGGCGATTAATATTCTTGGTTTTATCCTCATGATCGGTGGTGGTTCGGATGATCCGAAAAAATTCGATGGAGCTGAATTATTCTCGCACATGCGTATTACTGTTGCACCTATTTTGGTAACAATCGGTTACGCCGTAATTTTCTACGGTATAATGAAAAAACCTTCGGGAACGAAGACTGAAGAATAATTTCCATGAGTTGGTTTGAAGCTTTTATCCTTGCTCTCATTGAAGGGCTAACGGAGTTTTTACCCGTTTCATCTACCGGGCACATGATCATTGGTTCGTCAGTGATGGGAATTGCCAACGATGATTTTACCAAGTTATTTACCGTTGCCATTCAGTTTGGTGCCATTCTTTCGGTAGTGGTGATTTATTTCCGCTCGTTCCTGAAAACATGGACTTTTTACGCTAAGTTGTTCATTGCTTTTATTCCAACCGCAATCGTTGGATTTTTGGCCAAAAAACACATCGATGGGTTACTGGAAAACGTTTGGGTAGTTGCAACTTCGTTGATTATCGGTGGTGTGATCTTGCTTTTTGTAGACAAGATTTTTCAGCGCAACGAACGCAACGGCTCCAAAGAACCTACTTACGTCAGTGGTTTTGTGATCGGAATTTTTCAATGTATTGCCATGATTCCTGGGGTTTCACGCTCAGCAGCAACCATCATCGGTGGTTTGACGCAAGGCTTAACACGCAAAGCAGCAGCCGAGTTCTCCTTCTTTTTGGCTGTTCCAACCATGTTTGCCGCTACAGTAAAAAGCCTTTACGATGTGTACAAAGAATCGCCCGATGTGATTTTTGATAATGTTCCGGTATTGATTTTCGGAAATGTAGTGGCATTTATCGTTGCTATTTTGGCCATTAAATTGTTCATCGGAATTTTAACCAAACACGGATTCAAACTCTTCGGATACTACCGTATTGTTTTAGGAGTAACCTTATTGGTATTGCTAATGCTCAATGTTGACTTAGCAATTGTTGATTAAGATGTTAACTGAATTCGCGCAAGGAAGCACTATCTTAGTAGACAAACCCCTTCATTGGACTTCTTTTGATGCCGTAAACAAACTGCGTTGGCATTTGCGCAAGCGTTTGGGAGTGAAAAAACTCAAAGTTGGTCATGCCGGAACGCTTGATCCGCTGGCAACCGGTTTGTTGGTGATTTGTATCGGAAAACATACCAAACTCATCGAAGGCCTTATGGGCGATTCCAAAACATACACAGGAACCATTCTGCTTGGAAAAACAACACCTTCCTACGATTTGGAAACGGAATACAACGAAACGTTTCCCGCCGAACACATTACTCCCGAATTACTGGAAAGCGTTCGTGCTTCTTTCATGGGAGTTCAGCAACAGGTTCCGCCTATTTTTTCAGCCAAGCAGGTCGACGGGAAACGCGCCTATGATATGGCTCGCGCCGGAAAAGAAATCGTCTTACAAGCAAATACCATCGAAATCAGCGATTTTCAGATTAATACATCCCGTTTTCCGGAAATTGACTTTGAAATTACCTGCAGCAAAGGAACTTATATTCGTTCCATCGCCTACGATTTTGGGGTCAAACTCAACAGTGGAGGCACACTCATCGCTTTGCGCAGAACCGCTTCCGGCACCAATCGCATCGAAGCATCCAAGACTGTTGAAGACTGGATCACCTTCATCGAAGAAGCAGAATTGTAGTTTATTTTTTAGGAGGTTAATCACTTCCTCCCTTGAGAAGAGCGAGCACTGCTCGTGATGAATATCGAGGAGGGTGGCAAGTGGAAACTTTGACCAAGATTATGTTCCATTCAAAAATTCCATTTCCTAAATGATACAAATAACCCTGATTTTATTTACTTTTGCGCTCCTTTTTTCATTTCCGTTTGAAGTGAAACTTTTCAAGGATTAAAACTGTTGTTGCATGAACAAAATGAAGCTGTCCGAATTTAGTTTCGATCTCCCTGACGAACTAATTGCTGAATATCCAAGTCCCAACCGTGATGAAGCCAAATTGATGGTTATTCACCGCGAAACCGGAAAAATAGAACACCGTTTGTTTAAAGACGTTATCAACTATTTCTCTGACGGAGATGTGATGATTATGAACAATACACGCGTTTTTCCAGCTCGTATGTACGGAAACAAGGAAAAAACGGGCGCCAAAATCGAGGTGTTCCTCTTGCGTGAATTGAACCGTGAAAGTTTGTTGTGGGATGTATTGGTTGATCCTGCGCGTAAAATCAGAATCGGAAACAAATTGTATTTCGGTGAAGACGATTCATTGGTTGCAGAGGTAATTGACAATACGACATCACGTGGTCGTACCCTACGTTTCTTATTCGATGGACCTTACGAAGAATTCAAAGCAAAAATCACCGAGTTGGGTGAAACACCACTTCCGAAATACATCAAACGCGAAGTAGAAGAATCAGACGAAGACCGTTACCAAACGATTTACGCCAAAGAAGAGGGTGCAGTAGCCGCTCCAACAGCAGGTTTGCACTTTTCGCGCGAGTTGTTGAAACGTTTGGAGTTGAAAGGGGTGAATTTCGCCGAAGTAACACTGCACGTAGGTTTGGGAACTTTCAGACCGGTAGAAGTAGAAGATTTGACCAAACACAAAATGGATTCCGAGCAGGTAATCATTAACAAAAAATGCGCGGATATCGTCAACGAAGGAAAACGCAACAAAAAGCGTATTTGTGCAGTAGGTACAACTTCCATGCGTGCCATTGAGACTTCGGTTTCTACTGATGGTATGCTGAAGCCTTACGACGGTTGGACGAATAAATTTATCTTTCCTCCTTACGATTTCAGTATTGCTGATTGTATGATCACCAACTTCCATACACCGCTTTCTACTTTGCTGATGATGATTTCAGCATTCGTAGGTCACGATTTGATGATGGAAGCTTATGAAACAGCTATCAAAGAGAAATACAAATTCTATTCTTACGGCGACGCCATGTTGATTTTGTAAGAATTTGATTTCATGTTATAGAACCCGATTTACCTTGGTAAGTCGGGTTTTTTGTTTTGTCGAACTCACGTTGTTTAGAGAGGAGACAATCGAAACTCAAATTCAGCAAACAAAACTAGTCATCCCTCTCAATATTCCGCTTCAAGCGGAGAGAAGCAGATCTACCTTCATGAAAAACGGTTAAAACAACCCACCCCATTCTTACTTACAATTCAACCGGCTTATTCTACAATTCACTTAATTTTGCAGTATGTTGTTTATTCACTAACTGTACTATTGTACTGAAAAACAAATTTTATGAAGCTAAACACATACATCTTAGCCCTGTTGTTCGGAATCTCTGCATTTCCGCTTTGGGCGCAAACAACTACACAAACCATTCGGGGAACCGTAATCGACAAACAATCTCAGCAAACCATTCCGGGTGTGACGGTTGTTATTTTGGAGAGTAATCCACTACAAGCCGCTTTGTCGGATTTTGACGGACGCTACAAAATAACAGATGTTCTGCCGGGCCGCTACGATTTGAAAGTAACGTATGCGGGTTACAAAGAAATTGTACTCTCTAACATTGTGGTGACTGCCGGAAAAGAAACCGTGCTCGACATCGCGATGGAAGAACACATTCAGGAGGTTGAAGAAGTGGTGGTCAACGCACGTAAGAAAAACGAAACCAACAATGAACTGATTTCCCTGAGCGGTCGTTCATTCTCGATGGAAGAAGTGAATCGCTATGCCGGCGGACGTTCCGATCCGGCGCGTTTGGCAGCCAATTTTGCCGGAGTAAGTTCCCCCGATGATTCGCGCAACGATATTGTGATTCGTGGAAACTCTCCTATCGGTGTGTTGTGGCGAATTGAAGGATTGAATATTCCCAATCCGAATCACTTTTCTACGGTTGGAACTACCGGTGGACCGGTAAGTGCCATCAATACCAACATTTTGCGCAACTCCGACTTCATGACATCTGCTTTTCCTGCCGAATACGGAAATGCCAACGCCGGAGTATTTGACCTCGGTTTCAGAAACGGAAATACCGAAAAACGCGAACATACCTTTCAGCTTGGCGCTTTAACCGGTTTGGAATTTATGACCGAAGGACCGATTCGCAAAGAAAAAAATTCATCGTACCTCATCGCTTACCGCTACGGATTTGCGGGAGTAGCACAAGCTATCGGCTTACCAATCGGAACCGCGGCAACGCCTTATTATCAAGATCTTTCGTTTAAAATCAACTCAGGAAACACCAAAATGGGACGTTTTACCCTATTTGGATTGGCGGCAGTGAGTAAAATCGAGTTTCTACACAACGAAATCGATAGCAACGATTTGTTTGCCGACCCAACCGAAGACAGTTATTTCAGCAGTAACCTTGGTATGCTTGGTTTGAAACACTTCATTCGAGCCGGTGAAAAATCGTATTTCAATACCGTTATCGGAATGACCTACGCCGATTCGGATTACAAAGAAGACAGCCTGAGCTTGAATGATGTAGCATCCAGAACGGTTGAAAACACTACCACTCGTACCAATTATTCGGTGAATACATCGTTCAATTCCAAGATCAATGCACGCTTGTTTATCAAAGTAGGTGTGTTGGCAGAAGTCTTGAATACGAAATTGTTTTACCGAACACGTGAATTTACACCCGATTGGATTTCGGTTTGGGACAACAATGATTATACCGCACTCATTCAAGGGTATGCGCATGCCAAATACAGTTTTACCGAAAAACTCATCCTCAATGCCGGGCTACATAGTCAGTATCTAGCGCTGAATAATTCCAATTCCATCGAACCACGTGTTGGGTTGAAGTACCAACTCAACGACCGCCACAATTTCACTACCGGTTACGGAATGCACAGCCAGATGCAACCCATCGATTTGTATTTCTACCGCACCACAGATGCTCAAGGAAATGTTCAACTGTCAAATAAAGAACTTGATTTTACACGCAGTCACCATTTTGTGGTTGGTTACGAAGTGATTCCGTTCAAAGACTGGCGCATTAAAACAGAAGCGTATTATCAAATCCTGAACAACATTCCGATCACCACCGATTCGTCGAGTTTTTCGATGTTGAATGCCGGATCTTCATTTACTCCTGTAGAACAAGGATTGTTGGTGAATAATGGAACAGGCCGTAATTATGGCGTGGAATTGACCATCGAGAAATACTTCAGCAAAGGGTATTACGGACTCATTACCGGAACACTTTACGAAGCAAAATATACCGGAAGTGATGGGGTAGAACGCAACACAGCCTTCAACGGAAAATTTGTTTACAATGTATTGGTAGGGAAAGAGATCAAAGTAGGGAAAGCCAAGCGCAATGCCTTGACCATTGATGTGAAAATGACACAAGCCGGTGGGCGTCATTATACCCCAGTCGATTTGGCCGCTTCGCAATTGGCGCAGCAACAGGTTTTGAAAGGTGATGATTACGCCTACTCGCAACGCTATGCCGATTTCTTCCGATTGGATGTAAAACTCGGATTCACCATCAATAGCGCGAAACGCAACATCTCACAATCGATTTTCTTCGATATTCAGAACGTGACCAACAATAAAAACATCTTTGCCGAGCGTTATAACCCGATTACCAATAATCTTGGTACAGCTTATCAAATTGGCTTTTTCCCGAATTTCGCTTATAAAATTCAATTTTAACCATTCGGAAACATGAAAAAGATCCTTGTTATCAATGGCCATCCGAATTTGGCAAGCTTTAATCGTGCGTTGGCAGATGCTTATATTTCCGGTGCTGAAAAAGCCGGAGCAGAAGTAAAAACACTCACCATAGCGGAACTCGATTTTAATCCGTCACTACAATTCGGTTACCAGCAGCGCATGGAATTGGAACCCGATTTGGTAAACGCGCAAAAGTTGATCCTTTGGGCCGATCACCTGGTGTGGGTTCATCCGGTTTGGTGGGGCGGTTTGCCTGCTGTTACCAAAGGTTTCATCGACCGCGTTTTCTTGCCCGGATTTGCCTTTAAGTACCGCGAAAATTCGGTGTGGTGGGATAAATTGTTGGCAGGAAGAACAGCGCGGATCATCACAACATTGGATCAACCATCATGGTATTACCGTTTCGCGTTTGGAAGGCCAAGCGTGAATCAGCTCAAAAAATCTGTCTTGCAATTTTGTGGTATCAAACCCGTAAAAGTGACGTATATAGGACCAATTCGACAGTCTAAGGAAGATTTTCAGGCAAAGATGATTCAACAACTAACAATACTCGGAGAGCAGGAAGGGAGTTAACCTTCTTGTTTTCCTTATTTTTACATTTAACCCTGGGAACTTAGATGTTTTTCATCATCGACTAGTCGATGATAGTTATCATTCCCACAGATGCACCGATTTTTTGCTCGGCTACCGCACTCGCTTTTAAGAGCTAAGTGCTGCATGTCTCTAGCTGATATGCCAAAATCTGCTCATCTATGGTAAAACTTATTTTAACAACATGCTACAGAATAATTGGCGCTTTTTATGGATGGTTTTGGCAGGTACCGGAATAGCGATGCTCCTCAAGCTCATTATTAC
The DNA here is from genome assembly GCA_029866325.1 of Fluviicola sp. GTDB lineage: Bacteria > Bacteroidota > Bacteroidia > Flavobacteriales_D > Crocinitomicaceae > Fluviicola. The sequence continues at coordinate 103,537 of JARWZO010000018.1, read as the reverse complement.
CTTTCCTTCCAATGATCTTTCCAATCAATTGTTCGGGATTCTTGAATCGATCATCATTACCGTTTTGATTTGGGAAGGAAACTTACGTTACGACCGTTACCTCAATCATAAATTTCCTTGGGATAAATTCCTGAAAAAGCGCATTTTGTTTCAGCTTGTTCCAACCACGGTCTATGTTTCGACTGTTATTCTGATCGTACTTACCGCTTTCGATTCCTACGTCTGCCCAATGCCGTTCGACGATAAACAAAAGCTCCTTATCATCGTGTTTGTGGTGGCTTTTTTGTTTTCCATCGCTATTCTTTCGCTCGAGATTTCGTTTCAGTTTTTCCGGAAATGGAAACAATCGTTGCTGGAAGTAGAACAATACAAATCGGAAACAGCTCTGGCACGGTTGGAGAATCTGAAAAATCAGGTCAATCCACATTTTTTGTTCAACAACATGAGCGTGTTATCGTCGCTGGTTTACAAAGACCAAGACAAAGCAGTCGATTTTATCAATCAGCTGTCGAAAGTCTACCGGTATTTACTCGACAGCGGTTCCAGTGAATTGACAACCTTGGAAGACGAAATGCAATTCCTGCAATCGTACACGTATTTGCTCAACATCCGGTATTCGCCCAATATTCACTTTGAGATTACCGTTTCAGAGGAAGCGCTGAAAACCTATATTCCGCCGATGTCGGTGCAATTGCTGATCGAAAACGCGATCAAACACAACGAGATTTCGTCAGCAGCGCCGCTGACCATCAGTATCCGGTCGGAAGAAGGATGGCTGATCGTGGAAAACAACCTGCAACTGCGCTCAACGGTAGAAAACGGCTCGGGAACCGGCTTAAAAAACATTCGTTCGCGCTACCAGTATTTTACGGATCGCGAACCGGAAGTAACTGCTACAGAAACCCATTTTTACGTCAAAATCCCGTTATTAAAAGCGCCATGAACGTAATAATCATAGAAGACGAGCAATTATCGGCTGAGCACTTGGAAACGCTCTTGCGGCGCATCGATCCTGCCATTCAGGTCACGCACCGCTTTGAGTCAGTGAAACAAAGCGTGGAAGCATTTCAGTCGGGCTTAAAAGCCGATTTGCTCTTTGCCGACATTCACCTCGCCGACGGCAGCAGTTTTGATATTTTCCACAAAGTTTCGGTTGAAATTCCGGTGATTTTCACCACGGCTTTCGACCAATATGCGATCAAAGCCTTCCGCACCAATAGCATTGATTACTTGCTAAAACCCATCGATAGTGGCGAACTGAAACGGTCGATTGAGAAATTCAACCAGCTGAACCGTCAGCAGCACGCACAATTGATTGAACAATTGCTCAGCAATTCCTTCCAATCTACCAAGAGTTACAAAAACCGCTTCATGGTGAAACTCGGCGAAAACATCGTTTCGGTCAAAACCGAAGACATCGATCATTTTATCTCCGAAGACGGAGTTGTGTTGCTCGTCACCAAACTCGGCAAACGTTATCCGGTCGATTATACCCTCGATCAATTGGACCAGCTCATCGATCCCGACACCTTTTTCCGCATCAACCGCAAAGTGATTTTGCACATCGAAGCGATACAGAAAATCAGCAGTTTTTTTAATAGTCGGTTGAAAGTAACTTCGACGTACATTTCGAATGACGATGCGGTGGTGAGTAGAGAGAGGGTTGGGGATTTTAAGCAGTGGCTCAATAAATAAATCCGATTTTTGCTGATCCCCATGCGGTCGGAACATACAATGTATGACTAAATATCTCACCCCTACGGGGTGAAAAATCACGTTGGGATCTTGGTGCTACCATATTGCGTCCCTATGGGACTCCATCACTCGCTCTGGTTTTCTATCAAACCAGTCCCGTAGGGACCGCAATATGGTAACAAGCGCTTTAATACCTGATTCCGCCCCGTAGGGTCGGGACAATACAAATCGTGAATGTCTTACCCCTATGGGGTAAATATGAAATGTAAAATATCGGTCTACCATATTGCGTCCCGATGGGACTTATAATAAACCATATACCACTTTCAACCAAAAAACCCTCCCCACCTCACGGCGAAAAGGGTTTCCTTATCCAATAAATTTATTAATTTCTAATGCTGCACAATCAATCGCTGCGGTTGGCTATTGCCAACTGTCAACAAATAAACACCGCTGGCCAAACCTTTGGTTGAAACGTTGTGTGGTCCTGCTGAAAGCACTTGTTGCTGCACCATTTGTCCGTTTACGGTTGTAACTCGCAAGAGTTGATCTTCGGTTCCTTGAAGCGTTACGGTCAATTGTTCGTTGGCAGGATTCGGGAACATTTCAAAGATTACTGCTTCGGTTGGTGTGATGCCCAATGAAGGCTCGCCGTTCATGCTGATGCCGTCGGTGAGGATTTGGTAATCGAAACCTTCGCCCGAAACACCGCCTGCGATGGTGACAAAGAAGGTGTCGGCTTGAGGAATGTAAGGAACATCTACCAAAATGTAGAATGAACCATCAGGAACACCTGTTAAGGCATAATCACCGTTGACATCCGTCCAAGCAAATGATACCGTTTGGTGCGTTGTCTGATCTTTTAATTGAATGTAAGCTCCTTCGAAAGCTACGGTCATTTTCAAGTATGAGGTATCGATGATCACGTTTCCGAAGATCGTAGCGTTGCCGTCAGAACCGTTTACGGTATCCGCGTCGATGTCAGCACTGTTGAGGTAGCATGGCAAACCGATTAAATCAGCTGTTGACCAAGTTGATCCCGATTGGAAATACAATGGAACGGCTCCTGGGAAAACAATAGGATCAGGCGTAAAACGCACGTGATAAACTCCTGTCATTAAGCTGTCGGCCAAGTATGTTCCTGCGGTAACCGGAATGGTTTGAACCGGCGTTGCCAATAATGTGTCTTCAGAGAAGTTGAATACCTCAATGATTCCTTCGGCTGGTGAGCCGTTTACGGTTAATTGTCCGCTGATGTCGTTAAAGGATTCTTGTTCGTTTAACAAAATTGCCGAATCGAAAACACCGTCAGAGATGTCTGAAATCACCAACTTGATGTGATATGTGGAACCAACCTGAGCGTAAAAATTCGCTTCTAACGGCACAGTGTATCCGTCGAACACAAAATAAGCACCGGAAGGGACACTCATGTTATCGATGTAGTATTGTGAGTTGATAATTTGATTGATCGAGTTGATCTCAACTGCAGTGTTTGTTCCTGGAACGGTTGCAATGTTTGTTGGCACACCACCATTTTCTGAAACCAAAAACATGAAGCGGTCGTTGAAACTTGAGTTGGAATATTCCGGATATTCTTCCGAAGCAAAAATGTAGGTAAAACGGATGGTATCACTCACTTGTGGCGTGAAATCGAATTCCACCGAAACGGCATCGTAACTGTTTGCACCCGAACCGTTGAGGTTTCCGTAGTTGATGATATCCATATCGCCCGGCGCACCAATTTGTGTACTTGCGAAGTTGCCTGCTGACATATAAGAATAATTCAACACTCCTGTTGAAAGCATCATCCCGCTGTTGAGGCCAACACCTTGTCCGTTATCGAACCGACCAACAGCGAATGGAGCACCGTTGACTTGAACATTGGTCACACCTTCGCATTGAACACCAAAAATATTGGCTACCAGCATGTCCACATTATTGGCAATGGAAGAATAAGAAATTACTTGTGCGTTTGTGGTTTGTGTTCCGGCAAGAAGGGCAAAACCGGCCAGAAAAAACCGTGTTAGTAGAGTAGAACTTTTCATAAGGGTTGCATTTGGTAGTGAGACGGTGGTTGCACTTATTTAGTTGCTTTGACAAATTCAGAATTAAAAATTATGAATGCAGAATTGAACCAAACCTTCATATAATTCTTAATTCTGCATTCTTAATTCTGCATTATAAAAAGAGCCACTTCCACTCTAGCGTCGCCACAAAACTACGCGTCAATCCATCGGGGCGAACTGCCCGCACCACAAACGGCGTTCCTGCACTGAATTCTAGCTTGTGCGATTTATTGATGGAATAGTGCACAAACAACGTTCCGTTGAGGGTCAATCCTTCAGAACCGGAAATCGGTTTCCGTACATCAAAGGAATCGAGGTAAGAGTCTTCTCCCAAATGGTAAATGGCCAATAAACCGGGTGTGAGTTTCCAATGTTTATTTACCGCCCATGTGTAATTCATTCGCGCCAGCACATCTCCTCTGCGTTCGAAACCGTTGGTAGATTGAAATGTTGAAAACACCGAAATGCTATCAAACAATTCCGGAGAAAATCGATTCTTTCCTTGCGTTAACGGTTGTTGAACAGCTGCTGTAAATCGGAATTTCCGCCAATCTTTGGAAATGCCTCCAATGAAATCAATCGTTCCGAGACTTGACTGAAAATCATTGGGTAATGATCGTCCATTGCGCTGTTTGTTTCCATCAGAGAAAGGTAATTTGACTCCCGCTGTAACCGCTATTTTGGAGTTCGTTTTATAGGTTCCAATCAAGAATAAATCGCCCAAGCCATTTGTATTGATGGAATCGGTGAACTGCGCCAATTGGGTCAGTTTCATGTCATATCCCCAATGTTTGTTGACTTGACGATTGTACTCTAAATAAGAAGCGAAAATGGTGATATTATAATCTGCTTTACCAACGCTTGCTCCCAATTTGAGCTGAACAGATTTTTCACTCACTGTGGAATCACCATCTGGCGATTTTAATGCATCAACGGTACAAAAACCGGCATCACTGCATCCCTGAGCGCATACCCGGGACGCAGCAATGACGATCACGACACCACTAAAAAGTGCAGTTAATTTCATCAGGCTATTGAACTACTATTTTCGAAACGGTTTGCAAAGTCTCACCATCGAAGCGAATCACATACAATCCTGCAGGAAACGTTGCTGTTGAAATGGTTGTTATTTCCTCGTCCGAAGTGTGTTGATAGATTGTTTTTCCGGTTAAATCTGTGATCATTATGGCTCCTTGTTGCTTCAAACCGATGGTCTGATTCACTGCATCGTGGTAAAACGGTAATTTCTCAGGCTGCACGGTTTCAATGCCCAACGACATACAATCATCGGTGTAATAGTTGTACAAAGAAGCGGTAGGAACCGGTCCCAAAACCTTGATTGTTCTATCCGGACAGATTCCATAGATCAAGGGATAATAATTGGCCGCGTAAGCACTTGCAATAGCTGAATAATCAGCTCCTTCCGGATTAATAATCGGATAGGGCATTGTACCTGCCCAGTCACCTTGCGTAAAACCACTGATTCCATTCAATTCATTGGCTCCGTTATTCTGATCCAATTCGATGGCCAAAACCACAATGTCCTGATGAACCGTTCCATTGGGTCCGTAACTGTTATACAGATTTTCCATTGCTCCCGAATTTTTATATCCCCAACAGGTCGGGCAATGCGCTGCAAAAAAGTCGAGGTACACGGTTTTACCTGCATCCAAATAAGTGTACAAATCTTGTGTTGTACCATCGATGTCTGTTAATGTAAAGTTGGGGGCTGTGCTTCCGTTTTGCAATTGAGCGTGTACAGAGAAATTAATTGTGGTACACAGTAAACCTAGTTGAATCAAATGTTTCATAACTGAATGTTGTTTTTTGTAAAATTCGAGTTATTAAAACGATCCATTTGTCGGATAGCCGACAACTTGCCTAAAATAACCTCCGTTCCTTTGTTCTATCAAAACAAACAGATATGGTTTTATCTACAATCGCCATTCGGCAGCTCGAAGCTTTAAGTGCTATCATCGAACAACTTTCAGATGAAGATTACAGCCTTGAATTACCTTTGTTGGAAGGTACCTCTTTGGGGAAACACATTCGTCATACACTCGAGTTTCATCAATGTCTTTTCGCTGAGAAAAAAGTGGTATCGTATGACAATCGTCAACGCAATGTGTTGCTTGAAACCGACCGCATGGAAGCCCTCAACTGCATCGACGAATTAATTTCACGCCTGCGGTTTGTGCAATTAGACAAAGTGATTCAGCTATCGGTGCAATATGGTTCAGAAACAATTGTTGTGACCTCTTCCGTGAAACGCGAAATGGCATTTCTGATCGAACATACGGTGCACCACAAAGCGATTTTACGAATGGCCTTAAATCAGTATTTTCCGCTCGTAACATTTGATCCGTCGTTCGGGTATGCCGATTCTACGATTCGTTTTCTGGAACAAACCAAAGTGGCCATTTAGTTATGTGTACCGTTAGCTATCTTCCGCTCTCGCAAACCGATTATATTCTCACTTCCAATCGAGATGAATCGGTGCAACGTCCTTCGGCTCTTCCTATCAATCAATACCTCATCGGCGAACGCACGGTTTATTTTCCCAAAGACCCGCAAGCCGGCGGAACCTGGATTGCTACTACCGGCGATAGCGTTACGCTTTGTTTACTCAATGGTGGATTTGAACCGCATTTAATCCCCGAAGGACATACTTATAGAAAAAGTCGCGGTACTGTTTTGCTGGATTATTTTCACCACCAAAATGCGAATGCCTACATTGAAACCTACGATTTTTCCAACATCGAACCGTTTACGCTGATCATCATCGAATCGACCGATGCATCAACCCGTTTGCGTGAATTGCGCTGGAGCGGATCGCAACTTACCGTAACACCGATGAATGCTTCCGAACCGCATATTTGGTCGTCTGTAACGCTTTATAGCGAAGCCGTGAGGAAACAACGTCAAGGCTGGTTTCAAGAATGGCTCAACCAGCGTAACATTTTCACCCAAAACGAAATTCTTCAATTTCACCGTTTTGCAGGAGAAGGAAACCCGAATCACGACCTCATCATGCAAAAAGGCAACCGACAAACTGTGAGCATTTGCAGTATTGAACGTAGGGAAGGATTGACCACTGCAGTGTATGCAGATCTCAAGAAAGAAGAAACTTCCAATTATTTAGTGTATCACGCATGTTGAGAATTCCCCTTTTCATTTACCGCATTTTTGTCTACGAATATTGGCCGGCTTGGGTGTTTTACCTGCCCGTGCTCCCTTATTGGATCTATCTTTCCATCCGGTTGCGGTCGTTTTCCTTTTTTACGGCTGCCAATCCGGGCATTGAAATGGGTGGATTTTTCGGCGAAAGTAAAAACGACATTCTGGCGCGGATTGATGGTGCTTTTCTTCCAAAGCACATACTTGTTTCGCCAAACGATTTACCTGATTTGGATGTATTGATTAGCAAAAACGATCTGCGTTTTCCGTTGATTGCCAAACCCGATATAGGTGAACGAGGTACATCGGTTACAAAAATCGCTTCTCGTTCGGAGTTGAGACCGTATATCGAAACACTGGAAGGCGCTTCCTTTATTCTACAAGAATTTATTGAGTACGAGGAAGAATTCGGAGTGTTTTACAGTCGTTTACCCAACGAAACAACCGGACACATTACTTCGTTGACCCGGAAAGTATTTCTTTCGGTAACCGGCGACGGACAGCGTTCCATTGCCGAACTCATGCAGGAATCTGTACGAGCGCGATTTCAATTGCCTCGTTTTCTGAAAGAAATGCCCGAATTCATCCAACGAATTCCAGCTGCAGGAGAAAAATGTTTGCTTGAACCCATCGGAAATCATTGCAGAGGAACAGAATTTGTCAATGCCGAAGAACTGATCACATCCGAACTCAATGCTGTATTTGATCAGATTTCACAACGAATTGACGGATTTTTCTACGGAAGATTCGACATCAAAGTAGAAAGCATTGAACATTTAAAGCTAGGCGAAACGGTAAAAATCATGGAACTCAACGGCATCAGTTCCGAACCCGGACACATCTACGATACCCGCATGAACCTGTTGAAAGCATGGTATGATGTAACACGGCATTGGAAACGATTGGCGGTTATTTCGAAGCAAAATCTGCAGTCGGGAACCAAACAGGTGCGGTTTTCGGAAATTGTATCGACGTATGTACGACATGTGTGGCGTGGTAGGCGCGGGACGCATCACACGCCTACGCCCACAAATATCAATATACCGTAACATCCGGGATCACCACCTTTTTCCGGTTTTCATAAATCAGCAATCCTTGTGCAATCAATTTATTAATGGCCGTGGTGACGGATTGGCGCGAAGAAGCCGTGTATTCGGCAATTTCCTGATGCGTTAAAAACATTTCCATTTCCAAGCGATTGCCTGTTTGTTTACCGAAACTGGTTCCGTAATTCTTGAAAAAATCGTGAATACGCGTGTCGACATCTTTGAAAATAAGGTCGGAATACCGCTGCTGAAACGATACCAGTTTGTCGTTGATCACCGTTGAGTATTTCAGCGACAATTGCGGATTGTCTTTCACCACTTCCTTGAACCGTTCCATATCGAATGTGCAAATTTTGATGTGCTCGGATAGCACTTTCGCATATTCATTGCCCTGCTGACCATTATTGTTTCCCGAAAATCCGATACACCCGAAGATATCGTGTTCGGTCAAAATTTCGGTGATGATTTCTTTTCCGGTCGGGTCTAGGTGACAGATCTTCAAAGCACCTTCTTTCACGGTATACAAGCGTTGCCTGTCTGAATCGGAAAAGAAAATAATGTCGTTTTTCTCGCCTTGCTTAAAACTGGAAATGATGCACAAATGATCAATTTCCGGATCGCTCATTGTTTCAAACAACGAATGATTGCGCAAGTACCAGTATTTCAATTCTTCTTTCAGCATAATGAAACGATTTGAAGCAAAGCGAGTAATAGAAAAAAAGCACCTAGAAATCGATTAAAGTAAGGGAAAACCATCCATTTTTCCAAACGTTCTCTGTTTGCCTGCACCAAGTAAATTAAACATACGTGCAATCCGAACGCCCCAACGCCTGTTCCGAGGATGAACGCCAGTTGTTGCGGAAAAGAAGTGATTGAAAGTCCTGTAGACGTAAAAAAAGAGGTGTACACGACCAACCAAAACGGTAGTAACTGTGGATTGAGTAAACCAAGGGTAAATCCTTTCAGAAAAGAACCTTTTTTACTAATCGTTGGTAGTGTGTGCTTGGCAACTTTCTTGATAAAGTAATAAATGCCTAATGCTGTGAGTAGTACAATGGTGATCCATTTAAACGCCAGAAAGAATGCGGGAGTTTGTTGTAACGTGATGCCGATAGTGATGGCCAATACACTGTAAATAAACTCTGGAATACTTCCACCGGCAGCAACCATAATCGCGGCTGTTTTGTTTTGCCGCAAACTTGTTTCTATCACAAAATAGTTTACGGGCCCTACCTGAATTGAGCCCGCAAAACTAATCAATGCCGTTAACAGAAATATAAGTACAATGGATCCCATAATGCCTTTGTAAAACTACGCAAGAAGTGATCTATCGGATTTTTTTAGTTCACTTTTTTTTCCGGCATCATTTTTCGATGCTTCCACTGCAACAAAAAAGCAACGGACGCAGCTGCAAAACCAATCACCGCCATCAAAAACAATTGTCCTCCGTCTCCATTGGATTCAATGCCAATAATGGCTACATGCGTTAGAATTGCTCCCGAAAGTATGCCAACTGCTCCAAAAGAAGCCAAAAGTGATATACGTGGAATCAACAAACCGATTCCGACCAGCAATTCAATGCAACCCAGCGCAATTCTACCCCACGGTTCCACACCTAATTTGGTGAATAACAGCACTGATTCGGGGTGGGCGCTAAATTTAAAATACAGCGTCTGCAACAAGATCAGACTTACGAGAATTCGGCATCCCCACAATGTAATAACCAACGATTTTTTCATCATCCAACAATTTTTTTCCAGTTAGTATTCGCATTCTTCATCAACACGTCTTGGTTTTCGTTCCAGTAGAGTTTGGTGTTTTCGCCACCTTTGTTGTAAAACAGGTACAGTTTGCCGTTTACAATTTTAAACGTTTCGGGGTTGATCGCTACTTTATCACCATCGTCTCCCATCGCATACGCGCACCAACCACCGTATTGCGGTTCATATTTAGACGGATTTTTCTCAAACAAATCGCGATTGGTTTCTGTACTGAAGTGGTAAATAATCCCTTTTACTTCGGCGCGGTAATTTCCGGAACCTTTTACAGCTTTGCCTTCGGTAAAATACGCCACAGGGTCGTGTCCTTGAATCGCTAGGTGATTTTTGAATGTGTTGAAGTGTTTTTGTCGACCGGCTGTTGTTTCTTGCGACCACAAACCGAGGCTTACCATTGTCAGCAAGGCTACAAAGAGAATTTTCATGTGTTTGTTTTTTAGAATGAGTGTTTTCTGTTTCTTAGATCAAAGCTAGAGCAACTGCGGGGAAGCGTTTGTCAGCCAGCCGACAAAACATGCGATTTCCTCTAAAATGATTATCCATCAACCATTATTCACCTGTAACGATTTCCTCGTTTGTACATTATCCTTCAAAATCCGAAACATGAAACGAAACAAGAAGTGGTTCAGAGCTACGCTATTGGCGGCGCTTTGCGGAGGAATCTATGCGTTTGAAATTGTGCAAAACGCACCGGTAACGATTAGCTTGGAAGAAGCGATTGCTAAAAAAATGGTGACATGTCGTTTTACCTCAACCGGTAGTTATTCCGGTGAATCGGTTGCTGTTTCAGTAACCAATCTTACGGGCAATCAGCTCACAATTACCATCCCGAACGGAACGGTATTCAAACCAAGTGAAGATGAAGATCAGGATTTGATAATCGTAGAACAACAAGCCATTGCGCTGAAAGCCAAAGCCACCGGAAATCAGGTGCTCGACGGATATTGCATGGAAGCAAGCGATCATTCGCCCACCACAGATAACGGCATGAAGCTTTCCAAAACCACCAATTCAAAACTCATTGAGTTGGCGGCATTTGTAGACAAAAAAGGATACGATAGTTACACGCTTCAGGATGCGATATGGGCTGTGTCTGACGGAAGCTCGATCAGCAACATTGACAGTGATACCGAACAAGGAAAAGCTTTGCGGGTGTTTTTAGCCAAACTCACCAATCAGGAAGATCCGTGGTATGAAACCAAGCAAGAACGTGTCGTAACACCGGAACGACTCATCGAAAACAATCCGATTTCGGTGAACGGGAAAATCCGCGTGGAAAGTGATGGTAATATGAAGATCCACGAAGTAGTACAAAAAGTAGGTGGTGAAGTAAAAAACAACTCGTCTGAAATGACCTTTTCACGCAAAGGAATCGTGAACTACGAATTTACCTTAACCGTAAAAGGGTGGGAAAAGGGGGATTATGAAGTAAAGGTCATGAACGGAGATAAATTGGTACAAACGTTTCCGTTTACGATTTGACGATGTTTGTCAGTTTATATTAATCATGTATCGCCTCTACCGATTTAATCTCGGGAGCAGCTTTGCGCACTGCTTCTTCCAAACCGGCTTTGATCGTCATTACACTCATCGAGCAATCACTACAGGCACCCAAAAGTCGCACTTTTGCAACACCTTCGTCGGTGATTTCAACCAATTCCATATCGCCACCATCAGCGTGTAAATGGGGACGTAATTCTTCAAGTGATTGGTTGATCTTAATTGCTAAATCTTCTTTGTCGAGCACCATAATTTATGCTTTTAGAGCTTTCCGCGCTTTCAACGCGTTGACTTCGAGTACAAAGATACGCACTAATTCCTCAAAAGCCATTGAGGTTGGTGTGTTTTCCTGAAAAACAGCAGGTCGTCCCGCATCACCGGATTCGCATACACTCTGCACCAATGGAATATGTCCCAAAAAGGTTTCGCCCATTCCGGCAGCGAGGTTCTTCACGCCGTCTCTTCCGAAAATGAAATACTTGTTATCGGGAAGTTCGGCTGGAGTAAACCAAGCCATGTTTTCCACCAATCCCACAATCGGAACATTGATGGTATCCAATTTGAACATTTGCACGCCTTTTCGGGCATCTGCCAAGGCTACTTCCTGCGGTGTGCTTACAATTACAACTCCATCGAGTGGCACGGTTTGCACCAGCGAAAGATGAATATCACCCGTTCCAGGAGGAAGGTCGATCAATAAATAATCCAATTCGCCCCAATATGCATCGGTAAACAACTGTGTCAACGCTTTTGAAGCCATCGGCCCACGCCATACAACCGCTTCATCCTGATTGGTAAAAAAGCCGATTGACAAAATTTTAATTCCGTAACTCATGACCGGATTGATGAGTGCTTTGCCATCTACATCAATCATGGTAGGGCGCTCTCCAACCACATCAAACATCGTAGGCATACTTGGTCCGTAAATATCACCATCAACAATACCGACTTTAAATCCCAATTTTGCCAAACCGCCTGCCAAATTTGCCGTAACGGTAGATTTTCCTACTCCTCCTTTACCGGAAGCCACTGCAATGATGTGTTTGACTTCAGGAAGTATTTTTCGGTGCTCATTTCTACTTTCGGCAGGCAGACCTTTTACAGTACAAGCTATTTCGAGATCTTGCCCGAATACTCGTCGAAGATTGAACTCTACTGCTTCCTGCATTCGTTTGCGGGCGTGCAGTGCCGGATTTGAAGCGTAAACTGTCAGAACAATCCGACCGGTTTCAACACTTAATTCCTCCACAAAATTCAGGGAGACGATGTCTTTTTTCAAATCGGGTTCCAAAATGGAGCCAAGCACTTCTAATACGGATTCTCTTGTCATAACTACTGCTTAAACCGGGGTACAAAAATACACAATGCAAATCACTTCGTATTGGCTATCCGACACATTATTTCCTATCAGCCTAAGGCTGACAAAGATTTTAGCTCGGCTAACGCACTCGCCTGGATAGTACAAAACACGAATATGCGCTGTCAGCCTGAGGCTGAAGCGTGAAAAATCTGGGCATCTGTGGGAGAAAAGACTTGCACCGGTCAAAACGCAAAACAACCCGAACGGTAATCGCTCGGGTTGCTTCTATTAGTTGGGAATCTCCCTTTGTACTATGGTCTTCTTACCGGAGTTGTCGGCTCTGTAGGTGCGGGTTTTTTTACAGGAGTTGTTGGTGGTGGAGTTCCTCCTCCTTCACCGTTTCTCGGTCTGATGATTTCACCACCGCCATTCAGTTGGTCGCCGTTACCTTGTCCGCCACCTTCTGTTTCCGTATTAGCAGAAATTCCAATCGCGCAAGTCTCCACATCCGTACCTGCTTCGTTTGTTGCAGTTACAACCAATGGAATGGCAAGTGTGGTAGCAGTGATGGAAACATCGAAGCTAAACGTCAGGGTGTTACCTGTGATTGTTGAGGTATAATTAATGTTCACCCCACCATAAGTGATGACAACCTGATTCGTATTAGAGATATTGGTAACGGTACCTGTGATCGTTGCATTTCCGCGTGGGAAAGCAGCAGGACATCTTTCAGGATTAGTTAACGTAATCACCGGAGGATTTACTGTAACAGGTAACGTGTAAATAACTGTTACATTATCTGTAGCTGTTCCGTAAGGAGTTGCAGCAGTGGCGGTAATCACATTCGCACCTGCGTTGAAGTTGGTGTTGAATGAAATGCTACCATTGGCCGCGTTGAAATTAAAGTTCGTCGGTGCACCGTTTACCGTTACTACTACCTGATTGGCGGCGTTCACGTGAGTTGTTACAATTTGAACCGTCATCGCTGCCTGATTGGTTTGGAACGGAATTGTTGGTGCAGAAGTAGACGGAGTCGTAATATCAATAGTTGGAGGAACCGCATTCGGATCCGTACGACGTGTTACAGTATGCATCAAAGTGTTTGTTCCACAGTTATTCGTAACGGTAATGATGAACTTACTTGCACCCAAAGGAAGCGCACGATCCAAGGTCAAAACTCCGGTTTGCGCAGTATAAACAAAACCAATGTTTTGTCCGTTGTGCGTTACTGTGATTTGATTTTGAGAAGTTACACCTGCAACAGCGGCTGTTAATCCGAACGATTCTGCAAACGTTGTTGTACCATCTGCTACCGTAGCAGAGCTCAAGGTTACCGTTGGAGCGTTACACACTTGGCGTGTAATTTTCCAGTCTGCTCTTGTTTTTCCACATTCGGTAGAAGCAATTACCGCCACCGTATTTTCACCTACTACTGTTAAATTAACCGTGGCCGTCACAAAGTGCGCTGCTGCGTCATAGTTAAACGGCGTAGAAACACCATTTACAACCAAGCTCAACTGACTCACGTTTTCTATATTGGAAACGCTGGCTTTGATGTTGATGGTTTCCGATTGAACCACTACCAAATTCGGTAATGGATCAACACGCTGAACTGATGGAGGAATACAAGGTGCAGCAGGAGCATGGAACGTAATGGTTTTTACTGCTTTGCTTTCACCGCAAGGGTTAGCTGCAACCACCTCAATGGAGTTTTGACCCTCAACAAGTGTTACCGTTTTTGAGTAAACTCCATTCACAAATGTTCCAGGACTCTGAATAGAACCGTTCAAGATCAACTTGATTTGGTTCGCACTGGCATTCAAAATAGTTACTACCACATTGTAGCTGCTGTTTTCAACAACCAAACCATCTGTAGCAGGAGCAGTGAATGTTATAACAGGCTTGTCACACACGACCACCGGAATAGTGTAAATAATATTCGTAGTAGCACTATGTGTTCCGGAAGCATTGGTACCCGTTACAGTAAACACGTTGTTCCCCGCATTGAGATTGGTGTTAAACGTCACATCTTTGGTTACAGCGTCGAAATTCCATAAGCTCGGGCTTACAATTTGTCCGTCTTGTGAAACTACCACCTGACTTACCTGATCTACGTTAGCTACATGAGCTTTCACTGTGTAACCCGGATTGTTTACCACCGTAGCCGGAGTTGCAGGATTGATGAATGTCACCAATGGTGGCGGCACTACTACTATTTCTCTGCGGTAGATAATTGTACGGTTGTCACTTGCCTGACCAGCTGAATTGGTAGCTGTAATTACCAGACTGTTTGACCCTGAAATCAGGTTCATGACAAAAGCCAACTGTTTTGTAGCAGTATTGTATGTAAAGTTGCTGATCGGAACCCCATTTACTGCAACCTGAATGTTCTGAGAACCGTCAACGTTCAACACAGTAGCCGTAATCGGTGCAGTAGCAATACTTACTGTATGTGGATTTGCAATCGGGTTGGTAATCGTCACTACCGGAGGCAATGTAGGATTCGGTTCACGGTAAATGATCGTAGTCGATTCCTGATCCTGACCTGCTGAGTTTGTTCCTGTGATTTCCACAATATTTGCACCTGCTACCAATCCGGTAGTAAAGTTCATCAATTCAGAAGAAGCACTGTAAGTAAAGTTTGTAGAAACCTGACCGTTTATACGTAACACGATTTGTTGTGCACCAGTTACGTAACGAACACGTGCTTTTACATCATACGTTTGGTTGAACACTGTTGTAGGATTCACCGCAGGATCGATAAAGCTTACCACCGGAGGTTGCACCGGAGCCGGTTTGCGGTAAATGATCGTTTGCGGTTCAGAATCAACACCTGCTGTGTTTGTACCTGTAATGGTAATGACATTTGCTCCTTCAATCAATGTCAAAGGCAATGTCACCATCGCGTTAGATGCATTGAACGTAAAGCTGGTCACATTTGTACCGTTTACATTCACATTCACACCGCTTTGATTAGCAACATTCAACACAGTAGCAACAACCGTATAATTTGGCTGATCTGTAGTAAACGGATCCATGTTCGGAGCGCTATATGTTACTACCGGCGGCTGAACCGTTACCGGCTTACGGTAGATAATCACTGTTTGTTTCGAATCTGTTCCGTCGCTGTTTGTACCGGTAACTACCACTACGTTTGATCCTTCAATCAGGTTCAAGGTAGCAGTTACGCCATTGTTGGAAGCCGTGTAGTTGAAGTTTGAAACAGATTGACCGTTTAGCTTCACTGTGATTTGACTCGCTTGTGTCACGTTCAACACCGTAGAACCTAAGTTGTAAATAGGAGACGTTGTTTCCTGCGGATTGCTAGCCGGATTTGTAATGGTTACAATCGGCGGTTTCGGAGCCTGACGTTCGTAGATAATAATGGTAGTTGCCTGCGCTGTTCCGGCAGAGTTTGTACCGATGATCTCGAATACGTTTTGACCCGGATTCAACACAACCGTACTTTGTAAGTTATCAGAAACGGTATTGTAAGTGAAATTCTGATTTACCGTACCGTTTTGTTTGAAGGTAATGTTTTGTGCACCAGCCACGTTCAATACATTGGCACTGATGTTAAACGTACCTTGAGCAGTGGTGTAAGGGTTCACATTCGGATCCACGAAGTATACTACCGGAGGTTGCTCGGTTTGAACCGGATTGTAGATAATGGTTGTTGACTCACTATCCGTTCCATATTGGTTGGTTCCTGTAGTGGTTACAATGTTTGTTCCTACTTGAAGGTTCAAAGAAGCTGTAACCCCGTTGTTGGAAGGATTGAAGCTGAATCCTGTAAACGGTTGCCCGTTTAGGGTCATTGTTACCTGACTTTGTTGCGTCACGTTCAACACAGTTGCAACAAGGTTGTAAGCCGGGTTTTGAACCGTTGTAGGACTAGAACCTGGGTTTTGGTAAGAAACGATCGGTGGATTTTGTTGCTCGCGATTGTAAATGATAATCGTTTGTTCCTGATCCGAACCGAAATCGTTGGTTCCTGTCAATTCAAAGATATTTTGACCCGGGTTCAATGTTACCGAAGAAGTAAATTGTTGTGTAGACGGATTAAAGCTGAAGTTGGAAATGTAGTTTCCGTTTTGGCGGAAGATCACATTGTTGGAGCTAGCCACGTTTTTCACGTCGGCCTGAATCACATAAGAAGGATTGTTTACCGTTGTTCCTGATGTTGCAGGGCTACGGAAATCAACAATCGGTGGCACATTGGTTTGCCCTTGGTTGTAATTGTCTACATTATCCAATGAGTTATCTTCTTCCGTATCGGTAGTCCAATGATCGCGAATCTGGAAACGCACATACGCACTTGTGTAGTGGTAAATATCGTTTTTACGTTTTCCGTCAGGATTGATAAATCCATCGAAATTATCCATCAACGTGAAAGTAGATTTGTGTTCCAAACCAATAGAGAAACGCGGACCAACTTGGTAACCGATTCCAAAACCAACACTTGGCATCCAAGCACCAGAGTATTTGTTGCCGGAAGTTCCGTCTAGTTGTGTTTCGTAATCACCGTCAAGAATGCCTTTAATAGCGTCTGCATTGAACGGATTCAATGTGTCGTAATTATAAATTGTATTTGTTTTATTGTCGATCGCATCACCATAGGTTTTATACCATGTGTAACCGATTCCACCGAAAACGGTAACGTCCCACCCTGTTTTTGCACGCAAGTTATTGGCGTGTAACACCAATTCCAACGCAGCGCGATGAATGGTCGTTTCGAAATTCAACACGGAATGTCCGTAGGCAGCATTGTAATCAGTAGTTCCTGAGCTCAATGCTGTATTCGGATGCGCTGCAAAACTGGTAGAATCGAAATCCTGACCATACCACTTACCGGTAAGGTAACGCGCTCTGATGTCAAAGCTAATGGGCTTGCCGTAATTGTAGTTGAAGGATTTACCGAGGGTAAGTCCCCAGCCCCAATCGTGTTTCTTGGTCACATCCGTCGAACTCCACGTAGTACCGACATTTGCCCCCCAGAACCAGCGCGAATCATTGTCGTAATCGACTTTTGATGTAACGTTCTGCCCCAAAAGGAGTGTTGTGAAAAACAGACCAAAGAGTAGTGTAATTATTCTGTTCATAATCGTTGTTTTAACTTGTTATTTCGCTCCCTAATCCATCTATTGTGCCAAAAACATTTTGAAAAAGGCAGGGAATCGAAAATGGCGGTGTGAAACTAAGAAAAAAAGACCGAACAATACGCTC
This sequence comes from Fluviicola sp., assembly GCA_029866325.1. Classification (GTDB taxonomy): domain Bacteria; phylum Bacteroidota; class Bacteroidia; order Flavobacteriales_D; family Crocinitomicaceae; genus Fluviicola. The sequence continues at coordinate 85,749 of JARWZO010000018.1, read as the reverse complement.
GAAAGTATTAGTTTTACAGAAAATAAGCGGTTTATCAGCGATGAAAATGATGCGTGTTAATCTTTTGTTAATGACTCTTTTGGGAGGAATGTTCGGTTGGTCACAGCCGGCAAACGATGGCTGCAATCAGGCAATTCCGCTTTGTCCTTCGGTATCTATTACAGCTTCAAACCAAAGTGCTACCTCAACGGTTTGCCCCGATTGTGAAGATGACTTTACATTTTGTTTTTCAGGCGATAACACCAGTTGGTTTACATTTCAGACCAACTCAACAGGTGGAACGGTATCGGTTGATTTCTCGAATCTCAACTTTGTAGTTCAAGCCAACCGCGGGAATTTATTACAAGCTACCATCCTGGAAGCCACTGTACCTTGCGATGCTTCTTCCTATACGGCACTCGGCAATTGCGAAATAGGTGCAGGCTTAAATTTCAGCCTTGTAGCCGCCGGTTTATTACCATTGACTACCTATTATGTGGTGGTAAACGGCGCCTTAAATGGTGGAGCAACATTACCAGCCGAAGCAACGTTCGATATCATTGCTAGCGGAACCGGAATCGATCGCGTCCCCGCGGGGATGAGCATTACCGGACCCAGTACGAATTTATGTCCGAACCAACCGGTAACTTTTTTAGCGAATGTGAGTAATTGCACAGATACAACCGATTTTGAATGGTATGTCAACGGAATATTGGCAGCCACGACCACCGGTTCTTTTTGGCAAACAAGTGCTATTCAAGACGGCGATTTAGTCACATTGGAATGTTCGTGTTTTACGGATTGTCCGCAGGCATTAATTGCACAGGCAGGACCATACTCAGTTGAAAATCTGTTTGTAGATGCCGGGCTTGACCAAAGTATTACTTCGGGTGAAAGTGTTGTTCTTTCAGGAACCACCAATGGCGTAACCTATTTGTGGACACCCGCAGCAACGATTGCTTCACCCACTTCATTGCAAACCATTGCCCTGCCTCAAACCACTACTACGTATTTTCTCACGGCCTCGAGTCTCAATTGTACGGTTTCTGACGAAGTAGTAATTACCATTACCGACCAGTTCACCATTCCGGGGAGTTTTTCACCCAACGGCGATGGCGTGAATGACACCTGGATCATCAAGGGAATTGATTTGTACCCGAATGCGAAAGTGACCATTTTTGACCGCTGGGGACAAGAAATATTCGATGTTGTTGGATACAGTGCTTCGAAATCATGGGACGCCACTCACAACGGTCGAAAAGTAACCGATGGCACGTTTTATTACATCATCGATCTGCGCGATCCCGCCTATAAAGAACCATTTAAAGGATTTGTAACCGTAATTCGATGAAACAGCTACTGATCCTGATATCCGTTTTTACAGGTTTCGGCTGTTACTCACAGCAAATTCCGCACATGAGCCAATGGTCGAACCATCAGTTTGCCGTCAATCCGGCACATGCAGGAATTAAAACCTGTCTGGAAGTGCAAAGCACCTTACGCGGACAATGGATCAATATGGAAGGCGCACCGATTTCGGGTTGGGCAACTATTTCAGCACCGCTTTTAGCTAAACGCAAACGTTACCTCAGTGGTCGACATGGGTTGGGAGGGATTGTGAATTACGATCAATTGGGCGCATTCAAACAAATCAGCCTGCAACTAGCTTACGCCGGCCATTTCAACTTTACAAAAGAAGATCGTTTATCGCTTGGCTTGGCATTTGGAGCAACACAATTGGCTTTCGACATTGAAAAAGCAAAACCCTTGTTTGCCGATCCACGCATTAACGGAAGTGCAGTTGAATTAAAACCGACGGCTACCTTCGGAGCTTGGTGGAACGGTAAAAACTATTATGCGGGAATGAGTTTGTACCAATTGATTCCGCAGAAATGGCAAAACATCGGTTCAGACGCTAAATTCTCGATGCATGCGATGATCAATGGTGGCTACCGCATGCCACTGAATCAGGAATGGACCTTGTTGCCTGCTGCTTATATCGGTTTTGCCAAAGCCGCTCCGATGGATTTGCAATTGCAGGCGCTGTTCGATTACAAAAGCAGATTGATAACCGGTTTAGGCTTTCGTAATACAGATGCCGTGATCGGTTTTCTGGGTTTCCGTTTCGAAGAGCGCTGGAGAATAATGTACTCTTACGACTTCATCCTTTCGCCATTGCGATCAGGAACGTTCCATTCACATGAATTGACGATTAGTTTTTCGCCGTGCAAGACCTTGAGTTCCGATCAGCAGTTGTGTCCGCTGTTTGAGTGATTTTTATATCACTGTTCTTTTTTCTTGACAAAAAAGAACCAAAAAGTCAAGGCTGTACATCCGCCGCTTGAGAACTACATTACATTCCACTGCCTGCACCCCAACTCGCAAACGTCATTAACGGATTCTTTTACAAAGAATCCGATGACTGAGCTCAAACAGGGGTTAGACTGCGTTCCATTCCGTTTGTTCTCTTACGCGACAGATGTAATGCCAACAAAAAGAGCCTCCTTTAATCGCAACGCTTTACCAAACAAATTTTGAATTCCTCCATAATTCCCCACTAGAAATACTAATATCAGAACTAAACCATCTTGATAGTCCATAATTAACTAATTGATAATTAATGAATTAAAAATTATTTTCATTTTCCGAGTAACTTTTTTGAGAGCAGTTGGTCATACATTCAAACAAGCAATTAAACTCAAAAAAATAAAGATCATGAAACTTCAAACAATCATTTTAGCAGTTAGTTTCCTATTGATAGGAGCAACATCATTCGCAGGAAACGGTGAATCTATTTTCCGCAAAAAAGTAAACTCCAAAATCAAATATCCTGAGAATATTTCTAAGAAAATTGATGCGGAAGTCTATGTACAATTTACCGTGTTGGAATCAGGTGAAATTCAAATCGATTCTATTTCTTCGGTAAGTGACGAAATCAACAAGGCTATCGCTGATCAGATCAAAGCATTAAAAGTAAACATATCCAATACAGATGTTATTGGAAAAACTTTCCGTTATAAATTCTTGATGAAAGTACAATAATCGACTACCTAAAGCTTCGGCAAGAACGTTATCCAACAGTTCAACACGAAGCAGATCGAAGCACACTTTTCATACAGTTGGTTAAACGAACGTAACTTGAGCCTTACGTTCGTTTTTTTGTTTACTAAGAGCCTGTTTAAATTTCTCCGTACATTCGTTTGGTGAAAAGTTGGGTAATCATTTCATTTTTATTGTTGGGGTTGAAAGTTACGGCACAACATGATACCACGCATCCGGCACGCAAGTGGATAGTGGGCGGAACAAACGCTGCATTGTGGGGTGGAAGTACCGTTTTATTGAATGAAATCTGGTACAAAGATTATCCAAGATCGTCGTTTCATACGTTCAATGATGCCAGTAACTGGCGGTATATGGATAAACTCGGGCATGGTTACACAGCTTATCAATTGGCCAATGTTGAATACGCTGCCTGGCGTTGGGCCGGAATGAAACCCAAATCGGCAACTTGGCTAGCCGGTGGAATCGGTTGGGGATACCTTATGACGGTTGAAATACTGGACGGATTTAGTGAAGAATGGGGCTTTTCATGGGCAGACGTAACCGCCAACACCGGTGGATCGGGATTGTTTGTTGCGCAGCAATTGATTTGGAACGAACAACGTTTTCAATTGAAATTCGGATACAAACATTCTCCTTACGCCGCTTTGCGTCCCACTATTTTGGGTTCCACCGCGTCTGAGCGACTCCTCAAAGATTACAACGCACAAAGCTACTGGCTTGCTGTATCTCCGGGATTGTTTTTCAAAGAAACGAGCTTTCCAAAATGGATCCAATTGGCAGTTGGTTACAGTGCAGACAAAATGCTAAAAGGCGATGCAGATGCATACATGATCAATGGATTTACCTATCACGCACAATCCGAGTACGCCCTTTCACTAGATATCGATTGGGCGCAATTGCCTATCAAACGACCGTGGTTAAAGAAACTTGTGAAGCCACTCAATTCATTGAAAATTCCGTTTCCGTCCGTTTTTTGGAGAGGTGGTGTTTGTTATGTGGGAATGATGTGATTTTCGAGCGATCTAATTCGAGAACATCGTTCGTAATATTGCGAATTTACGCCCATTTATTTGATATGCCAATTTGCAATATTACGAACGGGTTTTTTACTTTCGAATAACTCAAAAACTTTCGCTAAGACCCCTTCCTACAACAATTTGATATTCCGCATTCCACCGTCAACGGCGATCACCTGTCCGGTAATCCAACTTGATTGTTTGGTTAATAAAAAACAAATAGCAGAAGCCACTTCCTCAGGCGAACCAACCTTTTTTAGTGGATTTCGTTTCATGGCGTTCTCCATTTTTTCAGGAGAGTTGGTTAATTTCTCACTCAGATTTGTTTGTGTCAGAGATGGAGCAACTGCATTAAACCGGATAACGGGCGCATATTCTGCCGCCAGAGCAATCGTCAATCCTTCTAAAGCAGCTTTGGCCATACTCACTGAGGCATGAAAAGGCATTCCTACCCGAGCTGCAACACTTGAAATAAAAACAACGGAAGCACTATCACCTCGTTTCAGATTCGGTAAGTATTGCTGCACCACCGAAACGGCTCCGAAAGCATTTATCTCATAATCGCGTAGAAATTCTTCGTGTTTGAGCCGGTGAAACGGTTTTAAGTTGATAGTTCCCGGAAAATAAACCAATCCGTCGATTGCCATTTCCAACTGCGGAAGATGTTCCTGATTATAGCTTTCAACCGTATGGTGATCTGCGGAATCTGTTAATGCTTCGCTTCGGCTTAAAGTCGTAATAGAATGTCCTTGTTCTTTGAGAATAGCTGCCGTTGCCTGTGCAATTCCGCCGGAAGCCCCAATCAATAAGTAATGTGCCATTTTGCTAGTGTTGAAATTAATAATCAATGTAAATCGATGCGATGAGGCTCCAGATTGGGTTTTGCGTAAGAAAGTCGCATGAGCTGTTCAGTAGCATGATAAGAATCGATACCCGAACAAGTGATTGTTCCCGCCAATTCGAGATCAATAAACCCATCACTACCCAAACAATGTTCGGGCAAAAGCACATGTTGCACTTCTCCAACCACCAAAATGGTATTATTGGCCAGTATTCGTTGTGTCTCGACCAGTTTTAAACCGATTGAAATCACGGATTCTTCTACAAATGGTGCAAGGAAGTTTTCCAGATAAGTTGGTGTAAGTCCTACCGCCTCAAATTCAGATACTTCACGTGGGTACCTTGCAGATGTTTGATGGGCTTTCACAGTCATCGAACGCGTAAGATGATTCAAGGTATATAAACCGGTTTCCAGAATATTTTCCAACGTATGCCGGTCAACCGAATCGGGACGTGTGAACATGCCAATCAATGGTGGGTGCGATCCGAGGTGAACAATGGAACTAAAAATAGCCAGATTGGTGTTTCCTAAAGCACTTTTTGTACCCACCAAGCAGGCACTTTTAAAACCGGTAAGTGAATTCACGAAGTTAGTGCGCTGGAGTTTCTCCATTTGCTGAAGATCACTCAAGTTATAGTTCATCAATTGGATGTTTCGAGCCATAATTTTCTGTACGTTGCGTTTTTATCGTATTGCTGTGTTTGTTTTTCGATGTCTAATGCCCGCCCGCCCCTGGGGTCATTCCCAACTCCGGCAATGTATGCCCAATTTCCCCAATTGGAAGAAACATCGTAATCAATGAGTTGTTCTTCAAAATAAGCTGCCCCCAATCGCCAATCAAGTTGAAGTTCATAACAGAAATAACTAGCGGTAAGTTGTCTTCCGCGATTGCTCATAAAACCTGTTGCGTTCAATTCCTTCATGTTGGCATCAATGAAATCATTGCCTGTTTCTCCTTTCTTCCAGGTTTCGAGCAACTGTTCATTGTGAATGATCTGATTCGGATAAGCTGATTTGATTCCCTTCAGGTAAAAGAAACGTTCATTGTGCTTTTTGAAAAGAAAGCGGAAAAAGTCGCGCCAGATCAATTCAAAAATGAGCCAATAAGTTGAGTCGTTTGCCCCATGGAGTTCTTCAAATCGTCTTACTTCATGGTAAATTGTTTTGGGAGAAAGACAACCCTGAGCCAGCCAAACGGAAAACTTCGACGAGTAATCAGGACCAATCAACTCATTACGTGTTTGTTTGTATGAAGCCACTGATTTACTCACAAACAGGTAGTCGTTCAACCGAGATAATGCTGCTGTTTCGCCTCCCTCAAATAACAAAACAGCGCGATTATCGCGCATAATTTCGGGTAATTCCCAGTTGACTTTAGGAATTGTCGGCGAAACCACAACTTCAGGTTCGGCAATCAATTCGCGTACAAAGCTGTCTTTTTCAACCTTCGTGCGAAAGGCGGTAAATACTTCTGGGATTTGTTTGATTGAAAACGGCAAATCATCTGCTCTGAAAAGTGTGCTCGTGCTGTATATCTCCAACTCACACCCTACTTTCCACAGGGCCTTTTCTACCGCGGGCGCAGTTTGTTTTTCTTCAAAGGCCACTTCGCGTTTGGCGAATACTTTCTGTACATGGTATGCTTGCGCCAACTTGGGAATTTCGATCTCAGGACTCCCTTTCAACAACATCAATCCGGAACCTTTGCTCCGCAATCTTTTATCGAGATCAATTAATGATTCAACCAAAAAACGTTTGCGGAATATTCCCGTTTTCAGCGTTCCGTAAGGTGTTTTTTCAAAAAGACGCTCATCCCATACATACACGGGAATCACCTGGTCAGAGGACGCAATTGCCTGCGCAAACGTTTCATTGTCCGCCAAGCGAAGATCCGTTTTAAACCACATTATTGCCGTTTTCATAACTTCGATCTTGTTTCCAACGGTTTATCTTTTGCTCCTGCGAGAAAACGATCTCGTTGTTCTTTTTAAACAATTCGAAGAGTGAATAGTTCGCAGAAAAAAAATCTGGCAGAAGATTCTTAGAGGCGACTTTGCGTTGAGTTCGAATGAAAGATTGGGTTTTGGGAAAGAGGCGGTTTGGGAGTTGGATGTTTGCGAAAATTGGTATGATCAACCGAAAAAACCGTTCGTAATATTGCAAATTGGCATATCAAATAAATGCACGTAAATTCGCAATATTACGAACGATGTCTCAACCTGAAGATGACAGAAAACGCTACTATTCCACCAAGTTGTGTAGTTTTGAAATAACAGATAAACTATGGATCGACATCCTTTTCAACTTAATAGCCCCAACGGACCAATTAACGGGATTTACCGCAATGCGGGATCAGAAACGCCATTGGTCGTAATCGCCAACGGACACAATGGTTTTTACAACTACGGTATGTTTCCGCATATTCAACAAACATTGGTCGAGAACGGAATTTCTTCCGTAGCGTTCAATTATTCGCATTCGGGAATTGTGGGTGAAAACGACTTCTTTGAGGAGTTGGATAAGTATGGCAAAAACTGTCGTCGCTTGGAAAAAGAAGACTTGTTGTTTGTACTGGAACAAGTCGAAACGTCATTTCCGCATCATTCAAGTGTGAACATTTTGGCGCACAGCATGGGCGGAATTGCAACTGTATTCGCCGCGAAGGAAGCTGCTGAAAAAGGAATTAAACTGGACGGAGCCGTTTTACTGAATTGTTTGAGTACGCTCGACGTTCGTTCGGTGGAAGTAATGGAAAAGTGGAAACGTGATCGCGTGTGGCTCATTCGCAACAACCGGACATTACAGGATTTGCCACAGGGCGAAGAGTATTTGCAAGAAACCATTGCGAGTCGTGGGACGGGAAGCTGGAACCCCGAGCCGATTGTACGTTCTTTGCGAATTCCTTTATTGATTGCTCATGCCGATACAGACGAGTCGGTGCCGATTTGGCATGGTGAACGACTCTACGAATGGAGCAAAAGAAATCATAACCGAACGCACTTTCACCTCATTAAAAACGGTTCTCACACACTCAATACCAAGCATCCTTTTGAGGGAACAAATCCGGAATTGGAAGATTTCTTGAAAACCACCATTGAATGGATTCGTAACTCCTGACCTCGCCAACTGACACTTTCAACAAGTGATTTGTTTATAAGTATCCGGTTTTTACGACAGAAACGCTTGATTTCTCACCAATTTTGAGGATATAAATTCAACGAATTATGCAAAGAATCGTCGCTATCGGAATGCTCATTGTGGCACTTTCAGCCTGTGTTCCCGCTAAAAAATACAACGAATTGGTAGAGCGCGAGCGCATTTGCAGTCAGGAGTTGGAAGGATACAAGGCAAGCGCGTTAAGCAATGAAGGCAAAGCTAAAGAACTCGAAACACGCTACGAACAGCTTAAAAAAGATGTGTCACAACTCAAAAAAGACACGCTTCAACTGGGAACCAATTACCGTTTTTTGCAAGCGCAATACGATTTGGTGGTAGCCGACAACGAAGCAAATGAACGCAAAATAGATCAGTTGCGTTTATCCGGAGCGAAAGAAACTGCGGGTTACCAAGCCGATCTGGAAGCCAAAAACCTGGAATTACAACGCAAGGAAAATGCCCTGAAATCATTGGAATCGGAATTAGGAGCTAAACAACGTTTATTGGAGGAACGCGAATTGCGTGTGAACGAGTTGGAAGAAGCCATGCAACGCAAAGACGACGCTATCAAACAATTGAAAACCAAAGTTTCAAACGCTTTGAAAGGATTTGAAAACAAAGGATTGACCGTAGTGGAGAAAAACGGAAAAATTTACGTGAGTCTGGAAGCGAAATTGTTATTCGCATCGGGAAGTACGGTAGTGGAAACCGAAGGAAAACGCGCGTTGGTTGATTTGGCGAAAGTGCTGGAAAACGAAAAAGATATGGAGATTGTGGTAGAAGGTCACACCGATACCGATAAACTAACAAGCGCTTCGCATCCGAAAAGCAATTGGGAATTGAGTGTCTTGCGTGCTACTTCGGTAGTGGAAATCATGACAGCCAACAGTAAAATGAATCCGGCGCAATTGATGGCTGCAGGGCGAAGTGAATTTCATCCGGTTGATCCGAAAGACAAAGCCAAGAATCGTAGAATTGAGATTATTATTTCACCAAATCTGAATGAATTATTTCAGCTGATAGGACAATAATCATCCCGGATCAATAAACCATCCATCACCATGTTTCCTTTTTTTGGCCTCTACTTTTTTATTGCAATTCTGATCCTTGCCGGTTTTGTGGTCATGATTGTTTGGCTGGCAGGCGGATTCAGCAACAATTCAACCTATCAAACTCCTGTGGGTCCTTCGTCCTATCCATCATCGAACGAAAGATTCAGATTAATGGATGAGGTAAAACTCAAACGGCATCAATTGGTTTCTTGGAGCAATTACACATCGGCCGATTTGCGTTCATGGGGAAGCTATTCCAACTCGCGCTCGATGGGTGGCAATAGTGTGGCGGGAAAACTATTTGCCAAAGACGGAAGTCCTGTTGTTATTTTCAAACGCACCGAACATGGTTTTCATCCGAATGGAAACATAGCCGTGTGTTCCACAGCTTTTGAGTATTTTTTTGTGTATTCAACCGCCAAGATTTCCATTTACTTTAAACGCGAACCCTTGGGCGAATTACTTTCGAACGGGAAAATACTTTCTCCGGAAGGCAGGGAAATTGGTTCGTGTAAACATCCGGTTAGCGCCGGATCGGCTTCCAATAATTTTGTGGATTTTTACACCGGAGACAAACGCTACACACTTGAATTATACGGAAGGACACTTGCTACGTTTTATGTATGTCCGAAATTGATGAACATGCGTGATAGCGCCTTGCGTATAAACCAACACAACGATACGCGCGTATTCGAATTACATTATTCAGCCACTTTAGAAGAAGAAAAATGGCTCATCGCGCTTTCACTACTTGGAATTGTTTTGCATGGATATTGGTTTTCCGATTAATTATTCAGGGAACTAGGGAATCAGGGAACTGGGGAACTAGGATGGTTCGCCCTAGCTCCCAAGTTCCCTTCTAAAATATAAAAATGGTTAAATTTGCATCCTGAAACACCCCTAATGGTTACTTTTCCGCCCTCAATCAAATCAATAATGTCGCGCAAAACATTCTATCTGTTTTTCTCGCTATTCCTTTTTTCGCTAGTATCGTTCGGACAGACTGATAGTACCCATATTCGATTTTACCGCTTCAATACATCCGTCAACAGAACCCATTTTTTGAATGAAATCACCAACTACGGAGGGCAATACGGCTTTGATGCAGGAGTTGATTTTTTGCTCAAAGATCCACACATCGGAACAGGTATAAAGCACCTCATTACTTCGTTCGGTTTTGAATACAACAACATCAATTGGTCCAGAACAAATGTTCCAACTGTCAACAGCAACGACTTACTCAAAGATGTTGATTATCAATTGCAATTGTTGGGCGTCGGTTTTAACGGTGATTATTTTTTAGGAAAAAGACACAACTCGTTGGTAGGAATAACAACCAATTTATTGGCACGTTTGTCTTCCAGAAGAAACGGAACATTGGTTACAACTGTCAATAGTCAAGAAACAGAAAGTCCATACAGCTCCAATTTTGAATTCAATGCGTTGACCTTTAGTGCCACTTTCCATATAGGCCAGCGCTTTCCGTTGAAAAAACACGCACTTTACACCGGCGTTGAATACTCGCTGTTTGGTGTAGCTTACGAAAATGTAAACCAACGTTTGCATCCTGAGAACCTGCGTTTGCGTTTGTCGTTTTATTGGTAAAACAGCTTCGTTAAGAATCATTAAAAGAGCGACCTTTCTTAGGTAAAACAACCAATTCTGATTAACTTTCACTATGAAAAATACACTTGTCATTGGCGCGAGTTCCAACCCTGAACGGTATGCTTACCACGCAATTACGCAACTCCGTGCAAAGAATCATAACGTAATTGCATTCGGATTAAAGCCCGGAACAGTAACCGATGTCAGCATCGAAACGGAATGGAATCAGGATTGGCAAGTTGACACTGTAACGCTGTATCTAAATCCACAACGCCAAGAAGCTTTTTACGACCAAATTGTAGCACTGCATCCACGACGCGTAATCTTTAATCCGGGAACGGAGAATCCCGTTTTTGAAACCTTGCTCCAGCAGGCGGGAATTGAAACGGAAGAAGCGTGTACGTTGGTGTTGTTGAGTTTGGGGAGGTATTGAAGGGGAAATGCCGCAACAGGAGTTCGCTCATCATTTGGAATACAATCGCGCAAAAAATGATTTTGTAAAAGAAGTGGAGCAAGAGGCGTTGGCGTGGTATCACAAGTAGCTTAAAAAGTCACCTCTCTCAATTCCTGATTAATTAGTGAAGCGATCTCTGTAAGCATTTCAGACCGATCTTCAGCCCTTAGAAAATCATCTCTTCCACACTTCGCCTATGGGCAACTACAACTCACCGATTTGTCCTTGTACCTTCTGAATTCCTGTCTTAGATTTGTTCAAAATTCACAAGCAATGAGCACAGAACCAATTAACGCAGAGGATCAACATCATTACCTCAGCTGGCAAAAAAGCAACAAACGCGGTAAAATTACTACCGGTCTTTTTGTGGTCGTCTTCGGGATTTTATACCTGTTACATGAAACAGGCGTAAAATTACCTACCTGGACTTTTACTCCGGGGCCATTCATCATCGCATTCGGTTTGATTGTATTGGTAAAACACAAATTCAAATCGTTCTTCGGCTATATAATGATTGTTGTGGGAAAATTATTGATTTGGAAGGAAATCTATCCGGAAGCAGTAAACATGAACATCATTTGGCCGGTTTTGGTCATCTTGCTCGGTTTGTTTATTCTTTTCAAATCGAAACCGAGATCTGGGCCCCGAGGTAACCGCTTTGAAAAACGCCGCGAATTCAGGAAAAAACACCACCGCGGCCATCGTCATTACTGCGAGGATATGGAAGGCATCGAGGACTTGGAAAATATCTCACAGGACGATTTCATTGACGCGGTTTCCATCTTCGGTGGTGTTCAGAAAAACGTGGTCAGCAAGAACTTTCGCGGTGCGGATATCGTAACCATTTTCGGCGGAAACGAAATCAATTTGTCTCAGGCCGATTTTAACCACCAAATTGTGATGGATGTGACCAATCTGTTCGGAGGAACCACCCTTACCATTCCCAACCACTGGCAAGTCAAAACAGAAATGGTGAGTATTTTCGGTGGTATTGAAGACAAGCGCCCCTCTACAGAAGCCAATACCGACAATCCTGATAAAATTGTGATCCTTCGCGGAACGTGCATGTTCGGTGGTATCGAAATCAACAGCTTTAATTCAAAATAGGTTTATGGAAACACGCTCATCTTCCAATCAGGTAAAAATCAAGTTCTCTTTATGGGTAATGGCCGCCTCGGCAATTCAATTTGTGTTGCTTTGGGGAAACGGTTTTCATTTTACAATTGCATTGAGAGATGCGCTGTTGAGTTCACTTATTATGATTTTACTCGGGCAGATTCTCTACCTTATTCAGCACAATTTCCACCCGCCAAAGCCGCTGAATTTTGTGAATTTTGCCATCATTTTTGTGTTCACCGGCATGTTCCAACTTGCATTTAACGGAATCTACAAATTACTTTTCACCGATTACGACTGGCAGCATTACGTGTTTCCGTTCGAAGCTGTGAGAGCTGTGATGGCATTCTTCTTTTTGTTGCTGATCAGTTTGAACTGGTGGATTCAGAAAAACGCCCAAACCCAAGCCAATATACAGGAGCAACTGCTGGAAAAAGAACGCGCATTGACCAAAGCAGAATTAGACAATATACACCAGCAGTTGCAACCCCACTTTTTGTTCAATAGCCTCAATTCCATCAGCGCATTGACCATTTTGGAACCTACCGAAGCGCACCGCATGATTCAGTTGTTGAGCAATTTCCTGCGAGGAACGCTCCGCAAAGATGTACAGCAATTGGTGCCGCTGAAAGAAGAGCTGGAACAAATCCGACTTTACCTGGAAATCGAAAAAGTGCGCTTCGGACATCGGTTAACAACCGAAATCAATAGCAACGACGCTTGCGAAGATCTCAAAGTTCCGGCGCTCATTTTGCAACCAATTCTCGAGAATGCGATCAAGTACGGGCTGTATGGACAAGTGAACGCCATTACCATTTCGGTGAATGTGTTGTGCGATGGAAAACTGCTTACTGTTACTGTTTCAAGTCCGTACGATACCCAATTTGTTAACGCCAGTGAAGGAAAAGGATTCGGGTTAGCGAGTATTCAACGCCGATTATCCTTATTTTTCGGGCAAAGCGGTTTGTTGACCACAGCCAAAACGGAAGAATTGTTTACCACAACCATTTGTATTCCACAACTATGAAAAAAGTATTGATTGTTGACGATGAACCATTGGCGCGTGCCATTATCAAATCATTTCTGCTAGCGCATCCAGATCTTGAATTGGTAGGAGAGTGCGGAGACGGTTTTGAAGCCGCCAAGGTAATTGCCGAAACAAATCCCGATTTGCTCTTGCTCGATATCCAAATGCCGAAGATCAACGGCTTTGAATTGCTAGAGATTTTGCAAGATCCACCAGCTGTTATTTTCACCACCGCATTTGATGAATATGCTTTGAAAGCGTTTGAGGTGCACGCTTTGGATTACTTGTTGAAACCATTTTCAGCTGAGCGTTTCGGTCAGGCCATTGAAAAATGGAAATCGGTGACTGCAGACTCAAAAAAGCAGGTCAGTGCAATTCATTACCAAGTTCCCGATGAGCAATACCGCGTTGTGATCAAAGATGGAAGCGAAATCAAAATCATTCCTACAGCCGAGATTCATTATATTGAAGCATACGACGATTATGTGAAAATCCATACTGGAAAAGGAACACACCTCAAAAAGAAGACAATGGGTCATTTTGAAACGAGTCTTCCTTCGCAGCAATTCATCCGAATTCACCGCTCGTTTATTCTCAATATTCAGGAATTAACACGTATTGAGTCGTTTGAGAAAAACAGTTATATCGCTATCTTGAAATCAGGCGCGCGGTTGGCGATAAGCAGAACTTCGTATGCGGAATTGAAGGCGGTACTAGGAGTCTGATGCCAGAAGGGTGTTTGATGTTGAATGCTTGATTTTTGATTGGAGTCAGTTAAATAGTTGAAATTAGCGTGTTTATCACCAAAATTTATAGAATGAACAATGATCAGGCTTTTTATGAAAAATCAATCCAACATCAAAAATCAAACATCCTTTAAAGCCTTATTGAGAGCCTCACTCACTTCCTTTGCGCGCGTAAGCGTCATCATGTGCGAGCCGCCTTTTACGGTATAATCCACTTTTTTGATTTTGCGATAGGGGAGTGTGTGGTCATTTGTTCCGTGAATTTGTATAATTCCCTCTGGAGCAGCTTTCCGTTCCCAGCGAATGATCAAGCGAACCGTACGTTTCATATACACCGGATTCTTGGCGCGAAGCATTTTCTTAAAGGTCTCTTTGTTGTGTTTGCGATCCGGTTCCACGATAGGCTGCAGCATTTTGGCTCCGCCAAGGATCATCCGTCCGGGGAAAATGGCATAAAGTGGAATGACACGCTGAAATCGATAACGAAATGGCAATTCTTTTCTGTTTGTAGCCGACGAAATCAGAATCGTTTTTTGCGGATGAACCATTTCCTGCATTTCAACACATAACATGCCGCCGAGCGAAACCCCGGCAAGCACAAAGGGTTGCGTTGTATCAATCTGTTGAATCAATTCACGCGCGAAACTTTGCATCGTAGCTTTCTTGGGTGGAGTGGAATAACAAATAAACTGTAGTTGATAGTTCGTGTCTAATCTTAGGGAATCAAACAATCGAATATCAGAACCCTGGCCATGCACACAATAAACGGTTGTTTTTGATTGGGCGGTCAAACTGAAGAATTGAAACCCACAAAAAACGAGGATTAGCCATTTAATCATGATGCAAGATAGGATTTTTGGTGATGATTTGAAAATGGTATGTAAGCGCGGGACGCATCCCGCGCCTACGATATACCATTTTTGAGCTTCCGGATAATCCCTGTCGTCGAAAACCCATTCACCAAATCAACAGTTCGTACGTCGCCGCCTAACGCTAGCACTTCATGGCTTCCCACAATGTATTGTTTGCTGGAAGGATCGGTTTCATCGGCATTATAATCGCCGCCTTTTACCAAAACCGAAGGTTCAAGCGCTGTGATCACTTCGAGTGGCGTATCGTTATCGAATAATACCACTAAATCTACAAAACCGAGCGCCGACATAACGTAAGAACGTGCTTCTTCCGAATTAACAGGACGGTCGTCGCCTTTTCCCAAGCGTTTCACCGAAGCATCGGTATTGAGCGCTACCACCAGTTTGGTTCCGAAATCGGCTGCATGAGCTAGATAGGTTACATGCCCACGGTGCAAAATATCAAAACAGCCGTTGGTAAACACCACTTTTTCTCCGACTGATTTCCAGGCAGCAACGGTAGCTTTAGCAGCTGCCAAATCCTGCATTTTAGCAGTCATGTCATTGAACCGGCTCATCTTTGGAAGAAAAATTATTGGGGATTAAAACAAACGAAAGCGCTCCGAGTAAGATCATCATTAGCGTTTGTGACGACCAGATAATCATTCCTAGCGCAGCACCGATTCCTGTAGCAGCGTCGCCATATTCATCGTGCAGGTAAAAATTGAGTACCAAACCTACTAGTAAGGGGAATGCTCCGATTCCGCCATTGGTAAAGCTAATTCCGAGCGAACCGGCAATAAAAGCAATCATAATTCCGGCAAACGGTACATTCTTCGCTTCGTCAAGCGACAAAAACGCGATGGAAAAATAGCTGATGTACATCAACCAAATAAAAAGGGTATGTGCCGAATAACTCAGCGGATTTTTGGAGCGGAAAATAGCAAAAACTCCGGCAAATAAATCTTTGATAAACTGAATGAGACGTTGGCGGATTTTTTGGATTGAGAAGGCAATAATCAACCCGATGAAACCCAATGCCACGATACTATAAAAGATGATTCCAGTCCAGGAAGTTTCACCCGAGGGAGTATTGCCGCCCAATTGCGTTTCAACCTGATACTTGATTTTCCAGAAATCGTCGTAGCCGATGGAAGTGGTAAACAAAACAACTCCCATGAGCATTACCAAATCAACTGCTCGTTCTGCCAAAATAGTCCCGAAAGATTTGGAGAACGGTACACCGTCTGAACGGTACAACATCACTGCACGAGAAGCTTCTCCGGCTCTTGGAATGGTCAAATTCACGATATAACCGATCATCAATGCGTGGTAGCGATTCCAGAATTTGGTTTGATAACCCAACGGTTCCAGTACATACTTCCAGCGATAAGCACGCGAAAGCAAGGAAAGAAAACTCAAGAACAACGACACAACAATCCACGTGTAATCAGCCTTTCGAATCGCTTCGAAGAAAATATCTTTGTCTGTGGCAGACATCCGATCGAAAAAATACCAAACCAGATAAACCCCTAATCCAAGTGGAAGAACTGTTTTCAGTAATATTCCGATCCATTTTTTCATAGCTACACTATAAGATTGGTGGTTTCGTCAGGAAACACCAGCGATGGCTGAAAACCTTTCGCTTCATCCATGGTCATGAAACCGTAACCGATGATAATGATCAGGTCACCTAGTGACACTCTTCGGGCTGCCGGACCATTCAAACAAATAGTTCCCGTATTGCGATCACCTTTGATAACATACGTTTCCAAACGCTCGCCGTTGTTGATGTTGACTATTTGAACTTTTTCACCTTCGATCAAATTAGCAGCTTCCATCAATGCTTCATCAATGGTAATGCTTCCTACGTAATTTAATTCCGCTTGTGTAACACGAACGCGGTGAATTTTTGATTTTACTACTTGTATGAACATGTTCTAAAAAAACGCGATGCAAAGGTAAGGTGAATTTTTGATGTTGGATGCTTGATCTCGGAATTAGAATGATGTTGGATTTTTGATGCTTGATTTTTGATTGAGTTTCAGGTAAATCTCTGGGGTTTTATATTTCAAAGCTTCGATTATGTTGAATGAATTGATTCAGATTGGAAAGTCAATCCAACTTACTAATCATTTGATTACATCAACCGAGTCTCAAATCAGGGAGGAAGATTGGTTTTTTGGAGTAACTTAATCCAACATCAAAAATCAAGCATCAAACATTAGTTAAGAGTCATGTTATCAATCAACCGCACTTCGCCGCAAAAAGCAGCCAAACAACAGGTCGCTCCGGGAATCCATTCATCCGTCAGTTCTTCTAGTGTTTGCGGATTCACAATCGAAAAATATTCCATCTTCAATGGCGAATGAGCAAAATGTTCCAGCGCCAATTGTTTTGTTTCGGCAGGAGTATGGGTATCAACCAACGATTTGGCAAGTGTCAGTGTTTCGTAGATAATCACAGCTTTATCCAATTGTTGAGTCGTCAGACGCATATTGCGGCTACTCATTGCCAAACCCGAAGTTTCTCGCAGGGTAGGACAAGGCACAATGGTTACCGGTAATTGCAAATAATCTGTCATAAAACGAATGACGGCAACCTGCTGAAAATCTTTGAGTCCGAAAAACGCGAAGGTAGGTTGAATCACTTCGAAAAAACGATTCACTACTTGTACAACGCCTTTGAAATGTCCGGGACGAAACTCACCTTCCATAACTTTATCCAATGTTCCCAGCGGAATTTCAGGTGTCTGATATCCTTTCGGGTACACTTCATCAACCGATGGAAAAAAAGCAATATCGCAACCGTGATTGGCCAGCAGCGCAGCATCTTTTTCGGGAGTACGCGGATACAAAGTGAGATCGGAAGCGTTTGTAAACTGTGTTGGGTTCACAAAAACGGTTACCACCACCACATCAGCCATCGACCGGGCGCGTTCGACCAAGGCCATGTGACCTTCGTGCAAAGCACCCATTGTTGGAACCAAACCAACGGTTTTGCCTGTCTCTCTGACAGTTGCCAACGCCTCATTCAGACTTATTATCGACTCAACAATCTTCACAATTCACCCGAATTTACTGGTGTAGGGTGGCAAATCTATACGAATAAATTGAAGTTTGCGCTTTTTTTCGTACTTTTGTACCGTTATACACCAAATTCCTCGTCGAATTCCATGGAAAAAAAGAGAATTCTGTTTGTCTCGCAAGAAATATATCCGTTTCTTCCGAAATCTGAAATTTCCCACAATGCACGTAAGCTTCCGCAAGGAACTCAAGAGAACGGAAAGGAAATCCGTGTTTTCACTCCGCGTTTTGGAAGTATCAATGAGCGTCGCCATCAGTTGCACGAAGTGATCCGTTTATCGGGAATGAATATCATTATCGATGACCACGATCATCCGTTGATCATTAAAGTGGCTTCGATCCCTACTGCTCGTATTCAAGTTTATTTCATTGACAACGATGAGTATTTCAAACGTAAAAACAACGTTAGCGAAGACGATGGTTCCGACTACAAAGACAATGACGAACGAAGTATGTTCTTTTGTCGCGGTGTATTGGAAACAGTAAAAAAATTGGGCTGGAAACCGGATGTGATTCACTGTCACGGATGGATGTCATCGCTCATGCCACTTTACATCAAAAAAATGTACAACAAGGATCCGCATTTTGCTGATACCAAAGTTGTTTACAGTATATACGAAGATCAACAAGGCTTTGCCACAGAGTGGGATGCGCGTTTTTCTGAAAAATTGGCTTTTGAGGGATTCGATGAATCCGTAACTTCGCTCGTGAAAAATCCGACGTTGGAAGCAATAACCAATGCCGCAGTTACGTTCTCTGATGGAGTGGTTCAAAGTAGTGAAGTCATCGCACCCGAATTACAAGGTGTTTACGACAAAGCAACGTGTTTGAAATTGAATTACTTACCGGAAGAAAACCTGGCAAAGGGTCTTACCGAATTTTTTGACAAAGTAATAGAAGAAGCTGTTTTGATCTGATATGATACAACAACAAAATAATTGGACAAGTTGGCGGAAAGGATTTACTCTTTCCGCTACTTTTTTATTAGCACTTTTGGTTGCCACAAGTTGCAAGAAAGAAACCAACACCATTGGCTTGGGTGCTTTAGACCCGGATGCTTTGCTGAACTCGGGTGGAGTAGATACCTTTAAGCTAACCACGTTCTCGGTGGCAGAAGATAGTGTACCTACCGATAATCAAGCGTTTGGCATTTTGGGTGCTTACCACGATCCGAAATTCGGAACATTCAATGCTTCTATTTACACTCAATTTCATCTGAGCAATACCATCAGTTTTGATGCAGGTGATGTTGCTGTAGTGGATTCTGTTGTGCTTTCGTTGCGTTACCGTGGTTATTACGGTGAATTGGATCCACAATCATTTGAAGTGTATGAGTTGGATGAGGCGTTGGATATTGATTCTGCTTATTACAAAGACGATATAAAAGCGCTGAAACTCGCTAACTTAGTATTGCCGTCAAGTGCAATTCAAACACCAAATCCGAGCGATTCGGTTTTAGTTGGAACTACCAAAAAACCGGCACAATTGCGTTTGCGTTTGGATCCTGCTCTTTTTGGAAACACGCTGATGACTGATGCAACAAGTGGTACCAACCCGGCTTTTACGGATGATGCCTTGTTTGAGGACTACATGAAAGGCTTACACATAAAAGTGTCCAATGCCAATCCGTCTCTTGGGAAAGGTGGTGTGTTTTATTTCAACCTCGAAGACAACAACAGCAAAGTAACTATTTATTACCATTTGCAAGCAGATGCTAATGCGACTCCTTACGAGTTGGTATTGGAAGTAGAAGATAATTGCGCTGACTTTAATCACGTAGAAATTGACAATTCAGGGTATGCTGTAGCGAATGTGCTTTTAGACTCGATCATTGGGCAAAATCAATACTATGCACAAGCGTTTCAATCGCGTGGTAAGGTGGAGTTTCCTACATTGAATAACCTTTCCAAAAAAGCGGTGGTGCACAATGCCTTGCTCGTCATCCCGATTGCTCACCAAACGTTCAGTAGTTTTTATCCGAGTAACCAACTCAGTGTGGGTTACAAAACCGATGAAGGAAAAATTGTCGGTTTCCAGGTGATTGCTTACGATGATAGTCGGAAAAGTTACATCGTTGATGTACGCAATTACGTGCAGGATATCGTGACCGGTGATGCTGAAAACAGAGGCGTTTTCCTCTACCCGACATTCTTCTCTTCTACAGCGGAACGGATCATTTTTAACGGTCCGAATACCACCAACAAAGAGAAACCGAAATTGATTGTTAAATACACCGAATACTAGAATCAGATGTGTGGTATTGTAGCATATATTGGTAAAAAAGAAGCCTATCCGATTATTATCAAAGGTCTAAAACGTCTTGAATATCGCGGTTACGACAGCGCAGGTGTGGCATTGTTGAACAAGGGTGAGATTAACCTTTACAAACGTCAGGGAAAGGTTTCGAACTTGGAAGAATTTGCGCAATCGCAAGATTTGGACGGGTTTGCAGGAATTGGCCACACACGCTGGGCTACCCACGGACCGCCAAACGATATCAATGCACATCCGCACATGAGCACTTCAGGGCATATTGCCTTGATTCACAACGGAATTATTGAAAATTACAATTCGCTGCGAGAAGAGTTGAAATCGCGTGGATATGTCTTTAAAAGTCAAACCGATACGGAAGTGTTGGTGCACTTGATAGACGATATTCAAAAACAGGAACAAGTTGATTTGGTGGAAGCCGTTCGTTTGGCCTTGCTAAGCGTAATCGGTGCGTATGCCATTGTGGTATTGTCGACCGAAAATCCGAACCAGTTGATAGCTGCTCGTAAGAGTAGTCCGTTGGTAGTAGGAATCGGAAAAGACAATGATTTTTTCTTGGCTTCAGATGCGACACCGATCATTGAATACACCAATCAGGTAGTTTACCTCGAAGATGAAGAAATAGCAATTGTTGACCTCAATGAAGGATTAAAAATCATCAACATCGGTCACAATTTAGAGAAAACACCTTACGTACAAGCATTGGAGTTGCAGTTGGAAGCGTTGGAAAAAGGCGGCTATGAGCACTTCATGTTGAAAGAAATTCACGAACAGCCGCGTTCAATCCGCGATTGTTTCCGTGGTCGCTTAAACGCTACCGAAGGCTGGGTGTCGCTGGGTGGAGTGAAAGACTACGAACAAAAAATGATCCAGGCGCAGCGCATTGTGATGATTGCCTGCGGAACCTCTTGGCATGCTTGCCTTGTAGGCGAATATTTAATGGAAGATCTGGCCCGCATCAACGTAGAAGTGGAATACGCCAGTGAATTCCGTTACCGTAACCCAATCATCGGTGAAAACGATGTGGTGATTGCCGTTTCTCAATCGGGCGAAACTGCCGATACGTTAGCCGCTTTGGAATTGGCGAAATCGAAAGGTGCGACTATTTTGGGGATTTGCAACGTAGTTGGTTCTTCAATCTCACGTATCACAGATGCAGGTTCTTATACACATGCCGGACCTGAAATTGGTGTCGCATCTACCAAAGCATTTACTGCTCAGGTAACCGTATTGACCTTGTTGGCGCTTTCATTGGCCCACAAAAAAGGAACCATCAGCGAAACAAAATTCCGTACCATGCTTTCGGAACTGGAAGCCATTCCTGAGAAAGTAAAACGTGTCTTGGAACGCAACGATGATATTGAAGCCATTGCTGCGATCTACAAAGACGCAACCAATGCACTTTACTTAGGTCGTGGAAGTTCATTCCCGGTAGCGTTGGAAGGTGCGTTGAAACTCAAAGAAATTTCCTACATCCACGCTGAAGGTTATCCTGCAGCGGAGATGAAACACGGTCCTATTGCGTTGATCGATGAAGAAATGCCGGTGTTTGTGATTGCTACAAAAGGTACGTCGTACGAAAAAGTAGTGAGCAATATTCAGGAAGTGAAAGCACGTAAAGGAAAAATCATTGCGATTGTGACCGAAGGCGACGAAGATGTAAAAGCCATGGCCGATCACGTGATCGAAATTCCGGATACCGACGAACACTTGGTGCCATTGCTGGCTACCGTTCCATTGCAGTTATTGAGTTACCACATTGCGGTAATGCGCGGTTGTAATGTCGATCAGCCGCGTAACCTGGCCAAGTCGGTGACGGTAGAATAAACCGGTGAAAATTCCTTCTGATTATTTATTACCGCATCAAACCGAACGGTTGGTGATGCGTCCGCTTGGTGAAGAGCATATCTTGCCATGGGTTGATTATTTGCGTGATCCGCTTGCTATGCGGTATTTCCCCGATTATATACGTCTGGAAGCGGTTACTCAAGCTCCAATATGGATTATACGCCAACAGGATCGTTATGTAAACCAACAGTTCGGTTTACTCGCTTTGCATCTCAAAGACGGCACATTCATCGGTCAATGCGGTTTGTTATTGCAGGAAGTTGATGGAGAATTTGTCCTTGAAATCGGTTATCATCTGTTTCCTGCTCATTGGGGAAAAGG
The DNA here is from genome assembly GCA_029866325.1 of Fluviicola sp. Lineage (GTDB taxonomy): Bacteria > Bacteroidota > Bacteroidia > Flavobacteriales_D > Crocinitomicaceae > Fluviicola. Next base: position 63,317 of record JARWZO010000018.1, on the reverse strand, counting down.
ATATGCAACGGAAGCTGCTACTTGTTTCAAAGAATACGCCCGCAAGCATCAGCTTTCCACCTTTATTGTTAGTTTGATTTCTCATCACAATACACCTTCTCAAGCTGTAGCCAAGCGCAATGGTATGGTTCCGTGGAAAGAATCGGTATGGCAAGATATTCCCGTGATTGTTTTCCGGATAGATTTTTGAAGTAGCGGTTTGTTTGTTCAGTAATGCTGTAAATTGATTAGTCTTAATTAGATCAATAAACTATTCTAGTAAAATCAAAAATTCGGCTAACATAACCTTGTATTTATAGATTACTTAGCTTGCGGACAGCGCCAATTCAAGGAAGCGACGTAAGAAAAATGGCTGTTTCGTTGTGTTTTGTCAAAAGCGCTAAAACACACAGAGATTGCCAAATCTGCTGTGTGTAGCGTTTCAGATCCTGATCTGCCACTTTTGACCTTAAAACACAGAAAGAGCCATTTTTTACGAGCGGCTATGAATGGCGCAAAAGGATGTTTTGCTTACTTTTTCAGCCTTGGCAAAAAGTAAGGGAAAATTGTGGTACGATTGAGACCACACAAATGCTTGAAAAAAGAAAACCTCCAACACCGAAGCATTGAAGGTTTTCTAAAATAGTTAATCCAACTTATTTAGCAGTAGCGTATTTCTTCGCTACGGCATCCCAGTTGATCACATTAAAAAATGCATTCATGTAGTCAGGACGACGGTTTTGGTAATGCAAATAATACGCATGTTCCCAAACGTCCATTGCTAAAATCGGAGTTCCGTTACAGCCTTCACCCATCAACGGGTTATCCTGATTGGCAGTTGAACAAACAACCAGTTTACCGTTTTCAACGCACAACCAAGCCCATCCTGAACCGAAACGCGTAGCTCCGGCTTTAGTGAAAGCTTCTTTAAACGCTTCAAAAGTTCCGAAAGCATCGTTGATTGCCTGAGCCAATTCACCTGTTGGTGTGCCACCTGCATTTGGTGCCATTACTTCCCAGAAAAGGTTGTGATTCCAGAAACCGCCACCGTTGTTGCGAACAGCAGGTTTGTCTTTGCAATTCTGTAGAATTTCTTCGATGGTTTTACCTTCCAAATCCGTTCCTGCAATTGCAGCGTTGAGGTTGGTAATATAAGCTTGATGATGTTTGGAGTGATGAATCTCCATGGTGCGCGCGTCAATGTGCGGTTCTAATGCGTCGTACGCGTATGCTAATTTTGGTAATTCGAATGACATAATTATTGTGTTTTGTTGTTTAACAAAAGTAACAACAAAATGGATTCAGTGGTTCGCTTTTTCGCTTATAGTTGTGTGCAACTTCCGCCGATAACTTTCCAATAATTGTCATGCTGTTGCCAGAAACGGATGTATTTAAAACTTCCCTCAATGGCATTTCCAAGCATTTTTCCTTTCGTATGGTAGATCATCACTACAATAGCGGTATTGTTAATTAACTGCACGTGCTCTACTTCCGATACGATTATTTCTACCACCATTTCACCTTTTCGATGCGAAGCCAAATCCATTTCTTTTGTGATTGTTTGGCTATTGGGAGCGATGAAACGCAGATCATCGTGGAGAAGTTGATCCAGCACTTCCAGATCACTTGTTTTGATCGCTTCTAGGAGTTGTTGTTCGAGGAGAAGGATATCTTGAGTGGTCATTTTTTGAATATTACAATCCCATCTTTTTCTTGTACTTCACATACAATTCCGTTTGGAAATTGGTTGTGCTCACAAAAATCCCATCCATCAAAATCAAGGTCACATTATTGGTACGCATGTCCAGCGCATTGCCCGAGGAAACAAAAAGCGTTGCTTGTTTTCCTTCTTCGATGGAACCGTAGTGTTTGTCGATGCCCAGAATTTCGCAAGCGCTTAAACTAACCGCTCTGATTGCTTCTTCTTCCGTAAGACCATACGACATGGCTGTTCCGGCTAAAAAAGGAATGTTGCGCGCATTCATGGCTTCCATATCGCCTTCGTTTTGCAAGCAGAAGCTAACACCACCGGCTTGAAGCAATGCCGGTAAACGGTACGGAAGATCAACAGCGTCATCGTCGTGCATCGGAAGGGAGTGCAGACGTGGTAACATCACCGGGATTTTTGCTTGTTTTAAGCGTTCGGTAATCATGTAGCTGTCGTAACCACCAACAATAACCGGAAAATCAATCTCATAAGTCTTTGCAAAGTCGATAATATCGAGCAATTGTTGCATTTCGTCGGCATGTACATACAAACGTTTGTTTCCCTGAATGCAACCGCGCAGAGCCTCGTAACGCAAATCGGCAATGGTGATATCGCTTGAATAATATGCTTTTGCCGCATCAAAAAATGCTTGTAACTCGCGTTTGCGTTCGGCATATTTAGTGTGGGTTTTTAATCCTTCACCACTGCGTTCCAAACTCGATGGCCAGTTGATGTGAATGCCATCATCGGCTGAAATGACTCCGTCTTCCCAATTCCAGCAGGCCGTATGCAATACCGAAGAACTTCCGGTAATCACACCGCCGCGTGGAGTGCTTTGTGTAATCAATACGCCGTTGGTGCAAACAGTAGCTAATACATCCGATTCGCAGTTGTAGGCAATCAACGAGCGCACGTGCGGATTGTAAATACCGACTTCGTTAAAATCGATGGTAGCGCGAACGGCATCAATTTCTGTGAGTCCAAGCGTGGAAGTCGGCGCCACAAAACCCGGATAGAGGTGCTGCCCGTCGAGGTCGATAATGGTGTCCCAATCATCTCTGTTGTAGGAATAAGCCAATGAATTTCGAAGCAGGATTATTTTTCCGTTTTCGATTCCCACCAATCCCTTTTCGAAAACCTGTCCGTTTCCGGTGTGAACGGTGGCATTCTCCAATAAGATTTTTTGCGTTTGTGCCTGAACAAGTCCCGAAAGAAAGAGTAGGCCGATTGCTATGATACTTTTCATGCTATTAATGTTCGTTTTGACCTTCGGTTTGTTCTTCGCCGACGGTGTTGCAATGGTATTGACCTCTACGTTTTTTTACGAAAGGTTTTGTAGGCTCTCCTTTTTTGCTTGCTTCCTGCATTTTTGCAGCAATGCGAGCGCGCTCAGCCTCCATTTCTTTTTGCTGGTTGAAATCAGCTTCACTGTCAAACAGGATTTCTCCGTCTACAATCGTGTACAATACTTTCGATTCGATGCTCAGCGGGTTGGTGGTCCACAATACCAAATCGGCATCTTTTCCAACGGCTATACTACCCATTTGCTGGTCGAGGTGAAGCAGTTTCGCAGGATTTAAAGTCACCATTTTCCAGGCTTCTTCTTCGGTTGCTCCTCCGTATTTCACCGCTTTGGCAGCTTCCTGATTGAGGCGTCGACCCATTTCGGCATCGTCTGAATTAATAGCCACCGTTACACCCATTTGGTTGAGCAATGAAGCATTTTGCGGAATGGCGTCTTTTACTTCAAACTTATACGCCCACCAGTCGGCAAAGGTTGAAGCACCGGCTCCATGCGCTTTCATTTTATCCGCTACTTTGTATCCTTCCAAAATGTGGGTGAAGGTGTTGACATTGAATCCGAAAGAATCGGCAACGTGCATAAGCATATTGATTTCAGATTGCACATAGCTGTGACAGGTAATGCGACGTTTTCCACTAACGACTTCATACATGGCATCCAATTCCAGATCACGAGCCGGTGGAAGTAATTCTGTTTTCTCCCGCTGTTTAGCACTCATGGTTTCGAATGCTTCTATTGCTTTATGATACGCCAATGCTCTTGAGAAACCGTCGATGTAAACTTGTTCTACACCCATTCTGGTTTGTGGAAAACGAACCGTGTTAAAATCGCCCCAATTGGCTTGTTTCACGTTTTCACCCAAGGCGAACTTGATAAAAGGTGTGGCATTCGGAATCAGGAAATCGTTCGGAAGATGTCCCCATTTCAGTTTCACAAGCGCCGATTGTCCACCAACGGGATTGGTAGAACCGTGCAACAATTGTGCGGCAGTTACGCCACCACTCAACTGACGGTAGATATTGATATCGTCGGCATCGATTACATCGCCGAGGCGAACTTCTGCCGAGATTGACTGGCCGCTTTCGTTGACACCTTTGCTCAAAGCAATGTGCGAATGTTCATCAATAATTCCGGAAGTGAGGTGTTTGCCTTGTGCATCGATTACTTTCGCTCCGTTGGGAATGGAATACGTGCTGCTGCCTGCATAAACGGCTTTGATTTTTCCGTTTTCAACCACAACCGTTCCGTTGGAAACAATTCCCTGACTTTCATTGGTCCAAAGAGTAGCATTTTGAATCACAATGATTTGTTGTTTTGGAACGGAATCGAAACCAAATGCGTTATTCGGATAAAACGGTTTGCCCATTTTTGCTGTGTCGAGCGTCCATGCTTTTTTCAGCACATCTTTTTCCTCATTGCTTTTGTTGCGAATGGCGCTCCATTTGATCCAATTACCAGAAGGGTTGGTGCCGTCTCCTTCAAAAATCCAAACGCGTGTGTTTACAATACCTTTCAGGCTGTAGGGTTGTGTCAGCTCTTTTTCGTTGAGAAGAAAGTGAATCACAATATCGTTTTCGCTGTATAAAATGGTGGCATCGGCAACAAGTGTATCCGGTTTTGAAACACCTGTGAGCGTATCTTTGATCGTACGAGGCAAACTTACTTTTGCTTCCGGTTTTTGTATTGAACCTTTGATTTCCATCCAATACTTTGTACCGTCGATGTTCATGCTGTATGTACCGCGAATATCTGATGAAATTGTTTCCATTTTGACCAATCGTTCGCCTTTTGTCCAGGTTTCAAGCAATTTGGCTTCGTATAAAAACGGATTTTCATCAAACACACTAAAACAAGCCCATTTTCCGGCTTCGAGCGTTCCAAGTTCCTGATCTGCGCCGATCAATGTAGCCGGAGTAACAGTCAATGAGCGCAAAGCATCTTCAACTGTCCAGCCTTTTGAAAGGGCTTTGTGCATGTTTTTCCAGAAATCAGTGGCTTGTTTAAGCCCGTATCCGGTAATTGCAAATTTGGCCTTTTGCTGCATCAATCGCGCAGGATTTGTAGGAGCCAATTCCCAGTGTTTCAAATCGGCAATCGGTATCTGACGGCTCACGTACGGATCTTTCAAATCGTATCCTTCCGGAAAATTCAATGGAATGAGCACCGTATGCGGGAAGGTATCCCAAATATTGGTCAGCTCGTATTCCTTACCTGTTCCCATAATGGTGAATGTGCGCTTAAATTCGTGGGCGATTTTGTGTACACGTAAAAGCTCGTATTTATCGTTCGTATAAAAAACGGAAGGCATTTTGGTCTGTTCAGTAAGCGCTTGTAAGGAATAATTGGCTGTTTTACCGTATTGTGATTGCCATTCTGCATCGTAGAAAGCTTGTCTCAGCAAGGCAATACTTCCCATCTCAGAACTCGGATACGTTTGTCTTGAAGCACCCGGTTGAAACGAATAAAACGAAGCGACTTTTGGTTTCAACACGTTTTCTTTTGCTGAAAGTTTACCAAGCGTAACCAATGTTCCCGTTCCGCGGGCAATACCGTCGTTCTGATGAACAACCGCTGCTCCGAATCCCATTTTGTGCAGTTCGTCAATCGCTGCTTCGTCCAGTCCATACAAATCAGTCGGATCAATCTCGGGGTGAATGGCTTCATTCCAATAATAAGGGCCTTCTTTGGCGGTCTCCAATTGAGGGTAAGGACCCGAAGTACGCGGTTTGGCGTCGGGAATACCCAATGAAGAATACAATTCGATGAACGATGGAACGATTGTTTTTCCGGAACAATCAACCTCAATCGCATCTTGCGGAATGATGATGATTGCGCCTGCGTCGACCACTTTGCCGTCTCTAATCAACAGCGTTCCCTTTTCGATTGTTTTTGTAGGCGAAACAAGAATCGTGGCGTTTTTCAACGCAAAACACTTCCCTTTGGATGGAGCAACACCGTTTGTGGGTACAGGAGGTTGCGCCAAAGTGGCAAAAGGAATAATTAAAATAAGCAGAATGCGAAGCAAATACATGTTTGTAAGCTTTATTTGAGGGGCGTAAAATAGTGATTCCATGTGAAAATGATTATTCCATTCCGACAAACGGCCTGTTTTTTTCGGTAGTTTTGTTCCAAACATAGATTTATGAGCGCATTATTACATACACATTCGGGACTTAGATGGGTAGTTCTGATTTTATTATTGGTAGCAATCGGTCGTGCATTTGCGCGCAAAAACGGTGGTTTGTATGAGAAATCAGACAAAATGATCAACTTGTTTACTATGGTGAGTTTGCATACGCAATTGTTATTGGGATTGATCTTGTATTTTACCAGTCCAAAGGTTGTTTTTGTTGAAGGTTGGATGAAAGTAAGTCAAGCACGTTTTTACGGTATGGAGCACATTGCAGTTATGGTGATTGCCATTGCATTGGTAACCATCGGAAGAAGAAAGGCAGAGAATGCTGCTGAGCCGGCTAAAAAACACAAAACAATTGCACTTTGGTATACGATCGGTTTGATCTTGATTTTGGCTTCCATTCCGTGGCCGTTCCGAAATTTGGGAGCAGGATGGTTCTAAAGAATCTTGTTTTACTGACGTCGGTTGCACTTCTATTCGGTGCATGTGGAGATGGTGCTGCTGAAATCAAAAAACGCGATCAGCAGGAAGCGAAACTGGAACCCATGAATACGGAGGAAGCGCGCGATTTGTATGTGCGCAACTGCGAATCGTGTCATGGAATTGATGGTAAGAAACAACTTTCGGGAGCAGCCGATTTATCGGTTTCTACCAAAACAGACAGTGAAATTCTCCATATCATTCAGAATGGTAACGATAAAGGCATGATGCCTTACAAAGACTTATTAACGAAACGCGAGCAGTCGGGGCTTGTGGAATTTGTGAAAACACTCCGATAGATAATCTTACAATGAGCGAAGGTCACGTATTGGTTGACGCAACGGAAGAACGTTGTGTTTTAGTTGGTATTATTACCTCTTCCAACACCGAAGAACAATCTCGGGAGTATTTGGACGAGTTGGAATTCCTCGCCGAAACGGCCGGTGCAATTTCGGTAAAACGATTTGTGCAAAAATTGCCATTGCCGAATGCCCGCACATTTGTGGGAACAGGTAAACTGGAAGAAATCCGTGTCTATATCAAGGAAAACGAGATTGATATGGTGATTTTCGATGACGAATTATCTCCATCGCAATTACGAAATATTGAAAAAGAATTGGAATGTAAGGTGTTGGATCGCAACATTTTGATTCTGGATATTTTTGCCAGCAGAGCGCGAACCTCACATGCCAAAACACAAGTCGAACTGGCGCAAATGCAATACATGTTGCCGCGTTTGAAACGTTTGTGGACGCACCTTGAACGACAAAAAGGAGGGATCGGGCTTCGTGGTCCGGGTGAATCTCAGATTGAAACCGACCGTCGTATCGTTCAAGACAGGATTGCTTTATTGAAGGAAAAACTGAAAGAAATCGACAAACAAATGTCGGTTCAGCGCGGCAATCGCGGGCAGTTGGTGCGCGTTGCATTGGTCGGTTATACCAACGTAGGAAAAAGCACGTTGATGAACTTACTGAGTAAATCGGATGTGTTTGCCGAAAACAAGTTGTTTGCAACGCTGGATACAACCGTTCGTAAAGTGGTGATCGAAAACCTTCCGTTTCTACTCACCGATACCGTTGGATTTATCCGCAAATTGCCCCATCAGTTGGTGGAATCGTTTAAATCGACCTTGGATGAGGTGCGCGAAGCCGATTTGCTGATTCATGTAGTGGATATTTCGCATCCGAACTTCGAAGATCACCTGAAAGTGGTACAGGAAACCTTATTGGAATTGGATAACAGCGATAAACCGACCTTGCTTGTGTTTAACAAAATCGATGCGTATCAATACGTTCCGAAAGACAAAGATGATCCGAGTCCTCTTACGGCTGAGAATATTTCCCTAGAAGAATTGAAACGCACCTGGATGTCGAAACTGGATGCTACCAAATGTGTCTTCATTTCTGCTTCCGACAAAACAAACGTGGAAGAACTGCGCGAAACGATGTACAAAGAGATCAAGCGCATCTTCGCGATCCGATATCCGTTTAATAATTTTTTGTACTAGTCCCAGGCTTTTGCATACCACAGATGCACAGATTTTTTGCGCTCCTAACGGCAGCGCATTTTGAATAGCGTGCATTATCACTTCATTATGTGCTGCAAATAAAGCGAGGGCGTTAGCCGAGCCTAATCTGCGCATCTGTGGGAGTCCAATTCAATTGTGGTTAATTCACCCCTAACTGGGATTTTTCCCCTATTTTTGGTTTCCTCAAAAAAATACCAAATGAAAAAGATTCTGTTTTTTCTGATTGCTCTTTTTACGTTCAGCGTCGGATTTTCACAAAAAGAATTGTTCACCGTTGACCACCTTTGGAAACTCAAGCGGTTGTCGGGAACAGCAGTTTCTTCTGATGAAAAATGGGTCTTTTATCAATCAACCAGTTACGATGTAGCAGCTAACAGCGGTAAAACAACCGGTTATTTGATGGATTTGACTTCGGGGGCAACAACCGAGTTATTCACACCAGCTGACGCTTTCTGGAATGTGGTTTGGGATAAAACCAATACGTTGTGGTGGCTGCGTTCGGTAAAAGACAGAACCGAATTGGTCAAGATGAAACCGGGTACTGACAAGTTGCCGACTGTAGTTTACCCCTTTGACACTGATGAAATAGAAGGATTTACCTTTTCGGCAAATCAAGAGTATATTGCGACGCTTCAGCCGGTAAAAGTGCGTCAAACAGTGCATGATCTTCACCCCGATCTTCCGAAAACACAAGCGCGCATTGAAGATGATTTGATGTACCGCCATTGGAATGCTTGGCAAGGTGAAAAAGCATTGCACTTGTTTTTGTATGAAAAATCAGGGACTACTTATACTGCAAAAGGCGATGTATTGAATGGTGAACCGTATGCAGCTGTTACTCCTCCGTTTGGTGGAATTGACGATGTGACGTTTAGTCAAGATGGCAAAACACTCTATTATTCGACCAAGAAAAAAATCGGAAAAGAATTTGCACAAAGCACCGATAGTCAGATTTATGCGTATGACGTAAAAAGCGGAGCAACAACCTGCATTACTGAGCAACACAAGGGTTACGATACCAATCCGAGAGTTAGTCCGGATAATGCAAAACTGGCTTATCTGAGTATGGCCCGCGACGGTTTTGAGGCCGATAAGAACAGAATCATGGTGCGCAACATCGCTACCGGATTGGAAGAAGATGTAACGCGTGGTTTGGATTTGAGCGTTGAATCGTTTGTGTGGAATGCTAAAGGTCAGTTCATTTACTTTACAGCTGCAGTAAAAGGAACGAAACAATTATTTGAGGTTGATTTGAAAACCGCTAAGACGCGACAGGTTACTACTGAGGTATGTGATATTCTTTCTTTCAGTGTTTTGAAAGATCGCGTCATCGTAGAGCGCCAATCAATGGTGGCTCCAACGGATATTTGGCAAATCACATTGAAAAACGGAGCGCAGAAACAATTGACTGCGATCAACAAAGAATTGATGTCGACGATAGCATTGCCAACCGTTACCGAAAAATGGATCACGACCACCGACGGTAAAAAAATGTTGGTTTGGGTGATTCTTCCTCCAAACTTTGATGCAAAAGCTAAATACCCGGCCTTGTTGTATTGCCAGGGCGGGCCGCAAAGTCCGGTGAGTCAGTATTTCTCCTACCGTTGGAATTTCCTACTCATGGCATCGAACGGTTACGTAATCATGGCGCCGAATCGTCGTGGCTTACCCGGTTTCGGTCAGGAATGGAACGATGCTATTTCAAAAGATTGGGGCGGACAAGCCATGCGTGATTACCTCGTAACCGTTGATTCATTGACAACAACAGAATCGTACATTGACAAAAACAAGCTGGGAGCTGTTGGTGCTTCTTACGGTGGTTACTCGGTTTATTACCTGGCGGGAATCCACAACAACCGATTTAAAACCTTTGTTTCACACTGTGGTTTGTTCAATTTGGAGAGCTGGTATGGGACTACCGAAGAGTTGTTTTTTGCCAATTTCGATATTGGCGGACCCTATTGGAAGCCTGAAAATAAAGAACTTTACCTGAAAAATAGTCCACACCTTTTAGTTGATAAGTGGAACACACCGATGTTGGTAATTCACGGCGGAAAAGACTTTCGGGTTCCCGAATCGGAAGGCATGCAAGCGTTTCAGGCATTGCAACTCAAAGGAATACCAAGTAAATATTTGTATTTCCCCGATGAAGGCCACTGGATCACCAAGCCACAAAATGGGGTGTTATGGTACAGAACGTATTTCGAATGGCTTGACAGTTATTTAAAATAGTTAACTTGCCTGCCCATCTAATTGTGTTAAATTTGTGACCTTACAGTGAACAATTATGTGGAATAAAGTAGCCAATATCATACTTCGGAATCGATTTTTAATTCTTGCACTCCATGCATTACTAACCGTTTTATTTGGCTACTACACACTTACCGGACTTAAAATTGACAACAAGTACGGTAACATGTTGCCAAAAGATACCGAGGCGCAAGCTACTTACATTCATTTCAAAGAAATGTTTGGGGAAGACGGTTCGTCGCTGGTCATTGCCATAAAAGACGACTCACTTTACACAGAAAGTCACTTCAAGAAGTGGAAAGAATTGGGCGATTCCATCAATAAGATTCGTGGGGTATTAGCTGTCACTTCAGAAGCACATCTTTTCAGTATTACCAACAATATTGAAAAAAGCATGTTCGAATTCCGCCCTATTTTCTATGATACGACTTATGGCGATAAGGGAATAGAAAAAATCAAACAAGAGATTCGACTTTACCCGCTCTACAAAGACATTCTTTACAACCCGAAGACGAATGTAAGTTTGATGATGGTGAAAATCGAAGAGGAATTCCTTACCGATAAAACCAAGCAAAATGTTGTGATCGACATTGAGACATTGGCTCAATCGTACGAGAAAGAATTTGGGAAAGCCCACTTTGCTGGGTTGCCGCACATGCGTGTATTGATTGGGAAACGCGTATTGAACGAAATGTATGTGTTCATCGGCTTGTCGATCATTGTCTCGTCATTGTTGATGTATTTCTTTTTCCGTTCGATCCGTGTAACGATTATTTGCAATATTGTGGTATTGGTTACCGTGGTTTGGTCGCTTGGAACTATTGGGATGTTGGGCTACAACTTGTCCATCATCATGGCTTTGATTCCAACGCTGATGATCGTTATCGGGATTCCAAACTGTATCTACCTTTACAACAAATACCACCAAGAATATCAGCATCACAAGAACAAAGCAAAAGCATTGCACCGTGTGATTAAAAAAACGGGAACAGCCATGTTCCTCACAAATGTTACTACCGCACTCGGGTTCATTACGTTCTTGTTTACCAATTCAGAGAAATTTTACGAATTTGGTGTGATCTCCTCGATCAACATCATGCTATGTTTCATCGTTTCGCTGTGTTTGATTCCTGTATTGGCATCTTTCTCTAGAAACCCGAAAGAACGTCACTTAAAACATCTTGATCGCAAGGCAGCTGTAGGTTTGTTGAAAAAACTAGTCTACATCACGTCGTTCAAACGTCCGTGGGTTTATTGGATTTCCGCAGTTATCATTGTCGTAAGTACATTCGGGGTTTACAAGATCAAAGTAACCGGAAATATCACAGGCGATTTACCTGCCGGAGACCCGATCCTGAAAGACATTCAGTTCATCGAATCCAATTTCGGAGGTGCCGTGCCATTTGAAGTCATGATCGACTACAAAGAGCAGGGACGCTTGTTCAGTAAATCGAAAGGTACGCTTACCAAAGTTGAAGAAGTTCAGGAATTGTTTGCCAAAGACTCTTTGTTTGCTAAAAGTATTTCCATTGTGGATTTGCTGAAAGTGATCAACATGGCCTATTACGGAAACAATCCGAAACAATACAAGATCATTTCGCGTGGCGATATGCTTTCATTGAAAAAGTACATCAAGAACATCAATGCCAACGGAAATTCGACATTCTCGCTAAAAGAATTGGTGGATACGACCCAATACGTAGTGCGTGTTCGTACTCAAATGCGCGATATCGGTTCGTATGAAGTAGCCGATAAGGTCAAACAGATCAAGCGTAAGATCGATTTGATTATGAATCCGGATAAACCCGAGATTGAGCGCCTTTACAAAAAAGCAACTTCGGGTAAAAAGCACTATTACGATTCCATTATCGATTATTATCCGCGGATCTATAACTCATTAACAGCGGAAATTTCAAATGGTGATGTAGATAAGCAGCAGGCTTTTGACTCGGATCCGGAATTGATCAAAAAATACATCGGTCGGAAAAACATCGATACCTTGATGCGACATGCCATCGATCAAGAGTATTTTGATGTGAAACTTACCGGAACATCAGTTGTAGCTTCAGAAGGAACACAATACCTGGTAGAAAACCTCTTTTCCAGTATTTTCTTCGCGATCATTTCCATTGCTTTGCTGATGAGTATCTTGTTTTACTCCTTCAGAATGGTGGTGGTTTCGATGATCCCGAATATCATCCCACTGATCATGACCGCAGGAATTATGGGCTGGTTCGGCATTCCGCTCAAACCTTCTACCTTGTTGATTTTCTCCATTGCATTGGGAATCACGGTTGATAATACAATTCACTTCTTGGCACGTTACCGTCAGGAGTTGAAACAGAAAAAATGGGATCTCAAGGAATGTGTGGCCATCTCGATTCGCGAAAGCGGTTTGAGTATCATTTACACGTCCGTGATTTTGTTCTTCGGATTCATCGTATTCGTGTTCTCACAGTTTGGAGGAACACAAGCTCTCGGTTATTTATCTTCATTGACGTACTTGATCGCCTTGTTTACCAACATGGTTATCTTGCCTTGTTTGTTGCTTTCATTGGAACGCAGATTGACTACCAAATCGTTTGAAGAACCTTACTTTGAGTTGTACGACGAAGAGGAAGACATCGATTTGGGTATGTTGGAAGTTCGTTCAGACGAATGGGATCAGGCATCACCAGCCAATCATCCTTCTACGAAAGAAGAAGCCGATGATTCGGAGGAAAAAGAAACACCATCAAAAGACACGGAATAGCATGAAAGGAATCATTCTGGCCGGAGGTTCGGGAACGCGTTTGCATCCGCTGACACTTGCCGTAAGTAAGCAACTCATGCCCATCTACGACAAACCGATGATTTATTATCCGCTGTCGATTTTAATGACAGCCGGGATTCGTGAAATTCTGATCATTTCAACGCCACACGATTTACCGCAGTTTCAAAAATTACTCGGTGATGGAACTCAGTTAGGATGCGCTTTTTCGTATGCTGTTCAGGAAGATCCTAACGGACTAGCGCAAGCTTTTGTGATTGGTGAATCGTTTATCGGAACGGATAGTGTTGCTTTGATTTTGGGAGATAATATTTTCTATGGCGTCGGAATGGATGATTTGCTGCAAGAGTACGTTCATCCTGACGGTGGAGTAGTGTATGCCTACCATGTCAGCGATCCGGAACGTTATGGTGTTGTGGAATTTGATGCAGACATGAATGCCATTTCCATTGAAGAAAAACCTGCCGTTCCAAAATCCAATTACGCCGTTCCGGGCTTGTATTTCTACGACAACAGCGTGGTTGAAATTGCCAAAAACCTGAAACCTTCCGCTCGTGGTGAATATGAAATCACAGATGTGAATGCCGAATACCTGCGCAGAGGAAAACTGAAAGTAGCCATGTTGAGTCGCGGAACCGCTTGGCTCGATACCGGAACATTTCCTTCACTGATGCAGGCCGGACAATTTGTGCAAGTGATTGAAGAACGTCAAGGATTAAAAGTGGGTTGCATAGAAGAAATTGCTTTCCGTCACGGTTTTATTTCTCCGGAACAACTGAAACAACTTGCGCAACCACTTGTTAAAAGCGGATATGGTACCTATTTGCTCCAATTGCTAAACAAACCATGACAACCGTTCAAACACTCGGCGTCTATATTGAAGATGCCGTTTCCTCCTATCGTTTTCCTGCTCAACCGGCCAATCTCTACGATCCGCTTCGGTATTTTATGACTTTAGGCGGCAAACGCATCAGACCTGCATTGACCATTATGGCAGGTGATTTGTTTGATATTCCGAAAGAAGAAAGTTTACCGGCTGCACTGTGCATTGAGTTTTTCCATAATTTTTCGCTGATTCACGATGATATTATGGATGCGGCACCTGTAAGAAGAGGAAAACCGACCATTCATACGAAATGGAACAACGATATCGCCATTTTGTCGGGTGATGTATTGTTTACCGAAGCGTATGAGCAACTTACGGCTTATTCTGACGAACGTTTGGCGCTATTGCTGTCACGATTCAACAATACTGCAAGAGAAGTGTGCGAAGGCCAGCAAATGGACATGGATTTTGAAACTGCTGTTCACGTAACCGAAGAAGCCTATATCGAAATGATTCGGTTGAAGACTTCCGTTTTATTAGGATGTGCTTTGGAATTCGGCGCTATTTTGGGTCGCCAATCGGAAACAACATGTCAGTTGTTGCGCGATTTCGGGGTTCAGTTGGGTATTGCTTTTCAGATCCAGGATGATATATTAGACTTATACGCCGATCCGGAGAAATTCGGCAAACAGGTTGGCGGCGATATACTTTCCAACAAAAAAACCTTGTTGTTGCTCACCGCACAGCGATTGGCATCGGCAAACAATGATTCACGTGTTTCCGGTTTACTCAACATGCCAGCCGATCAGCAAAAAATAGATACGGCAAAACAGCTGTTTGAAGAATTGGGAGCGGTGAAGCAGGTAAAGGAAATCATGAACAGTTATTATCAGCAAGCACTTCACGCGTTGACTGAATTGGATGTTCCTGCTGAAATAAAACAACCCTTGCAGCAACTCTCGGAGTTTTTAATGAATCGGGATCTCTAATTGTTATTTAGCATTTTTTTTTGATTGGTCTCAATCGTACCACAATTTTCTCTTACTTTTTGCTCCGCCGCGGCGGACTTGAAAAAGTAAGCAAAACATCCTTTTGCGCCATTCTAAGCCGCTCGTAAAAAATGGCTCTTTCTGTGTTTTAAGGTCAAAAGTGGCAGATCAGGATCTGAAACGCAACGCACAGCAGTTTTGGCAAACGCTGTACGTTTTAGCGCTTTTGACAAAACACAACGAAACAGCCATTTTTCTTACGTCGCTTCCTTGAATTGGCGCTGTCCTTAAGCTAAATAATCGATTAATAGAAGGCAATGTGTTACGAATTTTTGATTTTACTAAAATAATATAGTGGTATGATTAAGACTAATCAATTTTTTTTAACCTCCTTCTGCACTTTTCCCTAAATTTGCACCATAACAATATTCAATTTTACTATGAAAACACTAAAACTACTAGGTTTCGTGGCCATTCTCGGAGCAACGATTCTATCAACTCCTTCTTGTGGAAAGTATGAAGAAGGTCCAGGTTTTTCTTTACTTACCAAGAAATCACGTTTGGTTGGCGATTGGGATTTGAAAGAGACGGTTTACGGAAGCCTCACAACAGCTGACACCGATGATGATATTCTTACATTTGAAAAAGATGGAACGGTAAAAGCAACTGACGGTAGTACAACTATTTCCGGAACATGGGAGTTTACCTCAGATAAAGAAAAAGTAAGAACTACTTACGAAATTTTTGGTACACCTGTTTCTGCTGATTTCACCATTCTACGCCTTAAAAGCAAAGAACTTTGGTTACAAGACGATGACAATTATATTTATAAGTACGAAGCAAAATAAAGAAATCATCTGATTTATTGTGGAGTCCGGTTTGTTATACAGATCGGACTTTTTTGTGCAATTTGAATTTGGTTTTTAGCCACTCATAGATCGCAATGATTGGAAGCAACATACACAGATTGTAATAGATGTCTTCTAGAGGAATCGTGATGATTCGAAAGCCGATGATGTGCTCTGAATTGTACCAAACCACCGGATTTTCGGTAACCATTCCGGTTAAAATACCATTGACAATGAGGAAAGGAATCAGTACAACCAAAAACGTCAACGCAAAATCACCGAACCAAGGAGCTTTCCCCACAAAATAAAGTCCCAGAATCATCATGGAAGAAAGAATGCATGCGCTTGCCGTGTACCAATTATCCAAGTACACAATGCCGAGGTACATGCCGCTGAAGACCATTAAAAACGCAAACAATCGCGCTAGAACGGCCGTTTTTCGTTTTGGGAAATAAGCCTTGATGACTTCGTAGACAAACACACAGGCATAAGGAACAACCAGAAAAAAGAGGCATTCTTCCAAGGGAAGTTTCCCGAAGTAAATTCCGGTAACGTAGTCTGAGGTAAATCCCCAAATCTCGAGTCTGGCAAAGTATTCATCCCAACAAAGAAAACCGATTGCCACCAAAATAATTGCGGGGAAAAGCGCTTTCCAATACTGAAAGAATCGGACTTTTTGATCGAAACTCAAGGCCAAAGGTCCGGCAATGCTTCCTACAATGATCCACAAATAAAGACTCATGCTTTACCGTATTTACGCCGAAAAGTAGTTTTCGCTTCTCGGTAATATTTTCTGGGAACAATGAGCATTCCGAAGCATTCGCCCTGTTCTTTTCCGAGGTGTTTGTGGTGCACTTTATGCGCTTTTCTGATGGCCATAAAATACGGATGATCAATATCACGCAGCCATTTGAACCGGCGGTGAATGTACACATCGTGAATCATGAAATAAGCAAAGCCGTAAGCTGCAATGCCATAACCAATCCATACGGGAACGTAATTATCAGCCATCATTCCAAGCATGATGCACAACCACGACGGAATGGCATAAATGAGAAAAAACACATCGTTGCGCTCAAAGAAACCGGGTCTTTCCACATGATGATCTGCATGGAAATACCACATGAGCCCGTGCATGACAAATCGGTGTGTTGCCCACGCCATGAATTCCATGATGAAGAACGCAGCAATTAACACAAAAGGTCCCCACCAAAACATTATCTACAGTTTAGAATACCGAAAAATACAACCAATACAACAAATAAACCAATTGTAACCTTGTTTTGTTCGGGGGTTTTGCGTTTTAAGAGGTAATAATGAACGGGAAATGAAATCAGGAACCAGCAAACGTAGTTGTAGAATGGAATTGTGCCGTTGTGCCACGACCAAAAATCACTTTGAACGGCAACCGGTTCGATCAATACGTCCAACCCCGTCATCAGTAAGGCTGAAAGTAGCGCTTTTAGGATGTCCGGAATTTTTAAATGCAAGACACAGGCAATGGCACTGAAACTTAACATGATCCAATTAACGCTGATAATGAGCGGGATTTCCAACCATTTCCAACCCAAATTTTCGCCGTACGTGTAATCACCGAATAACCAACCTGTATGCACACCGATCCATTCTACGGTAAAACCTACAATTCCAACCAGCAACAAGTCAACGACCAATCGGGTGGAAATGCGCATAGAAAGTAACAAACAGCTGATTGAAATCAAGAGATTTAGCGGACTGAGTTCCAGAAAATAATCACGCGATCCGGAGTAAAGTCCAACCAAACCGACACTGTGAAAAATGACAATGATCGCCAATAAGATGAAGTGTTTACTAAGCAAATTGTTTCGCGTCATTTCGGTTAAACAGGCAAGTTATCAAATTGTTTTTGATTGGTCTCAATCGTACCACAATTTTCTCTTACTTTTTGCTCCGCCGCGGCGGACTTGAAAAAGTAAGCAAAACATCCTTTTGCGCCATTCATAGCCGCTCGTGAATAATGGCTATTTCTGTGTTTTAAGGTCAAAAGTGTCAGATCGGGATCTGAAACGCAACGTACAGCAGTTTTGGTAAACGCTGTACGTTTTAGCGCTTTTGACAAAACACAACGAAATAGCCATTTTTCTTACGTCGCTTCGTTGAATTGGCGCTGTACGTAAGCTAAATAATCGATTAATAATAAGGTTATGTGTTACGAATTTTTGATTTTACTAAAATCATTTAGTCGTTTGAGATTAGGTGATCAAAATTAAAAAGGAAAATAGTATTTCCGGTTTAAAAATTCCACTTAAAACAACACAACCATTTCGTTGGTCGGTAAGCCGTGAATACCCGATTTTAGTATGTATTTCACTGTATAACGATAGGTTTTACCACTGCTGATATTTCGGTCTTCAAACTGCGTTGTCGCGCCATTTTCGATGGTTTTTAGCAAGGTCAATTTACCTGTTTCAGTTGCTTTATAAATTTGGTAGCTGAATACCTCGCCATCCGGAATTTGCCAAGACAAGCGGATTAGCTTTTCTTTGGGAAGTGATTCAGTTTTGAAACCAACTAACGACTTTCGGTAACCCGGTTCGTAATACAATTGTTGTGGTGTTCCCGTTGATTTATTCCCTGATTTGTCATTGGTCAAAACAAGATAATTGTATGAAGTTCCGGGAATGATGTTTTGGTCGGTAAAAACACTCAGCGTGTCAGACCACTTTACCAAGGTGTCGGCTTGATTGTTTGAAACACGCAGCAGCACATTCTGAGCGACATCTGCACTCGGTGAGTTGATCCATGACAACCGGATCAGGCTATCGTGCACAAGTGGTTTTCTAAGTAAGGTGGGAACCGGAGCAATGGTGTCGGGTTTCAAAACCAGAATCGTATCAGAGAAAGGTGAATTGTTGAAGTTTTTATCGACGGATTTCACACAGTAATACACTTCCGGAGTAAGATTGTTGAGCGCCAGCGTATCTGTAAAAGTGGTTTGAAGCGATAACACGGTATTGCGTTCTGCAAAGTCTTCTTTTTTGTGGTTGGCGCGAAAGATTCGATAACCTTCTAAATCGTTGTCAGCCGGAGCAGACCATGTAAGTGAAACAATTCCTTGTTCGTTGATGGTTCCTGATAATTTCGAAGGCGCTGACGGAGGTTCCTGATCGAGTGTGAAAAGATAGTGAGCCATCGAATACACACTGTCGTTATCGGTACTTACCGCCGCGACTTTGTAATAGAACTGATCACCCGTTTTTAACATATCTACCGTAAATTGAAAAACGGTATCGGTGGAGTTCTTTTGTTGCACAAATGAGTATGTTCCATCTTTTTTGTCGGAACGCAACAAAACGTATTCTTTCAGGTTTATCGGTTCTTTGGACAAGCGGAAAGCCGAACCTTTCACAACGCGGGTTTGTTTATCGGCATAAACGGTATCAATGAACACTTCGGCATTGAGGTGTCGAGGAACATAGATTTTTTTCCATTCAGAGAAATAGGCTTGTTCACCAAAGTAATTGAGCCCAACCAAACGGTAGAAATGGTTTTTTCCTTCCGTGAGCGCTTCATCGCGCAAGAAATCTTGCTTATCTGTTTTTTCATCTTGCGTACGCACCGGAAAATAGGGCGTTTGGGTCAGGTAAGTGCCCGACTTGGGAGCATCAACCGATTTTTCTAACCAAAATGCATAACCATAAGATTGGTATTTTTTGGCTGTCCAGGTGAGTTCAACGGTTTTCTTTCGGTCGATTTTTGCTTCAAAGTCTGCAATCGTCGGGTATTTTGTCGGTTCATCGGTATTGACTTCTATAAACGCTGTTGGAAGCCCTTTCATCGAAATGCGAAATCCATAACGTTTACCTTTTTTGGTTTGAACAGTCAATTGGCAACCAACAGCATTACTTAAGGCGTCGGAAACCGTGATTTCCAATACTGCCAACGCAAAAGCAAAATCGCGATTCTCTTTTTCAGCAGCAGGTGCTGCAGCAGTGAACGGATCAATTAGCGCCAACATGCGTTGCACTGCCGAATCGGAAACGTTCATAGATGCCAAGCGCACTGATGTCGGGGCGATGATCGTTTTTAGCCCCGAAGTGTAATCTGCAGTTTGAGCCGTCGTAGACCCTAACAATTCAACTTGTTCTACGGTACAACCTTCTTTTACGAGGATGCGCATCTGCTCATAATTAACGGGCAGCCATTTCAAACGCACTTCATCCATTGTCACTTTTGTGATCACAGACAGTGGTTTTTCCTGCGCGAAAAGATGACCGGATAACAATACCGTTATCAATAATGTGAAAAGTGTATTTCGTGTTTTCATCAGTAAATTATCGTACAATCGTTACCGAAGGACACATCAGCGTTCACGGAAACATCAATGGTTAAAAATTCGAAACGTAATCCAACTGCGCCATATACAAAGGTTGGTTTGGGTAATCGTCCCTGTAAGAGAAAAGCGGCACTCAATGAAATGATATTAAACTCATTGGTAATCTCTCCCTCCACGATACGTCTGGCTCCCAATCCACCATTGAGATAACCGTACACTTGCCCCATGCAATACCAACGGTTGATTCCGATAGGATCGCTCGAGCCTTGGCAATGTGCGGTTGGTGATACTTTCATCATCATGACGTCAAAACCTGCTCCGAAAGCAGCGGTGGCATAACCATACCAGTTACCCGCCAGTTGGAATTGTTTATCAAATCCGGAGTTAAATTGCATTCCTGCAAGGAATCCGTTTCCGGTTGAAAGCGCCGTTTGATCAATGTTGACAAAACTACCCGATCCGACCAATTGGGTCACATAACTTGGCGGTGGCGGTAAGGGATCAATTTGTGTTCCGACCATAAAGTAAGCATTCACATTGAACAACCCGACAAGCGAAAGATTTGCCCGACTAGCAGGACGATTGAGCCAGAAATACCAATCACCCGGCGCAATGTGCAATTTGAGGTTCATGTTACCTTGCAACAGGTTTGGAACATACATCACCGCATCCAGTTGAGCATCCAGCACTTTTGCGTTGTTATCGTATCCAACCGCCAATGTTCCGTAAACTTTTTGGGCCGATGAACTCGTACGCTGCGCACGGGCTACTAGCATATAGGCTTGTCCGTAGAAATTGATGGAAGCAAATCCACCATTTGGATTAAAAGCAATACAGAACATTGCCTCTGCGTTGAAAAGTTCCTCGCGCGCGATGTTTTGTAAAGCAACACCTGCTCGAAATTCCAATCCGCGATTGGCATCCGGCACAAATGGAATCACACTATTCGGCGTTCCACCACCTTGTGATGGGTTGTTAATTGCTCCGATTACACGATTCAATACTTGCTGATCGGAAGTGGTGGTACTCACGCGGTTCATCACTCCACCATACAATTGCGAAATAGAAACGGTAGGAGTGATCGGAATGTTTACGGGGATTGCGGCGTCTACGAACCAATATTTATAATCGGGCAGTTTACCAAAGCCCACAGAAACCATTGCCGGGTTATCCATTCCGATGTTTTTCAAGCGAAACGCAACGCTGCCGTAAAATAAATCTCCAAAGGTCGGATCGTCTTTGCGCACTGCAATTACACCATCCAGATCGAAAGGCGTGGTGTGCAACGAAATCATGATATCGTTGAACTGGAATTGACTAAAAGCTAGATTCGTTCGTCCCAAGTTGGTTGTACGTTGTGTAACCACACTAAAGCCTGCTGAGACAGAAAACGTATTTGGCGAATTCCCCAGATTGACGCTCATGTTAGCTTGTAGCAAGAGTTCGCCTGTTGTTGTGGTGAAAAACCCAAGAGAATTGAGCGAAACCGGAAAACGCATCAACTTGTTGCTATCTGCATTTGAACCAACGAGCGAAAACATGCCTTGTGTAATGACCGGTGCGGTATGAATGACCGTCAAATCCTGAAAACTAACCCCTTTCACTTTGGTTGTTCCGCGCGTTACCGTCCATTTTCCATTTAGAATGGCTTTCGGTCGAAACTCTCCGGCAACACTCTGCACTTGAATTACCGAAGTTGGATGCAATTGTACTTCTGAACTAAGCGCCGGCACCGGAATAACGATGTTTGCGGAAGGACTGATCGCAAATGTATAATCGAGTTTGTTAGTGGCGCTGTTTTCTTCGATCGTTGCCGTATAATCCAACGGCTGATCTAGAATGGGTATTTGAATCTCACCGCCGATGCTACCACCCGAGAGGTGATTACTAGTCAACGCTACCTCCAACGAGTTGATCGAGAATCCCCAACCGGACATCGAAGATTCGTTCGTTCCGAATAGATTCGTTGCTCCGAATTCTCCTGTAACACCCGAATCATCGATAATCATGTTGTGAGCGTAAATACTTGTTGCCTCACCTGTACGCGATAATTTCGGAGGCAAGGTCACGATAATGTCACGGGCAAAAAAGCCTTTCCACTCGTTGAGATCACCATTGTATAACTGCGTGGTGATTTGAGGCAAGATGATTCCGTTCGGGTTGGTTGTACTGCTTCGATCAAAGGAAATATCTGACAAAGCAAACACAAAATCGTCAGCTCCACGCACCTTAAACGGGTCAATTTGAGGAATGTTGATAGCGATGTTCTCCAAATCTTCTACAACTAGTTGGAAACCTGCTTTTACGGGCAATTGAGGATCAATAGCATTGATTACCACCGATGGATTCAACACAATATCCAAACTCAACCCCGCTTGTTTGTAACCGTTACAATCCCACTCCACAAAATTCATCCCATCGTCCTTAAACACCAATTGAGCATTCGGTCCA
Source organism: Fluviicola sp. (assembly GCA_029866325.1). Taxonomy (GTDB): domain Bacteria; phylum Bacteroidota; class Bacteroidia; order Flavobacteriales_D; family Crocinitomicaceae; genus Fluviicola. The sequence goes on along the minus strand of JARWZO010000018.1, from coordinate 40,731 downwards.
AGATTCACGGTTTGTTTACTCACCAACTGCAAACGTGTTCCCTGCGACACCAATACTCCTTGCGGATTAAACTGCACGTGTTTGGCTGCAAAAGCAATCTTTCGTTCCGCTCCCGGAAAATCCATTGCCATGTACACATTGAAGTAAGAACCTTGAGGTGTGTAAAAAGCACTATCAATGCAAATGGCATAGATCACATTACCAATTTGCTTCACGATCCCAATTGGCAGCGACGCCGTGTCTTGCGGATTAAAATAATCCGATTGCATGGACGGATCATTCACCACCCGTTCATGCAGGGCAAAGATGCGCTGCTCTAGGGCGGAAGTGGTGGTGTCGGTTTGAGTAAATGCCCCAAAGCAGCAAAGGAAAGAAAGTATGAGTAGTGATTGTTTCATGTAAAAAAACTAAAAGGAGTAATTACTAATCTATTACGATTTGTTTGCCGTTTGGTAATAGGTATTCAAACTCTGAATTTGGTAAAAGACAAACAAAATAGTTAGCACTTTTACGGTACAAAATGCTTTTATATTTAGCTTGAATGAGGACTTTTCCTTCTGAATCCAAAACCCCGAAAAGCAAATCTTTATTGGAATACTTTAAATAATATGGTTCTGTGTTTGAAATATCTGAAGCAAGAATTGATAAATTAACGTCTTGATCAAAATTTAGAGATTTCATATTTTCATCAAAGTAGGACTTTTTGCCTTCAATATTGCAGATCACCACCCTATGCTCACCTATTCCTAGCGTCAAAACATTATCAAATAAAACTGGTTTCACTTCTTGATTATTTATCTGCATTAAAGAATACTTGTTATCACTTTTTACAAAACAAAGTGAATCAGATAGTTGAATTATGTCGTTGTACTTTAGTTGAATAGCAGAGTCTTTGATGGTATCGATATAATAGATAAAAGACTCACCATTGATTTGATCTAATTGAAATAAAGAAGAGTTTGATGAATAAGGTATAATTGAACCATGAACTTCAAGAAGAACCTTACCCGATTTGGATATTAACGATTCAAATCTAGGATCAAAATATTCTGCAACTCTTGTGTATTCATCAGAACGGTTTGTTTTCTTAGGTAACTCTTTCTCAATGACATCGTTTAATTTTATTGGAGCTTCTTCTAATGATTTACCTGATATGACTTTCATGATTGGAATAGAATCAATTTCATAATATTCGCAACCTATTACATCCTTGTTTAAAATGCTTTTAATCAAGTATCCTTCTTTAGAATAAAGAGTTACATTTTTATTTTTTGTGTAAAAGGCTAAAACACTACCGTATTTGAGAATAAAATCAAATGTTCCGGGAATCGCATTATAATCATCAATATTGTACATTTTAATCGAACTTGAATTGAAATTCAAATCTTTTATTGTCTTGATAATCATACCGTTTTTTAACTCTATTGGGTTCTGAGAAAAATATGATGTGGGTACATTGTTTTTTATTAGATTGTATCCGGTACTAGTACGTTTGATGAAAAATAAATCATTATCCTTTTTTAAAGGACTTTCAAATAAATCATTTTCAACAGAATATGTCATGCCACCACTTAGATCTAGCAGATACCCAATTCCTCTAATTTTATCAAAGCCTTGAATATAGGATGGTGATATAAATTTAATAGTGGATAATTTTTCTAAACTTAAATGAGTTCCATTTTTTAATTTACAATTAAAAAATTTGACACCAGAATCTTCAAAAATATGTATTGAATACACATATTTGTTAAGTTCTTCTAGGTTTGGATAAATGATTTGATCGTTCCAAAAGTCATTCTTTGATTTGGCTAATTTAATTGCTGTCTCATTATTTGCCATTTGAAGCGTTACCCCATTCCAAATTGCAAAATTGATTTCATTAGTTTTATTGGTTATTTCAAAGATTCCAGTTTCCAAAAAACGTATGTTTTTGGCCGTGGTACTTAATAATTCTTTTGATTCACCAGTAAGAAGTTGGTAACCTTTTTTTTCGGTATAAGCGATACATATATTTTTACCTGCATTCAATAAAGAATCATATTTTGGCTTAATTAATATCTTTCCATCCAATAGAGCCACGCCCCATTTTCCTTTTTTATTGAACGGTATAGAATTTGGATGAATATCAATTGAATGCCTAAGCAAAAAATCCTTATCGTTTTTTTGAGAGTAAGAACTATTACTAAACGAACAAAAAACTATCATTAAAACCTTAAAGACATTAAACTTACACATTAACCATTTTTTTAGATTCATGCTTTGAGTAATTAATATTGGATAAATTAAACTACTTTGAATTTCCTTTTTTAGGTGGTAAAACACCATAACGTTTTTTATATTCTTCGGGAGTTTCTGGCTGTCCCATGTTTCCATAAAATGCATTAGGATCATTATTGCTCTTTATATTTTTCCATTTTTCCATTTCAACTATTTTTTCTTCTTTAGTCATCGAATGATTTTTCACAGACTCTATTTGATTTTTCTGTTTTTCTACCTCCTCAAGTATCGCATCTAATTGATTTCTTTCTTTTAATACTTCTGATACTTCTGCCCAATCAAATGTTTGTTTTGGAAATTCCAAAGCCATTAATACTAGAATTTTTATTGTTTCTGAATCTAGTATTTCGGGTAAATCTTTTGCATTTAAATATTTCATCTTTTTATGGTAAAGGTTTTAATAACTCTATAAAATTCACATAATAATACGGAACACCTTCAATTTCTAATTGTTCCCCATTTACGATAATTGGAATAGGTTCCGAAACTTGTCGGAAATAACCTGCATCCATGACAACTTCCTGTTGAATTTGAATGGCTAATGGTTTATCAGAATGTCTCGTCTGACCTAAATTCACTCCCCAATCTGACAAATCATCAATATAAACACCATTTGCAGTAGTTATTTTTCTAATAACTCCTATTTTCGAACCACTCCCTGCCCATTGTTCAGACAACTTTGTAAATCCTAAAGCGACTGACTCCAATTTGGATGAAGAAACAAATCCACTAAAAGGTATTTCAACCCCAATTTTCCCAACAAATAAAGCGTTAAAATCTTCTGCTGAATACATTTTACCACTATATACGATTTCATTAACAACTTTTCGTTGAGGAACATTTCTCAACTCATTTAATCCGCTTTTTATATGATTTAAAGCTCTTGTATTATATTCTCCAAACCAAGTGGGATTATATCTCATTGGAATGTTTACAAAATCACCATTTACAGTGAAAGCATGGATAGATGCCAATTGTATTTCAGTCGCGTTACCAGTTGGTAATAAATTTCCATTTAACTCATTTCTCAATGTAGTTAGTGCATTTTCCATTTTTGGAGTTAATTTCCAAAATTGTAGCCATCCTCCATTATTAGAGATTGAAAAGGCATCTAAACTTTTAGAGGCATTAATAAACGCTTGTTCATTATCTTTAAATCCTCTAACAATTTCGGCAAAATCATCTGATGACGGTAAATTTTCAAGAAGGTTTAGAACTGCTATATCAGCGGTTTTTAGAGCATTTTCAAAGATTAATTTTTTAGAATTATTTAGACCACCCATAACTTGATTATCTATTAGATAACTTCTTACTTTTGGATAGTTCGCTAATAAAATTTCCCCAGCATAACACTTGATTGCACCAGCCGATGTCTTTATTACAAATAACTTTTTACCTAAAATTAACTCACCACTAGCATTCTTGAAATTCACATCGTCCAACACCATCAATACTTTGTTGATTTGTGTAGGGTTGTTATCCATGAATTGAATGGCTGAAAGCACCATTCGCCCTTGGTCGTCTGGGTCAATGTAACAAAGGTCTAATGGCGAGCTGCCAATTTCAGAGTTGCTGATTCGCAATTGGTTTTGTCCTCCAGTTGTAGAAATGGATAATGTACCCGCGCTACTTGGTTGGTCAATCATTAAGCGGTTTACTTCCGCCTCGCGCATCAAGGCTGAAATTTCTGTTTTAAACGTGCTGAAACTACTGTTACTAAAGAAGAACGATTTGGTATTTTTATAGATTTTTTTCAGTGCTTCTTTGGCATCCTCCAATTTTAGAAGATTGCTCGTTTTCCAATTTTGGAACTGCTGTTTTAGTAAGGCGGGGTTATACGAAAAGCGCAAAGCACCTGCTGTTACTTTTTGCACCAAATAAACACCGTTTACTGCTCCAACAACCGCCGCAAAAGTGTTCCAATTGCCTAAAAGTTCTTTTTGTTGTGCTGTACCTTCTGATAGTATATAGTCTTCATTGATCGCAAATACTAAATCTACTGCTGCAATAGCAGCATCGGCAATAAGAAAAGGACCAGGATTAACTGTTGCAATTGATACCGCTATCGCGCCCAAATCAATAATAACACGAATGGCAACAGTTTCTTCAATTTTCTCTTGTTCTTCAACCAACCAATAGGCAAACATGGCAGGAACAGCAATTCTGTCTCCCACTTCAATGTGATTCCCATTCATATTAGCAAACTGGTAATTGTCTTCAAAATGAACAATTACAATTTCATAAGGATCATAATACCTAGTCGTATTCTCTACGTTTATTCCCGGAAAATCATTGTCAGTGAATACTTTAATTGTTCCAGCGCTAGTCCATGTTGTTGTAACTTCAATGCGAATATCTCCTTCATCTCTCGATTTTTGTAAAATGATCACATCAGGCATTGTTTCATAATTCGATTGACCAATTGGACCAATAGAAGAAGCATACAAGCTTTTCATGTCGCTTATTTCACTCTCCTTTACTTTCATAACCATTTTTGAAACATTCATGAAAAGGCGGTAATTATCACCGTTCCATAAATCACCGTTCAACCCTTTTAGTAAGGAATAATTATTTTCTTCAAAGACCGTCAGCAAATAGGAATATTGATCTTCGGGGGTTGTTTCTAGAACTTCTAAAATGAGCCTTTCTTTTTCACTTCCCCATGTCCATTCAGAATATTCACGCAATATTTTTACGCGTTGTGAAGCCGTTAAACTTGCCAAATAACATTCGCGTTGATCAACTCTCAATTGATCGTAAATGAAATCACCAAACGCGCCAATATCAATACTTTCACCCGTTAAGGCATCATGTGTGTAATCTGCCTGTTTATTGATTTTGTAAAGCCAATTGACTAGCGTGTAATAGTATTTTTTGAAATAATCAGGGTCTTGACCATAGTTAACAGTTGGGTGAAAAATTTGAGGGTCTAAATCCAACGAATAAATATTCATTGGTGGCATATTTGTACTTACGGAAATAGCAGTATTATCACTTACCTGTGTGTTGAACTCGTTGAAATTGGCTTGTTCTTCAATGATTACCTGATTTTCATATTCACTTTGAATACTTAATTGCACCGAATTGGTTAAAGCTCCAATACACTTTCCAACAATGTCATTTGCTTCCAATAAATAAGCAACTTCAAAGGCGTAAACTGCCTCCCGACCTATGACGTCAGCCCGCACACTTTGAAGGTATTGTAATACTTGATTGGAAAGCTGTGTCGTGAACGTAGCTACAACGATTTGACCTTGTGCGTCACTTGTTGCGGTAATGTAATCATTCAAAAACTTAAACTTTTCTTCAGGAATAAGATAACCTCCAACGGGCGCAGGATCAGTGCCGTTTGCTAGAATGGCATCTTTATTCATCGGGCAAATCTTGAATTTCACATTGCCGTTTACAATACATGGAATCCCTGCCAACGCATGATTAATACTTGCTATTGGTGTTGTATTATTTGGGTATAACTGTTCATCCGATTCGCGTTCGTAGCCTCTGAATTTATGATGACTTACGGAATTTGATGCGTAATAAAAGTCATTATTAGCTAATTTAAAGCTGATTAAAGCACCTATTGGTGTTTCATTTTCAGAAACATGATTTCCTTGAGCGGTTGTCCAATAACTATCTGGGCTTGCAAAAGTGATCGATTTTAAACCTTGTGGCAGGGTAATAATTCTACCACTTGGATCAATAAACGAAATTGTACCGTCTGCATTTGGAAACGATGAATAAATAGCACTTAAATCGCCCCCAGAAACGGTGTAATTGCTCCCATCCTCTTCACCATCCAAGAAACTCAAAACAGCCGCCGGATTCCGCAACCCCTCCCACTGCTTTTTAATCAACTGCGTACCACTCGAATAATCCATGAGGTTATTCGTTCCACCTTTCAAACTCTCCGTTTCACCCCAAGCGTGTTTCAAGCCGCCGATTCCGTGACCGAGTTCGTGCCCGAGTGTATGAGCGAAAGTTGGCGCATTGGTAAGGGTGCTTTGCGCCACAAAACCAAGTCCTCTGCCGCGCACCATGTAACCGTCAATGGCAGGATCAGCAAATTCAGGAATGATGAAAACAAGGTAGGTTCCTGATTCAACTTCGTTTTCTGCCAAATACGCATCGCGAAGAGCACGCATTTGAGCGGTATACTTCGACATCAAACTAACGTCCGGATTCGCAAATTCGGTGCTGGCTGTAAATTCGGGAGTATTGAACTGAGGCGCAATGGTGGCATCAATAGTGAGGTTCGCGCCTTTGTAAATTTGGTTGAGTTCCGTTTCTATTTGTGCTTCGGTGATACTCATAGCCACAATTGGAACAATACGCACTTTTTTGGTGACTGGTGTGTAGCTTTTCACGTTCAGTTTCCCGAGTTTAAAATCCGCATAAATGGCATAGACCATGTAATCGTAACTGCGTGCTGGAAGTGTGAGCAAGAAGGTTGAATCGTTCAGTTGAGAATAGGGAACCTGCGTGTTTCCACCTGCCAATTCAAAGGTTAATTGCGAAGGAAGAAAACTCGGAATTGTACCGTGAATTATGGCTTTTACTTGCGAGGTTCCTGTGGTCGATTTGGAAGCATTTGAAACGAAGTATTGGTATTGATCCTGACAGACAATGATCTCGTAGTTGTCGTTAAACTGCGGGTATTGTTTCTTATCAAATCCGCCGGCTTGACCGGGTGCTTGCTCAAAAAGAATGTGCAATTGCGCTGTTCCATCCAGGTCATCATTGGAAGCGATGATTCCATAAGTGGTGACAATCAGTGTTCCGTTCGGCCAGAACTGGTATTCTACATTGTTATCGCCGTGAATGACAATGGGAAGATCACTTCCATCGAAGTTAAAGAAAAGGGAATCGCCATTAACGACCACAAAAACGGTTGAATCGTTGAGATAACCACCCGATTCAATGACACCATTTACTGTATCAGGAACAACTTGATTTAAGTATTCTTCATTGAGCCAGTTATCCACCCCACTCGTAACCGCCACTGCCTGACCTTCACGCACCATGTATGCATTGTCAACGAGCAAATCATCAAAGCGAACCTTCACTTTTGCGCCACCGATGAAACCGTGTTTGATCAAACCGCGACCTTGAAAATGACCGGGGAGTTGGAGCGGATCGATGTGGGTTACTTCCAGTTCAAACTGCCCGATTTGGAAGATGTCGCCCATTTGGGCAACGGCGAGTGGGGTGTAGTTGGCAGGGACGTACGGAAGGTCGGCTTCACCACACGCATATTCGCGCAACGGTGGTGTGGTAAACTCTGCCATTTCGGAAGGATCACTGACATAATCGCCTGCAATACCGCGCACCCGCACCTGATAGGTTTCTTCGGGTTCAAGGCGCCAAATGGGGAGTTGATTGGCAACTACCGTATCGTAAAGCCATTGGTAAAGATAGTTTTCGCCTTCGTAAGGTTTGCGTCGGTATTCTACAATATACGACGAATAAGTCGATAGCCCTTCTCCGGGAGTTTCATCCGTTACCGTCCACATAGCGCGACCTTTGCGACTTGCCAACGCTTCGGCAGATACATTGATCGATAATCCGGAAGACAATGTTTCTGCCAAAGAAACTTGATGCCCATAATAAAAACTACACGGCGCAGAAAGTCCATTTTGGGTGAACATTTGCACCGGAATCCCATTGCTGGTTAATTGCGCCTGAACACGCCAAACGTATTTACGACCTTGCTGCCAGAGTACATCAAAGTTGGATACCTGAACCATTGGAAAGCTAGTCTGTGTCTGATACACCAATCCTTGTCCGGATTGAAAGATGTTATAATTCGTGGTATCAATCCATTCGTAAAGAGAGAAGGTATAGCTTAGATCACTGCCAACGGAAGGAATGTAATTTTGGGGTGGTGACCATTGGAAGGTCTGAAACATGGCTGCGGTGTCAACAACCGAATTACAAAGCGGCAAAAAGGCTTGTGGTGGCTGCATGTATTGCAGAAAGAAAGCAGTACATGCATTATTGGAAACGATCTCGCTTGCAACGCCGTCTTTTACAACCTCCACACAAATGGTAGTGAAACCTTCAGGTAAGTTTTCAAAATCGACATTTCCGGATACCAGTTCCAGGTTGTTTTGTGAAAGATAGGGCAGCAGATCACTTCCTTGCATAAATACCGGAACGCCCGGCGACAATGTAAATGGAGTTCCCACCGGAATATCCTGACGGGTTCGTAATGTAAATCCGGCACCTTCTATGGTAAAGCGCAATCGCGCCATAATGGGTGGTGAAGCAAAATCGGTAAAGGTGGCTATTACTTGTAAATGGTTGTTTTGATCGCCATAATATGCCATATAGTTGTAATAGGGCGGAGTGGTGACAACAGTAGCTTGCACCGGGTAAAGCTGCCCATACGAAGTAAACACCGAAAACAGTACAACGATACCGGTTATCAACGGTTGAAAGAGTTGTATATAGAATGCGTTTTTCATTGCTTAAAATGAATAGTTGATGTTCAACATTACGGTAAGGTTGGTCGGAGATGTTGCACCTTCAATAACCGCAAAGCGTTGCGTGTAGTTTGCATTGGTAGAAAGTGCCACTTTTCCATATTTCTTATCCCAGAGTTGAGGACTATAAGTAGCGCCCAATCGCAGGTTCATCACGTGATTGGTGAGTGTAGTTCCCGTCAATTGACGATTATACGTTGCTCCACCTTGCAGACTGAGTTTTTTATTCAGCAAGGTTTTTGAGGCGCTCATTCCCGGACCATAGAAAACATTTTCTGCTGTTGCAGCTACTGATCGGTTGTAATTCCCGATGCATGAGATTGCCAAACCATTCACAAATTGCAGTGTGTAAGCCGCCATTCCTGTATAAACATCTACCGGAACAGTTGTGCCTGCGGTATTGAATCCAAACGCGCCTGCATCTTGCAAACGACCTGTAATATTTTGCGATTTTACGTAGGCAAACGTAGATGAAATGGCGTTCTTGATTTTCTTGCCAAAACTATAATTCATTCCGGTAGTGTAGTTTTCAGATACCTGGTAAAAATTCATCGTATCGAAGACCGGATCGTACAACGGCACTGCCGATGGGTTTCGTCTTGTGAATGAAGAAAAGTTAGAGTACGCCCCATTCACCGTAAATCCTTTAAAAGGTTGACCGGAAACGGTTACACTGGCTACCCATCTGCGTTGCGCCGTTGCGCTTTCACCACTTAAATTGTTTCGTTGAAAGCCTGTATTGGCAGACAAGGTGAGTTTGTTTTTGAACAATGCCACTGCCGGAGCAAGGGTAATGTTTTCAAGATCGTTGTTAAAGAACAGTCCTCCTAATGTTAGATAATCCGGTGCTATTCGTTCATATTTCAAGCCAAGAGAAACTGCCTTAAAACGGTAAGTAAGAGAAGCATTGTAAGCACTCTTTGCTGTTGTTGAGGCGTTACCATTTACGAGATCATAATAAAATGGTCTTTTCGTGGTGGAAAGGCTATCTGTAAGAAGTACGTTTCTGGTAAGTAAGCTCAATGCGTATTCAGCTTGCAATTGCAGGTTTTTGACAACTGTTAGTTTACCACTTACCGATGTAACGAGGTTGTCCATTGGTGTTAATTCAGCGTTTGGCGAAAGTAGTTCCAACGAACGCTGATCATCGGCCGCTTTGAGCAGAATAACATTAAATCCACCTTTTTGGGCTTCATACCCAAACGAACAACCGCCGCCCATTCTGCGGTAAGAAACCGTTGTGATGTTATTAATCGTTGGATCATATTCTACCGCTTTTTTGAATCGTCCACCGAATGCTTTAAAGCGCCATTTTTTAGGTGAAAGTTCCACACCCGCACCCGCAAAATTTAATCCTGAAAAGGTATAAGGTGAAAGTTGCATGGAAGTGATCCCAATATGTGTTTTTACCCATTTCCATGAAGGATGCACCGCTGTCATATTGAATGGCTGCGTGTAACTTTTACCTTGATTGGAAAAGCTAAATGTAAAGGGCATAGACATTCCCAAGAAATTCACATTCAGATTGCCCGAATAGACCCAAGAGAATGGGTCGCGCAACTGTGCTTGATCGGTTACTTGCTGAGCCACCATGTTGTAACCCATTCCACCTGAAACGGAGATCATGTCCTTTTTACCGATTTTCTCGAGGTCTTGTCCAAACAACGAACCGCAGGCAAATACGGCTGTCACAAACAACGCTAATTGCTTCATATCAGTTCAGAATTAGTGTAATGTGACGCACATCGTAATCCGAAATCACTTGTAAATGATACGATCCGCTGGATGTTCCGACCGGAAATTGAAAGGGTAGGCTCACCGTTGTTCCATACCCGCTTTGCTGCATTCCTGCAAGCGGTATAGAAAGATTATCGGTTACCATGGCGGTATAATTCTGGGCAACTCCAAATACCAATTCTAGCGTAAATGCTCCGTTTGTCGGATTTGGGAATACAACGAGCGATTGGATTTTTAAAGAATTGTAATCGGTGTTGTACTCCGGAGAAACTTCACCCGAATAGATGGTTTTGGCGAAAGCGTACTGACAGGTGTCGTCAAATCCCACGAGCGTGATCTCATACCAACCCGTGTCGGGTAACTGAATCAATGCCAACGAATCGGAATTGTAAAAAACAATCGTCCCGGCAGGGAAAACCCAATTGGTTGAATCGAATCCGGCAAAAACAGTCGTATTTACAATTGCCAAGGTATCGTTAAAACCACTGTAAGTAGTCACTAGGAAATCCATTGTTGGTGCGGATGCCATCGGATCAAGCGTATCTTCAAAAGAATAGATACAACCAAGGGCATCTTTGACATAAATGGAGAAAGTTCCGGCTGAAAGTGAATCGAACAATGTAGTGGAATTGTAGGTGACGCCGTCTATCGAATATTGATAACCACCTGCGCCACCTGTTGCATTGGTGACTTGCAAACTACCCGAAGCAGCGCCACAACTCATGAATCCGGCTGTTGTTATAGCAATAGGAGCAGTCACCGAAATCAAAACAGTATCATACCCAATACAACCACTTTGGGTGGTTACGATAACACTCAGTTCTGTATCCGTTCCTCCAGTTCCGGTAATGGTTGACGTTGTTGCTCCATTTGACCACAAGTAAGTTGGAGGTTCAGAATTATTGACAATCGTTGTTCCAACAACAAACGGTAATCCCGGACACACAAGTGTATCATTGGAAGTGAGAAATAACTCACTGGTTTGGATGATCGAAACGGTATCAGTTGCCACGCATCCGTTTTGGTTGTAAGTGACTTCATACACATAGTCACCTGTTGCATTCACAAAGAAACTATTACTTCCGGTTGGATTACCTGATCCATCAAGCCAACTTTCACTCACTGCGCCACCCGTTAAAGGATGAATGATAGTCATTGTATCGACCGAACAGTTTAAGGATGAAGGCCCCGTGAAAGGTGCAACAAACGGGACATCAAGGTCAAATTGAACCGTGGCTTCAAAGAGTTGTTCGCATCCGTTGAGACTGTTAACCGTTTTGAATTGGTAAACCTTAACGTTGTTGTTATCCATTCCTGCACTATCGGCAGTTGTGAGGTTTAGATCCGTGGTGTTGTTCACAAGCCAAAATACAGTACCATTTCCTGCATTTGGGTCTAAAGGATCAACTCCGCATGATAATGTAATGGCTGTGTTGATACAATTAATGGTGTCAATCACTAATGCTGAAGGGTAATTGGTGATGATACCCCCAACTTGATCATAGTTAAATTGCACCGGATAGTCTTGCATTGCTTTGCAACCGTTTGTGTTTGAAACGGCGTGTGCGTAATAAATACTTGGGTTTGCTGAATAAATGGTGTAAGGATTTGAAAGTTCAGGAGTTGTGTCATCAGCAGATACAGACCAATGAATGGTAGAACCCGCAACACTTGCAAACAAATCTAATTGTGTAACAGTACACGTCAATTCAGGCGCAGAAATCGTTAAGCTATCCTGTGAAATGCTTGGCGGTATTGTATTTTCCCATATAAAAATGCTGTCATTGCTTTTACAACCATTCACGGGTTCAGTAACCATAGCGTAGTAGGTTCCCGTTGGGTAAATAACCGATGGTGAACCCGTTCCAAAAATAGTAAGTGTGTCGTTTGTGCTAACAGGAGTTACTAGGTTGGGATAAGCCCATTGATAAGAAACACCTGCTGTACTGGATTGCGCAACCAGGTTCAATGTATCAACAATACACGTAAACGCCAAAGTGTCGGCTGAAAGTGAAAGATTAGGAAGCGCAACGGTATGAATGCTCAAGGTTTGTGCGGTTGAAAACAATGTGTCTCCGGCGTTACAAACCATGTAGGGTTCTATTTTCAATATTCCCGCTGTGGTTGATGCACCATATTGAATGGTAATGGAATTTCCAGCGGTACTATGGAGTTTTACCGATCCGTTAAAAGGTTGCGGAATCAATTGTGTGGCGGTTGTATAGGTTATTCCCGTTCCTGAATAACTCCAACGATACCCTTCGGCATACAATGATGTAGGGATTGTATAAGTGCGTTCATTTCCGTTGCAAATGGTGGTGTCGAACACCGTAAATGGTTTGGCATTTTCAGGCTCTAAACAGTAAAAAGCTGCTTTATTTCTCGCTTGACCGTTTATACTTGTCATTGTGGGAATACTCACCATCATTTTATTGCGTACAATCTTTAGATGCTGCGTTAAATTGGGGTTGAAAGCTCCACCGCTCATTACAATGGGTTGGCAATTGGTTTGCGTGTAGCCGTTTGTAAAGCTGTACTTCCCACGCGATAATGTTCCGGAACTTGATGTGGCATTGTCATCAAAAAACAACAGATCACCCTGATACGATTCAATTCCATTACCTGTTGGAAAAGAAAAGTTATAACAGGTGTTACCCGAAGCTAAAAAAGAAGTCGTTGAGCCGTTTTGTGGGTTAAATGAATACGTTGAAATGGCCACTCCGGAATAAAACCGTTCAATCGCAATCAATGAATCCGAAACATAACAAGCATCACGCGAAACGGTGTTTTGAAAACCATCTGTATAATTCACATACTGTAAAAATGCCCCTGAAAGATCAAACAATAGTGCCCCGACATTCCCCATGCCGTTCCAATTCAATTGTGGGCCACTCACCAAAAAACCTTGTGTTACTTTTTCTACGTGCAGTCGATTCAAGTTATCACCCGAATGCACTATTGCGCCGCTTGTGAAGTAAGGAGATATGTTTCCGCCAAGCGTAAAACCAACTAAATTGTTTCGCACATAAGACGTTCCGGCAGTATTGAGTATGGAGGCAAAATCGCCAGCAGCAACAATCGTAGAGCCGTTAATTGTCATATCATGAATGGTATTGCCAACTGCCAGCGGCGACCAAGCGTTGAGTGAAAAAATGGGTGATGCAACTCCGGTAAACGTTATGCGTGCTAATCCGTGTTTTGCCGTTGCACCAATAGCCGAAAAATCACCACCCAAGTAAATATTTGATCCACTTGCTTCACAACAAAAAATCACTCCCGTAATAGTCCATGGTAAAATGGTAGGAGAAAGCGTTCCGTTTTCATCAATGAACGCCACTTTATTGCGGGTTGAACCATTTATTTGAGTGAAACTTCCCACCACCATGTATTGATTCAAGGAAGAAATATAGGTCATGTCGTAAATTTCACCACCGGCGGTTAAGTTGATGGTTTGATTGCTCAGAACTTGTGCGTTCCCTGCAAAACAAAACAACACCAAAATGAATAGTATAAGTCGTTTCATAAGAATGAATTCATCAATTAATTCAAGGGGTTCAGTATTGGGCGTTTATAGAGGCGAAACCAAAATTAAACTAATTTTTAAATCCGGTGTACACCTAGTATGAAAATTGTGGTTTTCCGCAAACGAATTCAATAACACTTTACAGATTGGGTTAGCAATGCGGGGCTTTTCATTAGAAGAAAACAACAATCACTTATCAGAAACGCGTTTTGTTTTCCTTCTTAACAAAACATAGGTAAAGATAATCAACAGTGTTCCGAGGATGGCCCCAGCGGTAACAAGAAATGCCGTACCAATACCCAAATCATTGGAAAATGAAAAAACAAAGGTATTGATGCCGACAAGCGAGGTAATGAGAGTGCGCTGAAAACGTCGTATTCGATCCATTTGATAATTGAGTATCAAACGAATATAGTATTATTTCACTTCAATCGCAATCAATTAACAAATTAATTAGGTCGATTTCCACAAATAAACGCCTGTTATTGAACGTTTTTTTGACTTGCCTGTACAAGCTTTTAATTAATGCCGATACGATGAAAAAGAAGGTGATTCAAATCAAAATTGCTGAGCCATGTCACGAGAACTGGGGAGCAATGACGCCAAATGATAAGGGGCGGTTTTGTGATAGCTGTCAGAAAACAGTGGTTGATTTTACACGGATGTCTGATGCGGCCATTTTCCGATTTATGGAAGCGAATACTGCATTGGTTTGCGGACGCATGTCGAACGATCAGCAACATAAGCATTATTCCTCGTTGCCTTTGCCATCGCATACGGCTGCATTCAGTCTTCGTGCGTTGGTTTTAGGAACAGCCATTTCTACCTTTTCAGCTTTTCAGGCACAAGCGCAAGGCAAAGTAATGGTAAAAGGAGAAACAAAAGCAGAACCGGTACAGGTAGAACAAACCGAGTTGGGCGAAATGTCAATGTCTGTTACAGATCACAATAAAACATTAGACAGCTTGTTCACAGGGTCGGTGATCGATTATTTTCTGGATCGTTTTGTAACCGGTGTTTCGGTAACCGTTTATGATGTAGAGGGAAATGAATTGTCAACCACGTTGTCGAATGAAAGCGGTGAGTTTCAATTGCCACTTGACTGGACAAAACAACCGTACTCGGCAGTTTTCCGAAAAGAAGAATACGATGATGTGACGTACTTGTTTTCTGATTTATTGACCACACGTGGCATAGTAGTTGAATTGGGACAAGAGAAAAATATTAAAATGGGATTGATGATCAAAGTTGATCCTGACGAAGAATAAGATTCATAAAAAGTATAGGTTCGAGTAGTTTAGTTTGTTTGTTTGAATCGAGAGGGGTGTTTGGAGAGGCATCCCTCTTTTTGTTTTGCGACATCAGTCACTAGCAGACATGTTCATTAGAAGAGCAACGATTATTCTGTTTTAAGTGTTTTTTTTGAATTTAATAGCGGTGATTTGAAAACGCATAAAGTATTATTCCTAAATTGTCATCGCCTTAGAGCCATTCTACATTGTTCTTTGGCACATACAACAATAACTTTAAAAACAAATCACTATGGAAACTGCTGAATTCACTGCATTAATGGCCGATTTCAAGGCACAAACTGCTATTCAACCTGCTAAAAACGACCCGTTTTCGATGAGCCTTTTTGTGCAATACATTATTGCATCCAATCTTTCAGGTTTGCCGGCAAATACGGAGGCTATTTCTTCAACCCTGATTGATATCAATGAAAATCTTTCCAACATTGAAGCAAAGCTGGAAGCACTTGCCGTGAAATTGGATACTATCGAAAACGCGATCATTGCGCATCCATAAATGGTGGCTGGCATCGTTTCAAAGCTGTGTTGAGGGAAGTAGGAAGAAAAAACAAACGGGCCACCCAAAGGCAGCCCGATTGCGCGCAAAGTATCCTATTACGGATAAAGGCAACAAGTGTCTTTAAATTTACTTAGTCGAATGAACATTCACTGGTCGGCAACTCTCCAAAACATTCTGCCTTCCGGTAAATCGTATACTACATCCTTGAGGTTCAATTTCAAGTTGCCTTTATGGATACTCTGCTACTTATGCTAGATCTTACATTGTCTATTTATTCTTTTGAATGACTTCACCAACTCCATCAACCGATTGGGTAAGCTGTTGCGGATTACCGAAGTAATAAATGTCACCAACTCCTGTGATGTTGGCAATGATAGAAGTAGAAGCTGAAAATGTTGCGTCACCTACACCGGAAATGGAACAATTCACGTTTTCATAACTTGTATTTCCAAGGTTAATGTCACCTACACCGGAAAGGTTAATCGTGATGTTTTTAGATTGTCCTTCTTTTTTTTCGATGATATCGCCCACTCCCGATACATTCAGTTCTTCGAGCTCGTTAAAGGCGTCTGTCATAATGATGTCGCCTACTCCGGAAATGGAGAGTTTCTTTAATGGTCCTGCAACAACTATTTTTGCTTTTGCTTCTGAGTTTTTGATGCTTATATTGTCTCTATCCATTTCAATAAACAGTGTATTGTCTTTTACGGTGAATTGAAAATGATCTATAATGGATTCATATTCGGATAGTTCCACTGAATTGGAAGAACCATTTACTAATTCAAGATCACAAAAACCAACAAGTTCAATTGCTTCAAATGCCTCTAATTGAAAGGTTTTGGTGATAATTTGACCAGATCCTTTCAGTTTTCGGACTGGTTTAGGCTTCGGTTCATCATCATTGGTTAATGATTGCGCAAGACCTATCGTACTGATCTGAACGATAAGCAAAAGGATGATGAAGGGAATTAATTTTACTGATTTCATAAAGTGCTGAATTTGGATTTATTTATAAAACAATGACTAATCAAATGAAATATCGCCCGATTGGGCAGTTCCCTTGATGGAAATACTGCCTTGGTCAGTAATAATGTGTCCATCCTCCTCTTCCAATTTCAAGTTGCCTTTATGGATACTCGCAGTGCCCATTGAAGCCTCCACATCAAAGCGAAGATCGTTTGCGCTGTTTACTAATTCGATATCGCTATTTCCGAAATCAACGGCTACGGTTAAGCTATTGGTTACTTCAACTTTTCGACCGTTAATGTCACCCGAGTTGGCTTGCACTAGCACATTTCCCTTGGTTTCTTTTAGGGTAACGTTCCCGAATTGCGAATCAACTGCCAAATCTCCGATGATGTTTTTGAGATGTATATCTCCCGAATTTCCATTCAATTGAAGATTGCCCGTCAAGTTTTCTATAGATACTTCACCAAATTGAGTGTTCAACGTCAAATTGCCGTTGTGAAGTTCGATTTCGGAGTTGCCCGAATTAGAAACGATGGAACTCGTTGCATTGATGTTTTTCAGCTGCAGATCACCAAAGTTACTGTTCAATGTGAGCGTTTTTCCGGTAATGCTATCCAACGTAATAGATCCTGAATTGCTATTGATAGTTGCATTTCCATGAGCATTTGATACAGAAACATCTCCAAAATCCGATTGGATCGAAAGATCACCGGTTATGTCAGAAGCATTGAATGCCCCGGAAGAAATATGCGTTTCAGTGATTCCGGAAATGTGCGTTAAATTCACATCACCAAAGTAGGAATGTAAGTCGGTTTTACCGGTAATGTGACTCAAGGTAATAGAACCGCTTGAGGCTGTAGCTGTAACATCGATGTTGCAGTTGTTGAAGTTGATATCACCAAAATTGTTGGTGACCTCGCAACTTTTTCCTTCCAAATCGTTGATATCGACCAAACCACTAGAAGTTACGATGACCAGGTTGGTTCCCGTCGGAACAGCCACTTTCAATTCAAATGAAGGAATTTCATTGCAGCGTTTCTTTTCTTTTTCATCGCCCGGATTCATAAAAATAGACAGTTTGGATTGATGTTGTTCCGTTGCGATTTTGCCTTCAGGTTGGTCAACAATGACCTGATTGCCGCTTGCTCGGGTGATAATAACATCTCCAAAATCGATGGTAATCTCGATTGTTTTTATACCGTCGAATGACTTTGGTGGTGTGATGGTGTCGTCAGAATCGGAAGTATCTCCATTCCATGAAAAATGTTCCAATTCGTCTAGCTCACCCAATTCACCCAGTTCTTCCAATGCATCGATCGGAGCAAAAATCTCAGGATTCAGAAACAGCAAATTATCCAATGCGGCCATTGATCCACGATAACGTCTTGTTTGCATCTGATAGACATATTCAGGAGCTAAAAACACGAGGTTTGTAAGCGATCTTTTGCTAAGTCTACCCACAACCACTGCCTCCTGCCGTTCCAACGGTGT
The DNA here is from genome assembly GCA_029866325.1 of Fluviicola sp. Lineage (GTDB taxonomy): Bacteria > Bacteroidota > Bacteroidia > Flavobacteriales_D > Crocinitomicaceae > Fluviicola. The sequence continues at coordinate 22,443 of JARWZO010000018.1, read as the reverse complement.
GCTGACAATTGGACTAACAGGAGAAAGTGGCAACAATTCATACGGTTGCTCTGTTACTTCTTTTGGTGTAGAAATTGTTGGGGTTGCTCCTACACTGTCGGTTTTACTAGCTACGAAAAAGTTCGAAGTGTCGGGTTGCTGTTGAATATGTGTTATTACGGGTTTTTGCTGCTGGGGTTCAGGGGTTTTTTGTTGCTGATAAACGAGAATGGACGTAGCAGTAACGGCAACTCCTCCGAGTCCTCCGAAGAGCCATTTCAGTCCGAATTTCGCTGCAGTTTTGTAAGCGGCTCCTCCTCCGAGTTTACCTAAAAGTGCGGCTTCTTGCGCAACAGGAATAGCGATGACCGCTGTAGTTGCAAATACAAATTTTTGTTCCATGTCTAAAAGTGTTGTTGTTAGCGTATCGTTGTCGTCACCTGTTAAAACGACCTGCTTAAGCATGTCACGCAGCTGACTGTCTGATAAAGTTGAATCAAGCATGATCGTTTAATTTTTTGGTTATTACTTCTTTAATTCGCTGGTAGTATACTTTCAGCTGTTGTTCGGGTTTGTCTACATACTTGGCTATTTCCGAGTACGCAGCTCCGTCACTTCTCATGAGCACTAAAATTCGTTGCCAATCTTCCAAACCGTCGAGCACTTCCCTGAGCACCTTGATCTTCCGATCTGGGAGTTCTTCCTGAGCAGGTTGTTCTTCGGCCCTTACTTGTATTTCACTTACATCGGTTGGGGCAACATCCAACCTTGTTTTTTTCTTGTCGCGGTAATCGTTTCTCAAATAATTGATGAAGATTTTAAACACAAACGACGCAAACTTATCTTCTGTTTCGAAGGTGTAATTCTGATGTGTTTCAATGACTTTGTACAGTGTTTTGTAGATCAAATTCCACGCATCATCTTCACTTATTTTCCAGGTTTTCAAAGCATAAGCGTAAAGCTTTTTCCCGTAGCGATTATAGACTTCCTTCAGAAAATCATTATCGGTTGGAATAGCATTGGTTTGCTCTTTGCTCATCAAACAGTCTGTAAATTGGTTACCTCTTTCATACTACAACACAAGTTGGTAACAGCTTTGGTGAAAAAATCATTGAATTAGGAACAAAATTGGCAATAAAAAACCCCGAATTCGTTTGAAAACGGGGCTTTAACTATTTTATTTTTTTCTAGAAATTAAACGTGTAACCGATGTTGAAGCCCCAAAATTGAAGATTCGTTTTATACAATTCGGCAATTTTGTGTTCGTGGATGCTATTGGTAGAAACATTGATAAACTGAGCGTTGATATCCCTACCATCATCAGAATTAGATGAACCACTTGAGCCACCCGTCATTGCAGCATGATCGTGATCTTCCATATACTTCACGTTCACATATTCCAATCGGCTGAAGCTATTCATGAACGTCACGGAAGCATAAAGACGGTGTTTACTTACTTCATTTGAAAGACCTAATAAATGATCCAATTGAACTTCTAAACCGGCTTCTGCTCCGTAGGTAAAACCGGAACTTCGTTGAGTTGTTTTGCGCTCCAACGGCTGACAATCATCTTCATCCAAAGGATCAGCAACTCTAATTTTTGAGCGCATAAACGCAACACCAACTTGAGGAGTAATAAATGGACGCACTGTTCGGTAATCATTTACCAGGTAAAATTTTGTTCCCAATGAGATCCGATTCATTTTACTGGAATAGGTAACATCTGTTGTTGTACTACTCAAAGAATCAAAAACATAGGTTTGTTGTAAGGTACGGCTAGAGTACATGCCGGCACTCGCTTTAAACTCCAACAACATAGGTACACGTTGAATGGGCCTATAGGCAAATTGCAATCCCAATCCTGCGTTGGTGCTCATCTTGGGCATTACACTTTTGTTGGGAAAGTCACACGTGAAATAGGTTCCTATCTGTGCACGCTGTGCAACCGATAAAAAAGGAACGATGGCAAAAAGAATAACGCCGAGGGCTGAAAGAGTGTATCGTTGTTTCATAACCGAATATTTTGTACGTACAAGGTATACAATTTTTATGCCGAAAACCTTGGGTAAAACCTTAAAAAAACAAAAAAAAGTGGCTCTGGTTTTCTGATTCAGGTTATAAGGAGAGCACTAATCGAACGAGGTCTTCTTGAGCATTCATACCTAGTTTTTTTCGAAGGCGCAAACTGGTTTTTCTTACAGAATCCGCAGAAATCCCCAATGCTTTGGCCATTTCCATATTGGAAAGATTGAGTTTAATGAGGGTCAATAATCTTATTTCTGCATTGGTCAAATCCGGTTTTATATCAAACAAACGACCGTAAAAATTGGGGTTTAGTTTTTCAAAGACCTTTTTGAAAGCAAACCATTGATCATCGGTTACAAGGGAATACGATTGGATCTTTTCCAGCAACTGTGAGCGTTCTTCTGAATTAGATTCCTGCGAAGAATGTGGTACCCGATTTATTTCCTCTAATAAATGCTCTATAAGTTCATTTTTTTCGATGAGTTTTGATAAAATCAGGTGCATTTCATTTTCACTTGAAAGTAGCTCTTTTTCTATTTGTTGATGCTTTAATGTCGCAATTTCTCGTTCACGTATTCTTCTCTTCCGATTAAACAGTAGAAAGACGAAAAATAGGATGATGATCAATATAGAAACAACGATAAACGACTTGGCTAACAATTCACTATTTTTTTTCTTACTGTTCAATAATCTATTCTCAATTCGTTTTCTTTCAAAATCAATTTTAAATGCAGTTTGCCGAATGTTTTTTAAATCTTTTGATTGGTTGATGATATCGGTGTAACGTGTGATTTGTCGATAACTCTCAAAAGCACCTTTGTAATCGGCATCTGCTTCTTGTAAAGAAAGTATCGCATTTAAGCAAAGTCGTTTGGAACTCAACGATAGATTGGAGCTTTGAAGGGGCTTGAATAACTTGATTTTTGTTCTGGCGGCTTCTTTTTTTCCTTCTTTTAAATCGATTAGTATTAGAATGCTTAATGCATTTAAAGCACTTTCGGCTTGATGGTTAAGCATACTCAAACGATAATCGGTTTCAAGCAATTTTCGAGCATCCGAAAGTTGATTTTTTGACCAATAATAGTGCCCCAGGTTACCTGAAAGCACACCAATCCAGGGTGTGTGATTGAGCTTTTGAGCAATTTTAAGCGCCTTTTCAAAATAAAACTTCGATGAGTCTGAATAACCTTGATCTCGATTGATTAATCCGATTGTGTTTAAAACACCAATTCTTTCACGGTCATCTAAACCGCTGAATGAATTCACAATGTTCAAGTGTTTTCGAGCCAAGTAATAACACTTAAAATGGTAATAGGATAATCCAATTGTTTGGTGGTAACTTTTAAGAAACCGTTTGTCTTTTTGGGGATGACTTTTAATTGAAGTTCGTGCTTTGTAGAGAAAGTAGTAAGCTTCGTTGTGGTTGGATTTTAGGCTGAGTTGGGTTCCGATTTCCGTACAAAGTTGCACATAATAAGTTCCACGACTGGTAGATGCTATTCGTTCAATGTGGTACAATGACTTTTTCCATTCAGACGTATTGATGAAGCGTTGTTCACCAACATTTCGAAAGAAATACAAACAGGTAATGGTGGGTTCTTTCGACTGAGTTAATTCACTGTTTAGTAGCGTTAGCGCTTTTTTGCATGTAAGGTTTTGAGCCCAAGAATTGATCGTACAGAAAAGTAGTAAAGCAACAAAAAGTCTCGCCATAACATGATCCGTTTTATTCGGTGAAAAAACATCAGAAATCTAATATAGTGTCATTATTCTGAGTTTCTCAAACGAATATTAGTGAATACTTGTAATGCTGAAGGACATTATGTTACCGAGTTATCTTGTCAGTGTGACATGCCCGGTAAGGAAGAGATCTTTATCATTTTCAATCAATCCGAATTGTAAGGTCCAAGTATAAGTGCCCTGCGGAGCAAGTTTCCCATGGTAAGTGCCATCCCAACCAACGTTCACATCATATGATTCGAATAGTATTTCACCCCACCGATCATAGATTTTGAGCTCATAATCGGAAAAATCTATACCGGATGTTAGAATTGGAATGAAAATGTTATTGAACTCATCTCCATCTGGTGTAAACGAATTGGGAACATAGTACAGAATCTGATCCTTGATCACTACTATTTGTCGAGCGGTATCGGTGCACCCGAATTGGGTTGACACAATTAACTCAATAAGATAATTGCTCACGACATCCTGTGGGAAAGTGTGATCAGGTGCTTCAAGCGTACTGGTTGTACCATCTCCGAAATTCCAACTGTTAGTTTCGTTATTGATCGAATTATTGGTTAATTGAATGGTCGGTTCATTCACAAAAATCTGTTGTGGACTAAAGGTAAATGAGGCTAAAGGAACAGGGTGAACACAAATCATGTCAGTAGTAGTTTGCGAAGCAACACATAGGCCGTCGGCTACAGCTGATAATGTAATATCATAACATCCGGCAGCTTCGTAGGTATTACTAACCGTTGTTGAACTTGATGATCCCGTACCATCTCCAAAGTCCCAAGTATACACAACGTTTCCTTGCGCCGTACTTTCATTGGTAAACAGAACAGAAAGCGGCTGACAACCTTCAGTGATGTCGGATGTGAAGTCAATGAATGGTACAGCAGTGATATCAACGATGATTTCCATAATAGCATCGATACATCCTTGTTCGGCAGGTAAATTATACTGGAAAATGTACTGATCATTGGGCAATCCGGAAAGGTCTAAGACATTTGTTGCAAGATTAAACGATCCTCCGGGAAGGTTTGCCGGCGTTAACCAGTTTCCAGGTAATGTAATTACCGGATGATTCAAATATGGTGAAAAGTCAACGTTGTCTCCCAATGTATTACAAAAATGAAGTGCTTGATTCGGAGCAGCAACCGGTTGCTCATGAATGGTCAAATTAATTACAGCAGTATCATTCGGACAAAAAGTGCCATCTGCAATATATAAAAAATCAAACATTCCTGCTTGACCATTCAAGTCAACAACTCCGTTAGCTGAAAGATTACCTGTGAAATTGGGTGAATTACTTTCCCACGTTCCACCGAGTTGAGCATTGGCATCAATCAAGGTAGCTAAATCAGTTTGATTGGCAGTAGAACAAATGATGATTGAATTGTCATTTCCGGCATTCAATGGTGTTTCAAATGTAATGGTCACTTGGTCTGTTGCTGAACAGTTTTGCGCATTGGTAACGGTTACTGAATAATTTCCTGAAGAAGTAACATCAATTGTTTGAGTAGTTTCTGTTGTATTCCACAAATAAGAATCTCCTGCATTTTGCGCATTTAGGGTCACTGTACTACCTGCACAATGAAACTGGTCAACGCCCAAATCTACAATTGGAGCAGGAGCATAAATAACTACAACGGTGTCTTTTGAAATACAAACAGGTCGGAAAGTAATATCATCCAGTGCAAAATCATTTCCACTTCCCAACGTATTTTGATTTACGATGCAAACTTCAGCACTAGTCGTGAGGCCAGAAAACCAGTTTTCGGTGAACTGACTCCAATTACAATCTTGGTTTGAGGGCGAAAAAACGGATCCAAGTTGAATAGTGTTAATAGAAAACTGAAGTACAGCCACTTCATTAGGAGCACAATTGAACACAGAGGTGGCCCATGTACCGAATTCGTAGGTAGTGTTTGGTTGCACAGGAATTGTTTGGCACCAAACTTCTGTGTTCGGAACATCAGAACCGTTTACAACCATCTGATTTACTCCGGGGTTGGTTGTGTGGTCATTACAAGCGCCAAAGTTATTGTGAACCAAATTGGGAGAGGTGCTGATGGCATAAGTTCCAGGGTTAGACAATTGTCCCCATGGTCCGCCGGCACCAATAACATATTGTGTTGTAAATCCGTTGTTACCCAATTCAAAATCACCGTTTACGATCTGATTTGCTCCTAATGTTTGCGCGGTTACCCAATAGGTTCCACCAGGTTGAGTAACAGTTAGCGTTGGATTGGTACTATTGTTATTCCATAAGTAGTCATCGTAAACACCGGCATTGAGCGTAAGCGTTTGCCCCGAACACAATGATGTATCATTACCCAAATCTACATTTGGTGTATTGCCAATTATGATTGTAAAATCAGACACATCATTCGGACATGGTGTACCTGTAACTGAATATTGAAAGGTATAATTTCCTGGAGCTAAAGATGAGGTGTTGAATTGTGTAGTTAAGGGGTTAAATGCTCCTGAAACAGGAATCGTACTTTCACTCCAAGTCCCACCGGAAGTAGCATTTGCTGAAAGAAAATCAGTGAGATTTACAATTGGTCCGGCCCCGCAATAACTAGCAGAATTGTTATTCCCGGCATTGACATTTGGGGAAATGGTAATTACAACCGATTCATTATCTGAACATCCTGCATTACCGTCGAACATATAGATGGTTTGTGAAGTGGTAATGGTAGATCCGTTGGCAATGATCATTCCGGTTCCGTTAGGACCCGTATAGTAATGTTGATTTCCGCTCAAACCGGTTCCGGTAATTGCAGGTAAAGTGTAACTATTGCAAGCTGTAATAGGACCGAGAGGAGTAATGATAGGTGTTGTAACAAGTTGTACTTGAACGGTTGCTATAGAATCCGGACAATTTGCTCCACCATCAATTGTATAGGTATAAGTGCCTGCAATGTTTGTTGCAGTTGAAAAGGTTCCGTTAAAACCGTTTTGTAAAGCTGACGGTCCTGTCCAAGTACCGTTTTGAGATAATTGAGGGTTCGTAATTTGAGTGAATAAATTAAGGTTGCCAACACTGTTGCATTGAGTAGTAGAGTAGTTTGTAACAGCCGGATTGCAGATAGAAAGGGTTAAATCATCTAGTCCGGCGTCGTTGCCTGGTCCTCCGGCAGTATTGGTAATAATTTGAAAACGAATGTTGCTTGTGGTTGCAGTGAATGCCGGCATGACAATGTTTGCCCAAATACCGTTTGTAATCACTGTTTGTGTTGATAATATCGCATTGGTTGCCGACAATACCCGAAAGGTGAGATTATTTGTACCACCCCATGTATCTTTCACCCAAAATGAAAAGCGGTAATTTGTACCAACACATAAATTTGTAAATGGTTGATCATAGATCATTCCAATTTGTCCATCCGCAATATTGAGATACAAACCACGAGTGCCCGAATGAACGCAACCGGCGAAAGTTTGCGGTGTGTTTTGATAGGTCATTCCTGGAATAATGTGTGGAATAACGGTGTTGTATTCATACGAATCGGTAAAATAATTCGACCATACGCATTGTGCAGTAGCCTTTTTACCAACAAAAAGAAGAACGAGTAGAGTTAAAATTGTTTTGTAACGATTCATAGCAACAAACGTAATCATACTGAAACGGTTTAGTAATTGTTTAGTATTTAAACAAGAATACGTTTATTCTAACGATTGGTTGCTTTTAAAGCACAAGACAAAAACGAGACAATTGTTAACTTGAATGCTGATTCTTAGGCTAAAATCGAATTCAAATAAAATAGCATATTACTTTTTGTACTTCCATTCTTTTGATTTGCCTTCAAGCAGATTCGAAATGGTGGTATCGAGGCGTTTCGTCAAGGTTGCTTCCGTTTTGGCGCCGTTGATCCAGTCGACATACTCGCGCTTGTGCGAATAACTGAAATTGTCGAAAACAATTTTTGCGGCTGCATGTTCGGCTAGTGCTTTTGTCAGCGCATTTGGAATGCTTAACTCTTGTGTTTCCTTTTTCGGTTTTTTGGGCAATTTCACCCCAGCTTCGATGAGTTGGATTGCTTCAAGGATTGATTCGCCAAGCTTTGTAGGATTCGGGATATCGTCTAGCGATTTCAATTTCCCCAAATCGCCCATTCCACCTTGTTCGGTTCTTAGAAAAATACCGTGCGGATCTTTCATCAAACTGCCTAACCAAAACCCGAATGAACAATGTTCTTTGAAGGAAGCCATACTGCATAAAATGGAGCCTTTGTATTCAAAATTCGGGAAACTCCATTTGATGGTTTCCACCACTTCCGGACAAAAATTGTGAATAATGGCGCGCAATTCGATCAAAATCGGTTGTGCAAACTCAGCCGAATTGGCAATGTATGTACTTACAGCAGGATTAAACTTTGCCATAGTGGATTATTTTTCGGTAAAAGTAAAGGTTAAGTCTATTATGAGAGGCGGTTATTTTTCATAATGGGGTGTTGAATTAATATTCAGTCATTTGAAGAGCGCAAGATTCCGGAAGTTTAATCATTATTTTTCGTGTTTTAGTAGACGAAACCTCCAAAACGCCCAGTACCCGCAAGGAATAATCGTTATTGTTCCACCAATCCACATCCAAAGCGGGTGAGGAATGATAGTCATGCTCATCCAGGTAAACAGTTGCAGTACACAGGTGATGATCAAAATGGGTTTAAAGTCGGTTCTTCCTTGAATGAAAGTGGCAACTGTTCCAGACACAAAACCACCCAATCCATACGAGATGATGATAAAGAGTTTTGCCATGAACGGAAGATGGAGCATGTATTCGGGCCAGCCGGATTGCTTTTTCGGAACGGGTAAATCGCATGGAAACATAAGGTTTCCCATCCATTGTGTAAATGAAATGACAAATACTCCAATTATTAATCCTATCAGAACGGCTGCGATGTTTTTCATGTTCTACAAAGATAACTTTTCTGAAACAGATCGGGGGTGCAACGTTTTTCCGGCTATTTTCATCAGCTTAAGAAAAAACGATCATGAATAAAATCGGTTTACAATTGCTACTAGTGTTTTTGGGTCTGAATGGCTGGGCGATGTCTCAATGTTGTCCTTATATCACAACAGTAGAAATACTTCCCCAGAACCCAAATGCGGCGGATAATATTCAAGTGGCAACCCTTGTGGCGACACCAAATAATGGCGCGTTTATTAATCATCAGTTTCATTGGGAAAATGACACGCTTGTTGTAGAAGCCTGTTATTACTCTGGATTTCTAACGGTTATTACCGAGATTTATGATACCATCGATATCGGACAAATTCCCGAAGGTGATTATGTACTTGAGTTTGTAGCGTCGACTTCTATCTATGAAGATTCGTGCGTTATCAGTGAATCGCAATCGTTTACAACCACTTTTTCAGTGAGTGAGGTACTTGGTTTACTGCCGAATGAATCCGGGCAATCGATCCTTTACCCAAATCCGGCAAAAGAATGGGCAACGCTTACAGGTGGTTCGGAAAAGACAATTGTAGGTGTTTATAGTTTGGAGGGTAAAAAGGTAGATGTGCCTTGCGAAAATTCAGGTGATTATATCGTTTTGGATCTTCGCTCACTTTCTGCAGGAATGTACGAAGTAGTGAATGATCGTGAAGGAGAAATGCCTTTTCGAATCTTATTGGTAAAAGAGTGAAATTAACTTCAACGCTTGATTAGCGTCGCATCTTTTCTTTGATCTCTTTCATGAACTCTGAAGCGTATACAAAGTCGATAATAGCTTCGTTGTCTGTTGTAATAATTGATTTTTTGGTTCCTTGCCACCAGTTTTGACCTTCGTTGATGAACACCACATTGTCTCCGATTTCAATCACGGAGTTCATATCATGTGTAATCACAACGGTTGTGATATCGTATTCGTAGGTAATTTCTTTGATCAAACCGTCAATTACAATTGATGTTTTCGGATCTAGTCCCGAATTGGGTTCATCACAAAACAGGTATCGCGGTTTCATAGAAATGGCACGTGCTATGGCAATTCGTTTTTGCATCCCGCCACTGCATTCTGAAGGATAGAGATTGTTACGCCCCGAAAGATTAACGCGTTCCAGGCAAAAATCGGCTCGTTCCTGCATTTCTTTTTTGCTCATTTTGGTAAACATGGAAAGCGGAAACATCACATTTTCTTCTACCGTAAGAGAATCGAACAAAGCGGATCCCTGAAACATCATGCCTATTTCCTTGCGAATTTCTTTGCGTTCCAAGCGATTCATGGTGCAGAAATTACGACCGTCATATAGAATTTCACCGGAGTCAACTTCGTGCAGACCAACCACACATTTCGCAAGAACAGATTTTCCTTGTCCGGATTGACCGATTATGAGGTTCACCTTTCCTTTCTCGAAAGAGGTGGAAATATCTTTGAGGACTTGGTTTTCACCGAATGACTTATTGACGTGCTTGACTTCAATCATTACAACAAGATCATTTGGGTAAGCAAGAAATTGGCGATCAGGATAGCAATACTGGAACTCACAACTGCTTGGGTGGAAGAACGTCCCACATCCAATGCGCCGCCTTTTGTGTAATAGCCGTAGAATGATGAAACGGTAACAATCAGAAAGCCGAACACGATGGTTTTTGTCAAGGCGTAAACCACATTACTAACCAAGAAAAACGACCGGATTCCCAAAATATAATCTTCACTTGAAAGCAAGCCGGAGATCACTACAGAAAGCCATCCGCCGATCAAACTTAAGCCAATTGAAAAAACAACCAATACCGGGAAAAACAAAATGGCAGCAATGGTTTTGGGTAAGACCAAAAAGGAAAGTGAATTCACACCCATGATTTCCAAGGCATCGATTTGCTCTGTAACACGCATTGTGCCTATTTCGGAAGCTACATTCGATCCGATTTTTCCGGCCAGAATAAGCGAAATAATCGTAGGTGAAAACTCCAGAATGGTACTTGATTGGGTAATGTATCCAACGGTGTAGGTTGGCAACAACGGGTTACTCATGTTAGAGGCCGTTTGCATGGCAATTACTCCACCCATAAAAGCCGACATCAATGCTACGATCGGAATGGATTTAACACCGATGAGTTCGATTTCTTCGAACAGCCGAATACGGAAAATACGCCACTTATCAGGCAGTGAAAAAACCACCCAAAGCATATTCATGTACTTACCTATATTGCGAATGACGCCCATTGTGCCGATAAAGTTAATGGAAATATCCGTTTTGGAAAACGAATGTTTGGTGTGTGGATGAGTGCTCTGTAAATGAATTGGGCGAAATTTTGGTGAGAAAAGTGTAAAAGTGTAAAATTTGCAAATTTGCCATTTGGTAAATTTGCAAATTTTAGTCAGACTCTGGCGGATCAAAAAAGTCCTATTTTAAAGGCTTTCAGAAGGTCTTGTTTATAATGAAGCATCTTTCCTAACCCGTTTTCTTGAAAATGACACGCCTGATTTGGCTTCCCTTTCTAATCAAATTTTCAACGTATTCACACTCATAACTATTTTCCGAAAAAACGCCCGAAATTAATCGTCAATACCGTATTTTCGTGTTCAATGAATGAAGAGAAACAACAACGGTTGGAAAAACAGCTGCGTCCTTACCTCCCGCAAGGATTCGAGAGTATGGTTGCCGGATTGTTGCTGAAATACCCCGTTCGTTTCTCGATCAAAGCGCCACGCAACACCAAGTTGGGCGATTACCGGCCACCTATCGGAACCGAAAAACACCACCGCATTTCGGTAAACGGCAACCTGAATCCGTATAGTTTTTTGATTACCACTTTGCACGAATTTGCGCATTTGGAGACCTTTTTGCTTTATGGAAATCGTGTGAAACCACACGGAGAAGAGTGGAAACAAACCTATCGTACCATGCTTTGGCCGGCTATTTCCTCAGGGTTACTGCCAAAGGAAATAGAAAATGCACTGATGCGCAGTTTGGCGAATACGAAAGCATCATCGTGCTCAGATACCCAATTGTCGCGCGTTTTGAGGCAATTCGACCAACAATTGAATGATGCACTCACATTAGAAGAATTACCGAAAAATGCTACTTTTGCGTTGCAAGGAAGGCATTTTAGAAAAGGCGATTTGCGCCGTACGCGGTTTATGTGTGAAGAGATTTCTTCACGGCGAAATTTCCTCATTCATGCTCTTGCAACCGTACATCACATAGAATAATAACTACATGAAAGATAATTATTGCGTTATCATGGCCGGTGGAATCGGAAGTCGGTTCTGGCCCATGTCTACTGTTCAGCGACCAAAACAATTCCTGGATGTGTTGGGAATTGGCAAATCGTTGTTGCGAATGACCTTCGAACGTTTGCTCCACATCGCTCCGGCCGAAAATATTTACATTGTTACCAATGCCATCTACAAAGAGATTGTAAAGGAACAATTGCCCGAATTGTCGTACGACCAAATTCTTACCGAACCCGAGCGCAAGAATACAGCTCCGTGTATTACGTATGCGGCAGCGAAAATCCATTCAATTAATCCGAATGCAACGCTGATTGTGGCGCCTTCTGATCACTTAATTCTGAAAGAAGAAAAATTCATCGATGTCATTCGCATTGCGCTTGAAACAGCCAATAGAAATGAGCGTTTGGTGACCTTGGGTATCAAACCGACGCGACCTGATACGGGTTATGGTTACATCGAATTTGTGGAAGACGGTGATATTTTGCCTGGTCAGGTAAAAGATGTGAAACACTTTACCGAGAAACCCAATCGCGAACTAGCTGAAATTTTCGTGAAAAGTGGAAATTACTATTGGAATTCGGGCATTTTTGTGTGGCGTTCATCAACCATTTTACATGCATTGGAGAAATTCAAACCCGAATTGCATGAATTGTTTACCAGCGAATCGCACAAATACAATACTTCCGAAGAGCAGGCTTATGTCAATCACTGTTTTGCCGCATGTGAAGATATTTCCATCGATTTTGCCGTAATGGAAAATGCCAAGAATGTAGATGTGGTTTTGGCTACGTTCGATTGGTCCGATTTGGGCACATGGGGAAGTTTGTATACTCACCTCGAAAAAGATTACAATGGAAATGCGGTGATCGGTGAGAATGTACACATGATCAATTCTACCAATTGCATTGTGAATTTACCAAACGATAAATTGGCGTTGATCGAAGGTTTGGATAACCATATTGTGGTAGAATCGGATAACATGCTCATGATTCTCAACAAAGACGATGAACAAAATCTGAAGAAATACCTCATTCCGATGGAAGAGGCGAGTCCGAAGTTTTTCCCGAAATAAAATTGGCTTTATGCGGATTTGTTTGTTGATCGCTCTAATGGTGATCTGTCTAAATCGTGTTGCGTATTCTCAGCAATTGAGTGAGATGTTGTTGGGACCACAGCTGAATGACAAAGGTTCAATTATTTCTATTATCGGCAAGTCTGAAACAAGCTTATATACGTTAAGGAATTACCAATCATCTATTTTTTTACAGAAGTTTGATTCGGAGACGTTTGAAGAAGGCTTTAGCACCAAGTTATTGGTGCCTGAAAATCTAGGTTATTATTTGGCAATTGATGCTGTGGTCATGCTGAATGATCAACCGATCCTGATAGCTTCCGGTTATGAGGTAGCTGGTTCGGGTTATGCCGTTTTTGCGTATCAGTTTGATCAATTGGGAAATATTGTGGCGAAGCCATATACCTTGTTGATGACCCATTTAGGGGCGAAAGATCAGGATAGCCCATTATCCATTCAGGTTTCTGATGACCACACTAGGATGCTTGTGATGAAGAAATTCGAATCGTTTTATAATGAACAGGTCGATTGTTGTTTTTCGATTATCGATAAAGAATTAAACCAACTGTACACCAATACCTATTTGTATAGATCTTCTGTGAAAGGGAAATCGATCCAACTGGTAAGCATGAGCCTTGACGCGTTCAATTCATTGCATATTCTCCAAAATTCGTCGGTGTATTCGAAAGCCGAAAAAAACTATGTTACCCATGTAAAAGTGACAAGTTATCAGGCGTCGAATTCGTATCGCTCAAGCGTTGCAGGATTTGATATGGCAAAAGGATTTTGTTGTGGTGAAACACGCGTAATTGCAACAGAAACCGGAATTCGTCTGGTTGGAACGTATGCCTCTTTCCTCAAAAAAAAGATAAATGGTTTTAGAGGTGTTTTCTGCGCTGATATTGCGGTTGGTGATTCGTTGGCAAAGGTTGCGTTCACACCCTATTCGAATGAACTTCGACTTAAATCGTTAAGAGGTCGCGATGAAACAGATGGGGTAGATGTTCCTTTTTATTATACACTAACAGACTGTTTTACCGATTCATTAAACAACACCTACCTGATTTCTGAACGACAAATGATAACAACCCTTCAAAATGGTTTGACGGAGTATTACTTCGGTTCGTTAATTGTGTCAAAATTGAATGCGAATGGTGTTGTTGGGTGGCATAAATTTGTTCCGAAGGCGCAGTTTTTTAGAGAGAAAGGTATTCCGATAGTTGTGCCGTTGGGCGTTTTTACAGCGTTGTTTTTTGTGCGTACGTCAAAAGATGCCCGAAAATTCCTTTCGTATAAAGCCTGGGTGAAAGACAATCAGCTGTGTTTTTTATTCAATGATAACCCCGCTAATGAATCACGACTTTCAAATCAGGAACGGTTAAATTATACCAAAACTCAGGAAGGTGTTCCGTTTTTGATGCGTATGCAACCGAATGGGGATTATTCAATACAAATGCGAAAAGATCTGATGAGTAACGAAATGAATCATCAGTTTTGTTTCTCACTGATTCAAGAAGGTTATCTGTATGTAGTCAGTTCCCTGAAAGCTACCGAACAGTTGCAACGCTTTCGGTTGTAACAACAAAAAAGGCCCGGAAAATAGTTCCGAACCTTTACCTGTTATCAGATGATTATGGTAGTAGTGTTATTATTCTCCTAATGACATACGGCTGTTGTATTCGCGCAGCAAGTCAAAATAACTTCTGGTTTCAACCACAATCACGCCGCCGTTGGTGTCGCCGTATTTTGCCGGAATTGCACCGGAATACACCATTACATATCCCAAAGCTGAACTTGGTAAGTTAAATACTTCGTTCATCTTCACACCGTCAACGTAATAAATCAAATCGCCTTTGCGCGCTCCTCGGAAAACCAATGAACCGTCGTCTGATTGACGTACATCTGAATTCATACCGGCCACCAGCGCTTTCATGTCGTTTTTCGCCGGACTGAATTTAATCTCCTTTTGCGTCAATTTAGTCATAGGTGCTTCACCGATGGTGAGGGTGTATTTTCTTACAATTTCAATATCATCTAATTGTTTGACGGAATCATTGTTTTGAGCCATGTCATCGATTGGAGCAAAAGTCACTGTGCTTAAACTTCCGTAACTATCCGGGGCCACATCAACTTTGTTGGGAGCATAAATGGTATCACCTTCGAAAACAAAGAATACTTCATACGTTCCTGCTGGCACAGCCGAGATTCGGAAACGTCCGTCTATGTCAGTTTGAGCGCGGAACATTGATTCGCCATAAAAGGTGGTAGCAGCAGCTCCCCAGATCGGTTCATTTTTTTTATTGACGAGTGTTCCGATGATGTCGCCGTAGGTATTTTGTGCGTAGGTTGCCGTTCCGATGAAAAGCATGCCTAAAAAGAGTAATTGTCTCATGGTATTTAGAATTAAGATTTCCTTATAGATAACCATGTGGTAATAATTCCATAAAACGAATTGAAAAAAAGTGGACGAACCACAAATTAAAGTGAATAATGTGGCCTATTTACTAAAGATTGTAGCAATGTATTAACTACCTGTCTCGGCTAGCCAAGACGTTATGTTTCCCACGAATACACGAATTTGGACTCGCCTAACGGACTCGCTTTTAAAAATTGTGAAATGATAAGCGTAATTGTAAAATACACTCTAGGCGTGTCCGTTAGGCACGCATCAGCCTATGGCTGACGTGTATTCGTGGGAAATCTTTCCTACTATTCCTCATCTGTCGCAGGCAGATGAGGAAAAATCATGTGTCGGTGGGTGATAGATTGGCAAAAAAAATCGCCCAATCTTCAACTCGAGGCTGACAAATTGAGCGATACAATACTATTGAATCAGTCTAAAAAGTGATTACAACGATTCCGCCACAACTTCTTTTACTTCGGGTAAATGCGATTTTAATAAGTTTTCAATTCCGCCTTTTAAAGTAGCGGTACTCGAAGGGCAACCGGAACAAGAACCACGCAAGGCTACGGTAACGATTCCTTCGTCGAATCCAACAAAATCAATGGCACCACCATCGTTTTCTACCGCCGGGCGCACATATTCGTCTAACAAATCGCGAATAGCATCATCGTATTCGGACGGAGCGTAGGTTTTAGTTGGTGTTGATTCGTCTGTTGAAACAGCTGGAGCTTTCGGTGGAGGCATCATTACCAACACATCTTTTCCTTCTGCAAGCCAGTCTTTGATGAACTCGCGGAGTTCCATCGTTACAAAATCCCATGAAATACTATCGTTTTTAGCAACGGTGATAAAGTTAGCAGCTAAAAAAACGCCTTTCACAAACGGGAAATTGAATAATTCTTCGGCAATCGGTGAATAGCCTTTGGCTTCTGCCTGACTGGTAAACTCTACTGAATCACCCGAAATCAACAAGTATTTATTGGCAACGAATTTCATCGTGTTCGGGTTCGGGGTCATTTCGACGTATACGGTAATTGGAATTTGCGACATAGCTGTTTGAATTGTTATAGTACAAAGGTACTTCGAATGATGAATTATGAATGCAGAATGTTGAATTAATTGAAAATGTAAAATGTAAAATTGAAAAGAAACTACAGTTTTAGACTTCTTTTATATCTCTAAAATAGGTTTACCGGTTTTAACCTATATCAGGGACATACATCTTGTCAATTTTACATTTACAATTCTCAAGCAGGTTCTATATGCACCAATACATCTTCAATTACCGGCAGTTTTTCCATTAGGTGTGATTTGAGCGCATGTGCAATCGTGTGGCCTTCATCAACCGTTAAATGCCCATCTACGTGTACATGAATATCCACCCAATAGCGCATTCCGGATTTTCTAACCAGGCATTTTTCGGTGCGTACCACATTCGGTACTTCTTGCGAAAAAGAGCGAATATCGTCTACAAAATCATGGTGACGGTGTTCGTCCATGATTTCACCAAGCGCTGGTCGAAAGATCAGAAAGGCATTGAAGTAGATAAATCCGGAGGAGAGCAATGCTGCCCAATCGTCGGCTTCCGCATAATCATTACCCAACCAAAGCGCAATAGAAATACCGACAAATGCACACAATGAGGTAATGGCATCGCTCCGATGATGCCAGGCGTCTGCTTTGAGCGAACTACTTCCTGTCTCTTTGCTTTTCTTAGATACGAAACGATAGGAGAGTTCTTTGATAATGATAATGGCGGCCAGAAACCAAAGTGTATAGGCATGTGGTACTTTATGTGGTGTACGAATATTGTGGATGCTTTCTACCGCAATATAGGTGGCCGAGGTACAGAGAAAACCAACTACTACAAAGGTAATGAGCGGTTCTACTTTTCCATGACCGTAAGGATGATTCTCATCAGGTGGACGTTTGGCATACTTTAAACCGAAGAGTACCAAAAAGGAAGAAAAAACATCAGCTGTAGATTCAATCGCATCTGCAATCAATGCGAAAGAGTTGCCGAAAAAACCTACAATTCCTTTTGTTAATGCCAACACAAGATTACCGAACATACTAAAGTATGCCGTATTGATAGCCTTTTGTTGCTGTTCCTTCATGCTGTGAAAATACGGAATCTACCGAGCTATTGGTGCGCAAAGACATAAAAAAAGCAGGTACTTTTAATACCTGCTTCCTGTAGTCAACTGACCACTATTTTAACTAGTTGTTTATTGTCCTTTTGGAGGAGCCGGTTTTGTCAACGCTCGTTCGTTCGCTTCTTTCTGAATTTGATCATAATAGATAAATCCTTCCGGCATTGGTGTTTGTTTCCAGTTGGCACGTTGGCTTTCTTGGAAGCGTACATTCTCGTCGTAATTGATTGGAGGAGGAGTAGCATACTGCGAATATTTGTGGGTATCACCAGGTCCCCAAACCGGGTCGTTACCAAACCGGTGATCTTGGAAATGCAAACGTTTCGCCATAATACGGTAAGAGAATTCGGCATTGGAAGCTCCTCCGTTTCGTTCTTTCACCGTAAAGCTAGTTGTACCTTTGGTTACATATACTTCTTGCGATTCACCTTCCATTTGGATAAAAACACGCATCGGATGATCAGCATCGATCACAACTGTTTCCAAGAAAAGCGGATCCAATTGAATGGTTGCTTCACCGTTTACCAATGTACCTCCACCTAAATCTTCAAACCATACTTCAGGAGCTTCTGTTACATACAATAACTGATTTCCTTTTGAAGTTGGTACAGAAGCCGATTTGGTTCCGTTGGCGATCACGTGATTTCCGTTGAAATAACCGGAGTAGTTTGCGTTATTGGCTCTCCAACCTACCACAGCCACATCATTGTTACCGGTCATGATACCACCACCGAAACCGATACCAACTACACCCAATCCGAATGCACTACCGTTATACGATCCCAAAACGCCCATGTGTTGGTTGCCAGCTGCAATGGCATTGTAACCATAAACACCCGTTCCTGCGGCCGTAGCTGCAGGTGTGCTACAGACACCATAAACACCAGCTCTGGTATTTCCGGTGTTGGTTCCGTTATAATTACCAAGTACACCGGAACCGGCTCCTGAACCACCGTAAACACCTTGAACAGCAGAAAAAGCAGTTGTACTCGCTGCCATCGTCTCACCCCAGGTCCCTGAACCGTTTTGTGAACTATATCCGTTTACTGCAAAAGTAAGCGCAGCGGTAGCAACACCACTAATCAAGTCTCCTGCGTAAGGTGATGCGGTTGCACCAGCAACAAACTCACCATCAGTTGGGTTTAAGCGGAAACGCTCAACATTATTACAGTAAAAGCGAAAGGCCTGTGCATTCGTTGTGCCTATAAAATTGGCTGCTGCCGTAGTATTCCCCGTAAGTGTCCAACCAGTTGTATTGGAAAGCATCCAAATCCATTGGGCACCATCCCAATAATAAAAACTACCAATTGTTGTATCATATACCAAAAGACCTGTTGCAGGAGCAGCAATGGCTGTCCGTTGGGCAGAAGTCATTCTTGGAATTAATAATCCTGAAGTTGTAGAAGATACGTCGAGCATCGCACTGGCAGCCGGAGCAGCTCCCGTAGCGTTAATACCAACGTTTTGTGCAGTAGCAGAAAGAGTCAGTAAAGAAGATAAAAGGAATAATGTTTTTTTCATAAGAAGCAGTAATTTTTAGCAGTATTCAAAGTTACAACTAAACTTTCCATTCTACTATAGGTTTAGTATTAGTTTACCAAAATGGTGAGTTCTGTTGATTAAAATGGTGTTTTCAGTGAATATTTGATGAGTTGTTTGCTATTGATGTGGTTGAATATAAGTAATTTACTACCTATTTAGTTGTTTTGATGTTTGGGTTTCAATGTTGCCGAAAAATTGAATTTGTAAGCTATTTAATTTCGGTTTATCTTTGGAAACAATGACAAATCGTTTGGCTGGAATAGGATTGATATTAGTGGTGTTTCTCGGAAGCATCGGAATTCCTCTTTACCGCCATTCCTGCTCGCATGAACAGATTACTATTCAGACTTTGTTTACGATGTCTGATCATTGCGAAGAAGAAGCCGAGGCAGAAGATTCTTGCTGTGCGAAAACCATCCCGGAAGAATCGGCCGATGACGATTGTTGTACAGACGAAATCAAACGTTTGTCGCTGTCATTCGATTATTTTGAGTCTGATCAGTATCAATATCCGGTTTGGATAGCTGAATTTCCGATACTTACTGAATTCCAATTTGCTCCGGAAATTACCTTGGCCAATGAAGAAGTAAACATTTGCCAAATTACCGAACCACCGCCCAAACCGCTGGGTGAACGTCTGCCGGTGAATTGCTGCTGGCGCTTGTAGGATACAATCTTTAAGTGTATTGAGGCTATGCCCGATACAATTCTGATGTGTCATACAATCAAAATTATCATGAAAAAAAGTGGATTAGCCTGCTTGTTTATCTTGCTTCAAAGTTGCGTTTTTGCTCAATTGCAAGGAATTGTATTTGGTGTTGAAAATGGAACAAGAACACCAATTTATCAGGCAAAAATTAGATTAAAAAATGCTCAAACCGGAACCGAAACGGATGAAAAAGGACGGTTTGAATTGATTCTTCCGAAAGCGCTTCCGGATACATTGATCATCACAGCATTCGGATTTAGAAACGATACCATTGAAGTGACCAAAAACGACCGTTTTACCGGACTCGAAATCAATCTCTATAGTGAGAAAATGCTCGATGAGGTTGTGGTGGAAATAAAACGAAATACCCATTATGTTTCGCGTTTGAAACCGCTTTATGTAGAAGAATTGGGCGAAGGTGAATTGAAAAAAGCGGCCTGTTGTAACCTCTCCGAGTCGTTTGAAACCAATGCAACTGTTGATGTGAGTATCACAGATGCCGTTTCAGGAGCTAAAAAAATCCAGCTACTTGGTCTAGATGGAATTTACACCCAGATGCAAATGGAAAATATTCCGTTTTTGAATGGCTTGGAAAGTTCGTTTGGCTTGAATACCATTCCGGGAACGTGGGTAGAATCGATCCAAATCACCAAAGGAACCGGAACGGTAGTAAATGGCTACGAATCGATGGCTGGGTTGATCAATGTCGAGTTCCGAAAACCTTCAACGATGCAGCGTTTGTATGTGAATGGTTACGGAAATATCATGGGAAGAGCCGAACTGAATGTACACGGCGGTCAACTCATCGGTAAAAAATGGAGCACAGGAACATTTGTTCATGCCTCAGGAATGCAGCAGGAAATTGACCGCAACGAAGATGGATTCAGAGATTCACCTTTGAATAAAACGCTCTCGCTTTTGCATCGCTGGGAATATACAGGAGAAAGTTTTGAAATGCGATTCGGAGTAAATGCTTATGCTGACGAGCGTGCAGGCGGACAATTGAATAGCATAGCGAACCGATATACAGCCAATACCACCAATCGTCACCTCGATGCATTTGCGAAAACAGGGTTTCTGTTCCCGAAGAAAAAATACCAAAGTCTCGGCGTGGTGTATCAATTTAAAACGCATCAGATAGAAGGTCGATTCGGGAATCGTGTTTTTTCCGGGGAAGAAAACAAAGGTTATGTAAACGCCATTTACGATGGAATCATAGGCTCAACGACCCACAAAATCAAATTCGGAGTGTCGGGTGTTGCGCAGCAGTTGAACCAGCGTTTGGATACGATTGATGTAAACAGAACGGTCATTACTCCGGGCGTTTTTGCCGAATATACGTATGTTGGAACCCGATTAACTGCGGTTGCCGGAGCACGCTACGATTATCAGGAAGTATATGGTGCACAGTTTTCACCACGGTTGCACCTAAAATTTACCGCTGATGAGTTTACCGATATTCGGCTTACAACCGGTAAAGCCTGGCGATTGCCTAATGTAATCATTGATAACAGTTCGTTGCTTGCAACCTCCAAAACATGGATGCTCCCAGCGAATATTCAACAAGAAACCGTTTGGAATTCGGGTGTTTCCATTGTTCGTCAGTTGGAATTGTTTAAACGAAGTGCCAGTTTTTCGGTCGATTTTTACCATGCGCGTTTCGGGAGACAATTGGTGGTTGATCGCGAACAATCGGTGGATACCTTTTTCTTCCGTTTCCAAAACAAAAGTTCGTTCAGCAATACCTTGCAATCGGAGTTTTCGTTTTCACCGGTGAAGGTACTAACCATCAGACTTGCGTATAAATGGATGCAGGTAATGGGGCAGTACAATGGCGATATTCGCCAGCAAATCATGATTCCGAATCACCGCGGATTGTTTAATGTAGCGTATGCTTCACGTAATAAACGCTGGGAAATTGACGCGACATTTTCGTTGTACGGACGCATGCGTTTGCACGATGTTCATTTGCCCGACGGAACAGTTTTGCATCATCAGGTGAGTAGTCGCGTGCCGCAGGTATTGGCACAAATTACGCACCATTTTAAGCATTTCGACGTTTATGTAGGTGGAGAAAACTTAGCGAATTTCACCCAAAAAGACCCGATTATCAGCAGTGATGATCCTTACAACGCAGCGTTTGATGCCACACGCGTTTGGGCACCAATTTTAGGCACGGTTATTTATGGGGGATTCCGGTATGAATTGAAACGTAAAAAATCATCATAACATTGAAAAACATGAAAACAATACTAATAGTTATTGCCCTTTTTACGGTTGCAGGAACAACCTGGGGTCAGAAAACACCAAAAACGCAAACGATTGTCATTCATACGAGCGCCGAATGCGGGCAGTGTGAAGAACGTCTGGAAAACGGATTGAATTTCACAAAAGGAGTATCGTTTGCCGAGTTGAACCTTGAAACACAGGACATAACGATAAAATACAGTACCAAAAAAATAACGCCTGAAAAATTGCGTGCTGTTATCAATGAATTGGGATATGACGCCGACGATACAAAAGCAAAACCCGAAGCAGTGGAACAATTACCGGCCTGCTGCAAACCGGGCGGAATGGAAAAATAAATCCCAAATATGTAGGGGCGATTCGCGAATCGCCCCGACATAATTGGGATAAATAAC
>JARWZO010000014.1 GCA_029866325.1 Fluviicola sp. | reverse complement strand
ACGTGTAGATGTTGCCATTACTGTGTCGCCTTTCTCTGCTTTTTCTTGATTACCCATGCACAAGTTACATCCCGGACGCTCTAAGTATAACATGTTTTCGTACTTGGTACGTGCTTCTCCTTTTGGTGCGTTGTCGTCGAATTCGAAGCCGGAGTATTTTTGCAATACCTCCCAATCGCCTTCTGCTTTCAACTCATCAACTATATTGTAGGTTGGAGGTGCTACTACCAATGGCGCTTTGAATTCCACTTTACCGTTTTGCGCCTCCACGTTTTTCAACATTTGGGCTAAAATCTTCATATCGCCTTTGTGTACCATGCACGAACCAATGAATCCAAGATCCACTTTTTTGGTTCCAGCATAGAAAGAAAGCGGACGAATAACATCATGCGTGTAGCGTTTTGAAACATCTTTGTTATTGACATCCGGATCGGCAATCATTGGTTCAGCAATTAGATCCAAATCAACCACCACCTCTGCATAATAGTTTGCGTTGGAATCCGGTGTCAACGCCGGTTTTTCGCCGGATTGAATTTCAGCAATGCGTTTGTTTCCTTTGTCAATCAATCCTTGTAAGACTTGATTCTTGTTATCCATTCCCTTGTCAATCATGATTTGGATGCGACTTTTCGCTATCTCCAATGATTCGATTAGGGTTGCATCTTCTGAAATATTGATGGAAGCTTTTGCTTTCATTTCTGCCGTCCAGTCGGTAAAAGTAAACGCCTGGTCAGCAGTCAAGGTACCAATGTGTACTTCAATTACACGACCTTGAAACACGTTTTCGCCACCAAATTGTTGCAACATTTGCGCTTGTGTTGCATGCACTACATCACGGAAATCCATGTATGTTTTCATGGTTCCTTTGAAGGTCACTTTCACAGATTCCGGAATTGGCATAGAAGCTTCACCGGTTGCCAAAGCCAAAGCAACAGTACCTGAATCGGCACCAAATGCAACACCTTTAGACATACGTGTGTGCGAGTCACCTCCAATGATAATTGCCCAATCATCAATGGTGATATCGTTCAATACTTTATGAATTACATCCGTCATTGAATGGTAAACACCTTTCGGGTCGCGAGCGGTAATCAAACCAAACTCGTTCATGAAACTCATTAGTTTCGGAATGTTCGTTTGCGCTTTTTTATCCCAAACAGAAGCCGTGTGACACCCCGATTGGTATGCTCCGTCAACAATGGGAGATATTACTGTAGCAGCCATTGACTCCAATTCCTGCGCTGTCATCAAACCCGTTGTATCTTGCGAACCAACGATATTTACGGTAACACGAACATCAGAACCGGCATGCAATACTTTTCCGGGTGTATTACCAACGGCATTTCTGTTGAAGATTTTCTCAACGGCCGTCAAACCCTGACCATCATTTGAAATCTCTTTTGAAGGAGCGAAAACAGTAGGAATAGCAATACCTAACGTTTTACAAGCGAAGGTTTGAATCTTTTTACCGAAAACAATTGCATACGATCCGCCGGCTTTGATAAACTCCATTTTTTGCGGAGTCAACGCTTTCGAAATGTCAATCAATTCCTGATCGCCGTTGTATAATTTTTTTGTTTTTGTATTAATTGTCAGAACAGTTCCTGTTGCAACGGAATAAGCTTGCTCTAGCACCGGGTCTCCGTTTTCATCGCGAACCACATTGCCGGAAGCATCTGTTTTTTTTACCCAGTTTTTCAAGTCTAAACCGATACCACCTGTTACATCAACAGTTGTTAAGAAAATCGGTGAAATTCCATTCGTACCACCCACAATTGGCGCAATGTTTACAAACGGAACATACGGACTTGCTTGTTTACCGGTCCATAAAGCAACATTATTTACACCCGACATACGTGAAGACCCCACGCCCATCGTTCCTTTTTCAGCAATCAGCATCACGCTTTTATCAGGATGTTGAGCACCAAGCGCTTTAATTTCCTCTTGTGCCTCAGGCGTGATCATGCATTTCCCGTGCAATTCACGATCCGAACGCGAGTGCGCTTGGTTTCCCGGAGACAATAAATCTGTTGATATATCCCCTTCGCCTGCAATGAAAGTAACAATCTTTATTTCTTCAGGAACTTCAGGGAGTTTGGTAAAGAATTCTGCCGCAGCATAGCTTTCCAAAATATCTTTTGCTACTGCATTTCCGGCTTCATAAGCCACTTTCAAGCGATCAGCATCGGCATCATATAAATAAACTTGTGTCTTTAATACTTCTGCCGCACTTTTCGAAATTTCTGCATCGTTACCAAGTGCTAAATCGAGCAATACTCCGATTGAAGGTCCGCCTTTCATGTGCGACAACAATTCCAACGCAAAAGCCGGAGTTATTTCGTTTACCACTTCATTACCAAGAATGATTTCTTTCAAGAAAGCTGCCTTTTCACCAGCTGCAGGAGTTGTTCCCGGCAAGGTATTATAGATGAAAAAGTTTAATGAATCAGAACGGTAGTTATTCGTTGCATCTTTAATTTGCGCGATGATTTCGCTTACCAATTCAGCTCGATCTATTGGTTTTGGATGAAGGCCTTGTGCTTTTCTCTCTTCAATTTCTTTGATGTAATCTAGATAATTGCTCATAAACGGGAATTTCTCTTTCTCTATTTAACAGATGTTCGTAACCTAAAAATGAATGGCGAACCGATTTCAAAAGGACAAATCAACACTTAGTTGAAATCATTTAATTCGACGCGCGAATTTAGGTAAAAGTTATGGAAAACCATTCTTAAGCAGATCAAAAAGGGGAATGAAAGAAGATAAAAAATATAGTTTTATTTTTGCTAAAAAAACGATGATTCGCCGAATAACTCTTCTCTTAAATTGTCTTATTCTGTTTTTGTTATTATTTTCTTGCGGCGAAGACAAACCTTCCGCATTCAAAGACATCAAAGGTGGTTTTCAGATTAACTTTAATGGAAAGCCAATTGAGTCGAGTGACGATCAACTTTTTCCATTCGGAAGAGTTGAGTGGACTATTTTCACAAGTGAAGCAGGTGATGATCAAAACCTATCCTACACGGTGAGTTATACTGATCTACCGAAGCAGATTATTCATTCGGATTCGTTGCGATTGCTTGCGCAGTTGTTCTCCTTAACTCAATTGACTAACCTAAGTAAATTTGGTGAAAAGGGACTCGACAACACCTTTTTCAAGACAGCCAATATGTATCCCGGCAGGCAGTTTACCTGGGACGATCGAACGAATAAAATCAGTTACACACAACAATTTTTTCTGGTAAAAAACAGACTTTACAAATTGGAAGTTTCGTACAAATCGAGTGAAAAGCACAATAAAATGTGTGTCGCATTTTTCAAAAGCTTTAAGCTTCTAACCAACGAACAAAACAAGCATCCTGAACTGATTCCCGAAAAAGCGCGTAAAAATTTCACGATTCAATACCCGGGCAACGTAAAAAGACAGGAACAACAAGGATTCGGATTTTTCGGTCCGCAGACAATTATGATAGAAGGGTATGAAAACAAAGACACAAAGCCCGATCAATATCACAATATAGCATACATGACTTTGTATGGCAGCCTACCGAAAGACTCGATTAACAAACTTTCAGTTCAGGCAAGGAAGGATTTAATCGTACTTATCTTCAGAACAAACTCACTCATAGCGGCAGACAACAACATCCTTTCCGAAAGAGAGAGTACATTTAATGGTCAATGGTGTTACGAGGGGTCTGCCGGTATTTTAGCAGGCAAAGCCACCGTTACGTATCGAATGTTTCTAAAGGATAATGTTATGTACCAACTTTCGGTGATGTCAGAAAATGGATATGAGAATAACCCAAGAACGCGTCAGTTCTTCGACTCCTTTCGATTCAACGAATAAAGGATCTAAAGATTTTAGCCGTCATTCGCTACGTAAACAAAAAATCACTACCTTTGCGCCCCTGTTCCATGAGTTGAACAGGAATTAGTTATTAATAAACAAAACGTTTAATTATGAATTCTTACGAAACTGTTTTCATTCTTACTCCCGTTTTGTCTGAAGATCAGGCAAAGGAAGCAGTGCAAAAGTACGAAAGCGATTTGGCGTCATTCGGCGGTAAATTAAAGCACTCAGAGAATTGGGGCCTCAAAAAAATGGCTTACCCTATTCAGAAAAAAACAACTGGTTTCTACTTCATGTTTGATTTTGAAGCAGAAGGAACTGTAATCGCAGATTTGGAATTGGCTATGAAGCGCGACGAGCGTATCATGCGTTTCCTTACAGTGAAAATGGATCAACACCACGCTGCGTATGCTGAGAAGCGTCGCAAAAAAATGGGTGCAGCTGTTGCTCCGGTTGAAGCTTAACACTTACGCTGAAGCTTTAGCGTAGGCGCAATCATTTACTTAAAAAAGAACGAACATGTCACAAAACGATATTCGCTATCTGACCCCGATTAACATCGAGATCAAAAAAGACAAATACTGCCGTTTCAAGAAAAGCGGTATTAAATTCATCGACTACAAAGACGCTACTTTTTTGTTGCGTTTGGTGAATGAGCAAGGTAAAATCTTACCTCGTCGTATCACAGGAACTTCTGCGAAATACCAGAAGAAAGTAAACAAAGCTATCAAACGTGCTCGCCACTTGGCTATCTTGCCTTATGTTGGTGATATGTTGAAATAGTCAGTAGTTGAATTTAAATGACAAAAAATCATGGAAGTAATTCTTAAGAAAAATATTGACAAATTAGGTTACAAAGATGATGTTGTAACTGTAAAGCCGGGTTACGGTCGTAACTTCTTGATTCCTCAAGGATACGCAACTTTGGCAACAGCTTCTGCGAAAAAAGCGCACGAAGACATGATGAAACAACGTTCTCACAAAGAATCCAAAGTGGTTGCAGAAGCAGAAGCTATCGCAGCTAAATTGGCTGAAACTACGGTTACTATCGGTACCAAAGTTGGTGAAAACGGAAAAATCTTCGGTTCGGTAAATACCGTTCAGTTGTCTGAAGCATTGAAAAAAGCAGGTTTCGATATCGATCGTAAAGCGCTTAAGATTAAAGATGAGCCAATCAAAGAAGTTGGAACATACGAAGCTGAAGCGAACTTGCACAAAGGTGTGAAACCGTTGTTCAAATTTGAAGTTGTAGGAGAATAATTCCGAAAACAACATAATTTTTGAAACGCCCGTTTACTATGTAAGCGGGCGTTTTTGTTTGTGATATAATTGTGGGTTGGCGTGGAACGTCCGACCGATTTGATACGGGATTAATCCCGTTACCGTGAATGATTTCATATATTGTGCATTTTGGGCTCGGGATGCGTCCCGAGCCTACAACACACAACAATGTAACCAACAACCCCTGTTTTCCGTTTTAACCATCTATGAAACAATCTCTACTAATCGGTCTCCTGATCTTATCACAATTCTGCCTGGGTCAGCCAATTACGTTGCATGCGCTCAAAACCATGAAACTGGTTCAAGGAAACAGCTATTCCTTTTACATGGATGAAACACCGGTAAGCTATCAGGATTTGTATACTTACGTAAATGCCGGCGGACAAAAAAATGCCTATTGGAGTTATACTTCCTACAACATTCCCGTTCAGCCCGTAACAGGCATTACTTGGCATTATGCCGTTGACTATTGTAACTGGCGCAGCCACTGCGAACACCTGACCCCGGTTTACCGTAAAACAGATTCGCTCGACAACTGGGGATATCCGATTTACGCAACCGATCTCAATGCAAACGGTTATCGCTTGCCAACAGCTGCCGAGTTTGAATTTGCTGCTACCGCCGGAAAACCAATCAACTATCCGTGGGGAAATGAATTCCACGATTCGCTAGCCAATTACGACACCGATCGCGGACATCAATCAACCGAATGGTGGCGTTTGGCTCCTGTGAAATCGCAATACTGCAACGCATTTGGTTTGTACAATATGTGCGGTAACAACTGGCATTGGTGCACCGACTGGAAAGGAGATTCAATCAACGTAAAAAACCTGAAAGGTGGATCTTGGGGAACAGTTAATAGCGAGTTGTTGTATTCCAATTATACCTCTTGGTCTTCACCGGGAAATTACAATTACGACATCGGGTTTCGTTGTGTTCGTAGAAGCGAAATTGTAGTCGATTCGATGACTATCATTGATACCAATGCTTCTTATACTTTTTACACGACTTTATATTCAAATCCGATTCAACCACTCACGCAATTTTATGATACGATCTTCAAGCAGCGTTTGGCGCAATTTCTAGGCGACAATTATCCGGAGAGCATTTATTTCAAGATGAAGGTTGACGAACAGCCGATCTTGACGCCTTATCAATTAGCCGATATACTGGTAGAATCGTGTAAGAAAAACAACATCAATCCTTTATTCTTAACCGCAATCATGATCTCTGAAAGCGGATTCGGAACCGTTTCCTTCCCACGTTGGTACAATAGTCCTATGGCTTTTCATTGGCAGAATAAACTCATGGTAAACGGCCTGCCTGTATACGAATCCATGCCCGGAAAACGCAACCGCAAATACAAAACCCTCAACGACGGATTCAATGCGTTTTGCAAAGGCATTCGCCGGGAATTGTACTACAAAGCAGCCAAGAAAAATCTAGATGCCTTCCACCTCATTTACGTAGGATACCGAGCTGATGAATGGATGAATACACTGGCACGTGTTTACAGAGATGTGGCAGGAGTGCGTTTCGAAGCAACCGTTCCCGCTACAAATGCAGGCACTTATATTTACGCTGATTGGTCAACGATCAGAACACAATATTAATTTGCCGAAAATCTATCGTACTTTTATTCCAGTATAT
Source organism: Fluviicola sp. (assembly GCA_029866325.1). Classification (GTDB taxonomy): domain Bacteria; phylum Bacteroidota; class Bacteroidia; order Flavobacteriales_D; family Crocinitomicaceae; genus Fluviicola. The sequence goes on along the minus strand of JARWZO010000014.1, from coordinate 15,396 downwards.
TCGTTCAAACGACCTTTAAAACTTTTCAATTTTACATTTTCAATTCTAAAACATGGCAATTCAAATCGGCGACAAATGCCCATCCTTTTCATTACCGAATCAACGAGGCGAAACTATCAACATCGATGACCTCATCGGAGAAAAACTACTCGTTATTTACTTCTACCCAAAAGATGAAACCGGAGGTTGCACAGCCGAAGCATGTTCCTTTAGAGACAACTACGAAGATTTTTCGGCAATGGGCTGTGAAGTCATCGGCATTTCAAGCGACAGTATTTCTTCACATGAACGTTTCGCAACCAATAATCGATTAAACTTCAGTCTACTCGCAGATACCGAGAAAAAAGTCCGAAAATTGTTTGGAGTTCCTAGTAGTTTGCTCGGTTTAGTAGCCGGAAGAGTAACCTACATCATCGATAAAAAAGGAGTTGTGCGCAGTATCTACAATTCACTTTCCAATACCGATGGACATATTACAGAAGCAAAAAAAGCCATTCAATCCATTTTAGAAACAGCTTAGATTATCAAATTCACTCTATATGAAACACTTTTTTTTAATTGCAGGAACAACTCTTTTATTGGCCGCTTGCGGTGAAACACCCGAAGTAACGGAAACACCGAAAGTGGAGGGACCGGAAACGATGAACGCACAATTCGATCCGAAACTGGCCGAGAAACTTGGTGCGGATGATTATGGTATGAAAAATTATGTGATGGCGTTTTTGAAAGTAGGGCCCAACCGCGATCAGGATAGCGCTACAGCTGCTCAAATACAACGTGCTCACTTAGATAATATCAACCGTTTGGTGGCCGAAAAGAAAATGATTGTTGCCGGTCCTTTTTTAGATGATACGGATATTCGCGGGATTTTCATTTTCAATGTAGCCACAATCGAAGAAGCGGAAGCTTTGACATTAACCGATCCTGCTGTGAAATCGGGTCGTTTGATCATGGAATTGCACCCATGGTACGGAAGCGCTGCTTTGATAGAAATTCCGACAATGCACAAGAAGGTTTCGCGGAACGAGATTTAATGCGAAGTTTTTTGAGTTTTTGAGTTTTTGAGTTTTAATCTTATGCAAATAACTCTTCCACCTTCCTGAACCGATACTCAAAAATCGCTTCCAATTGCTTGCGTACAAATAACCAATGTGCAAATTTCCCAAGGAAACCGAATGGCAAGGTGTAGCTTACGATGTCTGTCATAAGAACACCTCCTTCTACTGCTTCGAAATGGTGTTCGTGGTGCCAGATTTTGTAGGGTCCTTTTCGTTGTTCATCCACAAAAAACACACCATCTTGCACTGTTTTTATTTCCGTTATCCATCCCAATGGTATTCCCAAAACAGGTGAAACTTTATAAGCAATCATTAAGCCTTCATACATGGTTTCCGGTTGCTCGGTAAGCACCGTGAATTTCATTTTTTCGGGAGTAATAACAGCTAGATTTTTAGGCGAGGAAAAGAAGTCCCAGCAAGTTCGGAGATCTGTTTTAACTAATTGTTTACGTTTTAACTGATACATGATGCGTTGTTTTTAATCAAACAAACTTCGCCTTCTGTTTGTTCTATTCGAAAATAAACAATATCTTTTACACACTAGAGTTTACAACTACTGCTTATGTTCCAGGCTATTACTGCTGTAAAAGGCATTCATCCAGGCGTTTATCTCGAACGCGAGTTAAAGAAACGCAACATCAGCAAAGGGCGATTTTCACTTTCTATTCAGGAATATCCCCAAACATTTGTGGCTGTTACCAAAGGAAAACGACGCATGAATCCTTCGCTTGCTTTACGCATTGAACGCGAGTTGAAATTGGAAGAAGGATTCTTGATGACCTTGCAAGGATTTTACGATATGGAAGTGGAAAAGCGCAAGCATTCTTCTTCCATAAAACCCAACCTGCAACGCTTCAGACCGGCACTTTTCTGGGAAACCGATATGGCAAAACTCAATTGGGAATTGCAACAAGCTTATATCATAAGGCGGGTAATGTCGCGTGGAACCAAACAAGAACAGCAAGAATTGGCTTCGCTCTACGAAGCTTCTATCATCAAACGCTTTAGTTAAACCAGATGAGCTTACACACGACTACGATTAGCCGGTTTTTGCAACAAACCTTGATGGAATTGATGCGTGCTCCGCAGTTGCAATTGTTTTACCTTGCCGACGGAACCGCGCTGAGTTTGTTATACGGTCACCGGCATTCCAATGAAATTGATTTGTATACGGCTCAAGCTTTTCAGGAAACCGATTTGCAGCGCATCAAACAATACATCCACAATACCTTCGGGAATGGCGAACAACATACGTTTGAACCAAAGGGCAACGGTGTTTCGTTTTTCCTCTACAACCTCAACAAAGACGCCATTAAGGTCGATCTGTATTATTCCGAAGAACCGATTTCGGCGATTACCACAACCGAAAATCTACGTTTTGCCGGAATGGAAGATCGGTTAGCACTCACCATTGAACACATTCGTGTGGGAGCTAACAAGAGTAATTTTTGGGATTTACATTACCTCTTGGCACACCACTCGTTGGATGAATTATTATCTGCTCACAAAAAACGGTATCCTGCCCAGCACCAAAAAGCGGAAATCAAACGAAAACTGGTCGATTTTTCTGCCGTAGAAGACGATCCTGACCCAAGATGTTTGCTTGGTAAGAATTGGAATTTGATTAAGTTGGATTTAATCGATGTGGTGGCAAATCACTAAAGATACTTGTGCCCTGAAAGGTAGTTTTTCACATAGTCCGCAACACCTTCTTCTAAGGTATGAAACGGTTTGTCATAACCTTGTGCAATCAATTTCGCCATGTTTGCTTCGGTGAAATACTGGTATTTGTCGCGAATATCTTCAGGAGTATCGATGAACGAAATGTTCGGTTCTTTACCAAGTGCTTTGAAGGTATTTACCGCCAAGTCGAGGAATGGTCGAGCAGTTCCCGAACCCAAGTTGTAAATGCCTGATTTCGCTTTTCCTTCGCGTAAAAATTGACAAACCGAAACCACGTCTTTCACGTACACAAAATCGCGCATTTGACCGCCATCCGTGTAATTCGGATTATGCGAACGGAACAATTTCATGCCACCCGTTGCCTGAATTTGATTGAAAGCATGAAAAACCACCGAAGCCATTCTTCCTTTGTGGTATTCATTCGGACCATACACATTGAAGAACTTTAAGCCTGCCCAAAAAGGAGGAGTTGTTGTTTGCTCCAATGCCCACATGTCAAACCATTGTTTCGACCATCCATACGGATTGAGTGGCTGTAATTGTGGAATTGTAGCTTCGTTATCGTCGTAGCCTAATTCTCCCAAACCATAAGTAGCTCCGGAACTTGCATAGACCAAAGGAATGCTGAATTTCACGCAGTAATTCCACACCATTTTGGAATAATCAACATTCAATTCATCAAAAATGATTTTATCGAATTCGGTGGTATCGGTGCGTGCTCCAATGTGGTAAACAAACGAAACATTCTCTCCGTTTGCTTGAAACCACTGATCTAAAACAGAACGCTCAACAAGCTGAGTAAATTGTTTTCCACTAAGATTTTCGGACTTCTCTAGCTTGGCAAAATCATCTACCAAAACCAAATCCGTAATGCCACTGCGGTTGAGTTCACCCACCAAACAACTTCCGATAAAACCTGCTGCTCCTGTAATTACGATCATTGTTGCACAATTTTGGTGTAAAAATAGGAACTATCTTTTGTCTGAATGGATTTGTGGTCGTTTATTCGGGAAAATGAGATGGAATTTCCATGAAAAAAGTGTTCTAGCCCTATAACTGAATTCCGATCACTAACACATCATCGGTTTGTTCTTGTGAACCCATCCAAGTAATGAACGTATCACGTAAGTGACTTTCTGTTTCTTCCATTGTAGAAATGGATGCTTCTTCTAGCAGTGATTTGAGTCGTGCCTTGGTGAATTTTTTATTTTTTTCGCCACCAAATTGATCCGTAATTCCATCCGAAAACAAAAAGATTCGTTCATTTTTGGAATAATTCACGGTCACCGTTTCAAATTCAGCCGATTCACTAATTGCTGATCCAATAGATGTTTTTGTCGGTTTGATTTCTTCCAATCCATCATTTCGCATAATCCATAATGGTCGATTGGCTCCGGAATAGTAGATTCGTTGATTGGCTTCATCAATGGCACAAACCGCAATATCCATCCCGTCATTGATCTTTTCTTTATTCTTTTTATTCAACTCATTGGTAATCTTATGATTGATAAAGCTCAGTAATTCTCCCGGAGAGTTGATTGTAGGATTTTTGACACTTTGGTTCAACAATTCAATGGCAAGCAAACTCAAGAATGCTCCCGGAACTCCATGCCCCGTGCAATCAGCCAATGCCACCACTTTTAGTTTCAATGGGTTTTCTGAGGAGGTAAATACATTCGCATACCAATATAAATCGCCACTGACAATATCTTTGGGTTTATTAAAAACGAAAGCCTGCTCAAATTCTAAGACAAACTTTTCAGGATCGGGATACACCGCATTTTGGATGCGTTTCGCGTAATTGATGCTGTCAATGATTTCACGTTGCTTTTCGCGAATCAGATCATTTTGAAGCGTGATTTTCTTATTGATTTTCTGTTTCCTGAGATAACCTCGAAAGATAAGTACCGATACGGCAACGAACAGAATCATAATTGAACTAATCAACAACAGAATCTGGTTTTGCTTCTTTTTTTCGGATGCGGCAACTGCGTCCTTTTTAATCTGAACATAACGCTGAGCCTGGAGCTTTTTATCGTAGTCATAATCGTACTGAAGACTCAGTATTTTAGCCGTGTTCTCCTCATTAAACAACCGATCTTTCAGTGTTTGATGCTGATGAAAATAACCCAATGCTTTTTTGTAATCTCCTAACTGTTCATAGATTTTCCCAAGCAAATCGCTTCCTTCCAAGATTGTCTCTGAATCACCAATCTCTTCGGCAATGGAAATTGCCCGTTGTGCATAATCAAGAGCGTCCTTATGATGACCGTCATAATAATATGCTCTTGCAATATTGATATAAGCAACTTCTTCATCTTCCAGATTCTTATCAGTGAGGTTATTCAATTCAAGCGCTCTCCGATGGTATTCAATAGCTTGATCATAATTCTTCATATCGGTATAAATGCCGCCGATATTGTTGAGTGAAATCACGATTTCGGATGAATCTTTCAGTTTTTCTTTGATTTTTAAAGCCCAGAAATGATGCTCCAATGCTTTTTTGTAGTCCTTAATACTTTGATATACATTTCCGATATTGTTATAGGAAAACGCCAGGTTGGGTTCGTCGTTTATTTTTTTTCGAATCTTCAATGCTTTGGTATGAAAACTCAATGCCCTCGTATAATAACCTTGTCGGGTATACGAATTACCGATGTTATTGTAGCAATTCGCAATACCCTTTTGATTGTGTAATCGCTCGTGTAAGGTCAATGATTTCAAATAATTCTCAACGGCTTGGGAATAGTCTCCTTTAAAAAAGTAACAATTGCCCGCTACGTTATAACTAATGGCCAATCCGCTAGGATAATCCTTCTTTTTACCAAACCGGATGGCGACCTTGATATACTTCAGCGCTTTCGTATGCTCATTGAGACTCTGCAACGCAATACATTCATCGTTGAGCGCAAGAAGTGTGTTGGAATCTGCTTGTTCTTTTTTGATTGTTTGCACCAGTGAATCAATACGTGACTGCGCTGTAACCTCAGCGTGCAACATTATGCACAACACTACACCAATTATTCGTCTGATATTGAACACGCTAAACAATTTGAAAACACATTATCAATCAAGCTGTTCCAACCTCATTCCTTTTCAATTGTTTCTATAAGAAAACCATGTATGAAAACCGGATTACTTGAAATTGATTCGTTAACGCAAGAATAACGAAACAAATTTGAATATCATACGAAAGCCGATATATTTCACATTAAGGTAAAGAACCCCGTAGCTCTTGATTGCCAAATCGATCAAAAATCACCAACTCCATGAAACAAGAATAATTATTTCACCTTACTTTTAGAAGCCGCAACCAGCGCCTCTACCAACAATTGTCCCTGCAATTGATATCCTTTCGGAGTAAAGTGCATGAAATCGGCACTTGCCAAGCCACTCATGTACCATTCCAGAATGGAATCGTTTCCTCCCATCACATCGGATAAGTTCCAGAGCGCGCAATCGTATTCCTGTGCTACGCGTTCCAACACATTCTTTACCACTTCTTCCGAAATGGGCTTCAAATTTTTGAAAAATGTATCCGGTTTGGTTGTTAACAGAATGGATGTTTTGGAAGATGTCTCGCGGATGCCGGAAACCATTGCTTTGGCGTAATTGTAAAATTCCACTTCGGTATACGGTTTATGCGCATCGTTGGTACCGAGCGACAAGATCACCAAGTCGGGTTTTTCGGCCTTTAATTGATCAAAACAATAGCCGCATTTATCTACGTAATCGGCATATTTCCCACCCGATGAACCATAAGATTGAAACTGAAAACCGCCTGTTGCAGGAGTAGATCTGAATCCATAAACACGCAACGTATCTGCTTTCCTAGTGTTTGGAAATGCGAAGATTTCGAAACGTCTTTTGGGTTTTGGGAAATGTAGTGTGATGATAGACAAATGAGTGGAATAGCTTTTTCTTTCAACAGTAGCTTCGGCACAGGAAAAATCCCATTTCTTGGTCGTTTCAATTAAGAATTGAAAATCTGCTGTCGATTGATCCAGTTTGAATTCCAAATGCGGGGTTTCGTCACCGGTTTCAGCGATTGTAAGTGAATGTCCGGTAAGCGCAAAATGGGTATCGGATGTTGCGTTAACCATTTTAGTGCTTTTCCAGGCACCAACCGTATCTACTATGATTCCTTCTGCGTTAAAACCGCCCGAAAGTCCATACGGAAACCAAAAAGACGAGGCTTCAACCGAATCGCCCAATGCTGTAAAAGCAGCTTGAACCGCTTGTGGAAAATGCCCCATCTGCACATGTGAATCGCCGAGCTGAATCACCTTTACACCGTTTCCTTTCTCCCATTTAGTAAAAAAAGGGTACAGATTTTCGGCAAATTGAATCGTATCACGGTTGCGACACCAGGCAAGTAAGGTATCCGACTGTCCGAAAACCGAAAATGTGAGTACCAAACTTAAAACCGAGAGCCACTTCATTTCCTAATGCATGATTTTTGATGTTGGATTTTTGATGAAACTAATACGTTGAAATGAACTAATTATTGCTTTTCGAATGCTTTATGATGGATTTTTGATGTTGGATGAAAGTTAAGGTAAAAACAGAATGTACCCTTATCATTTAATGATTTACAATAATGGAACCGTGCTCTAATCAGAAACGCCTAATCAAAAATCCATTATCCGACATCAAAAATCCAACATCAAGCATCAAATTGTCTATCTTTGCAACCTTAATTCAGTGCTTTGAAAACAGTATACATCACGCGACGCGAACACTTTAATGCAGCCCACAAATTGTGGCGTGAGGATTGGTCGGAAGAAAAAAACTACGATGTCTTCGGAAAGTGTAGCAACAAAAACTGGCACGGTCACAACTACACTATTTTTGTAACGGTTAAAGGTCTTCCGAGTGTGGAAACCGGCTTTGTCATCGATTTGAAAGATTTGAGTACGATTATCAAAGAACGTGTTATCGAACCTTTGGATCATAAAAATCTGAACCTCGACGTGCCCTTTTTGAGTGGTTTATTGGCTTCAACGGAAAACATTGTCATCAAAATCTGGGAAGAAATCGAAGGTCCCATTCAAGAAGCAGGTGGTAAATTGTGCCACATTCGTCTGGAAGAAACCGAAAATAATTACGTGGATTATTATGGTGGTAACGAACCGTTTTGATCCTATTTAGAACAAACAAAGATGTCTAGTACCGACGATATTTACAACGACGAAATCACCGAGCGCTTGGTCGGTGTATACAAAACCGTGCTTTCCGATATTGGTGAAGATCCCAATCGCGAAGGATTACTAAAAACTCCCGAACGTGTTGCCAAAGCTTTGCAATTTTTGACGCATGGTTATGACATTATTCCGGAAGACATCTTAAAATCGGCCTTATTTCATGAAGAATATTCTGAAATGGTGATTGTGAAAGATATTGAGGTCTATTCGATGTGCGAGCACCACATGTTGCCGTTTTTCGGGAAAGCACACATTGCCTATATCCCAAACGGAACCATTGTAGGATTGAGTAAAATTCCGCGGGTTGTAGATGCGTTTTCGCGCCGTTTGCAAGTGCAGGAACGTTTGACTATTGAAATTCGCGACTGCATCCAAAAAACCCTGAATCCGAAAGGAGTGGCCGTGGTTTTGGAATGCGCTCACATGTGTATGCAAATGCGAGGAGTTCAGAAGCAAAACGCGTATACTACATCTAGTGCATTTACAGGATTGTTTTTAAGCAACGAAGCAACCAGAAAAGAATTTATCAGTTTGATACAAGCGAAATTACACTGATGCATAAATCCTTGAAGGAATCCAAAAAGGACTCCCACAGATGCACAGATTAAGGCGCTTCAGCCTCAGGCTGACAGCGCCACATGCTGACATATTCTTGTAATCTTCAACATATTTATTACAATCAATTTACCACATCTTAACGCATTAGCGAGTCCGCCTATGGGGAGAGCACAAATCTGTGCATTTGTGGGAAAGGCAACATCTTGGGCACCATTGCTGATTAAGGTTGATCTTGATAAATCCCACTAACAATTTTTAACAGCAAACGCAACAAAAGTGCAATTGTAATTGTTGTTTTTCTAGTAACTTTATTTGAAATTTTAAATAATTAGACACATGTTTAGTTTTGGACCGGCCATGATTATTGGGCTCGTTTTTATGGGAATCGGCTTATTGGTAAGCTGGCGGTTGCGCAATCGATTCAATGCCTACAGTAAAATCCCTTCCGTGAGTGGACTTTCGGGCAAAGACATTGCCGAACGTATGCTGCGCGATCACAACATTTATGATGTACAAGTTTTGTGCGTGGAAGGACAACTCTCGGATCATTACAATCCGATGAACAAAACCGTGAATTTATCCGAAGACGTTTACAACGGTAGAAATGCCGCTGCCGCTGCGGTTGCCGCTCACGAATGTGGACACGCCGTTCAACACGCTACTGCTTATGCTCCGTTGAAATTGCGTTCTGCGTTAGTACCTGTTCAGAATGCTTCCGGCATGATCATTAATGCAGTCATGATGCTTACTATTTTCGGAGGTTCCTTCTTATACGAAGCTTTTCCTATCAAATTAGTCTTGTGGATCATTGTTGCTGCCTACGGTGCCATTGCGCTTTTCAGTTTCATCACACTTCCGGTAGAATTTGACGCATCAAAACGTGCAATTGCATGGATCGAACGTTCGGGAACTTCATCAGGAGAGGAATTGAGCCGTTCGAAAAAAGCACTCAATTTGGCTGCAACAACTTACCTAGTAGCCGCTTTGGGAGCCTTGGTAACACTACTGTATTACTTGTTTGCTTTGCTTGGTGGCGGAGATGAATAATTCCGTGCAGTTATTCCGAAAAAATAGTACATTTGAAAAAAAAATTAACGATTATGTCAAGCGAGCACAATCATCACGACGAGCACAAGAAAAATACCGATACTTTTTTTGAAGAATCGACTATTGCTATTGGCTTTGTCTACACCATTTTTGCGTTGGCGATCATCATATCGATCTTCGCATTCGGCTAAAAAAAGGAGGACACTGTTTCCTCCTTTTTTATTAACCGCAATTCCTCATTCTTTATTGCTGCATTATGCCGTTCAATTCGATTTTTGCTTGGGTAATGAAAAAACGTCTGCATCAGATAGACCTTTTTAGAAAATACCCCTTAGAAGTACAGCACGAATTATTTGAACGGATGTTGCAAAATGCCTCAAAAACTGCATTCACCCAACAATTTCCTCTAACACAAATCACCGATTACGCATCTTTTCGGGCGAGCATTCCGTTGCAGGATTACGACACCATGAAACCATGGATTGATCGCCTGATGGCCGGTGAACAAAACCTGCTTTGGCCACAAGATACGAAGTGGTTTGCCAAATCTTCGGGCACAACTTCAGACCGCAGTAAATTTATTCCGGTAACCCGCGAATCGCTCGAAGAATGTCACTACAAAGGCGGAAAAGACCTCTTAGCGCTGTATTACGAAAATTATCCCAACCGAAAACTCTACAAAGGCAAACACCTCATTGTAGGCGGTAGCGCACAAGTCTTGCCGCTCACACACGATGCTTATCAAGGTGATTTATCAGCCATTATCGTAAAAAATCTTCCGTGGTGGGCCGAAATTCGCCGCACACCTTCTCGGGAAATTGCGTTGATGAGTGAGTGGGAATCGAAAATTGAAAAAATGGCGCTGAGTACCATGCACGAAGATGTGTACATTATTGCCGGTGTACCCAGCTGGACCATGGTGCTCGCCAACAAAATACTGGAACTTTCGGGCAAAAAGAACCTGCGTGAAGTGTGGCCCAACCTGGAATTATTCATGCACGGAGGCGTGAGTTTCGAACCATATCGCGATGCCTTCCGGCAGTTGATTCCGTTTGACGACATGCATTATGTAGAAACCTACAATGCATCCGAAGGATTTTTCGGAATCCAGGATGTTGGTGGTTCCAACGAATTACTACTGATGCTCGATTACGGAATTTACTACGAGTTTATTCCAATGGAATCGTTTAAGGGTTTGGAATCGGAAACGGTAATCAACCTAAGCGAAGTGGAAACAGACGTTGAGTATGCTTTGGTGATTTCGACCAACGGCGGACTTTGGCGCTATGTTTTGGGCGACACCATCCGCTTTACTTCCACCCTGCCCTTTCGATTTGTGATCACCGGTCGCACTAAAAGTTTCATCAACGCGTTTGGAGAAGAAGTAATTGTAAACAATACCGACAAAGCCGTTGCGGAAGCCTGCCTCAAAACCAATGCTCAGATTCGTGATTACTCGGTTGCACCTGTTTACATGCAGGGAATTGACAAAGGAAAACACGAATGGGTCATTGAATTTGTGCGCGAACCCGAAGATCGCAAACGATTTGAATGGATTTTGGATGAAACGCTCAGAAGCATTAATTCTGATTACGACGCCAAAAGAACCAACGACATGGCGCTCGAATTTCCTCTGATTCGTTATGTAGAAAACGGTACCTTCGATGAGTGGCTGCGCACCAAAGGCAAATTGGGTGGACAACATAAAGTGCCGCGTTTATCCAACAACCGCGAAATTGTGGAACAACTATTGCAACAAGTGGTGCATCATCCCAACAACAATGCGTAAACTGATTCTGTTTCTGATCGTGTGTTTGTCCTTTTCTTCGAAGGCACAACAATCATGGAATCAGGTCTGGGCAACTCCCATTGATGCAGATGCCGTTTGGGACGTGGATCAAGCCGGTAACATATATCTGGTAAACGGACAATCGATTACAAAACTAGATACCGTTGGTAAGCAGCTCTTAACCCAAAGCACGAAGTCGATGGGAACGATTGCTAAAATCGATGCTTCCAATTGGCTTAAGATTGCTATTTTCTCAGAGGAACAACAGCGTGTTTGTTACCTCGACAACGCTTTGGCGCTTCAACCGAACTGCATTGATTTAACGGAACTGGGCGTAAATTTGGCACAACATTTCAGCACTTCGGCGCAAACAGATCGTATCTGGATTTTCGATCAACTCAACAGCGAACTCCAGTTGATTACCATTCGCAACAGCCAACGGCAAATTATTCAGAACCTTGCAGCGTTGGTCGATCTGGGAACAGTGCTTCAGCTGGTTGAATTTCAAAACAAATTGTATTTGTTTGACAATGGCGGACAAGTCATTACGCTCGACAATTTCGGGAGTTTTCTGAGCGCCAGCAGTGTTACCGGCACACACATTCAACCCTTTTCGACCGGATTTCTGGCATCAGACAAACAATTCATTCGATTCACGGATGAAGAAACCGAAGAATTGACACCCTTTTTCGAACTTCCTTCAGGAGAAGAGATCAAGTGGTTTTGTTTTGTGGGACAACGCTTGTTTGTAAGTACCGAAACACAATTGATCGGATTTGAATTGAACCACTAATTTTCATTCACCACAAAAAATCACCTAGTTTATTCGTTTATCTAGATGCTTATCATCATTAGACCATTGAAACGTCTTTTATTTTTCCACATTTCGGTGCCATGTGACTAGAATTTGTAATTTAGTCAGTCGCAAAATATTGGTAAGATGCATATCGCAGTAGCAGGGAATATCGGTTCAGGAAAAACAACGCTAACAAAGATGTTGGCAAAGCATTACGGTTGGGAAACGCATTTCGAAGATGTGGAACAAAATCCGTACTTGAATGACTTTTACGAGGATATGCAACGCTGGTCGTTTAACCTTCAGATTTATTATTTGAACAGCCGTTTCACGCAGATTCAGGAAATCCAGAGTACCAAAAATGCGGTTATTCAAGATCGAACCATTTACGAAGACGCTTTCATTTTTGCTCCGAACCTGCATTCGATGGGATTGATGACTACCCGTGATTTTGAAAATTATTTTTCGTTGTTCAACCTCATGGATTCATTTGTTTCCGCACCTGATTTACTCATTTACCTGCGCGCTAGTGTTCCAACACTTGTAAACCAAATTCAACAACGCGGGCGTGAATACGAAGAAAGTATCCGTTTGGATTACTTGAAGCGTTTGAACGAGCGTTACGAGGCTTGGATTTCGACCTATGATAACGGGAAATTATTAATCATTGACGTTGACAACAATCGTTTTCCGGAAAACCAAGAAGATTTAGGGAAAATCATCACTTCAATTGACGCAGAGATAAATGGGTTGTTTTAAGATTCGTTTGTTATTCGTGATTTTTTTGAATGGTTTGCTATTGCGACCTTTAGCCTTTGGTTTTTGATTTTTTGAAAAACCAACATGTTTAACTCGCTTTAAATCAGTTATTTACATTCAGTAATCCCGCAATATTACGGAAAAAGTCAGGTTATTCACTGATTTTCAATCAATTAACAACCAAAAAATCAATCCAAATACAAATCCTCCGAATCCGATTCAGCATCGAATTGTTTTACCATCAAGGCAATATCACCCATTATGGTATCTTTTTGTTCATTGCGCTTGTCAGTTCCACCAAAATATTCCTTCAATAACAATTGAGATTCCATAATAGCCGATTCAGGAACCAATGTTTCAAATTGCTCAATGAGCGTTATGGCTTCAAAAGCGTCTAGGAAATCACCATCAATGGCGAAAAGCACGAAATCGGATAAATAGGCGCTAAAATCGAGTTTACTATTCCAAAATGCGCTCAGCAACTGACGTTTGATTGGAGCATTTGCCTCATCTCGGAAAGCGTCCATCAATGGTTCCACAGTAGAACTATCCTTCAATCCTTCAAACAACTCCATCATTGCAGCTGTATTATCGTTGCTTAATCCGCCGCGCCACACTTCAACCAAAGGAGCAATCACACTCTCGTCGCCATACACATGAAACGATTTGATTGCTGCACCTATTTTCAGCTCATCTGCACTTCTTAGATCGGTTAACAATTGTGCAACCTTCAATTGCTGCTGTTTGCTTTTTGAATTTCCTGACACGTTATCTGATTTTCGTGCAAAAGTATAAAACATCCCTATCTTTGACCTATGAACGCTCGGTTGATTTTTATTGTTTGTTTGCTTGGAGTTACATTCTCGGGGTGTTGGATCGATGAAGTACCAACTCCAAAAAAGAAATCGCTCTGTATAGTTGCCGATCATTTGTCAAAAGAAGACAGTTTGGTGATCAATCAATTTGGGTACAACTACAAAGTGAGTATTCGAAAAGAAGTGTTGAAACCCGAAGCTATTCTAAAACGGGTACGCTCGCAAAAATACAACGCCGAAATCGACATTCTGATCATCGAAAGCGCTTCCTTGCGTAAGGAACTTTCAACTATGAACGCTTATAAAAGTATCCGATCAACAGAACTTTTCGGTCAACTTGAACGGCAATTCAACAACACACACCATCGCTGGATTCCGGTATGTCATGATCCGTTAATTGTTTGTAAACCGAAAGATTCGTTGCGAAATTGTGGTCCGCTTGATCTCAAAAAAACGACTTTACTCCCAAAATTGGTACTTCGCCCTAAACATGAAGAGTACCATGACGTATTGTCGGGGACCAAATTCAATTGGTTGAATAACGTTATCGGTTCAAGCACACAATTCGGTAACGAACGAATTTACGCCTTATCTGATTACGTAGAACGTACGTTTTATGCCAATGACAGCACCGCCGGAATTATTCCGGATGAATGCAGGTATTACCTGATCGACAAGAAGAGAACAGTTTCTCGTATATGTACCTTGAGCATTTATCGTTACGGTAGAAATACAGCCGTAGCCGAGAGTTTTATTTCGTTTTACATGGCTAATTCATATTCCATCGCCAACGGAAGGAATCAATTACCTGTTAAAAAGCAAGTTACCCCTAATTGGTACATTCGATCACTTTCTATTCAGTAGGAACGTTAAAATAGTCGATGAAAATGTTGAAATTTTCATTAAACGAAACTTTTTTAATTATTTTCGCGTAGACATAACCGGTATTACACTGAAAATAAAGTATTTTTATCTTTTACTATATCGATTTTGGTTGCCGCATACACACTGCTAAACCCTAAGGTACTATGAAAACGATTGCTACTACACTTCAAGAAAAAATCACTCTTCGCGAACCAATTGAGCTGAGCAGAGAAACCAGTACACGTATTCCACTGGCTTTGTTTTTTGTCTTTTTTGCTTTGAGCATCATTACAGGTTACACTATTTTAGCCTCTCAAGGAGCAACGCCTTTATTCTTTACCGTATCTTCTTTTTTTCTTGGTGGAATGATTTATTTCCTTTCCTTAATTTGGCGCATCATCGGTTCGGCATATATTAAAAACGATATGCTAATTGTAAAATACCTTTTCGGGAAATTCAAAGTGACTGAATTGCGTTCAATACGCGGGGTTAAAACGGTCAAATTTCTTGGATTGCGACTGACATCTATCCGCTTCAAAGTAGATGGCACAATTTACAAAGTAATCATGTTTGGCAGAGCCAATTACCTGCAAGATCCCAAAACGATTATTAATACCTTGCGCAAAGCAGCTTAAAGGAAATCCTTTTATAAGAATTGATTGGTCTCAATCGTACCACAATTTTCTCTTACTTTTTGCCAAGGCTGAAAAAGTAAGCAAAACATCCTTTTGCGCCATTCATAGCCGCTTGTGAAAAATGGCTCTTTCTGTGTTTTAAGGTCAAAAGTGTCAGATCAGGATCTGAAACGCAACGTACAGCAGTT
>JARWZO010000003.1 GCA_029866325.1 Fluviicola sp. | reverse complement strand
ACAATTTATTACGAATAGCCCGCCATGGCGAGCCTTCACCAACAAAATGGAAACTAGTTTCCATTATTCGCTCCCAATTCAATAATACAATTCCATTCGTTTATTCGTGGGAGGCTGCGATGTGCTAATAAATAGGAAATCGCCCCTCAAGGAGGGAGGCTGAGTTTCCGTTCTGGTTCTGATCTAAATAATGTAAGTTCAAATAAGCCCTTATTTACGCAACAACTGCAAGAAACCATGGCCTTCTAAGGTTTCACCGTTAATACCGGTTACAACGTACGTGTAGAAATAAACTCCTTCATCAGCGTTGACACCGTTTATTTTTCCATCCCAAACCGGATTTGGACTTGTTTCATCGAATACCGGATTTCCCCAACGATTCAAAATGGTCAATTGTACCTTTTCGGAGTTGGTAGTTTTGATGAAATACGTTGGATTATCCTCGTCACCATCAGGTGTGAAGACGTTGTAAACTTCAACCGTTGGAGTAGGAGGAATGGGGTAAACACACGAATTATCATCAGCATTCGCAAGCGGATTAAAATTCAATGCTGTTGGATCGGTGCAACCACAAATACTAATGGTAATACTTACAGAAGCTGTGTCTGCACAATCGCCTTGTGAGGCAATCATTTGTACAACTGCTAAACCACCGCCTGTATTGGCATCTGTAAATGTTTGGGTTTGATTGGATAAATCCGGAACGGTAACCGTTTGTCCGTTATCAAAATCCCAAATATACGAAGTGGCATTTATACTCGTATTCGTAAAAGTCACTACCAGCGGCTCACAACCTGAAACAATAGACGCTGAAATAGTTGCAACCGGAGGATCTAATGGCGTAATCTGCGCTGAATCGTATAAAAAGCAACCGTCCGATTCAACAGATAAGTAATACCATCCCATACCTAAATCTGTCCAAACTGAAGCGTTGATTTGATTTGGATTTGCCGCACCCGGACCGTTCCATGTATACATTGGAGGAACGTTGAAAGTACCGTTGGTAAGCAAAGAAACATAACCGTTGTCTGTTCCGCAAGATGTTGGGCCTACAATCACCGTGTCAATTCCCCAAGGCATCGGAGTAATAGTTGCAACAGCTGAATCGGCTACATAACAACCGTTGGCCGAAATAGCATGTACGGTATAAGTTCCGCTAGTTGTTGGTGTGTAAGAACCTCCAATATCACCAGTTTCCCAAATTAAAGTAGTATTGGGAACTGTACTGCTGGCTTGAAACGTTTCCGTTTCGTTTTCGCAGAACAACAAGTCAGAAGCGATTGAAACGGAGAGCGGATCGTAGGTTACGGTAATGGTATCGTTTTGAACACAGACTTCACGAAACGTAATATCATCGATGGCAAAGTCATTTCCACCAATCGATGTGTTTTGATTGCGGATGCAGAGATCTGCTGTTATTGCAGCTCCGGAGTTCCACACTTCGTTGAATTCTGCCCAACTACAGGCATTGGCAGTGGTTGAGAATACCGGTCCAACTTGCACATTGTTGACGAAAAACTGCAAATTAGATACGTTCGGATCATTCAACGCATTGGTAAACCAGGCCGAAAATAAGTAATCGGTATTTGGTGTTACGTTAATTGTTTGGCACCAAACAGAACTGTTGGGAACGCCTGAGCCATTAGCCACAAGCATATTTCCCGGACCGGAAGGCGTATGGTCGTTGCAAAATGAAAAGTTGCTGTGCGTGAGCGAAGGAGAAGTGGCAATGGCGTATTGTCCTTCATTACTCAATAATCCCCACGCACCACCTGAACCATAAGTATAACCGCTCGAAAAACTGACGTTACCTTGTTCAAAGTCGCCATTTGTAACCAAATTGCCACTTACATTAGTGACCTCAACGAAGTACGTTCCGGGTGCTGAAACGGTAATATTATTGGTTACTGCTCCGGTAGACCATGTATAGCTATCGTAGCCCGACGGTTGTAACAAGAGTGTTGCACCGTTACACAACGTTGTGTCATTACCCAATTCAAGTACAGGGTAAGAGCTGCATTGGCCATAAGCGATGGAGAATACAGAAATTACAGATCCGACTAAAAGTAAAACACGATTTTTCATAGCACCAAAGTTACAATATACTAACGTTTAGTAAATCGTTTAGTTGCTTGTAAATAATAAATTTAACAGCCATTAAAATTGCTATCCTTTGAAAGCTAAAACCGTTTGTTTCACCACATTAATTTCCTTGCATGTTAAAAACACTGAAAGCTGGCTTTTTGAATGACTCAATCGAATATAAATGGGTATCTATTTTAAAATGCCTACCTTTGCCATTCTATGAAATTCAACGAATTAGATTTAAACGATAATGTACTCGAAGCCATTTACCACATGGGCTTTGAAAACGCTACTCCCATTCAGGAACAAGCTATTCCGCATATCCTAAAGAACACGGATTTACTGGCTTGTGCCCAAACCGGAACCGGTAAAACAGCAGCATTTATTCTCCCGATTTTGCATAAGCTTACGGGTAAAGAAGACACTTCAATTAATACATTGATTTTAGTGCCAACGCGTGAATTGGCGGTGCAAATAGAGCAAGAGATTCAAGGGCTTTCTTACTTTGTTTCGGTAGGATCTGTCGCCATTTATGGCGGCGGAGACGGTCAGAAATGGGAAGATCAAAAGTCGTCTCTTGTGCAAGGAACGGATATTGTTGTAGCAACTCCAGGAAAACTACTGTCACACATGATGCAAGGCTATGTCGATTTTTCGCAATTGGAGCATTTGGTGCTTGATGAAGCGGATAAAATGCTAGACATGGGGTTTGCTGAAGACATCGAACGCATCATTTCTTATACGCCAAAGAAACGTCAGACCTTGTTGTTTAGTGCCACGATGCCCAACAAGATTAAAAACCTAGCGAATAAAATTTTGCTTAATCCGGTTGAAATTGCGTTGTCGATTTCCAAACCGGCTGCCGGTGTTTCTCAAAATATTTACCTCACGGTTGATAACAACAAAAACAACCTGTTGAAGCATATTTTGGATCAGCGACCTGACTACACGAGCATCATCATCTTTACTTCTCAGAAAAGCAAGGTTCACGAGATTGTCTATTTCTTGCGTAAAGCCGGCTATAAAGCAACCGAAGGTGTATCATCGAACCTTGAGCAGGAACAGCGCGAAGAGGTGTTGAGAGGTTTTCGTTCAAAGCGAACACGCATTTTGGTGGCTACCGATGTAATGAGTCGCGGAATTGATATCAAGGAAATCAATATGGTGATTAATTATGATGCACCTCGCGATGCAGAAGATTATGTACACCGTATCGGAAGAACCGCCCGAGCGAATACGAAAGGCGAAGCTTATACGCTGATCAATGAAAAAGATTTACCGAAACTGGCTCGGATAGAGCGATTGATTGAAGCGGAAGTTCCTCGTTTGGCTTATCCGGAATCAATGGGAACGGCTCCGGATTGGACAATTAGTTCAAAACCGGCAGGCAGTGGTCAATCAGGTAAACGCAAAAAGAAACCTTTTTTCAAGCGGAACAAACCGTCGCAAGCTTAGTGATCCCAAGATTTAACTGATTCTTATGTTCATCGACTAGTAGGTGAACTTTTTTGTTTCACACAGATGTACAGTCAATATCGAACATAAAAAAATCCCCTGTCTACCTTAAGGTTTACAGGGGATTTTCATTATGTAGATGTATTATTTTTTCACTACCGGAATCATATTACTTACTGCTTCACTGCTGTTTACTTTCACGAAGTAAGTACCAGCTTCCATTTCTGATAAGTTGATTTCGATTGCATTTGCTCCGTTCACTACATCGTAAAGTGTTGTTGAGACAAGCGCACCTGAAACACTATAAACGCTCACTGTAGCTTTTTCAGCTGTTGTTGCATTGAAACGGATAGTCGTAGCTCCTGTTGTAGGATTTGGTGCCACACTTGCTTCCAACAAGCTGTTTTCGGTAACATCAGCGGCCATTGCGCAATCATCGATTACTTCCTGTACTTTGGTACGCATGTTTGCCAATGAAGCAGCCGGTGTTCCAGCTTGCGAATCCCATAAATCCCATTTGATTATTTTGTCAGAAGGACAAATAACATTAATAGTAGGGAATCCGAGCGGTGCGTAGATGTTCAAACTAATTTGTACTGGTGACTCATTGATGATCGGGTAAGGTGTACCTGTGATCCAGTCTCCTTGAGAAGCACCATCTGTTCCATCCAAATCTTGAGCATTTGTAGCAGCGTCTCCTTCATAGAACAACACAACTACTTCGTTTGTACCTGCAGGACCATATTCAGCATACAAATCTTCTAGGTATTGATTGGTGTGAAAACCCCAGCAAGGTCCGCACCATGTAGCAGAAACATCCAATAACACTACTTTACCTGCATTGAGGTACGTGTAAAGGTTGTGTGAATTACCGTTGATGTCGGTTGCGGTGAAATCTGGGGCCACAGCTCCGATTTGCGCCATAGATGCACTTGCGGCTAAGCATAATGCAACAGAAGTAAAGATTTTTTTCATACTCTCTATAGTTTTAAAGTTCTAACACAATAATAACAGATTTGAGTATAGGTACTAAATCAATAACTGTCCAATTATTGGATACCTAAAACACTGAAAAACAATGCTCTATAAAAATGGTAGAATTTTAATCAGGCTCTAAGTGTTTAGATAAAAAAAACGCTCGCCTACCTGATGGTTGACGAGCGCTCTGCTGATAGGATGTATAATCTTTTTTATTTTTTCACTGAGTCAACTACAGCTTTGAACGCATCAGGATGGTTCATTGCTAGATCGGCCAACACTTTACGGTTCAATTCGATACCGCTCTTGTTTACCATACCCATGAATTGAGAATAGCTCATTCCGTGTTGACGAGCTCCAGCGTTGATACGCGTGATCCACAATGAACGGAAGTTTCTTTTCTTTTGCTTACGACCTTCGTAAGCGTAATTTAAACCTTTTTCAATAGCATTTTTTGCTACTGTCCAAACGTTTTTTCTGCGACCAAAGTATCCTTTGGCAAGCTTCATAAAGTTCTTTCTGCGAGCTCTAGAAGCAACGTGATTTACCGATCTTGGCATAATTTTGAGTTTTTTAATAGTAAGTGCTTCACTGTTTCGGCATGCGATCAGAAGGCTTTGTTACTCAATATTGGGTTAAACATTACCACAGATATAATCCCTCAAAGGAATTATTTCATGCACAATTGCAATTTGATGTTTGACAAATCAGATTCGTGTACCAAACCTGCGTGAGTCAAATTACGTTTTTGTTTCTTGGTTTTTTTCGTAAGAATGTGGCTTTTAAAAGCGTGTTTTCTTTTGATTTTACCAGAACCAGTGATGGTGAAGCGTTTCTTCGCACTGGATTTTGTTTTCATTTTTGGCATTTCTCTTTACGTTAAAAAGTGAACACTCTATCAGCTTCTTTATAATTGAAAATTGAAAATGTAAAATTTAAAAGGGTTCTACTTTTACATTTTCAATTTTACATTTTACTTTTTCTTCGGGTTGATCATCACAATCATTCGTTTCCCTTCCAACTTAGGCATTTGTTCCAATGCACCAAGGTCAGAAAGTTCCTGTACGAATTTCAATAGCAAGATCTCACCTCTGTCTTTAAATACAATTGTTCTACCACGAAAGAAAACATAGGCTTTCACCTTACTTCCTTCTTCCAAGAATTTGCGGGCATGTGCCAACTTAAACTGGAAATCGTGGTCGTCTGTATTGGGTCCAAAACGAATTTCTTTCAAAACAACTTTACTTTGTTTTGCTTTTAATTCTTTTTGTTTACGTTTTTGGTTGTACAAAAACTTGCGGTAATCCATGATCTTACACACAGGAGGCACGGCGTTCGGAGAAATCTCTACCAAATCCATTTCCTGCTCTTCGGCCAACTTAATGGCGTCGTAAGTAGACATTACCTGCGGTTCTGCACCTTCAACTACCAAACGGATTTCACGTGAAGTAATCTTCGCGTTGATCTTGTGTTGATCGTTGTCTTCTTTTCTTACAAAAGGTCTTCTGTTGTCTTTTCTCATTCAGTATTTAAACATTTGTCGACAATTCATTTTCAATCGCTTGTCTCACGATTTGCTCAAAATCACGCACCGACATTGATCCTTTATCTCCTTCTCCACGCTGTCTCACCGAGACTTGATTGCTTTCGGCTTCTTGCTCGCCTACAATCAGCATGAATGGAATTTTCTTCAATTCTGATTCACGGATTTTCTTGCCAATCTTTTCATTACGATCGTCAACGAAGGCGCGAATATCGGAATTATTTAGCAATTCTGAAACATTTTGCGCATAGTCGTTGTATTTGTCGCTAATCGGAAGGATTGCAACCTGGTCAGTTGTGAGCCATAACGGGAAATCTCCGGCGCAGTGTTCCAACAATACCGCAACAAATCGTTCCATCGAACCGAACGGAGCGCGATGAATCATTACCGGGCGGTGTTTCTGATTGTCGCTTCCGGTATATTCCAATTCGAAACGCTCGGGTAAGTTGTAATCTACCTGAATTGTTCCAAGTTGCCACTCACGACCCAAGGCGTCTTGCACCATGAAATCGAGCTTTGGTCCGTAGAACGCCGCTTCACCCAACTCTACAAACGTAGGAAGTTCTTTTTCGGCAGCTGCTTCAATGATGGCTTGTTCCGCTTTGGCCCAGTTTTCATCCGTACCGATGTATTTGGCTGGATTATTCGGGTCGCGAAGTGAAATTTGCGCTTTAAAGTTTTTGAAGTCCAACGCCTTGAAGATGTAAATCACTAGGTCGATGACTTTCTTGAATTCTTCTTTTACCTGATCTTCGGTACAGAAAATGTGGGCATCGTCTTGCGTAAATCCACGAACGCGCGTTAAACCGTGCAATTCACCACTTTGTTCGTAGCGGTAAACGGTTCCAAACTCGGCAAAACGAGCAGGAAGATCTTTGTACGAACGCGGTTTTGATTTGAAAATCTCGCAGTGATGCGGACAGTTCATCGGTTTCAGCAAAAACTCTTCGTTCGGATCGGGCGTTTTGATGGCTTGAAACGAATCGGCTCCGTATTTCTCGTAGTGACCGGAAGTGATGTACAATTCCTTGTTTCCAATATGCGGTGTGATAACCTGATCGTATCCGTCTTTACGTTGACGTTTCTTTAAGAAATTTTCCAAGCGCTCGCGCAACGCAGCACCTTTCGGTAACCACATCGGTAAGCCTTGACCAACTTTCTGCGAAAAGGTAAATAATTCGAGTTCTTTCCCCAGTTTGCGGTGATCGCGACGTTTTGCTTCTTCTACTTTTTCTAAGTATTCTGTCAACTCGGCTGCCTTCGGGAAGGTAATTCCGTAGATGCGTGTCAATTGTTTGTTTTTTTCATCGCCACGCCAGTAAGCACCTGCAATAGCAGTGAGTTTAATAGCTTTGATGAAACCTGTATCAGGAATGTGAGGTCCGCGACACAAGTCGGTGAAATTTCCTTGGGTATAAAATGTGATCGAACCGTCAGGCAAATCCTGAATCAATTCCAATTTGTAAGGATCTTCTTTTTCGGTGAAATAGGCCAGCGCATCTGCTTTCGAAACTTCTTTTCGGATAAACTGATTTTTCTGCTTGGCCAGTTCCTTCATTTTCTCTTCCACTTTCGCCAAATCTTCTTCGCGAATGGTGTAATCCATGAAATCGACGTCGTAGTAGTAACCGTTGGCTACCGGCGGACCGATGGCTAATTTGATTCCCGGATAGTGAAACTCAAGCGCCTCGGCCATCAAGTGAGCAGACGAGTGCCACATGGTCGATTTGCCTTCGGCATCGTTCCAGGTCAATAATTGAAGGGTGCAATCTTCCGTCAACGGACGCGTTGCATCCACTACTTCGTTGTTCACTTTGGCCGCCAATACATTACGAGCCAATCCTTCAGAAATGCTAAGAGCAACATCCAATGCTGTTGCTCCTGCGTTGTATTGTTTAACTGATCCGTCGGGAAGAGTTACGTGTATCATGATATGGTATAAATTTGGTGCAAAAGTAGCCCTTTTTAAGGACTTCTAAGCACGTTAACTGTACATATTTAAGCTTTGTGTCCCATCACAAGTACAATTGCTTCTTTGGCTGTTTTTCCGGAACCGATAACGTAATCGATGTGAAGGTTTTTCAAACGCTCTACTTCAGGCACTTTTTTGCGGTAGATTTTGTTTAATTCAGTGGTGTTGAATACAAAGTTTTTACCTTGAACGTTTTTGTATTCCTTGATCATGGTGCGTTCTTCCACATCGGCTGCAGCATCGTATAAACGCAATGTAACGGGTACAGCGCATTTTTTGGTACTTACGGCAAACTGGTATTCATTGGGCAAGAACATAAATAGCTCAACGGATTTCGTTTGTTTCGTTCCGGCGTTGTAGTAGGTTACTTTAGAACCTTCATAACGAGTTGCTTTGATCAATTCTTTGCACTCTTGTTTCAGGGTATTGATTTGTGCGTCGAAAGCACCGTCACCTTGCTGATTAACTGTGCTGGTAAGTAATACAATCCCGGCTAATAAAAAGATTATTTTTTTCATAACAGCTTATTTTTGAGCAGGGGAAACAATTCCGTTGCGAAGTGAAACAATTTTTGATGCTAACGAATCAAATTCTTCTGTGGTCAATTCAGGTGATTTGAAATTGGCATTTTTGCCCGCTTTTTTTACGGTTTCAAATCCTTCGTAGGTTGTAAGGACATCTTGAAACATTCCGATTACGGCTTTCAAACGTGCATCCTGAGAAGGGTGACTTTCCAATCCTTTGATGGTATTGCGCAACAAAGTCATTTGGTCTACGATGGCAACGCTTAATCCTTTTACGTTTTTACGAGTATCATCAATTCCGAGGTACATTCCTTCAGCCCATGCACCGGCAAATTCAACAGCAGCTAAATAGCGTAAATCATTGTCTTGCAAGTAAGCATCAGATTTGTCCTGAATATCGTAGATCAATTCCTCCAAAGCAGATTGGTTGCCTAAGTTTTTGTCGAATTTCTCGATCAACGATTTGTCAGAGAAGACACTTTCCAAGCCTACTTTGGTACCCAAACTTTGCACGGCAGACAAGTAATCACGTGCCTCTTGCGTTTTGTTGTTGATGGCACAATACGCCAAATCGGTGGAATAAACTCCAAGATTCAACAATTGGTCAATTTTTTTGGAGTAACTGTCTTTGTTTGAAATCGGATTTGTTTTACCCGAAACGTAGGTTAATCCCGCATTTTTAAAGGCGTGAGCTAACGAAATTGGCTGAGGCAACATGAAGTCTTCATCATCAGAAACGGTTTGGTCATCAACTGTGACATCAACCGTTGGCTGATCTTTTTTGGTAGCATCTCCGCCACCACATGCTGACAGAAATAAGGCTCCTGCAACGATTGGAATAGATAATTGTATCTTCATCGACATTGTATTTCAGTATAGATTCGCGGTAAAGAAACAAAGAAAATTTGTTTTGGAAACACAAGAAATGAACAAATTAGTAAATTGCGGCTTTCATCGAGAGGCTGTTTAAACTATTGAGATCATTGTGAAAAGAACGAACAAAATTGTTGTCCCAAAAAGTGGAACGGAATTAACTGATCCTTTTTAAGCCAATTCCGAATATGTTGGATATAAGAAAGTTCCCACTACTTCATGCCGCTTTCCCATTTTTACTTGGGTTAGTATGCTGTTATTCCTTTCAATGGTCGGGAATGGTTGCACTCTCGATTTGCATGCCACTTCTGGTAATCATGCTCTTAGCCGGATTTCAAACAACTCGTTTACTTGATTTTTCCCGTTTCCGATTTTCCCTGTTTTATGGAGCTTGTTTCCTTGCTGGCATCATTATTTTCAGTGTACACGATTTCCGGTTTCAACAAGATAACATCGGGCGCTTTGGTCACCAAGAAGTCATCTCAGGCGAAGTGCTTGAAGTAAAGCAAGGCATTGGCGGCAAACAACAAGTATTGTTGTCAGTTGAGCGGGTTGTGGAAAACGATTCCATTAAGGCTTGTTCGGGGAAAATTAGTGTGTTTGTGATGGACGACCGGCAACTGATTCATTGTGGTGATGAGATTATGGTTGGAGGAACGCTACAGAAAATCAATAATGCGGGAAATCCGGGAGAATTTGATGCGGTGGCTTTTTACGAATCGCGGAAAGTTAGTGCTATGTTGTTTACACCGTCGGAAGGTGTGGTGAAAATAGGTCATCGCAATTCACTCAATTCCATCCTGATGAATTGGCGGGCGCATTTGGCTCACTTGATGGAACAGGAACTCGACGGAACGTTTCTTGGAATCGCGAAAGCATTGATTTTGGGTGATAAGTCTGATTTGGATTCGGAAACCATGAATGCCTTTTCAACAACAGGTTCCATGCACGTATTGGCGGTTTCCGGCTTGCACATCGGGTTGATTCTGATCTTGCTTCAAAAGATGCTACAATTGTTTTCACGCTGGATTACCAAACGGCAAGCCATTATCATTGCAATAGTGCTGATTTGGATTTACGGAGGCATTACCGGTGCTTCTCCGGCTGTAATGCGCGCTGTGGTGATGTTTTCGATTTTGTCAGGCGCACAGTTGTTTCTGCGGCAAGCGCACTCGTTGAATGTATTGGGCTTTTCAGCAATTGTATTGTTGTGTTTTGATCCGTGGATGTTGTTTGATCTCGGTTTCCAACTTTCGTACCTTGCCATGTTGGGAATATTTCTCTTATATCGTCCGATTGTGGATAGCTGGATTCCGGGTCAAAAGTGGGTAAGAATGGCGTGGGAGGGAACTGCTGTCGGATTGGCTGCCACCGTTTTGACAACTCCGCTTATCTTATTGTGGTTTTACCAATTCCCGAATTACTTTGCGCTGGCGAATCTTGGAGTAATGCTTTTTGGGTTTCTGGTATTGATGCTGGGAATGGTGTTTCTGTTCACGGTTTGGATTCCTTATTTGGTGAAACTCGTGGCGATGCTATTCGCTTTTTCCATTTTTGGATTGGTGTTGTGGGTGAAATGGGTTGATTCGTTGCCCGGAGCTGTATCGGGCGGATTTCACTTAACCGGTTGGGAAGTTGCCATCGCTTATGGAATTATCATCGCTTGGATTTTGCACTTGCAGCTCAAAAAAGGAAAACGTATTTGGTTGATTTTACCAAGCCTTGCATTGATCGGTTGGTGGATGACGCAGCGCTATCAAGTATTGCAATCGGAAGAATGGGTAGTGTTTAACAGCAATCAGTTTGTTGCTGCCGTGAAAAGTAACAACACCATTGTAGGAGTGTATGATTGCAAATGGAACGGAAGCTGGAAAATACCGCGTGAGTTGGAAGCGTATTCACGATTTACAGGATGCGAGATGAAAATTTTTCCGCTTCAGCACGATAAAACACAATTGAACCTAAATGGCACCAACTGGCGGTTTACCAAAGAAAAAGAAGGCGTTTCCATAGCTGCAGATAAAGCCGAATGGTTTTACCGAACGGATGGTATTCCGGATGTAAAGGATGACCGACGGTTGATGACCACGCGCCTGCAGCAGTTCAGTGATCCTAGTTTGCCAACGCGACCGTTTGTAAAGAGACTTTTCTAATTGGTTGAGTTAAATTAACCATAATCAGTGAAAGCTAAAAAAGTGAATTTGTTTTGGTAAATGAAGAGTCGTAAACTCAATATTTTAGCCTAATAGCCTGATTTACAAATTTTAAGTTTTGCAAATTTGGTTGTTTTATAGAGTTTTTCTAACTTACACTCAAACATAGATACTATGAAAAAATCACTATTCACAGCAGTCGCATTTTGTTTAGGGCAACTTATACTTAATGCACAACCCGGAAGCGGTATGACCCAAACCGGGCTTTTTGGCGCTCGTTATTCTAAATTGAACAGGCCTGCCGGCTTTTTTGGAACGTTTAACAGCGAGCGAGCTCTTGGAGTGTATACTATTTCAACACCTCCAATGGCGCTTCTTGAAATTAATACAAATCCTTCACATTTTAATGTGCCTTTTTTGGTCACGGCCTCTGCAGGTGAGGTATTTCGAACCGATAGTCCGGTTGATGGATTTTGGCGTTTATACCGATCTGGCTCTCAAATAGGATCCGTATCTTCTTTTGTGAATGATTTTAGGTTTGATGCAACAGCCGGGAATATGATCTTCCAGCAGGGAGGAACGGAAAAAATGCGCGTACATGCAGCAAACGGTTTTGTGGGTGTGAATATGAATGTGCCTTTATTTACTTTGGACGTATTTAAAGATGTAGATATTGTATACAATTCAAACTATAATGAAGGTTATCGAATCAATGGTAACTTAGTTGTCTACTTGCCCGGAGATGCATCCTCACTTCACAATACCTTTATTGGAAGGGCCGGTAATTCATCTCTTGTGCCTGGGAATAATAATACGCTTACCGGATTTGAATCGGGATTAAACACAACCGGGACGTCGCATAAGAATTCGTTTTATGGTGCATATTCAGGGTATAATGATACCGGTGACGGTGGCGCATTTATTGGTTTTGAAGCAGGGTATAATAATACTTTTGGAGACGGAAATACATTTGTGGGAATCCGTTCGGGTTATGGCACAACCATCGGATCTACTAATGTTTGTATAGGAAGTAATGCCGGAGTTGGAAATGTATCAGGAAATGGAAATATAGCCATTGGTACACTAAGTAATTTTTCTGTTGGAACACTTAATAATGCAATAGCAATCGGGAGACAGGCTATAGTGAATGATAACAATAAAATGATTTTAGGGAATAATTCGGTAAACGTAGGTATCGGACTTTCCAATGATAATATTTTGTTTGGACCTCAAAATAAATTAGAGATAAATGCCGACCCGACTTTGATGACATATACCGGAGCCGGAAGTGGTTTACGGTTCAGGCAACTTACTACTTCAAATACACCTGTAACTAACCCGGGGTTGGGTTTACTAGCCGTTGATAATAACGGGGATGTAATATATGTAGCATCTCCAACGAACGGATGCTGTTTGGGAAATCCCTGCGGTAATTTCCCCAATCCGTTATTAAGTTCATGGGAAATTCCATTAGATGACAATAACTATGTGTTTTCCGGACAGGGTACGTTTAACAATAATGTGGGGATAGGAACATCTTGTACTCCATCAGCTAAGTTGGAAGTTTTACAAACACAAGGTCCGGGTTTAAACAATGCTGTTCAAATTACTACAAACTATAATGTTGGTGCTAATTTAAACCGAGGCATCCTTCTGGCGGCGGAGGATGGTGTTCGAAATCTAGGAATTACAATGTCTGTGAATGGTAGTACGAGTACAGCTAATACACTTGCCAATGCCAGTGCCGGAATGATTCTGAATATGACAGCGAATATGAACAGAGTTTACGGGATTTATGAAAATTTGAGGATCTTTAATGATGGCTGGGGACATAGAATATTGATGGATGGAAGCGCTTCCCCTGTGAATGTTACTGGCGTGGAAGTAGACGCGTTTACCACTGCCTCTGGGTCTAATACGTGTACTGGTGGGCACTTTTCAGCTAATGGGGCTGATTTTAACTATGGAATTTATGCCACAATAAATCCTATTGGAACAGGAGCAAATCCCAGCGCATTTTCTAGCCCATCAGGTCCGAATTATGCGGGGTATTTTGATGGTGATGTGGTTATTACAGGAGACCTAGGTGTTTTATCAGATAAACGATTGAAAAAAGAAATAAAGCCTATTGAGAATGCACTCGATATCATAAATAAGCTGAATCCAGTGACCTATCATTTTGATCAGGAGAAACATCCGTCGATATCACTTTCAGGCAAAAAGCAGTATGGTTTCATCGCTCAGGAATTGGAAACAGTTCTCCCGGAACTGACAATGCAGATTGTGCATCCGGCCATCAATGACACTTTAGGAAATCTCATTCGTGAAAAAGAAGAGTACATGGGGGTAAATTATAACGGGTTAATTGCAATTCTTACTGATGCACTAAAGGAGCAACAGCAACAAATCAATGAATTGAAAGCACTTGTCGAAATGAAAACTACCTCACGTGTAATAGATGCAAATAATCAGTCGATAGAGTTAGCAGATATTCAAAGTATTATACTTGATCAGAATGTTCCGAATCCTTTTGCCGAGCAGACAACCATTAATTATGTACTAACGCCAGACGTTCTTAAAGCACAATTGCTGTTTTATAATTCGGAAGGGAAATTGATTAATTCAATGGATATAAATCCGGTTGTTGGCAAAGGATCCGTTTCCGTTTTTGCAAATGACTTAACCAATGGTATCTATACATACACATTGGTGGCGGATGGGAAAATTATTGATACAAAAAAAATGATGAAATCGAAATAGTAAATTTTCTTTTAAACGGGATTGAGATCGGTAAATGATTCATGCATCTCAGTCCCGTTTTGTAAGAGCAATGATAGATGAGAATAAACGAATACAAGGATTGATTAAGTTGCTAAATTGAGTTTTGATCTTGTTTAAAAATTTGGTTTAGAATTCATTTTTTCAGAAAACCCTTTCAAAATAGCTTCCAATTCTCAGGAAATACCCACTTTTAAACCGTGAAACTAATCCTGATTGTGCTGATGACGGTGGTTTTCCTCCTTGGAGGAAGCATTTCCTATGCACAACGGTCTGTTTCAGCGCAACGGATTACAGAACAAGTATCACTCGACGGTGAACTGAACGAAGCTTTTTGGAAAAGTGTTCCCGTAGCGGATTCGTTTGTGATTAATTACCCAACTCCCGGACTTCCTGCCAATTGCCGAACCACCGTTCAAATGGCGTATGATGATCAAGCGGTTTATTTTGGTGTTGTGTTACACGATGTAACTCCAGATAGCGTTTTGTCCATGCTTTCGCAAAGAGACGATTTTGGCAATGCAGATTGGTTTGGAATTTTGATTGATCCTTATGGTGCGGGTCAAAATGGTTTTGCATTTGCCGTAACGGCTGCCGGTGTGGAATTGGATGCCATTATCAATAAAGACGATCAAGATTTTACATGGAATGCCGTTTGGAAAAGTAGGGTAGTGCTTACAGCCGACGGCTGGTCGCTCGAAATGCGCATTCCGCTTTCGCAGTTGCGTTTCCCAAAACAAAGTGTTCAAACATGGCGTATTAATTTTCAACGACAAGTACGCCGAAGACGCGAAATGTCCTATTGGTCGCCGGTTGATCCTGCAGTTTACGGTGAAATTACCCAATCGGGTTATGTGACCGGATTGACGGATTTGGTGTCGCCCCTGCGTTTGTTTTTCTCGCCTTACACAACTTCTTATGTAGAGAATTATTACGATGATCAATCAGCAAGTCAGGAATGGCGTTTTCGTCAACGCTTCGGGATGGATATGAAATACGGATTGAGCGAGTCGTTTACATTAGATGCTACCATCGTTCCCGATTTTGGGCAAACGGCCTCAGACAGATTGATACTTAATCTCTCTCCCTTTGAAGTTCGGTACAACGAAAACCGTCCTTTTTTCCTAGAAGGAATGGACTTGTTTGGAACCGGAGATTTGTTTTATACCCGCAGGATTGGAGCCGAAACATTGAATGGTGCATTTTTGGTGGATTCATTGCAAAGCACGGGAAATAGCGCGGTTTCGGCAGCTTCGCAAGCGCAATTGGTCAACGCGTCAAAGATTTCGGGACGCACCAAAAAAGGATTGGGAGTTGGCTTTTTTAATGCAGTCGAAAAGCGCTCTTACATTACGTATACCGATTCGGTGGGGAATAAGCGCGAAATACTGGCACATCCGTTAACGAATTACAACATCGTTGTACTCTCACAAAATTTACGGAATAATGGAAATATAGGGTTTGTGAATACCAATGTTTACCGCCCTGAATTAAAACGGTTTGCAAATGCAAATGACTTTCAAACAACACTTTTGACAAAAAGCAGAAAGTATTCGATTTTAGTTGAAGGCAGAACATCCTTGATTCAAGATTCGAAGGAAACCGTTTTCGGGCACAATGTGTACACCAGTTTTCAAAAAATTTCGGGCAGGTTGAATTTTAATGTTGAGTATTATGAAATGAGCAATACATTTGATAATAACGATTTGGGATTTTTGCCGCGTAATAATACAAGAGGAACTTCATTATTGGTGAGGTGGTTAGAGTTTCAGCCAAAAGGACGATTCTTGAGAAGAAACTACCGATTCAGTTCAGATTTACTTTTTCTTTATGCTCCGTCAAAATTCAATTACTGGAATGTCAATGCCTTCGCATTTGGAACGTTTCGAAACTTCTTGTCATGCGGAATTGAGTTAGAAGCATCGCCTATTGGAGAAGTCGATCACTTTGAATCACGCACCTTTGGAACGCCGGTTAATTACCCGGTGTCGGTATCTCTAGGCGGCTTTTATTCCAGTGACTATTCCAAACCTTTTGCCCTCGATTTTAATCTCTACAACAGAGTTTATACGCTACCGGGAATGAACGATTTGGATGCGGAGATTAGTCCGCGATTTCGGTTTTCAAATAAGCTCTTTGTGGTGTTGACATCAGGAATAAGTCGCTACTTAAACAACTATGGCTATGTGATTGGTGTTACAGACCCGGCATACGACAACGAAATTATTCTCGGAACCCGGAACCGCTGGATTGTGAACAATACCGTTTCAGCCGATTACACCTTTACCAATCGCATGGGCTTGGTGTTGGCGCTCAATCATTACTGGCAAGAAGTGGCGTACAAAGAATTTCTGACCCTTCAACCCAATGGCTGGACAACCGTTTCCACTTACACCGGCCTCGATGCCGATGGCAAGAACATCCACAACACAAGCTATAATGCCTTTACCATGGACCTCAATTTCAGATGGGTAGTGTATCCGGGTAGCGAAATTCGTTTTGTGTGGAAGTACAATATCTATGCGTCAGAAAACGCCCTCGACGTTAGTTATTTCAACACCTTCAAAGATTTGTTCAACCAACCGCAGCTGAATAGCTTTTCGGTAAAAGCATTGTTCTTTTTGGATGCGGGGAAGTTGAAAAAGCGGAAGTAAGCATTCGAACGTATGTTGTTAAATGAAATCCAATCGATTGAATTCCTGATTCAAAATGTCTTTGTCACTTACTTCCAGCCAATCCTTTAAAACGGTTGCGTAAATCGATCTGAAATCAACTGAAAAGCGCAGGTCACCGTTGTCATCCAGGTTTTGTAAATCCGGACATGCGTTGTACAATCCTTTCTTTTTGAGGTTGCCGCCAATTACAAAAACGTTGTTTGCAGAACCGTGATCGGTGCCGGAACTTCCGTTTTCGGAAACCCTTCGTCCAAACTCCGAAAAGGTGAGTATCAGTGTGTCTTTGAACCGGTCGTTCTTTTTTAGATCATTGACAAACGCACCTATGCCTTCTGAATAGTCTTCCAATAACCTATCTTGCGTAGCCAATTGGTTAACGTGCGTATCGAAGCCGCTGTGCGAAGTATAATACACGCGCGTTTTAAGTCCTGAAACGATCAAATCGGCAATTCCTTTTAGGTTTTTCCCAAACTTGGTGTTCGGGTACTGGCCTTTGGAATCGTAGGTTTTTGCCTGCTCAAAGATGTATTCAGCAGACGAATACGTTTCCAGCATGGTTTTGTACAGATAACCCTGATTGTCTTCGGTTAATAATTCGGAATTCGTGCCATCTACCAATGATTGGAAATAGTGTTCCCGCGTTGATTGAAACAATTGTCGCGGATCTGTTAACGCAATTCCCTTTTTGATTTCGCCTTTTAATGCCAACGAAAGGCTGCTGTCGTGTTCGATTGCTTCAAACGAACTTTGGCAATTGGCGTCTAAGTAACGACCTATCCAGCCCGTTTTCAGGTATTGATCGGAACTACTTGCGGTTTGCCAAATGTCTGTACTTCGAAAATGCGAACGGTTTGGATTCGGGTAACCAACATTATTGATGATCGTCAGTTCGCCCGAATCAAAAAGCGATTTCAAAGCAACGCATTTTCCGTTGATTCCCAATTCGTCTGACAATTGCAAAATATCAGCTCTTTTCTTTGAAATCTTCGGACGCAGTTTATAATAGATGTCATTTGTATAGGGCACAATCGTGTTCAAACCGTCATTTCCGCCCGAAAGCTGAATGATGACCACATTTTTATATCCGGATAACTGATCCAGGGAAACGAATTCCATGCCTTTCAAAAAGGAAGGCACAAGCAATATTCCAGAGGCTAAAGCCGATTTGCGAATAAAATCTCTTCTTTCCATAATGACGATTAAAACAGTTGGTATTCAGGTAAACTCACGATTTCGATGGCCTGATCTTTTAATGAAACGCTGTCGGACACCGCTAGTAGTTTCTGCGCTCCAACCGACAGCTCAGGTTGAATAAGAAATTCCTTTAGCCTGGACTGTTCGTTTTTCATCTTTTTTTCAAACGCTTCCCAATTGGGATAGGCTTGCATCTTTTTCTCGACTTTCGCTTGCGTGTTGTCGCGCTTTTCTTCCAGTTGGATGAGTTTATCCTCGGGCATATCGCCTTTTTCATCCCATTCGATCACGCCGAAATTCAAAATCACGGAAGGAGCTTTGAGTCGCAACATCAATGTGGAACTATCAATCCACGCACGACCACCGGGCCAACCGGCTACATTCGGGGGAAAAAACAATTCCTGATTGAGCTTGCGCTGGATTTGGACCAAGGTGGTTTTTTCTTTGAAATCAACCTCAAACAAGCGTGTCATTCCAGTTAAAAACTCGGTGGGCGATTTTATTTTGCAGCCAATGGAACGCGCATCCATAAAATCATCCGATGTCAGCAAGGCTCGAATCAAAGTTTGAAGGTCGTAGTTCGCGTTAAAAAACACGCTTGCAAAGTATTCCGCACGATTGCCGGGTAATTCTCTACCGATAAACAAGTCGATCAGCTTTTCGGTGAGATATATCGCTGTTTGTTTTTCCTTTAAGATCAGCTGTAAGATATCATCACCGTCAAAGTTTCCGGTATGCCCAAGAAAGGTTTTTGATCCGTCGTCGTGTTTTTTTTGATGAATGACAAAATTCCCTTCCTCGTCATAACTCCAACCTGTAAACGCCCGCGCGGCTTCCTGAATGTCTTTTTCCGTATAGCCATTGTCACGACCAAGTGTAAAAAGCTCCAGGACTTCACGGGCAAAATTTTCGTTCGGATGATCTTTGACGTTTTGTTTATTGTTCAAAAAGGAAAGCATGGCTGGCGATTTAGAAACGGCAACCAGCAATTTCCCGAAATCGCCAAGAGCGTGCTCTCGCAAGAGATTATTGAAGGTGAGATTATCAACAGGACTTTTTATACGTACGGCAAAATGGTCATGGAAAAACAGCGTCATTTTTTCGCGAAGAACCGCCTCGGTTGTTGCCAATTGCGTCATCCATAGCACATTTAATTCGTGCAGGCCGGTTTTATTGATCTTCGCTTGCTTCTTCTTTTCGTTCTTACTTTGCTTTTTCTGATTGGAAGCACCTGCAGCAAGCTTCATTTCCAAGGGGGCGAAACGTTTGCTCGATTCAAACAATTCGTCTACCAGCACTTCCAGCGGTTTTCCTTCCAGCTTGTTTAAATCGGAAGGATCAACGCCAAAACCTGCTCGCCAATACAGATGCTGAATCTGCTTTTTACTCAATTCCATGTAAAACCGTTTGTACAAAGCTAAGACAACTAGTATGCCAAAAGGTTTAATGGGGTTGGGGCAGGGTAAAAGAGTAACAGTCTTTACTCGCAACCGAATTAGTCAAGATTTTTTGAGGGGTTTGATGGTGTCTTGGCTGAAAGCGGTTGCGGTAAATGGAAGGAGGAAGAAGATGAGCAGAGGTGATTTTGTCATGATGTTGGGCATTAGTGATCAATAATACCAATTATAGTTGAAACAACGTATGCTGTCTCGACCCTACGGGGCGAAATTGATTAGATGATTTGTTTGTTATCAGATTACGTCCCTACGGGACTATCTGAGCCCGGTAGCAAATCGATCAAATGTGTCTCATTCCTCCCCACCTTTCCACAAATCCAACAAATGATTACCTTTGCAGTCAAATTTTCTCATCATGGCCTTGAAATGTGGTATTGTAGGTTTGCCGAACGTAGGTAAATCAACCTTGTTTAACTGTTTGTCGAATGCAAAAGCGCAGTCGGCTAACTTCCCGTTCTGTACGATTGAACCGAACGTGGGAACCATTTCAGTGCCCGATCCGCGCTTGGAGAAACTGGAAAGCATGGTCAATCCGGAGCGTGTGGTGCCAACTACCATGGAAATTGTAGACATCGCCGGTTTGGTGAAAGGTGCTTCCAAAGGTGAAGGACTCGGTAATCAGTTTTTGGCGAATATTCGCGAAACGGATGCGATCTTGCACGTGGTACGTTGTTTCGAAGACGGAAACATCATTCACGTTGATGGCAATGTGAACCCGGTGCGCGATAAGGAAGTAATCGATATCGAGTTGCAACTGAAAGATTTGGAATCCATCGAAAAACGCATTCAGGCCTTGGCACGTGTGATCAAGTCGGGCGACAAAGATTCGGTGAAAGAAAACGAATTGGCGATTCGCATCAAAGCGGTGTTGGAGCAAGGAAAATCGGTGCGTTCAATGGATTTGGACGAGAAGGAAATTGAGATCGTGAAGAAATTCCAACTCATTACGTCAAAGCCGGTGATGTATGTGTGTAACGTAGACGAATCGTCTGTACTTACAGGAAACGCTCACGTGGATGCTTTGCGCGAATCAGTAAAAGAAGAAAACGCCGAGGTATTGCTCATCGGTGCGAAGATAGAAGCAGATATTACCGAATTGGAGACTTACGAAGAACGCAAAATGTTCCTCGACGAGCTTGGTTTGGAAGAACCCGGGGTGAATCGTTTGATTCGTATGTCTTATGCCTTGTTGAATTTACAAACCTATTTCACTGCCGGTGTAAAAGAGGTGCGTGCGTGGACGGTTCCAATCGGAGCTACCGCACCACAAGCTGCAGGAGTAATTCATACCGATTTCGAAAAAGGATTTATTCGTGCTGAGGTGATGAAATACAACGACTACACCACATTGGGGTCTGAGGCAGCGGTAAAAGAAGCCGGGAAATTTAAGGTAGAGGGCCGCGAATATGTGGTGGAAGACGGTGATATTATGCATTTCCGTTTCAACGTATAGAACACTTCCCACAGATGCACGGATAAATTATTTCTAACGTTATTACGTTGGATTTATATCGCTTGTCCTTCGAAGATTAAACGCTTTCATCAGTTTCAGGTATTTACCATAAACCTTAGACTTAAGCGTAAGAATGTTTTATTTTTCGTATCCTTCAGGAATCAAAAAGAGGTCGTTTGGAATGGATGTGATCGTTTCAACCGATGTTGCGTTTTTAGTATATCCGTTCTTTCCGAGGGTATAGTTTTCTAATCGCAAATCAATGTTGTTCCATAGCCAATATTTAGCGTTAATTGCTTTGTTATGATAGACCTCGCATTCCTTTCCTGCGATGGTTTCATTGGCCAGTTTTTCGTATCCTTCCGATTCTCTGTTTGCTGAAGTGGCAATAGTTGGTGGTTCGGTATCCTTTGGTCTGAACGGCGAATTCGCCACAGTTTTGCGGGTATGGTTGATAATGGTTGTTTTTTTGTCTTTATAAATAATTGTTTGATTGCCTCCTTGCAGTTCAGACGGTCGTGTTTGAACTAGCACTACGGTTTCTCCATAGTTGTCAAAATATAATACGTCAGTACCTTCTATGATACCTTTGTATTCATACGTTATTTTGGCTGCTTTAATCGTAAATAGTCCCGATTTGGGCTGAATAACTGTTTTGTCTCCCGCCTTTACTTCGTAGTTTTTATCGGTGTGTTGCTCAACGATTTCTATTTTGTCATTAGAAACAACTTCCGTCGCTTCATTATTGTATTTCCAAGCCAATTGTCGGTTTTCTTTCGTCATTTCGACCGTTTTAACAATCGTTCCAGCGTCTTTTTTTAGTGTCAACTTTACACTTGAACCTGGTGGTTTTCCCATGCCAGTTAAAACCTCTACCAAATCTTCGCTAAAGCGTTTTTGGTATTTACTGTCATATGCTTTTTTACAGAAATCAACAATGTTTTTTGCGTCTAAGTCATTGATTTTTAATAGTGGATACCATTCGTTGTTGATACGTACAATCGGTAGTTCGTTTTCCCATTTTACAGCAGTAAAAGGTGCTGCCTTCTCTGGAGCTTGCGCCATAGTAAAGCCCGTCATTAGAACTACTAAAATGGTCGACCAAAATGTTTGAGTTATTTTCATTCTTGTTTAAGTTCTAGTTAATAGTCTGAAGTGTTTCGCATTTATAATCGTAGTAAGGCTCCAACGTAAGGTTGATCTTGCCTATTTAATCGCTACTTAATTGTTGTTCAGTTTTTCGGCAAAGGCAATAATATGTCCATCAATATCAGCAAAATAACAAACTTTATCGCCCCAATCTCGGTCTTCAATCGGACTGATGAGTTTTGCACCAATTTTAAGTGCATTTTCAAATTCAAATTCGATGCTTTCCACGTAAAAGTAAAGTTCGCACCTCGGTATTCCATTTCCTTGTTCAGGATGCGGCGTTTTATCCGAAAGTATTTTTGCAATTCCATTGTTAGGCATCAGTCCTAATTTACAATTTTCAGCAAGTTTAAATTCGGTCATTCCCTGAACGTTTAGATCAGGATGTTGTCGAAATAGTTTTGTGTAAAAATCCGTGCTCGCCATTTGTTCGTTCACATAAAGTATGGTTTCTATAAATTGGATTTGTTTCATTTCTTACAATACCTATGTTAACGTCATTATTAATTGCAGAATGAAAGATATAAAAAAAAAACAAATGGATTATAAAATGTTGTTTATTAGGGTCTTCCTGTTTTTTTCTAGCGCTTCAAACTTAGCCTTCAATGAAATACATTCATTATCCCGAACTTACGTTAATGACTAAAACCAATTAAATCTTCATGAAAGCAAGTATTCTTCTTCCAATTTACCTTTTGGATTAAGACGATAAATGTTTGATAATAGACCTTACTTCCTTTCGACTTTCAGGTTGTACACCCAATCATTCCCGAATACAAAAGCGTTGTCTACAAAACGAATAATGTACGGATCGTCGTCTATTTCCAATTGAAAAACAGATTGACCTACAGGTTTGGTGCGGTAACGAATCAGTCTGAATAGCACCAGCACCAGTTCCTGTTTTCTACGATTGTACTTTACTTTCACGGTTCGGTGCATTTCTTTGGAGTAGTATTTCCCCTGGAAAGAAGGCGTGTAAGCGGTAAACGGAGTAACAGCAGTGTAGATGCGCTTGGTTTGAAAATAGGTACCTGCATACCAAATGAATTGTTTGGTGTTGTCTTTCAGTAGGTGAAACACCAATTCATTGCCGGCAGAATCAGCGAAAAACAAACCGGTTGTTTGGTCGGCCAGAGATTCTAGGGTTTGCAGTGAATACGTGCTGTAAACAGTCTTGGTAGAATTATACACCCGAAGTTGGTGTGTGGAATCGTTGCCCGTTACATGCCGGATAATATTGTCTTCCGACAGGTAAGTGCCGTTCATTTCGGCCAGTGATAATCCTTCAAAGCTCAGTGGTTCGGGGTGATTGTGGTCTTCGAAATCAATCAGGAGGTTCGAGATGTTGTCGCAGATTTCGAAAGGAGAATCCAATAAACTATTGGTCACAATCATGATCGTGATTCCTTGAGCCGGAAACCGTCTGTATTGCGTAAGGTATTCTCCCCAGCCACCCGAATGTTCCACTACGCGTTCTCCGCGGTAATTTTTGAGAATCAATCCTCCGCCGTAATGACAGCTTGACCCATCCGACAACGAAGCTCCGCTTTCCATTTTGGCAATGACAGCTGAACGGTTTCGCCCTGTTTCGTGATTCACAAATAGCTGATTCCAAGCGCTTAAATCTTCCAATGAACAAAAAACACCCGTTGCGCCAATCACATCGCGGTGAGCACGACTTTTAAACGCTTTGGTTTTGGCTTCGTTGATGAGGTAATTACTAGTTCCGTCAGCTTGTTCGCTCAAAATGCCTTCATTCACAAACGCGGTTTTCATGTTCAACGGATCAAAAACTTCCTGTTTCAAAAACTGGGCATACGATAGCTTGGAAACACGTTCGATAACTGCGGCCAGCATCATGTAACCGGTATTCGAATAACAGAATTGTGTTCCGGGATTAAAGTTGAGTTCTTTGTGCGTTTGCAGAAACTCGACCATTTCCGAATACTGAAGATTGCGGTTATTCGATTGATTCAACAACGAAATCAAATCGGGGTAATCGCGCAGTCCGCTGGTATGTGCCAGCAAATGCTTTAGCGTGATCGGCTGACCGAAATCGGGGAGTTCAGGCAAGTAGGTGTGAATGTCGTCGGTCGTGAGCAATAAACCACGCTCTTCCAATAAATAAATAGTGTAAGCCGTAAATTGTTTGGTCACCGAACCGATGTTCATGATGGAAGTTTGGCTCATCGGGGTTCGTTTCCGGGTATTGGCCATTCCAAATTGGGTAGTGTAGATGACTTCGTTGTTTTTGAGAATGCGAACAGCGAATCCGGGCATACGTCCTCTGTTGGGTTGATTGAGCAGCGAATCCAGTGCTTCTTTTCGAAATTCCTGTGCATTCACGGATGAGCAAACACCAATGATCGTACTACAGAAAAAAAGAGACAGTATCCATCGCGACATAGCGTAAAAACGCTCGTTCGGTTGTGATATTGTTGTTGGAAAACTACTCAAGTTATTCGATTCTTAACACAATCGCAAAAGTACATTTTTAAACGGATTGAAATGGTTATTAGCCTGAACAATAGAAGTCAAGGCAAAGCACAAGATTGATAAGTAGTTTCATATAATTAAAACGAATCAATCTGTTTGAGATTGGTGATTCTAAAAATGTGTTTGCCTCGTTTGTGTTAATTACACCTGCTACAGAATGCATTTTTCACAAAAGTAATGCGTTTGAGTTGTTTGTTTTTTCGAATGAACTCACACCAGAGATCAGGATTAAATGTATAAGCACGTTCCTGAATCTGTAGCCGTTGATCATCAGTCAAGGTTGATTGATATGCGAATGCGGTTGCAAGAAGAATAAATGCCGATTCCTCCGAAAAAGTAGGGGAGTCAATACCTGAATACAGCAGATCAATCGTAGAATGATATTGTGTCCAGTTATTAAAGAAAAGTGCCAAATCAATTCGTTCTTGTTCTGAAAGCGTTGCTTTTTTGAAGTGCTTTACAATGAAATTAAATGACCGGCTGATATTGGGACCGTCGTTTATTTGTCCGAAATAATCAATGGCAGCTAAATGAAAATTCAACAACAACGATTCATTGTTTAGCATATTGGCAGTCTCGTATACCTTAGACGGATGGATTACTTTTGCCAAACGCTGTGAAGGCACATCCCATTCATCGATTAATGCAACTGACAAATGGGTGTATAGATTGATCAGATTGTGTTTTGCTTCAGGTGATAATTCATCCAGCCGGTAAATCCAGGCATCGATAAATTCGGCACAGGGATAGAGATAATAGTTGGTTTCTTTTGCCAACACAGCAGCTGCGTTTTGAACCAACTCAGGATTTGTAGTGAGTGCCTGAAAAACAAAAGGTTCCAATAATGTTCCGATTATTGTTGGATCGTCAACTTGAAATAATTCATAAAGCGCTTTATTGGCAAGTTGATCGTTTTTTTCAGCAATTGCGGTTCGCAAATTCAAATTCAGCAATTCTCTATAATCCGCCGTTGAATCGAGTGTGCCTTTTATGTTTATGATTGCGGTTGATTTCCGTTGTGTATAGAGTAACGAATCCCAAAAAGGAGAGGAATTTAACCGCAAATAGTTTTTGATGGAATCGTTTGACTGATTAGAAAGCGATTCCAGATCGAAATAATTGAGTTGAAAGCGCATTTTAGGCCAATTCTCCATGGCAGTAATATGTACAACAGAGTCACTAAAGTTGCGTTCATTGTGCAGTTTACGAAGGATGTATTGTGCTCTGTCGTTATGCAAGCGTTCGTTGTTTTTTAAACTTCCTTCAACAGAGCTGTAACTAATTATACTTACGGAATAAATACTACCTGGATATTTCTCATACGATTGTTGTTTTTCACTGTAAACAACATTCCGTTTAAAGTCATATTCTTTTTCTTCCGAATAAATAATTCCAGTACGCGTAAACGTTGCATTGGCTTCTTCTTTGAGTATAGGTTGGACATCGCTAAGCTGATAAGTCGCACTAGGGATTTCTACAGGGTAGGTGTATGAACAAGCCATGCCATTTTTTATGATGATCAATGAAACCGAAAGTTCTTCTGTGTTATATTGTTCCGGAATGGTTCCGATTTTCGAGATGAACCGGTAATCTCCTTTTGCTTCATTATTGGCGAATAATGCATCTCTGTAAACGGGCTGTAATAAAATGCCGTCATAAACCGGAGAAAAATCAAGTTCGTTTGGTTTTCCGCATGCCATTTGACTATCTAGTAGCAAATCAACCGCAATACCATCGTTTTGATTGGTGAGAAAGGAGGTAATATATTCGACATCATTATAATAAAGAATGATGTCTTTATTATTGACACCGATTGCATTTCCAAGATTTGTGATTAAACCATCGTATTCTTGAATGAGTCCCTCGCAGCTATTATCTCCTTTTCTAATTCCAAAGGCATTTTCCGATAACTGCCCCGGAACTTGTATTCCTTTCGTTCCGAATACTTCGGTTGCATATACGTGATTGGTTTTAAGATCAACCGAGAACCCAAAGTCGGTTAAGACATATTCCGAATGAAGAATATTGGCATAATGTGGTGGTGAATTTTTCCATTGAAGAAACATCGTGTTAGCCAAATCCAAAACAGCCTTTTTCTTTAGCGGAAATGTTTGCGGAACGGTGTAAAGAATGTTTTCGCCTACAATTTCAAATTCTTTTCCATTTGCTTTTTTGACGCGGTCTTCAGGGGTTTTGGTTGACTGTGAGGTTTGTTCATGAGACAGAACCTGTTTTTTAACCATGTAATCGCTGTGAAATTCGGCGGCTTCTTTTAGTTTCGGATCAAAAGCAAGTGAATTCAGTCCTTTCAAATTTCGTTCTTGATTGATTAGCCGAAGTAATTCTATTCTGAGCTCAGAAATATCACTGCTAGTTAGCTGAGATAAAGCACTAAAGCTAAGAGTTGTGAAAAGAAGTAAGGTAAATAAGCGTTTCATGTATACTTTTCAAGGTGATGTTTACAAAAGTAGTCGTTTTGAATGAACCATTTTTGGAAGATCTAAGGCAGTTTGTATCACAAACGGATAAAACAAAAAAAACCGCCTAACTAAGGCGGTTTTTACTAAGGAGATTGAATTTCTTAATATTCATCTTCATTAAACAAGAAGTCGTCTTTTGACGGATAGTCAGGCCAAATTTCCTCGATACTTTCGTAAATATCGCCTTCGTCTTCCAAATCCTGTAAATTCTCTACCACTTCCAATGGTGCTCCTGCGCGAATTGCGTAATCGATCAATTCGTCTTTTGATGCAGGCCATGGAGCGTCCTCCAAATATGATGCTAATTCTAGTGTCCAGTACATCTTCTAAAGAGTATTAGTGTTTGTGGCGCAAAAATAATCTTATTTTCAAAAAATCCAAGTACATTGGTGAGGAAAGAAAAAAATGTTTCGAACTATTTTTTAAACAATTGAAAATCAGTTGTTTCTAGGCTTCCAAGGCATCTCTTCTGCACCCAAATCTTTGGTAAGTTTGCGCGAAAGCATGAATAAGTAATCACTCAGGCGATTCATATAGGCTCCAATCAAGGCTTCAACGGGTTCGTTTTCGGCCAAATGTGATATCAAACGCTCTGC
Organism: Fluviicola sp.; assembly: GCA_029866325.1. Classification (GTDB taxonomy): domain Bacteria; phylum Bacteroidota; class Bacteroidia; order Flavobacteriales_D; family Crocinitomicaceae; genus Fluviicola. The sequence continues at coordinate 225,558 of JARWZO010000003.1, read as the reverse complement.
TCTTCTGCAAACACAACGCGCAATATGGCAATGAGAAACCGTTGGATGTCCGCCCGGAAGTACAAAGAATTTCATCGGTTCCAGTTGTGCATCCATCACGTCGATCTCCGTTTCGAGAAATGTCACATCGGCTTCCAGTAATTTGGGTAATTCCATTTTCGATTTCACCGGATCGGCCGCCAAATGAGAACCGATGGTAAACAAGCGATCCTGAATTTCCAACAAAACGGGAGTAAGGGTTTGGTCTGCAATCAGATCGCGCATCAAACCAATATAACTGTTCAATTCATCAACCGTGCCGTACGATTCGATGCGAATATGGTGCTTTGGTAAACGCGTTCCTCCGATCAATCCGGTAGTGCCGCTATCGCCTTTTTTGGTGTAAATTTTCATGATTTAAAGATAACTTTTTTAGTAAATGGGAACTAGTAATTGGGGAACTGGGGAGTTGGAGGAAACTAAAAAAGTTTGTTCTTCCAAATTTTCGGTCGAATGGTGAACTGTTCTTTCAATTGTTGCGGTCGGCGCCAAACGAGTCCCATTCTGCCCAAATCAACCGTTACGTGAAAGCGTTCGTCACTTACGATGGTTTTCCAGGCTTCCCACATATCATCGCTCCAACGTATATCGTCGAAGATAAAAAGCGTTTCTTCGTGCGAATGCTGTTGCAGTAATTCTAGGTATTCCAGCGTGGAATCTCCGTTGTGGTGACCGTCTATGAAAATCAGATCGTATTGCACAAAAACGGGTTGCGCCAAAAATTCTTTGAACGAAGCATTGATCGTCGTGATACCGTCTAACTTCCAGTAATCAAACGATTGACAGGCTTTGGAAAGGGTAGTAGGGCAACCTTCAACGGTAATGATGTGCGATTTCGGAGCGCCCATTTTCAACTGAACCGTTCCTATTCCGAGCGAAGTACCCAATTCAAGTACATGCGACGGTTTGAAAAAATACGCCAATTGGTACAAGACATCGCCGTAAATTCCGCTGCTCGAACTAGTGGTGAGCAACTGTTGTTTGGTGCGGGTTTGCGACAATTGTTTAGATCCGGCTCCCAAATCGATGACGGAAAACGGTTCGCGATCATGCTTCAATTGAGCATACCACTTTTTTCGAAGTATGTTAAAATTTTTCTCAACCTTTGTCGTTAAACAGGTATCCACGAGTTGAAAAACAAACGGAGAGTGAACGCCATGTCGACCTTTTGCCTGACGGAAGAACGACCAATAAGAACGACTGTGTTGCATGGTGCAAAGTAACAAAAACACTACATAATAGTTGCATTGAATGCCAAATACTACACTTGAGGAACAACAAACCCGTATAGCGCAAGCTCAGCCGGAATTATTATTGCATGCACCTTGTAAATTGGGCGAAGGAATTGTGGCTATTGCCGATGAAGATGCCAAACGTTTGCGTGAATTATTTCATCATTCCGACGAATCGAAAGCCTATTTTATACCAGCCTCTGGTTCTGGGTCGCGGATGTTTGAGTTTTTATTCGATTTCCTTTCTTCACCTACCGAAGAAAATCGCGGTCAGGTAGAGCGCTTCTTAAATCACATTGAAGATTTTGCGTTTTTCTATCAGTTCCCACCTGAAGTGCAGCATCAACTAAGCGAACGCACAATGGAAATTGACGCGTTTGTGGCTTATATTCTCAATGACAACGGAATGGGATTGGCACATTTGCCTAAAGGACTTATTCCTTTTCACAAGCACGGACCATTCTTGTTGAATCCGTTTCACGAGCATATTTTACAAGGGTTGGCGGTGGCCAATCAAACCTGTAATTTTCACTTCACCATTCGTTCTGCTTTTCAGCCATTGATTAATAAACGCTTGCAGGATTTGGAAGGAATGACAGGTAAAAAACCATTGATTTCTTTCAGTGAGCAAAATCCGGCAACGGATGCGTTTGCTTTTACGAAAGAAGGTGAACCTGCATTTTGTGAAAACGGAGAGCCGTTGCGCAGACCTGCCGGCCATGGAGCGTTGCTCAGCAACTTGAATACCTTAGAATCAGATGTGATTTTCATTAAAAACATCGACAACGTTCAGCACTGGAACCATTCGGAAGAAGCCATTGGAACACAGCAATTGCTAGGTGGTTTGTTGTTGGCGGTTCAGGCAGAAATCAATTCAATCATCGCCAATCCGTCATTGGAAGCGATTATCAAACTCAATGAATCGTGCGAGTTATACCATACGGATGATTTGATGTTGCCGCTTGATCAAATCGTGGAATTACTGAAACGCCCGATCCGTGTTTGCGGCATGGTGCGCAACGAAGGATTACCCGGTGGCGGACCGTTCTGGGTAAATGATAAAGGCCGTATTTCGAAACAAATCGTTGAAAAAGCACAAATCAATACCCGTGCTGATCAGTACCGTTTGATGATTCAATCGACGCACTTTAATCCGGTGATGATGGTCTGTTCAGGAAAACTCTACGACGGATCAAAAGTGGATTTTATGCGCTACAGCGATCCGGACAATTACTTCATCGTCAACAAAAAATACCGCGGAAAAGAAATCTGCTTCACTGAACTTCCCGGATTGTGGAATGGCAGCATGGCGCATTGGAACAGTCTTTTTGTGGAAATTCCAAGCACGACATTCAGTCCTGTGAAGACTATTTTGGATTTGTTGGAGGCCTCCCACCAGCGGTGATGCTTGATGTTGGATGTTGGATTTTTGATGTGTTTTTATTGTAAAAAATCGATTTCCCTTCTAAACCGAGGTTGTTTTTTTTTAGAAAACAGTGTTGGATTTTTGATGAGAACTCAATCCAACATCAAAAATCAAACATCCAACATCGAAAATGATCCAACATCAAGCATCCAAAAGAAGTTATTCCCTACGTTCCCCAATCTGCTGGCGCCACATAGCGTAATACAAGCCTTTTTCAGCAAGGAGTTCTTCGTGTTTTCCGGTTTCGATGATCACTCCTTTTTCGAGCACAAAAATGCGGTCAGCATGCATAATAGTCGACAAACGATGCGCAATCAAGACTGTAATGTGTTCTTTTTGATTGGTAATAGCTTTGATGGTATTGGAGATTGCTTCTTCGGTCAATGAATCCAACGCAGAAGTGGCTTCGTCAAACACCATGAGTCGCGGACTACGCAAGAGCGCACGAGCAATGGATAACCGTTGTTTTTCACCACCACTGAGTTTCATTCCGCCTTCGCCGATTACGGTATCAATTCCTTTTTCACTGCGTTCAATGAGGTTGTCACACGCTGCTTTCGACAATGCCTGATTGATTTCATCTTCCGTAGCATTCGGCATCACAAACAAGAGGTTTTCGCGAATGGTTCCAGAAAATAGTTGGGTATCTTGTGTCACGAAGCCCAATTGTTGCTGCAATTCGTCTTTATCGAGGTTGTTGACACTGATATTGTTGTAGTTGATATCGCCGCTTAATGGAGAATACAATCCGACAAGCAATTTTACTAGGGTACTTTTCCCCGAACCACTTGGACCTACAAACGCGATAGTTTCTCCTTTTTCAACATCAAAATAGATATTAGACAAGGCTTCGAATTGCGCTGTTTTATGACGGAACGATACATTTTCGAAACGCAAACGCTCAATGAATCCCATCGGAACAGGATTGGTCGGTTTTACTTCGAGCGGTGTGTTCACAATTTGCTCGAAATTTTCCATCGAAGCCTGCATTTCGCGGTAGCTGATCAATACAGAACCAACTTCCTGCAAGGGTCCGAAAATGAAGAAGGAAAAGAACTGAAGCGTAATGATTTGACCAGGAGTCAAGATACTTCCAAATACCAGGTAACACAATATGAACAAAATGATCTGACGCGTAAGATTCACCAATGTGCCCTGAATGAAGGAAATACTGCGGATATCGCGCACTTTTTTCAATTCCAGTTGTAGGATTTTACGTGTGGTATCGTTGAGTCGGTTGGTTTCTTGATTCGTCAACCCAAGACTTTTGATCAATTCGATGTTTCGCAAACTTTCGGTGGTACTTCCCGCCAATAACTTGGTTTCTCGCACAATGGTGGTTTGTACTTTTTTGATTCTGCGCGACAAGTAACTAGTGAGAATTCCAAGCGTAATGGCAGCAATAATGTACACCGGAATCAGCCCGCCGAAAACGGTAGCCGTGTAAATCATCACAAACACCAGTCCGACCATTGATGCAAAAACGATATTGATAAAGCTAAGGATGAATTTTTCGCTGTCGGTACGCACTTTTTGCAGCACGTTCAATGTTTCACCACTACGCTGATCTTCAAATTCTTGAAACGGAACCTGTAACGTGTGTTTTAACCCATCGGTGTAAATATCTGCTCCGATGCGCTGAATCACCAAGTTGGTGAAATAATCTTGAAACGCTTTGGCAATGCGACTCACCATGGCAACACCAATCGATGCGCCGATGAGTTTTCCGATGGCCCAATAAAATTCTTCTGCCGGAATGGTCTTTCCGCCGTTGACATAACCGTTGAGGTAATCGATGATTTTCCCGAAGATAGTGGGATCCAACAGCGAGAAAACCTGATTGATACTGGCTAGGATGAGTGCTAAAAAAACGAGTGGTTTATAGCGTTTTAGGTATGTTAATAATAATTTCATGTGTTGTTTTTTTGAGTAAATGAGTGTAAAACGAAATGTAAAAATGTGTGTGTGGGTACGAATGCGTAATTGCGCTGTAAAATTAATAAAAGAATGGAATAGTTACCATGGGAAGTTTTTAATATCCGGTAATTGAAATGTTAGTTTTAAAACCAGATTCAATTAAAAAAATCCAAAAGACCCTTTAAATCACCGCATCTTAAAACTGATAGGTAAATTAAAAACACAATTCACCGGCTTTCCTTTCAAACGTCCGGGAGTCCAAGCCGGCATGGCTTTTACAACACGGTATGCTTCTGCATCCATTGGTAAATTCACCCCTCTTACAACTCTTACATTAGAAACAGCTCCGGTTGTGCTGATCACAAATTGCACGAAAACTTTTCCGCTGATTTTCAAATCAAATGCCTGCTGAGGATACTCGACGTTGTCTTGAATATATTTTGCAAGGGCAGCTTTTCCTCCTGGGTAATCAGCGACTTCTTCCACGTAAGTGTAAACGTGGTTTTCATCAACAGTGTCTTTTTCAACTGGAACATCAGTCGCATTCGTATTTGTTTCAGTTGTTTTTATCTCCTCGAAAAACGTTTCTGTTTTATAATACGGCAGCTTCGATCTATAAGATTTTAATAACGATTCTGTGGGAGCCAAAATGATCTTAAGAGAACTATTTCCATCATCCGAACAATCGAAATATTGTGTTTGATAACCTGGCTTTTTAAAAGTAAGCTGTGTTCCTCTTTCTGTGTTCGTAACGCTATAAATACCCAATGAAACAGTTGAAACTACCACTTTCTTTTTTTTGGAACTAACCGCTACAGAATCAATCAACTCCAGCGTAAAACCATCGTAAACGTTAAAAATCTTTTGGCTGAACGCTGAACTTGAAATGGTGATAAGGAGTAGAAAGAAAAAGTGTTTCATGTTGATTTCAGGCACTATATAATTTGGGTAAAATCAATACAATCGTTGTCGTTTGAGCATGTACTTGGTTAACACATCTTGCAGTCCGTTTTGAATATCGACGGGCATGAAATCAACGGCGTACTGCGCACATTTCAATTCCACTTCGGCAAAATAAGCTTGGATTGCATCGGTATACGCTTTTTTCACTTCCATGGGGTGAAGCTTCATTTTTTCACCGGTTTCCATGTCAACCAAATTCACCGGGCGGTTTTCCAAGGCGAAATCCACTTCGGTTTGTTTATCGATCACATGGAAAATAACGATCTCGTGTTTGTTGTGGCGCAAATGTTGAATGGCCTGCATGAACGTTTCCAATTGCGAGGGATCATCCAATAAATCGGTGAACAACACTACTAAACTACGTTTGTGACAGAGTTCGGCAATATCGTGTAAAGCCTGAATGGCGTTGGTTCCTTTTTTGGATTGGTCGGAATACTCGCGTAATTCCTTTTCCATTTCGTGAACCAGAAAACGGTGGTGCGCAGCTGATGATTTGGCTGGAGTGTGCAATCCGAGTTTGGTATCAAACAACGAAAGACCTACGGCATCGCGCTGACGTTTCAATAATTCGGCAATTGAAGCCGCGCAAAGCATCGAGAATTCGAGTTTCGACAAATTGTTTTTCCCGCGATACAACATACTCGACGAGGTATCAACCACCAATTGACAACGCAAGTTGGTTTCTTCCTCGTATTTTTTGGTGAATATTTTTTCGCTTCGGGCAAACAATTTCCAATCGATGTGACGCGTAGATTCTCCTTTGTTGTAAAGTCGATGTTCAGCAAATTCGACCGAAAAACCATGAAACGGACTTTTATGCAAGCCGGTAATGAATCCTTCAACAACTTGTTTTGCCAATAGTTCCAAGTTGCCGAACCGGGCCAGATCTTCTTTACGAATGGATGAAATCATAGGTCTAAATTACGGAATTTTACGAAGTGGGTTAAATGTAAACGGTTAAAAAGTCAAAATAGTCTCAGGTCAGTGTTTTCGGTACCAAAGCCGTTTCTAACGGATAGTAACGGCTAAGCTTCTGCGCTAAAATCACGTTATTTTAGGATTGTACTAAATCACCCAAACAACGAGTACAAAAGTTCGTTAATTGAACGACTAAAATCAGAATTCGATTTAATGAATCCCTTTATTCATAGGCACGTAAGTGTTTCTAACCGTTAGTAACGGCTAAGATTTCGACCGGAATTCGTGTATTTACAAGAATTTCACTACTAATCATTAGTAAAACCTTGTAGTAGCTTTTCAAGAATGAAAAAAAATAGTTACTAAATAATTACTAAAACGTTATACTAAAAATATAGGGTTATTGTAGCTTTGGGTCGCTATACTAAACTCAAATACGATTTCATATGCTGCCAACTATTACTAAAGTGCTCATTGTACTCGGTTTTTCTCTGAGTTCTTCTTGCTTTTTAAGTCTAGCCCAAACTACCATTATCAATCCGAATAACAATACAGGAACCGCCGGTTGCGACGGTAGTTTTCAAAATGCAACAAATACCTTACCTGCCAATGGCTGGGCCGTTGTGAACGGAGCCACAAACAGATGGTTTGCCGGAACACAATCATCTTGCGTAGGTACCAAAGGTGCTTATGTGGGAACCGCTGCAGGGAATAACAACTATACCATCACTACTTCTGATATTTCTCATTTTTATGATGATGTGACGTTTCCTGCCGGACAAACATGCATTACACTTACCTTCAACTGGAGAGGTCAAGGCGAAGGTGGTTGGGACGGTTTACGTATTTATTTAGGATCAACAGCTGTAACACCGGTTGCCAATACCATGTTTACAACGAGCGACGCATCAGCTGTTCAATTAGGAAATTCGTTTTACAATTTACAAGCGGCTTGCGGGTCGGCAACCATTACCATTCCGGCTTCTAATGCAGGTACAACCAAGCGTTTGGTGTTCAGTTGGCAAAATGATGCCAGTATCGGTACAACCCCTGCCGCTACCATTGATGCTATTTCATTGATAGCTTCTAATCCAACCGTTCCAAGTTGTGCCACAGCTTTGGTTCCGGCCAATCTGGCTACAGGAGTTTCTACGTGCAACGGATTGTCATGGACAGCGCCTGCTTCTTCAGGGTGCAATACTGCTGCAAGCTACGATGTGTACTTCGGTACCACTCCGGTTCCGCCGTTTTTAGGAAATACAACTTCAACCACTTATGCTACGCCAATGGCGTTTAGCACGACCTATTATTGGAGAATAGTACCTAAAAATGCTGCCGGTGATGCTATAGGATGCGCCACCCAAAGTTTTACAACAGGCACTTCTACCAATCCGCAATACAACTTGGTGGATGATGCTACTTCGGCGTCTCCGTTTACGTGCGTGACGCTTACTCCTGATTTAGGAAGTCAGCGTGGTTGTGCTTGGGATGCCAATTCGACCCTCAACTTTTTAGCCAATTTCAGTTACGATATTGATGTGAACCTCGGAGCAAATGATGGTGGAGCAGATGGAATTGCTTTTGTGATGCAAAATGATCCACTTGCTCGCTGTAAATGCGGAACAGTTGGAGGAGCACTTGGAGCAGGAGGAATTACCAATTCTGTGACTGTTGAGATTGATACGTATCTTAATTTCGAAGATCGTGATGATTTTGTGGCACCACTCATTGGTTGTGTCGGAGCGGAAGATCCCGATCACTTGGATGTTTGGTTCAATGGAGTCATCAACCCCGATTTGGATTTTAATTGTGATGCTGTGGCGGGTGGTGAGCGTGTTGCCACGCCTAATGCGGTTCGTTTGCAATCTTCACCTGGGGTGAATTACAACATCGAAAACGGATTGAGTCACAAATTCCGAATTTCCTGGAACGCCGGTACAACCACGCTCACTGCGAGTGTATGGAATTCGGCACTGACAGTGATGTATGGAACCATTTCTTCGACTTTTAATCCGATTACCGTTTTTGGAACCAACTCGCCGTATTTCGGATTCACAGGCTCAACCGGAGGATTGACCAATCAGCAAACATTTTGCTTGCCATCGGTATTGTTGCCGGTTGAACTGACTGAGTTTGATGTGGCCTGCGAAGAAGGTTCGGCTGCCATTCACTGGAGAACCGAAACCGAACGCGACAATGCGTATTTCACATTAGAAAAAAGCTGCGATGGCTTAAATTTCCAAGCAATAAAACAAATTGCTGGTTCAGGAACAACCCAGCAAGGGCATACTTACGAAACGACCGACGATCAATTATGTGCCGGTGTAACGTATTACCGCTTGAGTCAAACGGATATCGATGGCGAGCAGGAAGTATTGGGAATCAGAAGTACAAAATCGTGTCTGTTGCCAACCGAATTGGTGGTGTTCCCCAATCCCGCAACCGATGAACTCACCGTTTCCTGGAACGGAAAAGCCGTGAAAGAATTGGTGCTTTGTAACGCAATAGGTCAGCGTGTTTTGGTGAAAAACGACTGGAACGAACAAGCTTCATCGGCAACTATGGATGTTTCCGGGTTAGCTGCCGGGGTTTATTACCTGACTGTTTATCAAACGTTCGGGGCTGAGACGATGAAGGTGGTGGTGAATTGATTGCAACTTTCTTTGACCGAATCTGCGAAAAACTAGCTTGTCTTCAACAATTCTATTAAATTTGACCTCGATTAATGGGGGATTAGCTCATCTGGCTAGAGCGCAACGCTGGCAGTGTTGAGGTGATCGGTTCGAGTCCGATATTCTCCACGTAAAAAAAGGAAAGCATTGCTTTCCTTTTTTTTGTTGTATTTCCAGCAGTATTCCGCGGAGCTTGTTTTAGCCTTCCTGTCGGCAGACAGGAACAATATTCTCCATAAACTTATCAATGTATTCCATACATTACTCTGTTAAGCAGACTTGGATTTTCTTGGGAAATCCTCAAAAACCATTATTCTTTAATAATTTTCCGCATGTAACTTTCCCTTGAGCCCAACTGCACCAATCGAAGCATATAAACTCCTTTCGGAAGTTCAGACACTTGAATAGTATAATTTTTATGGCCGGATAGCACCTTATTGAATAGTGATTCTCCAAGAGTATTGAATAACGCAAGATCAAAACCAGTTGTTTCGGCATCAACTACAATATTCAACGAATTGGTGACAGGATTCGGGTAAATAGAGAAAAGCTCATCAATCTGATTCTCAATACTTAAGCAATTTTCTACGAATATGGTTATTGAATCGCTTGCAAAACAATTATCCTGATTTGTAAACGTATAAATAATCGAATTTACTCCTTCGGTAATTGGGGTGAATGTATTTCCGGAAACTCCAGCACCACTCCATGATCCTCCAACCGGATTAGACGACGGAAGAGTAAATACTCCATCCTGAATACAGATGGTATCAGCTGCTAATACGCCTAATTCAATTATCGGGGTGTCAAATATGACAATATCTACTGTAGTGTCACTGCTACACAAATTGTTTGACACAACGATGCTCAGATCATAAGTTCCGGATTCGGCCGGTATCCAAGTAAATGAATCACCGGTTTGTTCTTCCATTCCAATTTCCCACGAAATGGTACTTTCCTGTATTTCAGTCTCAACAAACCCCTCTAACGGGGTTCCTTCACATGAATACGTGGGCACGGTATAATTGGTTGTCAGATTACAATCAAATAGTGTATTTAGAGCAGTATTAGTAATGATCGCGGGGTTAACATCAAAATAAATCCGTGCAGTATTGGTTATTTGTGTATTTATCGCCAGGTTATCTTTCAAACGGATACGATACCTGATAAAACCATGACTTGCCGGTTCGTTCACATTACTATCTGGCAAATAAATAGCTTGAAAAGAGAAACTGACAAGTCCCTCAGAATTTATCACAACTTCCGGTGGAAAAGAAAATGACAAAGGTGTAAATGTTGTAACATCCAGGTCAGCATCCAACTCATCTAGGATTACGATGTTAACTGCAGTGTCGTTACCTGTATTTTGAAAACGGATCGTATATTCCAGCCAATCCGAACCAACCGGAATAAATCCTTCGGGCCCAATACCTGAAGGTTCAGCTGTTTTATCATTAGGATCATACGCACAACGCACAATTTGAAACAAGCTATCGGTATAAACCGACAAAACAGCGCCTCCAGGGTCTGTTACATAAGCAAAAAGCTGGCTGCTCAATAGCTCCCCCGCGCTGTTAAAATCAGGCATTTCAACATTTACAAGAAGCAATGGCACATCAACAAAGTAGTTTAAACTATCAAAATGCCAATAAATGCTTTGCCCAACAACAGAGTCAGGAACCATCGAACCGGAAACAAATTCGATTAGAGAATCCAGCTTAAGTTCTATAATTCCAGAAGGTATTGTAGTTCCCAGGTTACTGATATCTATCCAGTAATTAACCGTTGTATTACAGCGAGGAAATCCGCCAATGAGCTGAACATCCAGGTTTTCTACCTGTGTATTCGGAACATAACCAAATGAGGTTTGAAAAACACTGTCCGAGGCAGGAATTGCATCAAACTGGTAAGTTGCAGGTAATGTAACCAATTCAAAATTGGTTAAAGGCATAGGAGTCAATAAATTGGTTCCGTCGGAAGCAGAAGCAGTAAAGACACCGTTTGTATTGGTATATATTTGCTGATCCGATGGCAGTAAATCAAGTGCATGATAAGGAATAGGCATGTCCTGGGCTCCATTTTGTCCATCGTTATCCATGTCTACATACATTGTTCCCGAGACACGATTGGAATAATAATTGTTCACGGAACGGAAAATACCAGGTGTAATTGTTCTGTTAACAAATAGGAGGTCTCTATCTTCTTCAAAGACAAAATTGTCCATATTGATTTCCAAAAAATTAATCGGGCACCATGGAGCACTAAATTCCCCCAAAGATTCCTGTGACAAAATTGAAAGCTGATAATCAGACTCATGCACAACTAAATCTATTAGCCCGTCATTATTAATATCTGTAGCCCCAACGCTTTTAAGTGGGTAAGAAGTTAATTGATCCGACAAGGTATAATTGCCCAAGCCATTTCCATAATATATCTGGATCTGATTAAACGTAGGTTGAACTATAGTCGAAGTACCAATTAAAAAATCCGGTTCTCCATCATCATTTAAATCACTGATTGTTACACATTCGATACTTCCTGCTACTCCCTGGCTTAGAAGAATAGGTGCCGAAAAGGTTGATCCATATCCATCGTTCGGCAAATAACACACTGTTTGTGTTCCGTTGTAACTCTGTGTATATACAATGTCATTATCTCCATCTCCTTCCGCATCCATATAATTGATTCCGCAATCGGCAAATGGTCCTGAAAAGAGTGCAACAGGTGCCGAAAATGTCAGATTCCCCAAGTTTTCGACCCAACCTATAAAAGCATCATTGATATCATAATAGAATATGTCTGGAAAACCGTCTCCGCTCAGATCAGCAACAACCGATTGATTTATATAAGAAGGCAGCGGTTGAATTTGCGAAGCTGTAAACGTCCCATCCCCGTTATTAACGAACATTTTCATTACATGCGTACCGTTGTTGGCTATCAGGTAATAGATGTCATCAAAACCATCCTGATTAAAGTCGGTAACGGTGACATCCATGATGATACTTGAATAATTTCCAAATGCTCCGATATGTATTGTGTCGGGAGAATAGTAACCATTGGCCAGACCTAATTGATAGCGCATCCCTGAATTAGTAGTATAAACAACGTCATCTATATTATCGTTGTTTACATCCATCAATCTTAACTTAAGTTCATAATCAGTATGCATTATTTCTTGCCAAGGTTCAAAATCAAATACTCCATTTGATTTAAATAGTTTTTGGTTTCCGATTAAAATATCCAGGAAGCCGTTATTATCAAAATCAGCTACTGCTTTGTATCCATTATCAGCAGCAGTGTAAGGTGAGATCATATTTAGCCCTAGGGATTGTGAATTGGCGAAAGTACCGTCACCGTTGTTTAATAAATAGTGATGATGTGGAGATACATAACTGGTTGATTTTGAATATAAAATATCCGGATAATTATCGTAATTAATGTCTTCAAAAACTAACGGTATTGCATTATCGTAAGGATGCGCTTCAGTGAAAGTAAATACCAGGTTACCCTCGTTTTTGTAAATTCCAAGCTCATCATCAATAATGTTGATGGATAGAAGGTCAACATCTCCGTCCATATTTACATCCTTAAAATAAAAAGGAACTGAAGAACCTTGCGGCTGAAAATCAACAAATTCAGGCTGATCAAAAACACCTGTACCATTATTAAAGCTTACCAAATACCCATTATTATTAGAGCCAAAAATATCTGGATCATTATCTGCGTCAATATCAAATATTCCCCTAAAAGTAAAATCGAGCGAATCTGTTTCTTCTTGAAAAGTCATATTCCCCATATTCCGAAGTATGGATAAAACAGTATGTGAATATCCCTGTCTTCCCACAAAATCAAGATCCCCATCTATATCAAAATCAATCAACTGGGCGTAATAAAAAACAACTTCACTTGACGGATTAATAATCTGTGAACTTTGAAGCCCTCCAGCACCATCATTCAAATAGCAATAAATGGAAACTTCATCATCGTTATTAGGATTATTACGGACAACTATATCCGGATAACTGTCATTATTTAGGTCCCCAATAAATATATAGGGGTTCATAAATTGCCAAGAATTCGTCAACATGATCTTTTCAAATTCTCCGTTTCCATCATTTCTCAGCAAAATCAGATTTTCTTCTACGCCGATTAAATCGATGTCTCCATCCAAATCAAAATCCACCGTTTGATTTTTCTCGTACTGATAGTATTTTGTCAAGTCTTCAGGCAACGAAAACTGACTAGATGCGATTTGAATAAAGGTGAAGAGCGTAGCAAAGATTAAAGTTATTTTCACGGTATTGAATTTGTAGTTATAAAGTTATGCAAAAGTCCGAACTAAGTTACCATACTTAAATGAAAGGAAAAGCATCTTGCTTGTTTAATTTGCTTTTCCTTTCAGAATGAGAAACATTCATCCGCGGCGAAGTGAAACGGAATGAGGGGGATAGTGTTTCGAGCTTTCTCCTTCTCACTTCGCATTCGGCTCTCAATCCTGAAAACAACGAGTTGCTGATGGAATAACTGAATGTCTTCGCTGGTTGGTAGATTTTTTGGTATTATTGAAGACCATAAGTTTTAATGTCGGTTGAACCAAATTCAAACACCATGACAGACGATTTTTTCAAGTTTCTATCAGAGACCACCAAAGAGAATTTTTTAGCCGTTCAGCAGATTGTGTATTCCGATGAAAGCTATAATCCTTATTCGGAAGATCTGAATATATTGGAAGAACAACTTGATAACGATGAATTTGAGGAGGTGGTGAAGTATGTTTCTGTAAACATTTTGCTTTCACCAAGAGCACATTTTTATAAAAACTACGCCTATACCAAATTGGGTAATGAAGATGGAGCAAACGCCGAGTTGATTCTAGGGCAAAAAATACTGGAAGCAATTAGTCTGACAGGGAACGGAACAATCGAAATGCCTTACCGGATCACGCGAATGTCTGACGAAAGAGATCTGTTGGCTTACATGGATGAAACATTCGCCAGCCAATCATTGGTAGCTGAGAACAACCGATTTTATGATCTGATAACCACACAATCAGGAAATCGCATTTATTTTGATATTTCAACCTCCTATACCAAGATGCAGAATCTGGTGGATGATGGAGAAATGGATCTTTCTTTTTTAACCGAAGAAACGGTGAACGAAAAGAAATGGTGGCAGTTTTGGAAGTAAATTAACCTTACCTTTAAAAGATAACTACAACCAATAGATAGCTCATCGATTAAAGTCCAACACCATGAAAACCCTCATCTACAGCATCCACGCTTTTGATCGTCCATTTTTGGAAACAGCCGCGAAAGGTAAACACGCTATTCAGTTTACCGATTTGTCACTGTCTGAAGAAACAGTTTCACTTGCCGAAGGTTGCGAAGCCATTGCCTTGTTTACCGGCGATCATGCATCGGCGGAAGTGTTGGAACAATTGCACAAAATTGGTGTGAAGTATGTGGCGCTGAGATCGGTCGGTTATGATCATGTCGATTTGGAAAAAGCCAAGCAATTGGGACTAAAAGTTGCCAATGTGCCTGCTTATTCGCCCAACGCAATTGCTGAACATGCCGTGGCGCTGATTTTAGCCATCAACCGAAAACTGGCGAAAAGCCATGATTTGATGGAGAGCAATGATTTCCGGCTCGATGAATTGGTTGGATTTGACTTGTTTGGTAAAACCGTTGGCATCATCGGAACAGGAAAAATCGGAGCGGCATTTGCCCGCATCATGCACGGATTTGGGTGTAAATTGATTGCTTATGATCCGGAAATCAATGCGGAGCTGATAACGCAAACTGCGATCCGTTACGAAAACCTTGAAACGCTGTGTGCGCAGTCGGATGTGATTGCGATTCACTGTCCGCTCAATGCCGAAACCAAACAGATGTTCAATAAATCGCGTTTCGCGCAGGTTAAGAAAGGCGCTTTGTTCGTCAATACAGCTCGTGGTGGCATTGTAAATACCGTCGATTTACTGGAAGCATTAGACAATGGTACAATCGCCGCCGCCGGGTTGGATGTCTACGAATTTGAAAAACCGATTTATTTCAAAGATCTGCGTATCACACCACCCGCTGATGCCTTGTTCGAACGCTTACGCAATCATCCGCGGGTAATGCTCACCGGACATCAAGCCTTTTTGACCAATGAAGCGCTGGAAGGAATTGCAGAAACCACCATTTCCAACTTGGATCAATGGCAGGAAAGCGGTGAGTCGGAGAATGAAGTGAATTAATCAATGAATCGGATGTATAAACTCAGTGTATTTATACCGCTCGTAATAATGTGGTTTTCTTTTTCCAGCACTAAAGAAAAAGGCAAATTCACGAATGATCGCTGTGAAAGTGGTATCGATCTAACTGCAGAAGATACCGTAATGAAGTACATACAACACCGTTTTGATCAGGAATTAACCTCGTTTCATGGAATTGACTTTGGAAACATTTCGGTGAAATTTCGGGTGGATTCTTTGCATCGACTCTACTCGGTTCGTTTGGTACAAGTAGTGCATCCAACTTTTGATAGTTTGGTATTGGCTTCGCTGAATGAATTGGATTCCGGTTATTTCCCCAATTTGAATACCGAATGCAATTACCTTGTCACGTTTTATTTGGGAAGTAAGAAAACGCAGAGTGAGTTTGATGCATTGCGCATTTTAATGGCTGATGGCAATTACAAAAGGTCGATTGATTATGCCATGAGGTTGCTCAAGAAATCTCCTACCAATGCGGAGTTGCTCTATTATCTCGGTAGAGCTCAAATAGGTTTGGGTAATCCGGAAGGACGAAAAACACTCATCAAAGCTGCGCGTATGGGTGACGAAGATGCCTATCAGTATTTGTTGGGCGAGGAGTGACTATTTCTATAGCCTGATCAACTTTTTCAACAACGAAATCTGCCCCAAGTGATAATGCATGTGCTCAATGATTCCGGAGATGTTGCGGTAATAATTCCCGTATTTTTCGTCGGTGAAATACCTGAATAACTGTTCTTCGGGGAGTTGTTCAATCAAAACCGCTGCTTTTTCGGCATTTAGTAAGGCATTCGCCACCAATTCCTTCCATTCGTCCTCCGATTGAATAGGAGGAAGTTGAAAACTGTATTCGTCTTTCGCATCTAACGGACCACCTTGCAATACCTTCAGCAAGACATCAACATAATAAGTCGTGTGATAGGTCAATACCGCAATCGAATTCAATCCGGAAACGCTTTTTTGCGCTTCTTCCCACGTGACATCCGCCAAGGTGTCTCTGAGATTGGTTGTTGTCCAGTTTCCGCCGGTATGGATTTCGCGAAGGTGTTTTGCGAGCAAGAGGGGAGTGTTCATGAAGCGTTTTTTGAAACACCGAAATTAGTATTTACAACTTAAACTCCGCCCACAACGGGTAATGATCCGACAACATCCACGACAGCTCTGTTTTCTTGAGGTTACGATTCGCTAAGGCAACTTGTGTGAACGGGTAAGAACCACCTTTTACAAATTCCATTGAGAGTTGAGGAAGGTTGTTGGTGCCGTTGAACCAGGCAATTTGGTCGTAGAATTTCGATTCGTCGAAGATAGAACGCAACACTTTCGGATCGGCCAGTTGATCAGGGATGTGCAATCCTTCCGACATAAAGGTTTGGTTCAAAAGATCACCGCGTTCATCGATGTTGAAATCGCCCAACAGGATGAGGTTTTGGTGGTATGAATAAACATCTTTGGCCCACGATGCCATCCAGCGCGCAATGCCTTTCAATTCGTTTACACGATCAGCCGATTTATTGCCGTAAATCAGGTGCATAGTCACCAAAACAAAAGTTTGTCCCTTGGTTTTGAAACTCACCGCGTAAGGCGAACGCACAAATTGTTCAGTGGTAAATCCTTTGGGATCGGTGCGCCATTGATCGGGCACTACTAACTCACACGCAAGGCCTGATAACTGAACGCGACGGTTATCAAAAATATAAGCCATTCGTTCGTCGTTTCCCGCATCGCCTTGATTGACGTCGGTAAGAAGAAACGAATAATTGTCGCCCAGTAACTTCATACAATCACGCAATCCTTTCAGGTTGGCTTTCACTTCTTGCACGGCAATGACATCAAAGTGATTCAAGATCTCTGCAATACAGGCCACTGCATGAAAATCGCGTTTGGGCGAATCTTTAGGTACAGATTGCCATTTGGTAGTTAGATCACCGAATGCACGGATGTTCCATGTCGCAATTAATAAATTTTTCTCGAGTTTTTTGGCTGGAATGGTTGCATCCAGATGAGCTCTTAGTGCAGTAATGTTCTCTTTTACAGCTAGCGGTTGTGCTTCAGTGATAGTGGGCATAGTATTATTTTTCCCGAAATATACAAAAAGTTGGTTTCCATCGACAAAAATTGACAAGTGAAAGTCATTGTTTTTTTTGATGTGTTAGGTTTTTCCCTTTGGAGGGGCAATTCCCATTAAAGCGCACATAGCAGTCTCCCATCCGCCGCGGCGGAAATGAAAATAATACCTGAATTTAAAGCGAATAATGGAAACAAGTTTCCATTTGGATTAGTGAAATCAGCCTTGGCTGACCATTCGTAATGAATTGTACACAGTGCGTTCCGCCTCAGGCGGATTAATTCGTGGTGGAAAATACGCAGTACGTCAAATTATACAAGGGTTGTGCGGTCAAATAGGAAATCGCCCTTTGGAGGGGGATTAAGGGGGGGGACTGAGCTTCCTCCTGATTTTCAAAATTTTGGAGTTTTAAAAGTGTATGTTCAAATAAGCTAATTGGACCGTTAATTTAGAAGTAAAACCGTCTCCACTTTGAAGGGGAAAAGGAATTTCACCTCAACAAATACCCATACATCGGAAACAACATTTTTACTTTTTCGGCATCAGCAGAGTTACCGGTTGTCTGCGTTTTGATGATCTCCGAAAATGACATTGGATTCAGTAATATTGCTTTTTCAGTAGTTTCAAACATGCCATGATGAACCGAAATGAGCTGATGACTATTGGTTTCGTAATCAAATAAATAACCTTTTTCTTCGAAAAGTGTTGCCATGACCTGATCAGAAAAAGTAGCATAATAACAATGGTAACCGCCTAGTTTGCCGAAAAACCGAAAAGTGTATGAAATCAATGCTCGGTCTTCTGTAGAAAACACCAAGGTTTTTATGCAGTCTGACGAACTAAAGGTGATTTCGGTTGTGTGATTGAGTGTGTCTTCTCGCTTGGTTGATTTGGTGTGCTTGAATCCGATCTCGTCGAAAAAAGAATCTTCGGTAAACACAGCGTTCAGGAACAGTGAAAAATCGAATTTTGAAAAGGCAGGAATTTCACTTGTTTTGATGGAACGGTTCTTTTCCAGTGAGAAATCGCTGCAAAATCGGTTGAGCGAAACAGCTGAAAACAAGGGTTTACTCCTTTTTATCGTGCCGTCATAGGTAAAACGCAGATCGTCTTGAATGGCGCAATAAGCCGAATCGCCGGTTTCATCGGTTTTATACCGGTACTTGAACCAATTGGTTGTAGTGTAAGCCAGATTTCCCGAAATATTAACCGATTTCAGCTGTTTTCGGTACTGCGCAATCACAGAGGCAAACACAGCTTCGTTGGAAGTAGGAGAAATGATCACTTCCTCCAAATCACCAACCAACGGTTCTAGGTAAATGGTCGTGTCGGTATAAATGCCTGAAACGGAAATTCCGTAAAAAGAAGGATGCGTGAATTGAATCGTTCCGCCGGAAGTTAATTTCGCCAACCCGTTGTAATCTGTAAATGCTAGTTGATTGGAGCTTGCGTTGGAGCATATTACTCCAAATGCGGCGCTTGAGTCGAGTGAACTCAATACCCGTAACGACAATTGTCCTGAAGCGTAATTCAGGACAAATAAACAGATCAAAAAAAGGTGCAGACGTCGTTTCATAAGAGAATTTGTGAGGTGAAGCAAGATGCCGGGTACTCAATTCCCCGACACCTTTCACCACTTATTAGTTAGAGTTTGCGCTACTCATTAGTATTAAGAATTTTCAAGTCGTTTAAATTCTGAGGCAAGTTGTGCTGTTCCTGCACCGGTTTCAACTTGCTGCCACCATGTTTGATTGGTTTCCGAAGAATGATAACCATACCAGAACCCTTGCCAATCGGCTTTCCAAACACCGTGACCCAATGCAGAAACACTTCCCGGATGTGATCGCCAATACTCGGCACTGCTTGTAGCGATAGAAATACTGGCAAGCAAGAATATCTTCTCGTCCTCTGAGAGTGTTGTACTTGAATACACATCGCTTTTTAAGGATGTGATAGCCGATTTTCTTTCGCTTTTATCATCAATTTCAATAATCGAAGCTACTTCTGTCATCACATCTTTTTCAGCAGAATTCAGACTTTCATAAGCTTCGTCGTACAAATCGGCAACCGACGTGTTTCGCAGATGTGCTAAATAACCGTCACGATCAATTTCAGTGATCCCTTCGTTCGGCAACGAACGCGTGGCAAATTCTGCGCGCGTGAATGCGATAAAAAAGTCATACTTTTCGTTGTCACTTGCGCGTTCATAACTGCTTGAATTGATTGCAGCATCCATTCCTAAATTGTGAATTTCCCCAGTAAAATCAAGTGCATCGGCACTAGTGAGGATACTTGTTTTTTCGTGAGCGGAATTGTTTCCGGCACCGCTTACCGGTTTCTCCGTTTTCGAACAACTGTGTACCATCACACCAGAAGCTGTCAGAAGAGAAACAATCATCAACTGTTTTAAACCTGTCTTTTTCATAAACATATTTTAGTATTAATTGACCAAAATTAGTTTAGGTAAACTTACTAAATTCAATTGAGTCTTCAAAAATTAAGTCTTAATTTATGTTTATGAGACTCTTTCGGTAACAAGACATTAGTATAAACACTTGTATTTTAGTTAATTAGAATGATTTTGGTGTGTGATTCTTGTTATAAATTAAAAATCTAGTAAATTCAATTTTAACTAAAATAACCGTTATTGAAAGAAATTTATTGCGGTTTTCCGCAGTCGAAAACAGTTGATTCCAGAAATGGTCAATCGTTTTTCCTGAATCACGGTTGTGCGGATAAAACAAAAGTCACCCTCACAAACTGTGAAATCCAACGAATGTTAGTTAACGCAAATTCCTAGCACGAACCCACGTTAAATTGAATTAAATAATGTTGTAAATCAGTATTTTAAGTGGTGATTTGTGGTTAAAGAAATGAATCGTCGTCACTGAAATGTTTATTGGCATACGACACCAATTCGGTCAGTTTTTTCATTCCGGTTTTGGCAAACATGTTTTGTTTGTGGTTTTCAACAGTGTTTTTGGAGATTTGCAAAACCTCGGCAATCTCTTTACTGATGAGTCCTTTTGCAAGTAATTTCAATACCTGAATTTCACGCTGAGTCAACGGTTTTTCCGAATTCACTTTTCGTAATACGATGGTTTCCTCATCGCAGGTATACAACGTGTGCTCACTCATATTTCGATCGTTGATAAACATACAGCACTTGGGGTTTGGAGTAATGTGGCTGTAATCGGAAATCAGACATAAAATATAACGCGGCTGTTTTTTTTCGTAATGCATCAACGGATACTGCATCATACGCCAAGTGTATTGTTGCTGTTGGTTCAACATTCTGAAAACCATACTCACTTTGATCTTGCTGCGTTCTTCCGGAGTACGTTCAGATAAGTATGATGCAATATATACGGTAAAGGCCTGCATTTTTCGCATGTCAAGCGGATGAAACAACTTTCCCAATTCCATCGGATGCAAACCGATCCAATCATTGTTACCAAGTGGACTGCATGTTTCCGTATCGCCTCCTGCGGCAACTATCGTTCCCGTCTGAAAGTCACCCAAATACCAAAGGTAATCGGTAGTCGAAAATTGATCAATGTGCGCGAGTGTTGAGCTGAAAATGGGCTCCCATTTCGTTGCAGAAGCCTGATCTTTTGCTTTGTACAGATTTTCAAAATCCGTATCGGTAACAGCGTTTAATTTTTTAACGAACGACATTTTCGGTTGTAAGTAAGACCAAAAAATAGCCATTATTTATCACATTCATTTGTTTCCATTACAAAACGTCTTGATTCATCGTCATCAAATTTACCGGCATGTTCGCTCTGAAGCTTAAAACACTCATAGCGATCAGTAGCACCTGCTTTTGATTTAACAAAACAGTCACAGACTTCTTTCACCATAGTATCGTATGACTTTGTGGCTTCGGGATCGGCTCCCGGTTTGCAATTGTAAATAGCAGCATTATAGAGACCATATTCTTCCGAATACTCATCAAAAGTAGCTTTATGAGCATCCTTCAAATCCATGCATCTTTCCTTATCTCTTAGCTGACCCGAAGCCGCAGCTTGCTCCAAGCATTCGCACATGGCTTTTACTTTTTCATCAAATGACTCAGAACTAGCAGTAGATTCAGTTTGTACCGGTGTTTCTTCTTTCGCAATTGTTTGTAGGCGATCCGGTCCAACTACTTCATTCCAGCTTGCATCGAAATTGTCATAAGATATCAAGTAACTACCGTCTTTAATTTCAAGTATTTTACCAGGAAACCATTTTCCTTCCCATTGAATAAGAACCGACTGGTTAGCAACGAATGTTTGTGCAAATGAGTTAACTGTAAGGAACAGAACGAGAAAAAGTAGTAGTTTTTTCATGAATTTTTCTTTCAAAGGTAGCCTGACTCACTAGTTGAAACAATAGTGATTTGTTACTATGGAATCTTGGATTTATATCAAACCGAGCGAAATTGTCTTGTTTTTTGCGAATGAGAGTTAACCCATTGTTTGCGAATCTTTAACTAGATTTGAGCACAAGATTGTGCTTCTTTCTGATCAGGTAACTTTTCGATTGAGAATGCGTAAGACGATACTTGTTAAAGAACTCGAAAGCAATGAAATACCATTTTGCGGTTGCACTACTTCTTCTTTTGGTCATAGCCGGCTGCTCCAACGAGCCGCGTGTTGTCACTCAAGGAAAAATCATTTATGCCATTGATTATCCCAATCACAAAGACAATTTTTTCCTCTATAGCATTCTGCCAAAAGAAATGGAAGTGAATTTCAAGGATGGAAAAATCCAGAGCGTGATCAAAAAAGCCAATCTGATCAACGAATTACTGGTAGATTGTAACGATAAAAGTTTTTCGGCTTATTTCAAATACGGCGATGAAGCAGTCAATGTAACACTCACCGAAACAGACGTGAATAGCATGCTTGTCGACCAGCGGAAATACACCATAAAAATGACCAACGAAAAAGATACCATGGCCGGATTCAACGTGAAGAAAGCGATTGCTACTTCAGTAACCGATCCTTCCGATAAAATCGAGTTGTGGTACACCAACGAAATTCAGGTGAAAAATTCCAACTGGTACAATCCGTTCAAGGAAATAAACGGGTTTTTATTGGCCTATTCCATAGATCGTTATGGTATTCGCATGGATTTTAAAGCCAAAGGTTTTGAAGAAGTCGAAATCAACAACGACCAATTTTCTCCCCACACAGACGGCGTTTCCATTCCGTATGGCGACTATAATAAAAAACTGGATGGTCTCTTCCAATCGTTTGAATAAGAATTAGAATGAAACAATTGATCTTCCTTATCGGAATAGTGGCTCTCGCATTTCAAAGTCACGCTCAAAATCCTGTAAATGGTACGTTTGAGTACACCGCCAGTATTTCACTACCCGACACCAATGTAGTGTTGAAAAGTTGGCATGTGCGGGTGATGACCAATGATACCATTGTGCGGGTAGAAACCGAAACACAACTCGGAATTCAGGTGTATATCCGACACATGGAGCTCAAAAAAGCCTATTTGTTATTGGATTACGATGGCAATAAATACGCCATTCAAACCGATTTGGAGGAAACGAATAAGCGTGACACCATGGCGCCTGAATACAGCGTGAAGCGTACGTGGAAAACCAAAACGATAGCCGGAATCAAATGCCGGAAATACATTGTTCGCGATAAAAATCAGACGGAAGGATACGATTGTTGGTTCGCCAAGAAAATCGATCATAAATACCTGGAAGTTTACCCTGAAGTATCGGGTCTGGCGGTCGATTATTATCTTCCTTCACCTGACGGACTCATTCATTACGAATTAACCCAATTGAATCTCACACCTGTAAACCGCGATCTGTTTGGTGTTCCTTCAGATTACAAGCGATTGACCTTCGAGGAATTCGTGAATATGATTTCGCAGTAACCCAACTGATCATCCGCTAGTACGAATGACAGGCGACAAAAGGTTTCCCACAGATACTCAGATTTCAGCTCGGCTAACGCCCTCGCTTTATATATTGAAAAACAAACACCATATGCGCTGCCGTTAGGAGCGCACGAAATCTGAGCATCTGTGGGAGACAATAACGCGTCCACTTGCCGGCACAGCTAAGTAAGATTAGTAGGAAAGCTCAAGTTTTATTAACTAACATTCGATTGTGCATACTTCCTGATTTTGGGCGCGATATTTCACGACTTCCTTCCTAATTTCGTAGGATAGTTGTCATTATGGCTGTACAAAACGAATTTCGGGAAAAAAACGAGGAAAAGCCTGTCGAAAAACAAGCGAAGAAAAAGGTGGTAGAACCCAAAGAACCTGCTGCGCCTAAAACTTCGTTGAAAAATCTGGGGCAGCGATTGGATAAAAAACGCACCAAAACCATTATTGGAGTGTTGTTGACACTATTTTCCTTTTTTACATTCCTCTCGTGTTTCTCGTTTTTCTTCACATGGACAGCCGATCAGGATCGTATTCTCGACAAAGGATTGTTTGAATTCCTGATGGAAGACAATCCGGAACCTGTAGCCAATTGGCTCGGGAAATTCGGTGCGTGGATGTCGCATTTGTTTATGTATCGCTGGTTCGGAATTTCATCGTTCGCGATTTCCTTCATGATTTT
The DNA here is from genome assembly GCA_029866325.1 of Fluviicola sp. GTDB lineage: Bacteria > Bacteroidota > Bacteroidia > Flavobacteriales_D > Crocinitomicaceae > Fluviicola. The sequence goes on along the minus strand of JARWZO010000003.1, from coordinate 201,478 downwards.
CTTAGTTGGTTTTAAATGGATGCTCAATATTCGTTTATTGCCGTTGAAACGCTCATTTGCAGTGGCTTCGCTTTTTATGGTGTGGTCTTCCATCTTTTTGGGGTATTTCGTGCAACAAATCGATTATTTGGGCGGAACCTTCGGTTATACCATCAATCATTGGCTCACGCTTTCCATCGGAAGTTTCGGTTCGTTTATCGTGGTGCTGGCGCTCTTGTATGTGGTGTTGGTGATTCTTTTCAATGCTGATATTCGTGCATGGATGGATAAGTTCAAGGCCCGCAGTCAGGATATGATCGAAGACGATGATGAAGCCATTCCTGTTGCAAACGGCATGACGGATATTCACGTAGTCAATACCATCAAAGAAAACCAGATTGTGCAGGAAGAAGACCCACAGGAGTTTTCATTTGAAGAAGAGGAAGAAGACGAAGATGATGTGGATAGCTTTATTGTCATTCAAAAAGGTGTAGAACCGGTTCATTCGGAAGCCGACGATGATTTTGAAATATCCGTTCCAGTTGAAGAAGTGATTCCAGTTATTGCAGGAAATGACGATTTTGACGTGGCCATTGCCGAAACCGATGCCGAGCTGAGTGAAGATCAATTGAATTCTCTGCAAAAAGAATACGGAGATTACGACCCAAAACTCGATTTGGCCGGTTATGTATTGCCTCCAATCGAATTGCTGAAAGAATACGGAAGCGGTCAGGTTTCTATCAATAAACAAGAACTCGAAGACAACAAAAATAAGATCGTTGAAACGCTTTCACACTACAAGATCGACATTGCGAAAATCAAAGCAACGGTAGGTCCAACGGTAACGCTCTACGAAATTGTACCGGCTCCTGGCGTGCGAATTTCCAAAATCAAAAACCTCGAAGACGATATTGCACTGAGTCTTTCCGCTCTTGGAATTCGAATCATTGCTCCGATTCCAGGGAAAGGAACCATTGGTATTGAAGTACCAAACAGCAAGCCCGATATGGTTTCCATGCGTTCGTTGATTGCTTCGGAGAAATTCCAAAACTCCGATTTCGAATTACCGATTGTAATTGGAAAAACCATTACCAACGAAACATTCACCTTCGACCTCACGAAAATGCCGCACTTATTGGTGGCAGGTTCTACCGGACAAGGTAAATCCGTCGGATTGAACGCCATTTTGGTATCGATGCTTTATAAAAAGCATCCGGCGCAAGTGAAATTTGTGTTGGTGGATCCGAAAAAAGTGGAATTGACACTTTACAACCGCATCGAACGCCACTTCTTAGCCAAACTTCCGGGCGAAGAAGACGCGATTATCACCGATACATCAAAAGTGGTGAATACGCTCAATTCGCTGTGTATCGAAATGGATGCGCGTTATGAATTGCTGAAAGAAGCGCAAGTACGCACTATAAAGGAATACAATGCAAAATTCATCGCTCGTCGTTTAAATCCGGAAAAAGGTCACCATTACTTGCCATACATTGTGGTATTGATTGATGAGTTTGCCGATTTGATCATGACGGCAGGTAAAGAAGTCGAACACCCGATTGCACGTTTGGCCCAATTAGCCCGAGCTATTGGAATTCACCTCATTGTTGCTACGCAGCGACCTTCGGTAAACGTCATTACGGGTATGATCAAAGCCAATTTCCCGGCGCGTATAGCATTCCGTGTATTGTCCAAGATCGATTCACGTACCATTTTGGATGCTTCCGGCGCCGATCAGTTGATTGGTAGGGGAGATATGCTCATTGCTACCGGTTCAGACATTGTGCGTGTTCAATGCGGATTTGCTGATACTCCGGAGGTGGAAGACATTTGTAAATTCATCGGTGAGCAGCGCGCTTACCCAGAGGCATTGATTCTTCCCGAATATGTTGGTGCTGAAGGAAATAGTGATAATGATTTCGATGCCGAAGATATTGACTCCATGTTTGCCGACGCAGCCAGAATAGTGGTGCTTCATCAGCAAGGTTCAGCCTCGTTGTTGCAACGTAAATTAAAATTGGGGTACAATCGTGCCGGACGAATTGTTGACCAGTTGGAAGGTTACGGTATTATCGGCCCGTTCCAGGGAAGTAAAGCGCGCGAGGTATTGTTTTCAGACGAAACAAGTTTGGAAGAATTCCTGAGTTCGAAAGGGATTAATTAAATCATAACAGTTCACAAAAATATTTCAAGACTGCTATATGTTTGGCACAATTTCTGATATTTGCAGAGAAATTAAAAATGCTATGAAATATTTAATGTTACTCCTCGGCTTTGTTCTAACGTCATCTGTGATGTATGCACAAGACGCGAAGGCGCAAGGGATTTTGGATAAATTGTCGGCCAAAATAAAAGCTCAAAAATCGTTTTACGTAGAATTCAGCGCCAACATTACCAACACTTCGAGCGGGAAAAACGAAACGTTTACCGGAAAAGGATGGGTAAAAGGAGATAAATTTTATGCTTCATACGGAGAGAATACCATTATTTCGAACGGAGCTAAGACTTGGAACGTTGTAAAAGAAGAAAAAACCGTTTACGAAACTTCTGCCAGCGATGACGATAGCGAATCAATGAATCCGAAAAAATTGTTGACCATTTGGGAATCAGGATTCAAAAACAAATACGAGAAAGAAGAAAAGCTTGGCGATGAAATGGTTCATGTAATTTACCTGCACCCGAAAAACCCGAAGACGGCAGATTATCACACCATCATTTTGTACATCGGAAAAAGCGATAATGAGTTGAAAAAAGCCATTATGAAATCGAACGACGGTACAAAAATGACGTATTCAATGACAAAATTCACTTCCAACCCAACGATTGAAGATTCAAAGTTCACCTTTGATATCAAAAAATATCCTGGCTACGAAGTAGTGAAAGATTAAGATACCCAAATCCCAATTTATCGAAACCGTTAGTTAGCCGCTAACGGTTTTTTTTGCAGCCGAAAATCACCACAAATACGACATATAAAGGCCTACCACAGATGTACAGATAAGGCTCGCCTAACGGACTCGCTATATATTGAAGAAGACTACTTGAGTCAAGATATGTAGCTAATGCGCTGTCGGCCTGAGGCTGAAGCGCAAAAAACCCGTGAATCTGTGGGAGATTAAACTGTCTGCTGTGGATGAGACATATCCGTGGCATAGTTTCTGTAATGGTACCCAAAAACAAACCGTATGAATCGTTTAATACTTTTATTAGCCTTTGTAGCGTCTGCAACCGGAATGTACGCACAAGACGCCAAAGCACAAGGAATTCTGGATAAATTATCGTCCAAGATCAAAAATCAGAAATCATTTTACATCGAGTTTAAAGCAAGCATTACCAATTCTTCGAGCGGTAAAAATGAATCATTTACAGGAAAAGGGTGGGTGAAAGGCAATAAATTCTTTGCCAACTATGGTGAAAACACGATTATTTCTAATGGAACCAAAACATGGAACGTTGTAAAAGAAGAGGGAACAGCTTATGAAACCTCTGTTGATGACGATGACAGCGAATCGATGAATCCGAAAAAACTAATGACCGTTTGGGAGAAAGGATTCACCAACAAGTACGAGAAAGAAGAAAAACTTGGCGACGAAATGGTCCATGTGATTTACCTCTATCCAAAGGATAAGAAAGGTGCAGATTACAATACCATCATTTTGTACATCGGGAAAGACGATAATGAATTGAAGAAAACCATTATGAAATCGAATGATGGAACAAAGAAGACGATTTCGATTACGAAATTTACGTCCAATCCAACCATTGAAGATTCGAAGTTTACGTTTGACAGTAAGAAGTATGGTGTTTCAGTGGTGAAGGATTGATCATTGAATAGATTAAATGGGAAACCGTTGTCCGCCTCAGGATAACGGTTTTTTTAATTTTCAGGCAGCTTATTTTTGATTTAATCCTAATGATAGCAGGGCTATAAACGTTTCTAACGGATAAAAACGGCTAAGTTTTGGTAGTAAATTTGATCCGTTTTTCAGTTGATAATTAATCACCCTAAACGAAGATTGTAGAAAATCGCTGTTTCAAGCATGAAAATAAAGACTCAATTTCTTGAATCCCTTTATTGATGGGAGTGTAAGTGTTTCTAACGGATAAAAACGGATAAGTAAGAAATAAAAAACGCGACCCAAAGACCGCGTTTCTATAACTGTAAATAAGTTTTCTTTTAAAACGCATTCAATTCCAACAACGCTGTTCTAAAACGATCCAACGGAAGGAATTGTTTTTCCAGCGAAACCGCAAACGGCACCGGAGTATCAATCGAAGCGATTCGTTTTACAGGAGCATCCAGTTGATGAAAACAGTTTTCATTGATCAATGAAACAATTTCCCCACCAATACCACCTGTCATACAATCTTCGTGTAGTACAATGACTTTTCCTGTGTTGCGCACCGATTCGTAAATCGTTTCTACATCCAATGGAAGTAAGGTTTTTAAATCAACCAAATCAGCACTGATTTCCGGATGCTCATCCAATACTTCCATCGCCCAATGCACACCTAATCCGTAAGTGATAATGGTCACATCATCGCCTCTTCTTACATAACCCGCTTTTCCGATTTCCGCTGTGTAATAATCGTCCGGAATATCCTCACGAATACTTCTGTACAAGAATTTATGTTCGAAAAACAATACCGGATTCGGATCTTCAATCGCCGCATTTAATAAACCTTTCGCGTCGCCCGGAAAAGCAGGGTAAACCACTTTCAGACCCGGAGTATGGAAAAACCACGCTTCGTTACTTTGACTGTGAAACGGGCCTGCAGCAGTATTCGCTCCGGTAGGCATACGAACAACTACATCGGCGTTTTGGCCCCAGCGCCAGTGAATTTTAGCGAGGTTATTAATGATTTGATTAAATCCACAGGTCGCGAAATCAGCAAATTGCATTTCAACCATTGCTTTCATGCCGCTAATCGAAAGTCCGAGGCCGGCTCCAACGATAGCCGATTCACAAATGGGAGTATTGCGAACACGATCTTTACCGAATTGCTCCACGAAGCCTTCTGTCACTTTAAATACACCACCGTATTCGGCTACATCCTGACCCATAATGATCAATTCAGGGTAGCGTTCCATTGACTGACGTAAACTGTCTGAAATTGCATCAATCAGGCGTTTTTCTGACTTAGCAGAAGTCGCCGGAGCTATCACTGTTTGTTGGAAAGGTGCGTACACATCATCCAACTCACGCTGTAAATCTGCCGTAATCGGTGCTTCCGCGAAAGCAATCTCTAATCCTTCTTGAATTTCAGTTTTAATAGCTTCTTGAATACTTGCTTTTAGTTCGGTAGTCAAGAGTTCAATTTCTTGCAAGAACAACTCGTAATTGGCAACAGGATCTTTTTTCGTCCATTCATCCTGTAAACCTTCAGGATAATACTTGGTACCCGATGCTTCCTCGTGTCCGCGCATACGGAAGGTCATACATTCAAGCAAAAACGGTCGCGGTTTTTGGCGGATCGAATCGGCTATACTTCGAATGGTGCGAATGACTTCCAAGATGTTGTTTCCGTCAACCTGAAAAGCATCCATTCCGTAACCGATTCCCTTGTCAATAAACTGTTTACATCGGAATTGTTCGTTACTCGGAGTAGAAAGTCCCCAGCAGTTGTTTTCAACCGTGAAAATTACGGGCAAATCCCAAACTGCAGCTACATTCAACGATTCGTGAAAATCTCCTTCACTTGCGCCGCCATCACCTGTGAAAACAATCGTAGCTTGTTCGTTTTTCTTTAATTTGTTAGCGAGTGCAATCCCATCGGCGATCCCTAATTGAGGACCGAGGTGAGAAATCATCCCTACGATATTATAATCTTTGGCGCCAAAGTGAAAAGAGCGGTCACGACCTTTTGTAAAACCCGACATTTTCCCCTGGAATTGAGCGAAAAGTCGACTCAACGGAATGCCACGGGTAGTAAATACACCAAGATTTCGGTGCATCGGAAGAATGAATTCTTCTTGTTTCATAGCCAACGTAGCTCCAACGGAAATGCCTTCTTGTCCCCAACCTGAAAACCACTTGGTGATTTTACCTTGTCGCAAGAGAATGAGCATTTTTTCCTCAATCAATCGAGGCTTCATGATTGCCTTGTAAATATCTATAAGTTCTTGATCTTCAAATCCTTCTCGGTTGAATTCAATAGCACGTCGGCTTAAAACTGTTTCCATGTAAATTAACTATGTTGCAAAATTAACGGATAATTCGAGGTAAATGATCAACGACACACAAAATAGCTACTTTATTGCAGCGTAATTCACTCTTTCCTCAAAGAAGAAGTGACTATTTTTCAAAATTATCAAATTGTTAAATCAAAAACCTGATTTAGTCGATCAAACAGATAAAAAAGACACTACTAAATCGATTTATGTTCATTTAGCTAATATTTTAGTTCACTTAAAATCAGATAGTAACGCTTTTGAACTAATTTATTCACTAAATTCGTTCCAATTACTACAAGATAGATATGTGCTACAAAAAACTACTCTCCGCTTCTTTGATACTATCATCGTGCACTTTATTTGCCCAAGGAAGATTAATAATTAATAACAACGCGTTTGTTGTAATAGACAACAGTGCAAAAGTTGTGGTCTCAAACCCTGCAACCAATGCCGTAACAACTTTAGGGACCGGTGGGAACATCATTACCGAAAGTGAATTTGATCAAGTGATTTGGAGCATTGGTACATCTACCGGATCTTACACCATGCCGTTTACTTCTCAAACCACATTTACTAAAATTCCGTTCACTGCGAATATTACTGCTGCAGGAACAGGTGCTGGTGTTGTTCGGTTTTCTACCTATCCGGGTCCGACTTGGGACAACAACACTTATCGTCCTTCCGATGTAACCCACATGTGGGATTACTACTCAGCTTCATTCAATAATTCATTACACGTTATTGATCGTTTTTGGATCATTGATGCGCTTGGATACGGTACAAAACCAACTGCTACGTTTCAATTTTCATACCGTGATTCGGAACATTTAGCTGTTGGTAATACCATTATTGAGTCTGATTTAGGTGCGCAACGTTTCAATAGTTCTACCAATCATTGGGGTGATTATTTGCCACAAGGTACTACCAATACGGTTGCAAATACTACGTCTAATGTTCCGGTTTCTCCCGCTAATTTTTTCCGTTCTTGGACATTAAGTGAAATCACATTCCCATTAGCAGCTGAAGTAGCTTACTTCAAATCTTCATGTGATGGAAACGCATTGGTTCTTGAATGGCAAACTGTTTCGGAAACAAATCTTGATCATTTTGAAATTGAGCACTTACAAAATGGACAGTTTGCGGTCATTGGTTTTGTACAACCTACAGGATCTGGCTCAGGTGTTGAAAATTATTCGTTTGAATCTGCTGTGAACCGTGAAGGTGTTTTCCAATTGGTAGAAGTGGATAATGATGGTAATCGTGCTGTAAAATCATCTATTTCGGCTTCTTGTGTTGCCACAGATGATGTCATTGTTTCTTACTCAAATGGTGGATTCATCATGAGTTTTGATGGGGCAATTGAAGCGGTAGAAGATTTGCAAATTTTTGATGCAGGCGGACGTTTGGTATACAATCGTGATTTATCGATTTCTAACGGAGCAAATACAGTTGTTATTCCGGACTTGAATTTAAGTCATGGAATGTATATGGTTCGATTGAAAAATGGCCTGAATACTATAAATGAAAAGGTAGTGGCAGCAGAATAAACGTCTGTTATTTAGCCTAGTACATATAGTTTACACTAATTTTTTATTATGAAAAAAATACTACTCTCCACAGTACTATTTTCGTCAGTGATTGCTTCTGCACAAAATGTCGGAATCAATTCAACCGGAGCAGCGCCAGTTACAAGTGCCGCTTTGGATGTCGATATGGCGAATAAAGGGGTGCTAATTCCTAGAGTTGCACTTACTACAACTGGTGCTTTTGCCCCGGTAACAGGTGTTGCTACCACCTCACTTCTTGTTTATAATACAGCAACCGCAGGTGTTTTTCCTGCTAATGTCACTCCTGGATACTATTATTGGGACGGAGCAAAATGGGTACGTTTATTAAGTAATGGTAATGCCTGGATTGTTGGTACAAGTGTGGCAACGGTTAATACGCCGGGAGCTACCGGTTTCTTAGGAACATCCGATAACAATCATGTCGATTTAACAACCAACGGAATCGTACGTGGACGTTTATCAAACTTAGGTGAGTTTTTCATCGGTACAACTGCCACTGCCTTAGCCGGCGATTTAATGAATGGCGTCGGCAATGCCACTTTCCCTTGGGCGATAAACGGTTATTCTGCTCAAAACGGATCAGGTGTTTATGGCTCGGTAACGGGTGGAACAACAACTTTTGCAGCAGTACAAGGTGAATATTACGGTACAGTTGGTCCAAACACAGCCGCACTTCGTGGTTTGAATGGAAGTACCGTTGCTGGTACCGGATTCCGTACTTTGGTGGCCACAGGGCCAAGAACAGGAGTACAAGCAAGCCAAACTGGAACAACCGGACAATATTCTTTCGGTGTACATGGGGCTTTTTCTTCAACGGCTGTAAGATGTGGTGCTGTTTTTGGTGATGATTTTGGAGTCGCATTCGGCGGTTTGGGTTATTACGCTAGTACAGGTGTAGATTATGCGGTTTATGGATTTGGAATGGCCTACCAAAATGGTATCGCCGGCGGAATTATACAAAACCCTAATGGAGGGGTTGGTAGTAGTAACAACGGGATTTTAAAAAGCGGATCTGCTGCTGCACTCACACAACCGAATACCATGATAGGTCTTGGTATCTATGGTGGTGTTATGGGAGGCTGGATGCGTGGTCTTGTATATGGTACGTATATGAAAGGAGATCGTTATAGTTTGTATGTAGACGGTAAAACGTATATGAATGAACCAATTACACAGTTGGTGGCTACTGATGGTGATCGCCAGGCTGTTTACGGTTCTTCGGCTATGAAAGTTGAAATAAGCGATCGTGGTAAATCAACACTCACAAGCGGAGAAAAATACATTCCTTTTTCGGAGGAGTTTAAACAAACTATTTCAGCGAACCCGGATGAGTTGACAATTACTGTTAGTCCTATGGGGAACTCCAATGGCGTGTATATCTCTTCTTATGATGCCAATGGATTCACAGTGAAAGAAAATAACAATGGAGCTTCAAATGTCCAATTCAACTGGATTGCAATCGGAACACGTAAAGATTTTGAAACAATGGATCATTCCCCTGAGATCATAGCAAATGATTTTGATGGAAAAATGGATGGTGTGATGTATAACGATAATAATACGCAAGCTACTCCGCAACCAATGTGGTGGGATGGAACGCAGGTTCGTTGGGATACACCTCCTGCGAAACAAGCAGATCCGAATTATGTGTCGGGCGAACGACCTAAAGCGTCTAGTTCAGCGCCTCATCAGCAATAGGAAAAGAAAATTAGTATATGGAAACCGGTTGTTCGTTTTGCGGGCAATCGGTTTTTTGCTTTTGATAGGTTGCAGCATTCTTAAGACTTAATCAAAAGTATATCTGTGAATTCTAAGGTGTTTTGTAGTAAGCTCAACTCAATTATTTTTGTTCTTTGAGTGAGTATAATTCGATTAGCTCTTTGGCGACAAAAGAGAATTCTAGTGTCATAATCTGATCATAAGGCATAAAAAAAGGAATGCCGAATGACATTCCTTTCAGTATGAAGAAGGTTGATGATTTACACCAAACCTTGGTCGATCATTGAATCTGCAACTTTCACGAAACCTGCAATGTTTGCACCTTTCACGTAGTCAACAACTCCATCGGAACCTTTACCGTATTTCACACAAGCTTCATGGATAGAAACCATAATGCCATGTAAGCGTTGATCAACTTCTTCAGCAGACCAACTCAAACGCAATGAGTTTTGTGACATCTCCAAACCTGAAGTAGCAACACCACCAGCATTCGACGCTTTACCCGGTGCGAATAAAATTTTCGCATCCAAGAATGCTGAAACAGCTTCTGGAGTAGAAGGCATATTTGCACCTTCAGCTACACAGGTTACTCCGTTTGCCAACAAAGCTTTTGCTTCGTCACCGTTCAATTCGTTTTGAGTGGCACATGGAAGAGCAATGTCAACTTTCACTTCCCACGGACGTTTTCCTGCTACGAATTTCGCAGAAGGATATTTCGCTACGTATTCTTCGATACGACCACGTTTAACGTTTTTCAATTCCATTACGAATGCCAATTTCTCAGCGTTGATACCATCTGCATCATAGATGTAACCTGATGAATCTGACATCGTAACAACTTTCGCTCCTAATTGAGTTGCTTTTTCACAAGCGTATTGAGCTACGTTTCCTGAACCGGAAACAGCTACTACTTTACCTTGGAAAGAGTCATTTTTAGTAGCCAACATTTCTTTCGCGAAATAAACGGTTCCGTAACCGGTAGCTTCCGGACGAATCAATGATCCACCCCAGTTGCGAGCTTTACCGGTTAACACACCTGTAAATTCATTGCGAATACGTTTGTATTGACCGAACATATAACCAATCTCACGACCACCTACACCGATATCTCCGGCAGGAACGTCTGTATCAGCACCAATGTGACGGCACAATTCAGTCATAAACGACTGACAAAACTTCATTACTTCGTTATCTGACTTTCCTTTTGGATCAAAATCAGAACCACCTTTTCCACCGCCCATAGGAAGTGTTGTCAATGAATTCTTGAAAATCTGCTCGAAACCCAAGAATTTCAAGATTGACAAGTTAACCGACGGGTGAAAACGCAAACCACCCTTGTATGGACCGATAGCCGAGTTAAATTCAACACGGTAACCTCTGTTTACCTGAATTTCACCTTTATCATCCAACCATGGAACGCGGAACATAATTGTACGCTCAGGTTCAACAATACGATCCAAGATTTTTGCCGTTTTATATTTAGGATGTTCTTCAATAAACGGGATAACAGCTTCTGCAACTTCATGTACAGCTTGGAGGAATTCCGCCTCATGACCATTGGTTGCCTTCACTTTGTCCATGAACGCATCGATCTGTGCTTGGTATTTACTTGACATTTGTTTACACTATTTTTAATGAGTACGGCAAATGTAGAAATTTTTTAATCCGAAAGTGTTTCAAAAAAGGAATGTTTATGAACACGTTAAATGAATTTGAATGAATGGTGAGATTCCAATAGTCTCGTCTGTAGAAGTTTTGCTTTTAAACTTGCAGTCATTGTATTTAAAGGAGCAAAAGCAGTATCTGAAGTAACTTTTGTGTAAATATGATCACAATGTTAAATTACATTGAATCCTAATGTAAATAAACAAAAAAGTATAATTTCAACAGTATTAGTCATATTGTGATAGTTCCGTAACAGTAAATTCCGAAAAGCGGGCTTTATCTTCATTAACTTTGTCAAATAAATTAAAATGGAAGCAACTCTTACGTTACTTGAGCGTTTATAGACTACAGATAACTACAATTATGAAAAACTTCAAACTGGTACTGGTCACACTATTCTTATCATCATTGAGCTTTGCTCAAGTTCAGATTTGTTTAGGGACTGATGTAACGGTATGTCAAGGACAAACTGTTCAAATTACGAATTGCGGTGGAGCCGGCGGAAGTCCTGCAGCTGGTATTTTCTTAAACGCCCCCACCAATGTTTCTTTGACCGATGACTCTTGGAGTCCGGTAGTCAACATGGGGTTCAATTTTAACTTTTATGGTGCCAATTACAATCAGATGTTGATTGGATCTAACGGTATCGTAACGTTTAACCTTGGAAGTGCCGGAGGATATTGCCCTTGGGCTTTAGGTGCGTCACCGCTTCCTTCAACCACACAATTGACCCATTGTTTTAATAGTGCAAGTGTTGCACATCAAGATTTGAATCCAAGTAACGCAACGAGTGGACCGATCCAATACCAAATGTTGGGTACGGCACCAAATCGTATGTTCGTGATTCTATATAATGGTGTAACCATGTTTAGCTGTACGAATTCATGTTCTTACATCGGCTACATTTTCTACGAAACCACAAACATTGTAGAGATGTTTATCGGTGAGAAAGGAAGTTGTCCGGGATGGAATGGTGGACAAGCTATTCAGGGGACGGAGAACAACGGTGGTACTGTAGCGCATATCACACCAGGTCGTAACAATTCGGTTTGGACTGCAAATCAGGATGGTCGTCGTTGGACACCAACAGCACCTAACAATACCAACAATTACGCAATTTCTCAAATTCCGTATGTAAATATCAATGCTCCGGGCGGAAACCTGCAATGGGCAAATAACCTTGGGCAAACATTCCCTTATAACAATGGTGTTTTGCAAATCAACCAAGTGCCTCCGGGCGTTACCGGTTATTGGTTGACAGGAACTTCATGCGGTGTTGGAATCGGTTCCGTTTCGGATACTAGCTGGATTACTCGTACAAGTGTGAATGCTAGTGCAACAGCCACTACTGATTATTGTTCAGGTGGAAGTGGTACAGCTACTGCGAATCCATTATTGGGATCACCTCCTTTTTCGTACCTGTGGAGTGATGGACAAACGACCCAAACTGCCACAAACCTTGTAGCAGGTAGTTATCAGGTGGTTGTTACTGATGCAAACGGATGTACTAAAAGTGTAACTATTGTTGTTCCGAATTCTGGAGCTACTTATTCCGGCGCTACTACTGTAGTTAGTTGCCCGGGTGGTGCAGATGGAACTGCTACCGCAACTATGACACCTTCTTTGGGAACTGTTTCTTACAACTGGTATGATGCCGGTGGACAAACAACTCAAACAGCTACAGGACTTTCTGCTGGAACGTACAACTGTGAGGTAAGCTCTTCTGTGGGTTGTATTGATACTGTTACGGTAACAATTACCGAAATTCCTCCTATGGTTGCTCAATCTGTTCAACAAGATGTTACGTGTAACAGCGGAAGTGATGGTGTTGTAGCCGTGAATGTTGTTGGTGGTACCGGTCCATATACGTATTCGTGGGATAATTCATCTTCAACAAATCCCGCAGCTAATGATTTATCAGCTGGAACGCATACTGTTACGATTACGGATGCAAACAACTGTGTGATTACTTCAACAGCAACTATCGGAGAACCGGCAGCACTTTCAATTACGTCATTAACTGCAGATCAGATTATTTGTCCTGAAAACTCAACAACATTGAATGTTTCAGGTGCGGGAGGTAGTTCAGCTTACACTTTTACATGGACGGAAAACGGAGTTGTTATCGGAACAGGTTCAAGTATTGTTGTTGATCCTGCTACTTCAAACACTGTTTACTGTGTTACGTTGTCAGAAGCTTGTGGATCACCAACAGCTAATGATTGTATGAACATTACATTCCCTACTGCAATTGTACCAACATACACACCTGATAAAACATGGTCATGTGAACCTGGATTGTTTACTTTCACTAACACATCAAACAACCAGAATGAAATTCAATCGGTATTGTTTGAATTCGGTGACGGTAATGATGAAATCCTTGTAGGTGCGGCAGGTGTTACTCACCAATACAACAATCCGAATCCTTACGATGTAGATGTTACTGTAACATCAATCTATGGTTGTGTGTATACGGGTCATTTTGAGGATATCGTTACTGTAATTGCTAATCCGGTTGCTGACTTCAATATGTCTGCAAACCCGACTACGATTTTCGAAACTACTGTAACAATGCAGGATAAGTCTTCTGCGGGTGTAGTGTCATGGCAATGGAGCTCTCCGGGTTCTGTTCCTTCTTCAAGCACTTACGATAGCCCTACGTTCAAATTCCCTGACGGAATTGTAGACAAATATGTGATTCAATTGATTGTTCAAACTCCTGAAGGTTGTACGGATACGGTTGAGCGTACTTTGTCTGTGAACAGTGATATCTTGTTCTTCGCTCCTAACTCATTTACACCGGACGATGATGAGTTTAACCAAACATGGGATTTCTCGATCAGCGGAGTAGATGAGTACAATTTCGAGTTGCTGATCTTTGACCGTTGGGGTGAACTTATTTGGGAAACACATGATGTTAATTCTAAATGGGATGGTACTTACAATGGGAAAATCCTTCCAGCAGGAACATACACCTGGGTAGCACGAGTGAAAGATATTTACTCGGATGAAAATAAAACGTTTAATGGTTCAATCTATATGAATCGATAAGATTTTACTGATAACTGAAACGGCGCTCTATTTTAGGGCGCCGTTTTTTTGTGATGGTGATTTAGGTGGGGAATATATTCGCTATTCGTCTGAGTAACGTACATCGGGGCGGTAATTTATTTTTTTCATGGTACTCACTTCAAGTGTTTGAAAATCAAATTCGGAAGTAATGATTCCAGTAAGTTCATAGACGCCCGCACCTCTAAATGGATAGGAAGCAGTAACGTTAGGGAAATGTACAGTATCGATATACTCACCATCAATATCTAGAAAGGTTCCAAACATCATTGACTCACCGTTTTTTGTTGAAGTACGTTTTGCGGTTACGTAATAGCCGTAAGTAATTATTTCTTTTCCGATGTGTGCGGGTATATTGACTGCCTTCTGATGCGGTTTGAGGTTTTGGTCAATCAATTCAAATGGGTTACAGAGCGGGAAACCGAGTAATTCCAGTTGCTCAAACGCATTTTCAAACGGGTTTTCATGAAACTCGGGCAGGGCGAACATTTTTTTTGGACCTTCAAATAATGACGTTTGAACTTTATGGTTTACGGGTTTTTTGTGTTGGTATAAGTGCGCTTCCCAGAGCATAGATTTTTTTGAAACTCCAAACGACCGCAGTGCATTTATCCGGATGATGAGCGTTAATTGTTCGATAGGAATGATTGCCCGTCGTGTAAGATCGTTCAAGCTTAAAAAGGGGCCGTTCTCGGCTCTTTCCACTAGAATTGTTTGGATAATCTTATGCTCAAGACCTTCGATGTGCTGAAATCCTAAGAAGATTTCATTACCATTTATCGTTGTATGATATTCGCTAGTGTTGATGCAGGGAGATTCAATGATTGCCCCCAGTTTTTTTGCCTCTCGTACATAAATTTCTGTACGGTAAAAACCCCCGAAATTATTGATAGTGGCCACCATGTATTCTAAAGGGTAATAGGCTTTCAGATACAAGCTTTGATAGCTTTCAACCGCATAGGAAGCCGAATGCCCTTTTGAGAAGGCAAATCCGCCAAAACTTTCTATTTGAAGCCAAACTGATTGAATGTAATCGAGTTTATAGCCTTTTTCAATGCAATTGCTAAAGAATTGATCTCGAACGATTTTGAATTCCATTCGTGAGCGGTATTTTCCTGACATTGCTTTGCGGAGAATGTCTGATTCTTCCAAACTGAGACCTGCAAACTGGTTCGCTACTTTGATGACATCTTCCTGATATACCATCACGCCATAAGTGTCGGGCATGAGTTCAAGTAATTTGGGGGCAGCATCGTTTCTGCGCTCTGGATTGCGATGTCGTACAATATATTCGCGCATCATCCCTGATTGAGCTACTCCCGGTCGTATGATTGAGCTGGCCGCTACCAGTTCCAGGTATCCATTGGTTTTTAGTTTCGTCATGAGCATTCGCATTCCGGGCGATTCTACATAAAAACAACCCAGCGCTTGTGCTTTTCTGAGAAGCGCATTTACATTGTCGTCATGCTTGAAATGCCGGATATCGCGAATATCATGCGGTGGATTTTCCGGTTGATTTGCATGGATAATATCCAAACAGTCTTTGATTTTACCCAATCCTCGTTGCGAAAGAATATCGAATTTGTAAAAGCCCACATCTTCGGCTTCTAGCATCGAAAATTGAGTAGTAGGGAAATTCTTCGAGGTGAGGAATGTGGACGTGTAGCAATGAATCGGTTTTTCACTGATGATGATCCCGCCGGCGTGCACGCTTAGGTAAGAGGGAAGACCGGCGATCAGTTTACTGTATTTCAGAATCAGTTTTCCGAGTTTATCTGAACGATCATAGGATGGTTTTTCGGCGCTAAGCTGATCGATACTTGATTTTGGGAGTCCCATAATCTTTCCCAGTTCCCTGATGGTAGCTTTGTATTGAAAGGTATTGTAGGTACAGATCATAGCCGAATTCGGGAATCGTTTGAAGATGTATTCGGTAACATCGTCACGGTCGCGCCAAGAAAAGTCAATATCGAAGTCAGGAGGATTCTTCCGGTATAGATTAATGAATCGTTCAAAGTATAGGTCTAGTTCGATCGGGTCTACGTCGGTAATTCCAAGTAAATAGGCAACGATACTATTAGCGCCGCTTCCCCGACCCACGTAGAAATATTTTTTTGAATGCGCGTAGGATACAATATCCCATGCAATTAAGAAATAAGAGAGGTAATCTTTTTGACGTATAACATCCAATTCCTTCTTGATTCGTTTAAAGATTATTTCGTCGGCGCTGGGATAGCGTTTATGAAGGTTTAAATGGCAGAGTTCTTCTATTTTTTGATAATCACTTTCTTTATTGCCTGTGTAAGTGGCTAAATTTTGTGGAGTAACTTCGTTGTCAAACTGAAATTCGATACCACAATTTTGGAGTAGTGTTTCCGTGTTTTGAATCAGTTCCGGAAATTGCTGAAACAGCTCGTTGAAATCATGTTTATTTAAGAGCAATTCATCAGATCTTGTTTGTTCCTGCGGTGATAGGGTAGAGAGCAGTGTATTGCAATCGATGGCGCGTAATAGTCGATGTGTATTGAATTGTCGTTTATCCAGAAAAGTCATGGGTTGTAATACAACATAATTTCTCCAATCACTTGGTTGTTGAATCTGCAATCGATTGAGTTGATGTGCTCCGATTCCTATTCGTTCATTTGGTTTAAGAAGTGATTCATTTTTTCCCCAGGGATAAATAACATAGCAATGTTGAAACGGTGGTGCCAGGGCTGGGAATTCTTTTTGTTGATGCAGGTGTTCGCTTAGGAATTGATTGAGTTCCATCAGTCCGTCATTGTTTTTTGCAATACCTACATAACAGCAGTTAATACCGTTTCTAAAATCAATTCCAACAATGGGATTTTGTTTTTTTTGCTGCATCAGGCGGATATATCCCAATAAAGCACTTGTGTTATTGATATCGGTTAAAGCCACGCGATCATATCCGGATGTTTCAATCCAGCTCACGAGTTGTTCAGGAGCAACGGTTCCATACCTTAAACTATAGCAAGAGTGGAAGTTTAACATAGGTCGGCTAAAAATAGAATTGGTTATCGATTGCGGGCGACCGGTTAACGGGTTCACCGATACGACTTTTATATTTTTTACCGTTGAAGATCTGCATGCCATCTGCTCTGATTACGGCTTGTTCGCCATAGCGTAGACGGATTTGATCCATTACCTGATAGAGTGACGCAAAGCGATCTGTCTCAGGTGAATCAAATAAACGCATCTGATGATTTCCTGTTACGAGGTCACTCAATCGAATACCTACCAATCGCACAAGTAAACGTCTGGTAAAGAGTTTATCGAACAATTCGGTTACTGTCTGAATGATTTCATGATCTGCTGCGGTGTACGGAATCCGCTTTTGCATGGTTTTCGTTTGGAAATCGGCATATCGAATTTTGACGGTAACACATGCTGATACTTTTTGTTTTTTCCGCAACTGAAATGCTGTGTTTTCTGCCATTGCCCGAATAATCGATTTTAGTTTCAGTGCATCGGTTGTATCACTATCAAATGTCCGTTCGGTAGAGATTGATTTGTTTTCGTTGTATTGTTTAACGGGAGAAAAGTCGATTCCGTTTGCTTTTTTCCAAATAGCTATTCCGGCTTTACCCATGATATTTTCCATGAGCTCAATCGGCATTTCCTGTATGGTTGCAATTCGTTTGGCTCCCAGCGAGCAGAGCAGTTGATATGTTTTCAACCCAACCATTGGTATTTTTTTCACCGACAAAGGATTCAAAAAGGTTTTTTCCATTCCTGTATCGATGAATTTCTGGTTGTTGGGTTTAGCTTCGCCTGTAGCAATTTTCGAAACCGTTTTATTGGAAGATAACCCGAAAGAAATAGGTAAACCCGTTTCACGCATGATTTTTTGCCGCAGTTCGCTGGTATACTTTAAACAACCGTAATGTTGATCCATACCCGAAAGATCCAAGTAGAACTCATCGATAGACGATTTTTCATAGGTCGGTGATGCTTCTTTAATGATGTCGGTGACATTTCTGGAGAATTTTGTGTAATTGTCGGCATTTCCTCGAATGATGATAACCTCAGGACACCGTTCTTTTGCCATTTTAATGGGCATAGCCGAATGGATTCCGAATAAGCGGGCTTCATAGCTGCAAGATGCTACGACACCACGATCGGTTGTTCCACCAATGATAATGGGTAAATTATTCAAACGACTGTCAATCAACCGTTCACAGGACACAAAAAATGTATCCAAGTCCATGTGCACGATGGTTCGCGGTTTATTGTTGTTATCAGTTTGATCGAATAATTCCATTTTAGTATCCATGATTGAATTTGTGTTTTTCAACGAACACGACCAAAGGTATAAAATGATTATAAATTAATCAATATTATGATTATAAATTAATCAAAATGTTAATAAAAAGAAGAGTGTCCGAGAGAATCAGTAATGAAATGGAGGGTTGCGATTAAGAACTAGGATTGTTGCTGCTCGGTTATTTCACGACTCCATCGTTTAAAAATGAACGGAGAAATACTCTTCCGGGTTTTGTCGACAGTAATTAGCACGCGTTTTTTCTTGATAATTCTGTAAGTAAAATCAAAAATACTGTAATGGAAAACACCATACTTGGATTCGGCATCGGTCACATAATTGAAGCGGAAGCCGAGTCGTTCCAATGCCAATTTATCGATCAGACATTGGTCTTTTTCTTCTCCCATAATACCGTATAGAATAACGACATTTTTATTGAGAATTTTTACTGTTTCGGAAGTAATTGTTTTGGTCGATTTTCGGACCTCGCTGTGGTAGTAATTTTTACATGTTATATCGCAGAATCGTTTGTCTGAGCGGCCGATAAGTTGTTTGTTGCAGATGACGCATTGTCTGTGAGAAGATCTTAAGGAAGTACACATAATTAAATCGTTTTCTTATTTAAGTTAGCGTAAAACATTATTTAATTCAAGAAAATGGAGTAAAAAAAGATGTTTTATCCGTTAGAAACGTTTACACCCCTGCTAACACTGGGATTGACTATTTATTAAACGAATAGAGATGATTAGACATCAGTTGTTCTAAATCGAATGGTCGACCAAATCAGGATTGAGTGTTGAAATAGGGTGTTTTTTTAGGAATAATTATCCGATACTAACCGTTAGAAACGGCTTTGGTATTGATTTTATTGACTTTCAGTCTTCTTGTGGCCTAAAAACAAACGTAAACTGAGTTGCAGGAAAAGTTTCTATCGACATCGAGCCTTCCAATTGATCGGTTAGTGAGTCAATCAAATCCAATCCGAAAGAATCCTTTCTGGCAGGAGCTTTCCAGGTTCCACTGTCCTTATAACACAATTTACACTGATCCTTACCATGACGTAAAAAAGAAATGCTGATCAAACAATTGTCATATTCATCAAATGCGTACTTCAACGAGTTGGATATCAGCTCATTCAATATCAACGCAAGTGGCACAATGGAACGCAAACCAATCGAATCGACATCACATTCTATTTGAATGCTAACAGGATATCCGGATTGATAAGAAGTAATCAAATCACTGGATAAATCATGAAGGTATTCTTTCATGTGTAAAGTAGAGAGGTGGTCGCTTTGATACATTTTCTCATGAATCATTGACATGGCAATAACTCTATGTGTAGCATCTTTGAATTTGGCAATTGCTTCCGGATTTTCCAATTCTCTTGCTTGTAAACGAAGTAAACTGGTGATGATTTGTAGGTTGTTTTTTACCCGGTGATGAATTTCTTTCAACATCACAGTCTTTTCTTCATTTTGCTTCAGGATGATATTGTATTGATCCTGTAGCACATCCTGAGCAACATTTAAATGCTTCTTCGCCAATTCGTTCGTGCGTATATTCTGCCAACTTAAATAAGAAATAATCGAAAAACCGATGAACACATTGATGCTGGTCGTGTACACTTGTTCGTCGGTCAAATCGCGAATCAAATGCAGTTGCCCTTGCGAAATAAAAAGGTAATAAATAGTAATGGACACAGCATGAATAATCGAAATAATGAGTCCCCAGCGTTGACCAACAACGATAAAGGTGAACAGAATATTGATCACCATCCAAATCATGTCAACCATGTGCGGTTGATCTCTTACGCCGAATAAGGTAAACAAACAGGCTATTGCACCAACCAGATTGAAAATTAAGGTTGGAACTAGGTACTTTCCGGTTTTCCGAATTTGATACATTGCCCAAATCACAAATAACAGGGCTACCAATGCCACAAAAGCAGTTAACAGATTGAAGTAGATAAACAAGGCAATATCCAATATACCGATGGTAAATGCCAAAAACAGGGACATTCTGTAGGCTAGTAGGTACTTCGCTTCATAGACATAATCACTTGTTTGAAGCTCCGGCGGATCAAATAAAGTAGATAGTGACGCCATTATTCAGACAATGAGTGATGAAAGGAAAAACAATTGGGAAAAGCATAACTTTAAGCAAGTAGGTAATTTAACCGAACATACCTTATAAGTATAATTGGAAAACGGTCTTATGATGTTTCTTCGTTGCATGGGTTTTGCTTACGGCAAATGTAAGTAAATCAATGAAGATGGGGCTAATCTAATTGTCTTGCATGTTCATTTAAACTAAGAATTCATTCAAAACAAACTAAAAATAGTAATTTAGAAATGGTTTAATCGGGTAATACGTGCGTTCTAAATATTACATACTACTTTTTTTTGCGGTGCTTCAGCTTTCGTCTTTTGCACAAGGCAATAAACTTTTTCATCAACTTGAACAACTGAAAAAGACGATTCGGCAAAGTACCATGTCCGATTCGGCGAAGGTGTTTTCTAACGGAGCAAAAGCCATTCGGATAGCGCGAGAACTGAAATCCAAAGGTGAAGAAGGATTGATTTATCAGTATTACGGATCGTTCTACTATTATTCGAACGATTACAAAAATGCCAATATGTATTTTCAGAAGTCCATTTCTATCGCAGAACAGTGCGGTGATTTGAAACTGAAAAATTCAACCCAAATCCGATTGGCTTTCATTCAGGCAGAGACCGATATTTTTAAAGCGGAAGATGAATTTAATCGACTGCTGAAGCAAGCAAAAAAGCACCGGTTTGTCGAAAATTCAATAGAAGTGTACAATGGTCTCGGGATTTTGTACGAAGATCGTATGATGGACGATAAAGCCATTGAGTATTACCTGGAAGGCTTAAAAATTGCAGAAAAACACAATAAAAAATATTTTATCGCTTTTTTGCTCAATAACCTCGGATTGTTGAAGTATGAAAACAAGCAATACGAAGATTCCAGAAAAGATTTATTGCGCGGTCTGCGTCTGGCAATCGGTGAAAAAGAGTACCGACTTATCGGAAACCTGCACAATAACCTCGGGCTTGTTTATCGAGAATTGAAGGATTATAAAGCATCGATAAAGCACTTTCACGAAACGGTTGCCATTACAGAAAAACAAGGGTTTCCGTTCGGAATAGGCGCGGCATTTATAAATCTTGGAAATTGTTATAGTCTTGATGGAAACTATGAACAAGGTTTGTTGTATGCCGATTCGGCAGTTACGATATTTAGTCAATTCGATGATCTGGAATACCTCGGAATTGTTTACCTACTGAAAAGTGGTATTTATACCAAACAAAATAAATTAAATGACGCAAGGGCTTATGTTGACAAGGTACTCTCACTGCATGAACAACGTCCGTCCATCACCAATTATATCAATACTTTTCAGGTGCGATCTGATATTTATGAAAAGTCAGGTGAGTACAAAAAAGCACTGGATTTTAAAACACGTTTTCATGAACTTAGTGATAGTGTAGAGTTGATCACGAACAAGGATAAATTGGCCGATTTACAGGTCTTATACGGTCGGAAGCGAATTGAAGCGCAACTTGTTCAAGAAAAAACAAAAACCAAATTATCCGATAAAAACCGAGAATTGGAATCAACGAAATGGCGATTGATATTGATTGGTTTGATTGCCATCTCGCTGCTTGTATTAGGGTTTTTATACATTCGTTATGTGCGTAAATCGCGCGAACAGCAAGTGTTGTTCTCTCAACGATTGATTGAGCAGATAGATGAGGAACGTTCGCGTATTTCAGGCGATTTGCATGATAATATCGGTCAGCTACTTTCGGTAGTGAAATCAAAAATCAATATGTACAATACCGGTTTGATTCACGAAATCACCGATTTGGATAAGGAAGTGGGCGAGGTGATCAATCAAACCAGAACCATTAGCCATCAATTGCATCCCTCGTCGCTCGAAAAATTGGGGTTGGAAAGATCCATCAACGGATTGATGGAACGTACCCAAGCCAACACCGATATCATTTGCAGTGTGCATTTTGCTGTTTCAAACGATCAGCTCAGTATCGAGGTTCAAACCCAGCTTTACCGAATCAGTCAGGAATGCATCAACAATACAATTAAACACGCCAAGGCAGCTTCATTGAAAATAACACTCAAAGAAGAAGATGGCTCGTATATTTATAAATACAGAGACAATGGCATCGGTTTCTCAAGTTCTACGTTTAGTAATGGAATAGGGATGATGACCATTAAAGAACGAGTTCACAAGATTAATGGTAAATTAAACGTGATTTCCGATCAACAAAAAGGTATGCAGCTAGTAATCAAATTTCGATGAGTATGAAAATTGTCATAGCAGATGATCACCCGATTTTCAGAAGTGGATTAAAGTTTCTGTTGGAATCTTCTTTTGAGAAAGTTCATGTAACCGATTTTGATAACGGTGCTTCTGTGTTACTTCACCTAGAATCGAATACCCCTGATTTGGTATTTCTTGATATTGATATGCCTCAGAAAAACGGATTGGATACCTGCGCTGAAATTGCCAAATTGTTTCCTCAGATCAATGTGGTGATTTTATCCATGTACAAAGATGTGGAAATGGTAAAGCTTGCTTTCTTCAGCGGAGCAAAAGGTTATCTGGTGAAAGATAATACTTCCGAAGAACTAGTGGAATGCGTTTTAGCCATTCAACAAGGAAAAAGTTATCTGGCAAAAGATATTCGCGACCCCAACAGACAGGAACTTTCAGAAAACAGTGATCAATTGCATATCGCGGAGTTATTAAATACACTTACGCAAACAGAATTAAAAGTTTTGAAATTGGTGAGTCAGAAATATTCAAGCAAAGAAATTGCGAACTTACTTTTCGTATCGGTAAAGTCTGTTGAGAATTATCGTTCGCGAATTTGCAAAAAACTAAACCTCGATGCACGCAATAACAGTTTGTTAATGTGGGTAATGGAAAACAAAAGCGTGGTCGACCGTAAAGATCAGCAGCTAAAATTTTAGTACGATTTTTTTTGTTTTGAGGGGGTGGCACTCCTGCGCAGAATGCAGTTGCATTGTACTTTAGCCTCAGATTATTTGTTAAGCTTGTTACTAGGGAAGTTAACTTACTACTACCTTTCGATAGTTAACATTTTGCTTCATCGATAATGAAGAACGCTGGATTACTCTGATAGATGTGTTTCGTATAGAGTGTGTGAGTATTAGAGTTTAGTTTTAGCAGATTAAAATCTCGTTCTTCATTAGAGAAAGCAGTAAAGCATTAGGTTAGTTAAATGGAACAAATAAACGGTTTGCGAAATGCTGAGAGTGACTAGTAGAGGAGTCGCTTTCAGCATTTCGTTTTTTAGCACTTAGTTAACCATTAAGTTGATTGATCTTCAACTACATCATTTGTAGTATTTTATTAGTTGCTTGTGATCTATTCTGAATTACTTTACTACTTTAGAAATAAAAATAGCTATGAATAAATTACTGCTCATACTTGGCTTGGTAACTACAATGTTTACTACAGCTCAGTCTCCGTTGATGAATTCCAATTGTGATATCACCTTAACTGTTCAGGGTGAAGATGGTACAAACGGTGTTTCCGTTACTTACAATCCTTCAACACAATTATATTATACTGTATTTGCCGGAAACTCCTTGTATCCTATAGAAGTACACAGTTCAAGTGGAACTTCAATTGCATCACAGGAGGTTGGGTTCGACGTTCGTGGCATGTGGTATAATCCAAGTACCAAAAGCATACAAGGAATCAGCTACGACAACCAAGGCGGATTTGAAATTAAGTTAAACACTGATGGTACTATCAAAGGATCTGTAGCTACTTCATTCTCCTACGGAATGGAAGGACAAACCGTTGCTACTTATGCTGTGAAAAAGAAATCGATCATGTTTGTGGAAGGATTTACGGCTTATTTTTTCAAACCTGGAAAAAACAAAAGCAAAACACTTACGCTTTCTCCAACAGATATGAATACAACCCTGAATACAAACGGACCAATGTATACAGGGGTAAAAAATTATGAGATAGCTTTGTTTGAAGCCGAAACAATGACTGTTCATTTGTTCAGCGCATCTAGCGGTAAAGAAACAGGCAAGGTAGTCTTAAAGTCAGGTTCATGTGATCCTATCGAAGAACTGCCTGATTTCTTCCGTGTTTCTTATTGCAATGATCGTGTATTCTTATTCGACACGTATTCAAGAACGTGGACCGGATACAAACTTTTTGATTAGTTCTTTATTAATTGATTTTCAACAAGAGGAGGATTTAGGTCCTCCTTTTTCATGATCTGTAGTGACTGACGAAGGAAAGTCTACTGCAGAGCGTGTTATTTAAAAAAACGCCAATCTGCCTTATGTCTTGTCTCGCAGAGACTTTAACTACCACTGATTATCCGCCTCCATTTGCAAAAAAAAAGAGACTCCGTTAGAAGTCTCTTTTCACAATTCACAGTGCGAATTTTATTTTTTCTTATCAACTTCAACAGAAGCTAATTCATCTGCTTTGTATGCACCGCTATCCAATTTGTCTTTCAATTTCTTGAATGTTTCAATGGTATAGCTAACATCCTCAAGCGTATGAGCAGCTGTTGGAATCAAACGTAACATGATCACATCTTTCGGTACAACCGGATAAATAACGATTGAACAGAAGATATTGTAGTTTTCACGAAGGTCGAATGTAAGGTTGGTTGCTTCCGCAAGATTTCCTTTCATGAATACAGGTGTCACCGGTGAATTGGTAGCTCCGATATCGAAACCTGCATTTTTCAAACCTGATTGCAATGCATTGGAAATCGTCCACAATTTTTCTTTCAACTCAGGACGAGTTCTTAGCAATTCCAAACGTTTACGTGCACCGATTGTAATAGTGATCGGCAATGCTTTTGCAAACATTTGCGAGCGCATATTGTAACGTAGGAATTCTACAATCGATTCATCACCGCAAATAAATCCGCCGATAGAGGCCATTGATTTTGCGAATGTTCCGAAAAGAATATCGATTTCACCTTGAACGCCTTGAGCTTCACCGGCACCTTGACCTGTTTCTCCAAGTGTACCGAAACCGTGAGCATCATCAACAAACAAACGGAAGTTGTATTTACCTGATTTGCGGAATTCAACAATATCGGCCAATCTACCTTGATCTCCGGCCATTCCGAAAACACCTTCAGTAATGACCAAAATGCCACCTCCTGTAGTTTCAGCCAAACGCGTTGCATTGCGCATTTGTTTGTCGAAACTTTCCATATCGTTGTGTTGGAAAACAAAACGTTTTCCGGTGTGCAAGCGCATTCCGTCAAGGATACAAGCATGAGCTTCACTGTCATAAACGATGATATCGCTACGATCAACCAAACAGTCGATTGCCGATACCATTCCCTGGTAACCGAAGTTTAGAAGAATGGTGTCTTCTTTACCCATGAATTCAGACAATTCATTTTCCAGTTTTTCATGCTCACCGGTTTGACCAGTCATCATTCTGGCTCCCATTGGGTAAGCCAATCCGTATGTTTCAGCCGCTTTACGATCTGCTTCACGGACCTCAGGATGATTTGCCAAACCTAAATAATTGTTCAAAGACCAAACCAGGCATTCTTTTCCACGAAACACCATTTTGTTTCCTAGTTCACCTTCAAGTTTTGGAAATGTAAAATACCCATGAACTCCCTTTGAGTATTGTCCGATCGGACCACGATTGCGCTGAATTTTATCGAAAATATCTGCCATTATAGATTCATTTTCCATTAATATACAGATAACCTGTAAGTAATGGATGATTTAATACGGCAAAGTTAGCAGGATTCACGCGAGTAACAAGTGCAATCGGGAAAAATAATTAACCGAGTAATTCACAATTTCAGGTTGGTGAAGTTCCATTTTTGATAAGTTGATTCAGAATGAAAAATCACGGTAAGCCACATTTTTCAATGGTCTAAACGTTTCTAACGGTTAGAAACGACTCCCAAAACCAACGAAATCACACGATTATTTTACGGAAACACGCTCCTTATACTACCAGTTTTTTGGAATTTATTCTTATCCGTTCCTAACCGTTAGAAACGTTTACACCCTTATCACCACTGGGATTGACTTGTTTTCTAATCAATGCATTCACGATCACACCTCCTATGATCAACACCATTCCAAGAAGCGAAATCCACTCTAATTGTTCGTTAAAAATAAACCATCCTGTAATCAATGCATAAATGGCTCCCAGATACTGAAATGGAACAATGGTTGTTGTCTTGCCGAACATCAGCGCGCGTGTAAGTAATACCTGAGCTATTTGTGTGAAAATGCCGATTAGCAATAGTAATAACCACTCAATTCCGCGGGGAACGGTGAAATCAAACAAACACCATATTCCAGTAAGCGGAAGTGCTAGCATCGGAAAATAAATTACAATATTGATTGGTTCTTCGGTGGTTCTGAGTTTCACAATGGCGTTGTAAGCAATGCCTGAAAGAAAAGAAGAAATGATTCCCAAACCAATCCAGATCAGATCGGATGATGAAATGTGTACTCCGCCCGAGATATCGTTGACGCCGATTAATACAACTCCCGAAAAAGCAAGTACACTGCAATAATATTGCCAGCGCGAAATGGATTCTTTGAACAAATAGCCTGCAATTAGTACCGTGAAAATTGGCGAGAGATATTGCAAAGTTGAAGCAATTGCAAGAGGTAAATGATGCAGTGTAAAAAAGAATAGCGTTAGGGCAATCATCCCGCTTGTTCCGCGAAGGAAAAGCCATTTTCGGTTATTTCCCAAAACGGGTAATCTGCGGTATTTGATGATCGCAAAACTGATGGAAAAGGAAATAAGTGATCTGAAAAACACCAATTCGTGTGTCGGGTAATGTTGCAGCCCTTTAATCAGCTGATGATCCGTTTCTCCGAATAGTTTTACGATGAAATTCACGCAGAAAAAGGCAATTCCGGAAAGAATGATATAAAGAATACTGCGAATCATCGGTCAAAAGTACAATCTGAAAAACGATTCAGCGTTATAGATTATAAATTAGTAGCTTTGATATGATGATGCAACGCTCATACTATATTAGAAGAATGCTCTTTGCGCTTGTTGTGCTCGGTTTCGCGAATAGCGGATTGGCTCAAATTGGCAATGACAAACTCAATGTTACGATGGAGTTGGCATTGCCGTCGGGTAGAGCAAACGGAGCTTACCGCGCGTATTTGAATGGTTTGGTAAACGTACAGCCTAAACTGCAATATAAGTTTGCCCGCGATTGGTATGTAGCCGCCGGCCCTAAATACAGCTATTACATCATTAGTGAATTTAAAGTTCCGGTGAAAATGAATGGCGGAGCGCATACTTACGGCGCATTTATCGAAGCCGGATGGCATAAATGGCAAACCGAACGTTTGGCGATAGAAATAGGGTGCAAAGGAGGCTTGGCGCAAACTGCTTTTGTGACCGATCTTACCCGCGAAGTTGGAATTCAACGCGTAACAGCAGCATTTATTGAACCGACTTTTTCATTGGTACTTGCTTCTGATGAGGCTGTAGCGTATCGCTGGATTGTAGGTTATAATATCAGTGGATACGATTTTAAACCTTATCATGTAGGACTTCAAACGCTTGGCGGATACACCGAAGATGATCTCAATAAACCTGCTCAAGCACTCATTGTCGGATTCGGAATGTCGTATTATTTTAAGAACAAACGGTCGGATACGTTTATTGATACACCTGAGTAGAATTATCAATTATGAATTATGAATGATTAAATTATCAAGAGAATTTACCTTGAAACTCCTTGATAATTCATAATTCTGCCATTTATAATTAAAATTCCGGTTTCCGGAATTTTTTGATTTCCCCTCGTCTTTTCTTAGCAATCAGTCGTTTTTCAATGACCGATTTCGGAACTTTTGTAGGTTTTCGTTTTTTCTCGACAATTAAGTTCCTTTCCAACAGTTCGATCAATTTGACCATGGCAACGCGTTTGTTCCCAAGTTGCGTGCGCTCCGACTGAGAAACAATCAACAAGACTCCTTCCTTGGTTAATTTTCCGCTTAAACGCTCCAATAACAACGACTTTTGTTCCTCAGACAACAAGTGAGTATTCGCCAAATCAAAAGCCAGTTCCACCTTGGTAGAAACTTTATTGACGTGTTGACCGCCTTTACCACCACTTCGGCTTGTTTTAACCGTGATTTCCGGTGAAAGATCAGGAAGGATTGCTTTCATGTTTAAAAATGTGTTTTATCCCAAAATAACATTAGTGATGCAGTGTCGGCTGGCCGATACGCATATTCCTCACAGATTCTTTGCTCTTCAGCCTCAGGTTGACGGTGCAGATTTTAGTATTCTGATTTTCTGACATTCATGCGAGTCCGTTAGGCGAGCCTAATCTGTGCATCTGTGGGAGTAAAGACACCTATACTTTGGTTTATTTTATAAAAATACAACGATTCTCTGAAACCTCCTATTTATAGTTATTCAAGTAGTTCTGAAGTTCACTTTTTGAATAAAATTGGCATATTTTAACAAATTTATTTCTTTGTTTTAAACGCTTGTTTAAAATGAGTGCTTAATTTTACACCCAATTCATTAAAAATGACTCAAGATCTTTCAACAGAATTAAAAATCAAAGAGGCTGCAAAACGTGTGTTTATGGCCAAAGGCTTTGATGGTTGCTCTACCAGAGAGATTGCCAAAGAAGCAGGAATGAATGTGGCTCTTGTGAACTATTATTTTAGATCCAAAGGACAACTCTTCCAACTTATTTTTCGGGCTGCGCTCGAAGATTTTATGCTTTCAATGGTTGATGTGTTTAGCACCGATTTATCACTGGAAAGCAAAATGCGCATTTTCATAGAACGCGAATATGATTTTTTAACCAAACATCCTGAAATGCCTGGTTTTATTATAGGTGAGATGAGTAGGGCAGATGGCTGCGGTGCAGGAAATATGTATTGGATGAAAGACAAAATAGCCGAAACAGGGATTTTTAATGACATTCAAAAAGCACAGGAAGCGGGTGAAATCCGGAAAATGGACCTCCTGAGTATTGCGCTTATTTTGATGTCAAACTGTCATTTTCCATTTCTCGGAAAACCATTTGTACAAAACGCCTTACATGTATCGGATGAACATTATGAACAACAATTGGTTCTTCATAAACAGTATGTCACCGAGATGATGATTAATTATCTATTTATCAATAAGTAACGCATTCAACATGTTTAAACAGCAATTTAAAACATCGAACAATATGAAAAAGCAACTACTGGGGTTCGCACTCGTGTTAAGTGGGTTTTCCGCCACGGCACAAGAGCTCGATCTGGAAACTTGCCTCAAAATGGCAGACACGGCAAACCTTACGATCAGGAATGCACGATTGGATATGGCTTCCAATGAAAAGCAGATCGATTCATATATGTCAGCACGATTGCCAAAATTAACCTTCACCGGCGATTACAAGTACAACGCCATTATCCCCGGACAAGTGGTTCCCGCCGCTTTTTTCGGAGGTACGCCTGGAACGTATTCAACAGTTCAATTCGGGGTTCCGATTAACCTGAGCAATACCTTGCAATTAACGCAGATTTTGTACAATCCGCAGGTAAATTACGGTTTGAGAGCGTTGGAAATCAACAGTCAAATCATTGAAACGCAACACGATCTGGCCGTTCAGGAGATCAAACAACAAGTTGCAGGCACATATTTCAACCTACAAGCACTGTCAAAACAACACGATTTTGTAGTTGGAAATATCGCCAGCATGGATAAGTTGATCAAGAACATGGAAGCCATGGAACGTGAAGGGTTGATTGTTGGTACCGAGGTGGATAAATTGCGCATCAACCGATTGAGTTTGGTGAATACCCGCGAAACGTTAAAAGCTTCCAAAGAACAATTGGAAAATCTACTCAAGATTCTAATAGGAATAGATCCGAAACAACCAATCACACTGGCTTCGGATGTATTGGTGGAAAAAACGATTTTGGTGGATGAATCTACAATTGAGTATCCTGAATTGAAATTATTGGAAGCACAGAAACAGTTGAATATCGAAGAGCGCAAGGGAACAAACATGGCTTATTTACCAAATCTGGCTTTTTATGCAGCTTATAATTATAACTACAATATGAAACCGGCTGATGATTTCAGAACGGGAATCGAGTCGGCATTTTTGGGCTTGCAACTCAACTGGACCTTGTTTGACGGTTTGGAAAAACACAACAAACAAAAAGTAAATGCTATCAATGCAGAGAAAATCACTAATCAGCAGGAGTTGGCTAAACAACAACTTGAAATGGTAACCAACAACGCCAAAAAACAAATCGAAATTCAAACAGGTTCACTGGCTATTTCGAAAGAACAGTTGATTTTGGCCGAACGTGTTTACAAACAAACGGAAGCACAATTCAACGAGGGAACGGTAAGTTCCAATGATTTGATCACAGCCGACAATGGCTTGCAACAAGCGCAAACAAACGTGGTAGCGGCTTATGTACAATTACGTCAGGCAGAATTGGCCTATTTAAAATCAATCGGAAATATTAAATAACAAACTGAAACAACATTCAGTTGATCGCAAATAGCATTAAATATCATTCAAAATGAACAGAAGAGTAATAATCATTGGAGTTGTAGTTGTTGGACTAATCAGTTTAACAGTCCTGAAATTGATGTCAAACAAAGATAAAGCAGCAGCAAAAATCTATATTCACGATGCGAATGCCGCGGTGTTGGTTGAAACGACAACGATGGAAAAACACACATTTGAAAGCGGTTTTTCGTACTTGGGAACATTTGAACCGTACCGTCAAAACACCATCGGATCGGATGCTTCCGGAAAAATCATTCGCTTGTCGATTGAAGAAGGTGACCGTGTTTCACAAGGAACCGTGATTGCAAAAATCGACGACGAAATGCTTCAATTACAACTGGAAAACGCTGAAGTTTCCATTGAAGGTCAACGAAACGACGATAACCGCTATTCCAACCTTGCTAAAGATAACGCGGTAGCCGGAGTTCAGGTCGAAAAAACCAAATTAGGTTTGCGTTCTGCTGAAATTCAAAAGAAACAATTGCAGAAACAATTACGCAGCACTACTATCAAAGCACCGTTTTCAGGCGTGATCACCAAGAAATTGGTCGATTTAGGATCTGTAATCGGGCCTGGAACACCATTGGTTGAAATCACGGATATTTCATCCTTGAAACTAACGGTAAGCGTTCCGGAGCGCGACATTCTTAAATTCAAATTGAACCAAGCTGTTTCGGTAAAGGCCGATATTTATGGTGACCGTTCGTTTGACGGAAAAGTGACCAACATCAGTGTAGTAGCCGATAAATCGCACAACTTCAAAGTGCAAATCACCTTAAAAAACAGCGAACAGGAATTGATGGCGGGTATGTATGGATCGGTTCGTTTATCCAATAGCAGCAGCAAAAGCAGACTTGCAATTCCGCGTAAAGCGCTTATCGGATCGTCTAAAAACCCACAAGTTTATGTGGTGCGCGATGGAAAAGCGATCTTGATCGATTTCAATGCAGGAATTTCTGATGGCGATTACATTGAAGTGATCAGTGGAATTTCCAAAACTGATCAAATCGTGGTGAAAGGTCAGGTGAATCTGGAAGACAAATCGAATGTCAAAATAAATAAATAATACGCTAGTCATGACATTGACCGAATTATCGATTAAACGCCCGTCGTTTATAATCGTCATCTTCACCATACTCATAGGTGGAGGACTATTGTGCTACAATCAGCTCAGTTACGAGCTATTGCCGGATTTTTCTCCGCCCATCATCACTGTACAAACGGTGTATCCGGGTGCGGCTCCTGCCACGGTTGAAAGTCAGATTTCAAAACCGATGGAAGATCAGTTGAGCGGACTCGAAGATATTTCCGAAGTGACCTCA
Organism: Fluviicola sp.; assembly: GCA_029866325.1. Lineage (GTDB taxonomy): Bacteria > Bacteroidota > Bacteroidia > Flavobacteriales_D > Crocinitomicaceae > Fluviicola. The sequence continues at coordinate 169,085 of JARWZO010000003.1, read as the reverse complement.
TTCTCGCTAGATAATGCATCGTTGGTGATGTTGGAGTTTAAAAACTCTGCCGATATCGACGAAGCCATGGAAAATGCGCAACGCAAGGTGAATCAAATTGCCGGGAAATTGCCTGATGGAGCTGAAACGCCTGCTCTTTCCAAAATTGAACCGAACGCTGCTCCGGTACTCCAGGTGAGTGTGGTTGCTTCCAAGATGGAAGATCGCAAATTTATGGAGCTCATGGATCAGCAATTGTTGCCCCTGATCAAACAAGTAAAAGGTGTAGGTTCTGTAAACGTTCTTGGGGGCGAAAAACGCGAAATCCGTGTGAACGTAGACCAGGAAAAACTCAAAATTTACGGTTTATCACTCGTGCAGGTTAATCAGGCAATTTCAGCATCGAATGTGGAGTTTCCGACCGGGAAAGTGAAAAATCAGGGTGAACAATTGACCGTTCGTTTGGCAGGTAAATTAAAAACCGTCGAAGATTTAAGTAACCTTCCATTAGCAGTAAACGGAAACTCAACCGTGCGTTTGTCGGATGTGGCAGATGTGGTGGATGAAGCCGAAGATCAGTTGACAATCAGTCGCTTTAACGGTCAAAACGGAATCGGTCTTCGTATTGTAAAACAATCGGATGCCAACGCGGTAGACATGTCGAAAGCTGCAAAGTTAAAATTCAAAGATCTCGAAGAAAAATACAAAAAAGAAGGCTTGAAATTTACGGTAGCAACAGATACATCAAAGCCTACGGTAGAGTCGGTTGACGCTGTATTCCATGACCTTGAATTAGCCGTTTTCTTGGTAGGATTGGTGATGTTGTTGTTCTTGCACAGTATGCGAAATGCCGTAATCGTATTGGTAGCCATTCCCGCTTCGTTGATTTCGACGTTCATTGCGATGTACCTTTTGGGTTACACGCTCAACTTGATGACCTTGTTGGCAATGTCATTGGTAATCGGAATTTTGGTGGATGACTCAATTGTGGTACTCGAAAACATTTACCGACACCTCGAAATGGGCAAGGGCAGGCGCAAGGCCGCTCTCGACGGACGAAACGAAATTGGGTTCACGGCACTAGCAATTACCTTAGTCGACGTTGTGGTATTCTCACCGGTTGTATTTGTTGAAGGGGTTATTTCCGACATCCTGCAGCAATTCTCGGTTGTTGTTGTGATTTCCACCCTCATGTCACTTTTCGTTTGCTTTACCTTGACGCCTTGGTTAGCTTCCCGTTTGGCGAAAGAAACCAAATTGACCAATAAAAAGAATCCGTTCCATCTTTTCTTGGCTTGGTTTGAGCGCAGAGTAAGCGTTTTCACTGAAAGCTATGTGAAATTGGTTGGCTGGTCGCTTCGTCATAAACTCATTGCCGGTTTCGGAATCATCGTATTGTTCTTTGGTGGTATGGCTTCCATGAGCTTGGGAATTGTAGGTCAAGAATTTGTGGCTCAGGGTGATCAAGGTAAATTTATGCTGAAACTCAAGTACGAGAAAAGTACCACGTTTGAAGGCAATAACGCCACAACGCTTCAGATTGAAGAGTTTCTATTAGCGCAGGATTCTGTTGTAGGAATGGTCTTTTCAAATGTAGGTGGACCAAGTGCCGGTTTGGGAGCTGCTTCGTTTGGAAGTGAGAACAAATCCGAGATCACCGTGCAGATGAAGCCTGACATGCAGAAAAAATACCCGACTGAAAAATACATGGAGGAAATTCGCAAGAAAATCCAAGACAAGCATTCGGGAATTGAAGTAAAAGCGATCAACATCGGTATGGTTGAATCGGAAGAAGCGCCAATCGAAATGTTCCTTTCCTCAGAAAACAAAGATGTGTTGATGAAAGAAGCACGCCGCATCAAAGCGAAAATCCTCACGATCAAAGGGGCGAAAGATCCGGCCATTTCTACTGACGATGTAACGCCTGAAGTACGTGTAGATTTGGATCGCGAGAAAATGGGGCAATTGGGCTTGCAGATCGCCGTAGTAGGCTTGCAATTGCAAAATGCGCTTACCGGAAACGATGACTCCAAATTCGATGAAAAAGGAAACGAATACAAGATCAAGGTAATGCTTGATAAGTTCGACCGTAAAAACCTCGAAGATATTCAGGCAATGAGTTTCCAAACAAACGATGGCAAACAAATCAGATTGAGCGAATTTGCCGACGTATACATTGAAAACGGAAACGGATCGCTGGAACGTAAAAACAGAATTAGTAATACCACCGTTCGTGCGTATGTAAATGGAACCGCTGCCGGAAACGTGGCTGCTGAAATTGAAGAATACCTTAAAAAAGAACCACTCGACAAAAGTGTGCGTTTGTTCTGGGGTGGTGAAATCAAACGTCAGAAAGAATCGATGGGAGCGCTTGGTTCCGCGATGTTGGTTGGTTTGATTCTGGTTTACCTCATTTTGGTGGCCTTATACGATAACTTTATTTATCCACTGGTGGTAATTGTGTCCATTCTGGTAGCCCTTCCGGGAGCTTTCTTGGCGCTTAACCTTGCGTCAATGAACATCGGAATCTTCACCATGCTTGGTATGATTATGTTGCTGGGATTGGTAGCCAAGAATGCCATTTTGATTGTCGACTTTACCAATCACCTCAAAGCCGAAGGAAAATCGACTTACAATGCCTTGCTGGAATCGGTACGTGAACGTATGCGTCCGATCCTGATGACAACCATTGCGATGGTGGTGGGAATGGTTCCGATTGCAACGGCAGTAGGTTCCGGTTCCGAATGGAAAAACGGTTTGGCTTGGGTGCTCATTGGTGGATTGACAAGTTCCATGTTCCTGACCATTATTTTGGTACCAATGCTGTACTACGTGGTTGACAGGGTTCAGGCAAAATTCGGACGTAAAAAAGCAAAAACAACCAATATCGACGATATGGAGGAACTTCCTTCACACCCGGCGATATAACCCTATAAGTTTCTGTTAAGAGACTTAGAATAAATTACAAATTACAACCAACAAAAACAGGTGCACGAAATTCATGCACCTGTTTTTGGTTTGAAAAATCTTGATTTTTAAGTTGAAATGGTCCCACGTAATATTGCAAATTTACGTGGGTAATATCTCTCGTAAATTTGCAATATTACGTGGGTTAAAAAAATGAAATGGATGCCTTAAATAATCCGCAACAACCAAAGAATCAATAAAATAAGCGCGACGATTAACAAAACGTGAATCAGCCCACCCAATCCCCAGCCACCACTGAGTACCGCTACAAGCCATAATATAACCAAGATTAAAATAACCAATCCAAAAAGACTTAAGCCACCTTCACTGTTGCGTGCCGAATTGGATTGTTGATCTGCAGATGTAAAATTCATTTTCGGTGATAGCCGCGTGTTGGAAGCCCACTCGTACAGGGAAGGTTTTGTGGGTTGAACCTGATCGGTAACAACAGTTGCAGATTGATCGGTTTTCAAAGTGACTTCTCCAGAAGTGCCATTGGATGGATCGTTTGTTGCCAATTGAATTTCTGATTCACTCGACGTGCGCACCAAAGCCACTTGTTCGTCGGAAGATGGATCTGTTTCAGGAGTCACATTTTCAGTCTTGGTAGAGGGAGGCTTGATGTGTTTGTTATCACTTCTCTCCGATTCGGCAGTAGGCACTTTTGGGTTTTTGTTGACGTAGTATCCCGGTCCGTGCTGGCGTTTCACCAATGTTACTCCGCAAGAAGGTAAACTGCAGGCGATAATAAGCACAGCAACCAATAGTGTAATTGTGTTTTTCATAAGTTGTAGATTATTCATGCAATTTCGCATGAAGCAAAGGTGGTTTGCTTTTACAACTCAGGTGTTACACAATTTTCTTGAATGGTTACACAATTATTAGTTTTGGTGTTGTAGGAGAGGTGCTTAGATAGCTTTTATTGTTGTGTTAAACCAGTAGTAGCGCGATTTAGCACGACATTGCTGGTTATTTTTTATCTCTTAACAACCTTCCAATGATACCCATCATCTGTTTGTTGTTCATCCTGCCACCCTTGGTACACAACCACTTTATTGTCTTTCAAATCAGCATAAAAATAATCGCCCGCACCGGCCCACCAGCCACCACAAGCGCTCAATGCCGTTTTCGGAATTTCGTATTGTGCAAAATTGGAAGCAGGAATTTTATCACACGCCATCACGGTATCAATGATTTCTTTTTTTCCGTCAACGGTAAGAATTACCTGATAATGTGAACCACCGTATTCATCTTCGCTAAGAAACTTTCCGGATAGTTTCACTGATTTCGGAGCAATAATTTCTTCTGTAGGAGCGTCTTCAGCAGGAGTGTCTGTTTCATTGGTTCCGGTTGTTTCCTCTGTTTTCGATGAAGTGGTTTCTTCCGTTTTGGTTTCAGAAGAACAAGCTAGTGTTAGAAATAGGAGCGAACATGCTATCAATCCTTTTGTGATAGTTGAAGTAGTCATAACTGTTAGTTTAGCGTAGTAAATAAATATAGCGTTGAATGGTATTTTCCAATCCGAGGTAAAGCGCATCCGAAATCAAGGCGTGACCAATGGAAACTTCGTCCAATTCCGGAATCGATTGTTTGAAAAAACGCAGGTTTTCCTGATTCAAATCGTGACCGGCGTTTAATTCCAATCCCAATTCCAATGCACGTTTGGAAGCAATAATGTATGGTTCAATGGCTTTTTCTTTTCCGGAAGCAAATTGTTCGGCATACGGTCCAGTGTAAAATTCCACTCGATTTACGCTTGTTTTGGCAGCGTAATCAATGTTTTGAAGGTTTGTATCTACAAAAATCGACGTCCGTACTCCCCAAGCGTGTAATTGATCAATCAGTTCTTTCAATTGCTGCTCGTTTGCTTTAGTATCCCAACCGGCATTGCTTGTAAGCACGTGTGGCGGATCGGGAACTAAGGTAGCTTGAGCCGGACGAATCCGCTCGATCATATCCATGTAACGTTGATCGGGATAACCTTCGATGTTGAATTCCGTGGTGACCACTTTGGCCAAATCAACCACATCCTGACCGGTAATGTGTCGTTCATCCGGACGTGGATGTACTGTAATTCCTTGAGCTCCGAAGCGTTCACAATCCATTGCAACTTGCACAACATTGGGGGTTTGTCCTCCGCGAGCGTTGCGGATCGTTGCAATTTTATTGATGTTTACGCTTAGTTTCGTCATTTTATCACTTCAAATTTCCCGATTCGATCACCGGATCTTACCAAATAGATTCCGGTCGGAAAATTACTTAAATCAATGATAGTTTCAGTTGTTTGAGGTGTGAAATGTTCTACGATTTTTCCCATTGGAGAATAAATGATGACGTCTTTTGATAATTCATCTGTTTGAAAAGCGATTTCGTTGTTTGCAGGATTAGGGAATAACTGAAAATCATTTTCCGTAGCCTCGATGATTCCTAAATTCGGATCACTCGCATCAGCACAACTCCATTGGCTGTAAGCGATAGCATTTGTTTGTGACCAAGCCTGAAACATGCTCAGCTTCTCTGTAATGGTTGCCCATTCCAAAACGGTACTGTTTTGCATACGTGCGTCAATAGCATTCAACACCGTATCAATCTTTTTAAGGTGATTCGGTAAGTCCAGATCGCGGCAGTTGATCATTACGGTTAACGAGTAAAACTTATCTGCAGGCCAGTAGCCGTTTTCCAAATCGTCCACATTCTTGTTAATCAGGTTTATAATCCATTGCACACTTGTTGTAGTATCCGAAATTAAGGGAGCGCATCCATTTCCCACCAACCATAAATTGGAATCGGGAGCATGGGTGTAAAAATTGGCATCATCAACACCGTCTTTCGGCTTCCAAATACCATAATCATTCGCATCATTTGAATGGTTTGGACTTCCTCCTCCCCAAATAATGTCCGCTTGCCAGGGTAAATGATAAACACTTCCCATTGTGATAGTGCGAAATTGTGTCCAATCTTCATTCGCAAACGGATAATGGATAAAACCACCTACCGTGTGTGTCGATTGTACACCTGAGCTATCCAATAGGTGGTAAACATCTGAAATATTGTAATTGTAATCGGGGAATTGTTTTTTGTTGCGCGGGTCAATTTGAACATTGCCGCTTTGTTCCAACAAATCTAAAATATCCAAACTGGAGCTTGCTGCATCTTCCCATCGAAGAGCCCCCAAAACGAATTTAGAACATGTCTGAAAATTCCATTTACCGCCAATGAAATTGATTTTGTTGAGTACAATCATTAATGAATCTCGGGTTCGAATATACTCCGACGAATCTGTGTCGTAGGATTCGCCTTGTATTTCATTGTGACTCGCTAAATTGATGTACAATTTAGGTTGTTGGGATAGTGCTGTGAAGCTAATTAAAAAAAAGCCCACGAAGGTGAAAGAGAACTTCTTCATAGTAATAGTTTTAACTAAAATAATAAAAAAATCCACTAGTGTCCGATAAAACTTTTTGCAAAAAGCGGGATTTCCTCTAAAGGATTTCCCGCTTTCGTGTAATTTTAGTTTTGCGAACAAAATCACATGAATAAAAGTAACTACTTTTTTGGACAGTCCGTTTTCGGACAGCTGATTTCTTTACTCGATTTAACTAAAGTCAATACGGTTGCTAAAAAGCATCTATCAGACCGATACGTGAAGAAATTTGATACATCAGATCATTTGATAAGTATGCTTTTTTCAACATTTGCTCATTGTACTTCATTACGTGAAGTTGCCGCATCAATGCTAGGTTTAAAGGGTAAAACGAATCATTTTCAGCTAAAGAACATACCTTACAAAAGCACATTGAGTGATGCCAACAAACGAAGAAGTCATTTGGTTTTTCAAGACATCTATTACTACTTGCTGCAAGAATATCATTCTGTTATCTCGGACAGCCGACAGTCGTATGCGTGGGAAAATCGATTGGAAATCATTGATTCAAGCACTATATCCTTGTTTAAAGACATTTTAAGTTGCGTTGGAAGAAAAGCAGCTACGGGAAAAAGTAAAGGAGGAATCAAGGTGCATGCACAAATCAGTCTTCAGCAAAAAGTTCCTAAAGTGATTTGGTTTTCAGCAGCTACAGTGCATGATAAGCAGTTTTTGAAACATATTCAATTGGAGAAAGGTGCAATAGCTGTCTTTGATAAGGGATACAATGACTATAAAACCTTTGATGAGTTTACTCAGAACGGCATTTTCTTCGTTACTCGGTTAAAGTCCAACGCTGTCTATGAATCCGTGATCGAAAACGATATTCCATCGTACATTGATAATGGCGTGATGAAGGATGAAATTATTCGTGTTGAGATCAAAGAGAATGGAAAATACCTCAAAACTATTGAACTACGAAAAATTGCTTATTGGGATGATGAAAACAAACGTTGCTTTGAATTTATAACCAATCTGATCGGAATGAATGCAGGGCACATCGCCTTGATTTACAAGAAACGTTGGCAGATTGAATTGCTGTTCAAACAACTCAAACAAAATTTTCCCCTCAAATTTTTTCTCGGTGATAATGAAAATGCCATTAAAATACAGATCTGGTGCGCACTTATTGTGAATCTACTTCTCACAATCGTTCACAAGAAAGTCAAACGCAAGTGGGCTTTCTCAAACTTAGCGGGCTTCTGTAGATTACACCTATTCAATTACATTCATCTAATCAAATTTCTCGAAAATCCTCAAAAAGATTGGCTCAAAGAATACGATCCTCAGCTCCAACTCCAATTTAACGATTCGTAAAATACAGAGGGCTTACTTGTCAATCAGCCAAAGTATACACAGTGAAATCAAGCTTTTCAGCTAACGAATCAATGAAATCTTGGTTTTATCGGACACTAGTGATTTAAGATAGTGAAAAAGATGATTTGGACAAATAGAAAAAAGGCTTTTTTTGGAGAAAATTCGGGTGGCTCGAAGAAAATAATGGAAGAGCCGTTTTTAACCGTTAGAAACACTTATGGGCTTGAAAACACTATGATACATGAAATTTAGCGGAATAAAAAACGTATTCTCATGAACACAGAACAACACTAAAATCCGATTCCAAATTATCCGTTTCCTAACCGTTAGAAACCGCTTTCCTATTGAAAACAGTGAGATTCAGAATTATTTCACCTCAAAAATCAATTCCGAAATCAATTCTTCTTTAAAATACATTCCAGCAATATGATGTAACTCATCAATACTCAGCTTATCAATACTTTCATACATCTCCTGAATCGTATCAATCTGATTAAACTGCAGTAAACTCTTCCCAAGCCCTTGCATTAAACCCACATTGCTGTCTAATGAGAGTGCAATATGACCTTTTAATTGCTCCTTTGCTTGCAATAACTGCTTCGGAGTAAGCGCTATTTCACGTATTTTTTTCAGTTCACGGTAGACAACGGCCCTTGTCTTATTCAAATACTTTTGATCCGTTCCAAAATAGATTGACCAATAACCCAAATCGGCATAAGGAGCGTACGAAGCTTCTATATTATAGCTATATCCATATTTTTCACGAACACTTAAAATCAAGCGTGAATTCAAAGCCGGGCCACCAAGTAGGTTGATTAACAATGTCATACCACGACGATGTTCATCACTATAACCAGGAGCCATTCCTCCCATTACAACATGAGCCTGATAATTAGCTTCCTTGACACGTTTTTGAAATACAGTGTAGCCAGAGAAACCTTGAGGTTTAACTACTGTATTGCCCGATTTCATGTGTGAGAAATGCTTTTCAAGAGATCGAACAACGATTTCCAACGGAATATCTCCAACAAAAGAAATAACAGAGTTTTCAGCGAAGAAAAAACGGTCTACATAACTTCTTAAGTGCGCTTGCGAAAAGGATTGAATAGTATCTGGTGAACCTAAAATATTATTTCCCAGCGGGTGATTCGGGAAAAGCAGGCTTTCAAAATCGTCAAAAATCTTTTCCCCCGGACTATCAAGATAAGAGTTAAACTCATCTAATACAATCTCTTTTTCTTTTTCAATTTCCTTTTCCGGAAAATTACTATTGATAGCAATATCAGCAAGAAGCTCTATCGAACGGTTGAGGTGATTTTTAACGAATGATGCGTACACACAGATTTCCTCTTTTGTCGTATAAGCATTGATTTCTCCCCCAACAGAATCCAAACGTGAAAGTATGTGAAAGGTTTTTCTTTTTGTTGTTCCCTTAAAAATACAATGTTCCAAAAAATGAGCTAAACCTATTTCATGCGGTTGTTCATACCTTGATCCAGCCAATACGGTAACTCCTAAATGTGCCACCGGCGAAACAGCATGTAAATACACCAATCTGATACCGTTGGAGAGCGTGCTTATTTTTGGTTGAAGTTCAATCATTCTAAGGATTCTTTCGATAAAGTGTCCACGAATCGTTTGTTTTTTCAAAAACGATGCGATCATGTAAACGGGATGGCCGACCTTGCCAAAATTCGATTTTCACAGGTCGAAGCAAAAAGCCTCCCCAATGCGGCGGACGAGGAACTTTCTCAGGAAAACGTTCGATCAGCTCTTCAATACGTTCCTCTAATTCATCTCTGCTTTCCAATCGATCACTCTGATGAGAAGCCCAAGCTCCTAATTGACTCCCTCTTGGTCTGGATGCGAAATAATCGTCGCTCATTTGTTCGGGTACTTTTTCGACTACTCCAAAGACACTGATTTGGCGCTCTAAATCGGGCCAAAAAAACAAGGCGTGCGCTTTCGGATGAGCAATTAAGGCTTTTCCCTTATCACTGTTGTAGTTGGTATAAAAAACCAAACCTTCCTCGAGCAATTCTTTCAAATAAACAACACGCGATTGCGGAAAATCATCTGCCCCAAGGGTAGAAATGGACATTGCATTTGGTTCGCTTACCGGTTTTTCAACAGCATCTTGCAACCACTGTGAAAATAATTTCATCGGTTCACGACCAAGATGGTCTTCTAACTTTCCCTGATCGAACTGACGATGGTCATTGCGCAATTGACGCAGAAATTCATCCATCTTATTCTTCTTCTCCGAAGCTATCGTCAATAACACTGTCTTCATCATCCAAATCGGATCCTGAAGCTGAGAAAACGGTTTTGGTTCCCAACACATGCTCAGCAACTTCTTGCTTCACTTGTTTTTCAAAATCAACTGCTACCCGGTCTTCTCCTTCGTCACCAAACGGAAAAATGTCGACAATCGGTGAAACAGCAATATTCGGAATCTGGAAATCAATCATCATTCCGCCTAAACTCTCGTGCAAACGATCATAAGCTTCTTTTACCGAATGGGCCGACACCAAAAAGTTCTGCGAAACTTTCTTCGCTTTTTGACCTTCTTCACCACCATCTCCACTTTCAAAGTTGATTTTACATTTGAACCACACTTCAGAATCTTCGTAGTGAAAAATATCGTGAATATCAGTACGGGTAATTCCGGTAACCAAAAACTCACCGCGAATCAATGCACCGAGTTCTTCGTAAATGCGCGCTTCCGCATCTGTAAAGGTCATTGCGGCCAGAAGATAAGGCTCCGAAACGCGTTTAAACGTACCATCTTCCAATTGCTTGGTATATTTTACTTTAACTGTAAACCAACTATTCATGTTGTTAAGGATTATCTTTTTTAGAGGTACAAATTTACGAAATTAGAATGATCTGTCGGAAACTTAGAGCCTGTTTAAAACAGATTAAGGAAATAAATCGTTCGAACGTTTTTGGAAGATAATTTTAATTGGTTTCAATCAATATATTAAACGAAAGCCGTTTTTAAACATGCCTGAGGCAGTCAGGCCTTTAGAGAGAAACACTTATGAGCTTGAAAACAGTGAGACACATGAATTTAACGGAATCAAAATCTCATTCTAGCATAGACAAAAACAAGACTGAAATCCGATTCTAAATTATCCGTTTCCTAACCGTTAGAAACCGCTCTCCTATTGAAAACACTGAGATTCACAAAAACTTCCTACTAATCCTGGTAAATCTGATTATTGAACCAAACCATGACCGATCGATTGGATTGCTGAATGCAAACAGCATGTCCGCTAATGGTAAATTCCGTTTTTGTCAGATTGGTAATGTCCTTTAGTTTCCCGCCGATATACCCTGAAACTCCACCAAGGTTATTGCGAAAAGCCATCACATCGTTTTTCAAAACCACGTCTTTTGCTGCGTAATTACATACCATTTTTCGTTCGCCGCCGACCAACGTATAGGTGGAATTAGCTTCTCCCCAAAATAAAACGTCATCTTTAGCATCCCAAAATTGGAAAAAGGTGGCTAATTCAACTTTTTTTTCATTACCGTAATAATGAAGGTTTCCTTGCACGTCTTCGTACACTACAAAACCTCTGCAAGCCTTTATTTTTGAAACATACAAGTCTTCAACATCCAAAAACTCTCCGTTTTCAAACACGGCAAATGTTCTTGAAATTGGATCATTGAATGCCAATATATCGGTTCCTGCAAAAAATTGCAGTTGCTGCTGCGAACCGCTATAAACGCCCAACTCATAAATTTGGCCGCGCCAAAACACTTTATAGAGTTCTCCATTGTCTCGAAACGCAACAATATTGTCGCCGATTACATCTGGCATATATAAATCACCCGTAAGCTGGTATAGTTGAATCACTTTACCCTGATATACCACATTCACTGTATTGTAACGTGTATCTTGGTAAACAATAATTGAATCACCAACAGCATAATCACCACCGAAAGACGTAATCACTTTGGTTTGTCCGTCTTCGAAATAATTGATAATCGGTCCGATATTCCATACCAATAAATGGTCGGAAGCTTTATAAGAAACATTCTGATTGGTCAACAAACGTGTTTGGCCGTTGTGATATACCTTGAAATCGCGCTGTGCATTGTTATACGCCACCAATTCATCACCGTAAAACACGTCAGTAGTAGGCTGATGTTCGATTTGGGTAAAAACGCCATTGTCAAAAACCTTGAAAAAATTATTAAAATCCATGTAAGGGAAAATGCCTTGCGCAGCTGCCACAAACGGAAAAAAGGCTACAAGTAAAAGATAGTTCTTCATGAAATCAAATGTAAGCAAAAAGCAGACCAGTTTTAGTGCTAACTATTTTCAACGGCGTGCTTTTTCAATCGGATATGCATTCATTGTGGCTGTGGCTGAAGCAATTTTCTCTCCGGAAGCATTTCTTACAACTGCTTCTGCAAATAATATCCGATTTCCTGCTTTTGTTACTTCGGCTATCACAGTAAGTTGATCGTTCAACAAAGCCGGAGCCATAAATTGAATGTTCATAGTGACGGTTGAAACAATTTTTCCTTGTTCACATACTTTTGATAAACAGGCTACTCCCAATGCTGCATCCAGTAATCCGGCGATTGCGCCTCCGTGTGAGGCAATTGGGGTGGCAAGATGATTTTCGGTGATGGTAATATGGTAAGTAACTTTCCCCGATTCCGTAATCTCAAAATCCATCCCTAAAAGGCGACCAAACGCATTCCATTCAATGTATTGCAGAATAATCGGATGCTGATTCAAGTCTTTCACTTGGCAGTTTTAGGTGTTTTCTTAGCATTTTCAGTTGAATCATCTGCTTTTGCAAGCTGAAGTCCTGCTTGTTCAAATTCTTCATAAATGCGTTTATTTAAGTCAAAATACACTTTCCAAAAATCATCGGTTTTTGCCCAACCTCTCGCAGTTATGTTAATCGACTCAGGTGTAATAGCTTCTAATGCAATAAACGGTTCAGGATCTTTCAAAACGCGCTTGTCTTCTTTCAGAAATTGAGTCAGTACAGTGTGTGCTTTGACATAATCTTCTCCATGAGCAATAGAAACAGTCCATTCTACACGTCGCTTTTTTTCCTTGGTGAAATTGATCATGCTCGTATTAGCTACCGATCCGTTGGGTAAAATCACCACTTTATTGTCGGCAGTATGCAGGTAAGTATAGAAAATCTGTATTTCAACCACCTTTCCTTGATAGGTTTGTGTAAGTATCGTGTCTCCAACCTTAAACGGCTTGAACAACAGAATCATTACTCCACCGGCAAAATTGGATAAGGTTCCTGAAAAAGCCATACCCACAGCAAGACCGGCAGCACCCAGTATTGCTACAAATGAGGTCATCTGTACTCCGAGTTGAGTAACTGAAGTTATAATGACGAGAATTTTCAATGAAATTGTTGCCAGACTCGACAGAAATGTCACCAATCCGGCATCTGTTTTACTCTTGGTAAGTATTTTACGAATGGCTTTACCTGACCAACTTGCCAACCACCAGCCTAAAACAAGAATAACAACCGCAATCAATAAACTGGATCCTGACCGCACAATAAACTGTTTGGCTTCCGTCCAAGAAAAACCAAAGAAATCACTAGCCTCCTTAGCAGCATTTGCCGCCTGTTCAACGAGCAACATATTTTAAGGGAATTTTGGGAATTGCTGAAAATTCGGTTCTCTTTTCTCTAAAAAGGCGCGTTTGCCTTCCTGTGCTTCTTCCATGAGGTAGTACATCAGGGTAGCATCACCGGCAAATTCCATCAAACCACGTTGACCATCCAATTCGGCATTTAAACCGCGCTTGATCATACGAATAGCCAACGGACTGCGTTTCATAATCGTCTGGCACCACTCAACTGTTGTATCTTCCAATTCTGATAACGGAACAACTTTGTTGACCATTCCCATTTTTTCTGCTTCCTCAGCCGTATATTGATTACACAAAAACCAAATTTCACGTGCTTTTTTCTGACCTACATGACTGGCCAAAAACGACGAACCGAAGCCTGCATCAAAGCTTCCTACTTTGGGCCCGGTTTGACCAAAACGCGCGTTCTCAGAAGCAATTGTTAAATCACATACCACGTGCAATACGTGACCACCTCCGATTGCATAACCGTTTACCATTGCAATGACCGGTTTCGGCATGGCACGAATCGATTTATGAACGTCCAATACATTCAATCTCGGAACACCATCGTTACCAATATAACCGCCAACACCTTTTACATTCTGATCACCACCCGAACAAAATGCTTTGTCACCTTCTCCGGTCAACACAATCACACCAACGTCTTGTCGTTCGCGACAAATTTCCAATGCATCCAACATTTCCATATTGGTTTCCGGACGAAAAGCGTTGTAAACTTTTGGTCGGTTGATGGTGATTTTTGCGATCCCATCAAACAATTCGAATTTTATATCTGTGTAGCTTTTGATGGATGTCCAAGTACGTTGTGCCATGATTGTAATTATTTGGTGCAAAAATAATCATTGATCAGGTTAAAACGCGTTAAATATTAAGGAAATCACTCCTCTTCTTCATCATCGTAGTAGTCATCTTCGTTAGTCTCCAATTCGTAACCCGTTGGTATTTCCAACGAAAATGCCTTGGTAGGATTTGCAATGGTTTTAGATGATTTTATCAGTTTTACAATAAGAGAAAACCCTTTGTCATCAGACATAAGTTGCTCAATTGCTGTTCCTTCTTTGACTTTAAAAACTGCGTCCTCAGTACCATAACCTATATAAAGGCCTAACGCGACCCAACCCGAACCAAAAACCTCACCATTAAACAAAAATTCTATTTTTTGACAATCCCAACCTTGAATGTTTTTTTTCTCAGCCGTCAGACGATAGTTTTCTTCTTCTATCATATCTTCTCCGGCTAAATACTGAGCCTCCGTAATGCCAAAATGCTCATCTTTGCTCAAATCAGCAACAAGTGCTATTTTTTCACCTGAGTCATTCGTTAATTCAACAACTTTTTGAACAACAGAATCTATTACAAAACGATCTTCAAGTTTACCCTCACGGTAGTTAACAGCAAATTTTTTAGTGGTTTGAGCAATATCAATGAATACTGTATCTGAGGTAGCATTGACGGAATCGTGAAGAATCATTTGAAATTCAAATTCGCCGGTTTGTTGAGCTGAAGCGAGATTTGCAAAAAAAAGAATCGGCAGCAGTAAGATATATTTCATTTCTTTCTGATTAAATAGCAGACCAAACCTAAAATCATAACTATAGACGGGTTAAATGATCAGTAATTACTCTCCTTCCTCATCATCGTAATAATACTCTTCCATGGTATCCAATTCGTACCCGGCAGGCACTTCCATGGAGAACGCAACAGCGGGATTGGCAATCGTTTTAGACGATTTCACCAGTTTTAAAGTCAAAGAATTTCCCAACTCATCATCTTTGAGTGTAAACTCAATCAAACTACCTTCTGCCACAGCAAAAAAACCGCTTTCTTTTTCAATACCAATGTGCAACCCCAAGGCCACCCAACCTGTTCCGTAAACAACACCCTCATCCAAAAATTCTATTTGCTGACAATTCCAGCCCTGAATGGTCTTTTTATCAGGTTTCAGGCGGTATTCCTCCGATTCAAGTAGCTCGGTAGTTAAAACGTCGTATGCTGTTGTAAAACCAAATAATTCATCTTCGGTTGATTCTTCTAAATCACTTAAAAAGGCGGTTTTTTCTCCATCTTCATTTGTCAATTCAACCACTTTACGTAGAGTCGAATCCAGTACAAATCGCTCCTCCAAGTCTGCTTCTTTGAAATTAAGGGCTACTTTTTTGCGCATTTGAGCCAAATCAATAAAAATGGTGTCAGGACCATCTTCAGGAGTTTCAACCATAATTAAATGAAACTGCATTTCGCAGGTTTGTTGCGCTTGCGCAAGTTTGGTAAAGGCAATGATTGTAAGTAGGAAGATATATTTCATGGTGTTTTTTGACCAAATATAGTTCAAAAACATGAAACCAAAATGATTAGTCGGATCCGTTGGGCGTGTACATCGTGACTCCGCGTTGCTCGTATTCATTGAGCATCACATCGAGCATTTTACGCGCATCCACCAATAATGTCGGCGCATTTCCAATCGTTACTTTCTGAAACGCCCCCATCTTTTCAAACAACGGAATCAGTTCGTCACAGCGACGTTTGGCCGACCATTCCGGGTTGTGAACCTTGGTCTGAACCGTTTTTTCTTCTCCGGTTTCCAACTTTACTTTAACGGAAAACAATTCGGGATAATAAACAGGAAATTTGAATGCTTCAACAGCGTCTTCGAGTACATGTAAACTAGTTCCAGCATTGGCAAGTGTAACTCCGATATACAAAATCTTACCATCGGCAGCCGCTACTTTGTAGAATGGACTTTTTGAAGTATAAGGCGTTTCTTCACCAAAATGTTCGGTGACAAAATCGACCGCATTCGGGCCAATACATGAAACCGGCTCAGTTGGTGAAACCGAACGATGTGCTTTTGGGTGTTTCCGAAATAATTCCGTGATAATCCCGAGAGACGACGGTGCATTTGCAACATCAAACACATCCAGCTGACGAATGTACTCGAGCTGATAACCTGCATTAGGTGAATTGGGCATCAATACATGTCCGGAATTGCCCACAGCAGCTAAAAGCGCATCAATCACCGCTTGAGGTCCACCTTCCACAAAACCGATTTTCGATAAACTTGAATGCACTAATAAAGTGTCGCCTTCAACGATTCCGATTTTGTTTAATTGCTGTTGAAGTGTTTCCTTCGACCAACCCTCGCCTGCTTCGCGCTGAGCGGCAATCGAACTTCGCGCGGCTTCTTTCTTCTGTTCACGGTAGCGATTCAGCAGGAATTGAGGTGTTATCGAACGCAACAGATCACGAAAAGAACTCATAGCGACGGTTTTATTGAATCTTAGGTTGAATCAACCGATTTTCAGGCAAATACAAATAATGCATTTCAGCGCCTTTTGAAAGAAGGAGAAAATCGTCCTGAACTTTGCGAATCTGGCCATATTCCATTGGAACAAGCAATTCGCCTTTGTCTGAATAAATGCCGTATTTAGCACCGCGGGAAACCAAATAATGACCTTTATCCAATCGTTTTACCTCCGTGTGTTCCAGCGGAATGATCACCTGTCCTTTCGCATTGATTGCTCCTTGAAGTGTCAATAACTCTACAATTCCCAATCCGTCCACAAACGTTTCGGCATATTCATAAGTCATTGGAATGAGTAATTTGTTCGTCAAATCAACGTAGCCCCATTTACCGGCTTTTTGTACTGCTACTAATGTTCCTACATTCCCCATATCGCTGTACTGAAAAGGAAGTATCACTTTGCCTGATCGATCTATTAACCCGAATTTATCTACTTTCAACACTTTTGCATAATTGCCAACAAAGGCTCCTTGCTGCATGATATTCGGGAACAAATCATAAATCGGGGGAATAATTTCGGTTCCTTTTCCTGAGAAATACCCCACCATTTCGTCGGTGATAAACAAGCCGCGTTCATTGGACGCACTTCCAATAGCTTCGTATGTTGGTGGAGCAACAATTTTACCTTTGCGATCCATGAGTCCCATAAATTCACCAGACACAAATGTAAAGATCGAGTCGTTGAATGATTCAACTTCTTCGTACAAAGGCGGAACAATATAAGCACCGTAAGGATTGATAAACGCATCCAATTCGCCTACTTTCACCCGAGCTTTTCCACCCAAAAAAGAATAAGCTTCTGTGTATTCAGGCTGAATTCGTTGAAAACCATATTGATCAAAGTAACCGTAAAGCGAATCTTTTTGAGCATAGATCAACTCTTCTGAAAACTGCCCAAGGTCATTGAATTCAGTGAGGAAAATCAAGGCTCCTGTTCTGTCGATGATTCCGAATTTATCATCCTGCTCTACTATTGCTCGTCCTTTCTCAAAATCATTAGCTCCGGTGTACTTAAAATCGATCACCAACTCATTGGCTTTGTTGACATAACCGTATTTTCCGTTCTTTTCAACCCATGCCAAACCGTCTTTGAAAAAACCAACAGATTCATAAGCAGCGGGAATCACAATAGTTCCATTGAGTGACATCCATCCAAAGAGCGACTCTTGTTTATACGGAATCAACACCGAACCGGCCAGTTCTTTGTCGCGCACCAATTCCTGCTTAAACGGATAATTCGGGTATTCTTTCTGAAATGCTTCTACTCTGCTCGGTGAATAATCATACATGTACAATTGGTACAAACGTCGCCAAGCTTGATCTACATTCCTGTTTGCCGGATAAGTCTTGATAAATGCTGAGAAAGTTTCTATAGTATTTTGAACAGTTGCCAAACGGTAAATCTGATCTTGCGCATCCGCCGTGTAAGGATTACCCGGAAACGATTTTTCAAACGACATGTAAGTTGAAATCGTACCGGAAGAGGTTTGCTCTAAATATTGCAAACGATAAAATTCTTTTTGCGCGCGAGATGCATACTCCGATTCGGGATAAGTCTTTAGGAATGTATTGTAGGCCGCCGAGGTCGATTTATCTGCTGCGGTTTTAAAACCAATGGAATCGCGCAGGTGAATAGCTGAAAATCGCTCCTGCGCCCATGGATGCTTGCGCTGGTAATTATCCATCCCTGTTTCGGAAAGTTGGGTAAGCGCCTGTTGAAAGAAAACGGTAGAAATGGAAGATCGCAAAGAGACAATAGCCAAATAATCAAACTGATAGATCTTGTATTTTACTTTTGTCTTTTCTTTAATAGACGCATAGGTAGCTTCACTGATTTGAATTTTAGAGAAAGCCGAATCGAGGTTATGGAACGGGTTGTCGGTTCGTGAATAAATAACAGCCAAACCGTAATTGGCTGCTGATGGTTCTTTCTTCAGCGCCTTTTCAAACAAGGCTTTTGCATCAAAATAATTGTATTGCTGCAATGCCTTAAAAGCTTTGTCTATTGTTCCGGCATTCACTGCATTCGGCAACAAAAACAAGCCAAAAATAAGTATGAGTCGTTGTTTAATGAACATCATGGTGACAAAGATATCGTTCTGAGTGTCTTCCTAATTCCAAATTAGAAAAAGTTATCAGAAAAAATACAGTGAAGTGGCAAAAAAAATCCCGTCGTCCGACTGAGGCGGATAACGGGATTCAGTATAATCAATATTGTAATTACTTTTTGTACTTCGCGTAACGCGTGTTGAATTTGTCGATACGACCAGCTGTATCCACCAATGTGTTTACACCTGTATAGAAAGGGTGAGATTTGTGAGAAATATCCAATTTAATCAATGGATACTCGTTTCCGTCTTCCCATTTTACCATTTCAGAAGAGTTTGCTGAAGAATGACACAAGAACGAATACTCGTTTGTCATATCTTTAAACACTACTAATTTATAATCTTCCGGGTGAATACCTGCTTTCATATTGCGTTTTATCTTTATATTCTTACTTCAAAAATCGGTTTGCAAAGATAAGCAAACTTTTTAATTAGCAACAAAGAGTCTGTTTAAATTTGTTCCAATTTCATTCTTACCCATCATTTTGGAAGTCATTTCGTTCTATTTTAACACCAGAGACGCAAGCTATGGCTCCAAAATCTGCCTCATGCCTTCTCAAAATGCCTAGCCAATTTATATCATCAAACAATTTTAAACAGCCTCAAAAAAATAAACCAATCACTCTTTCGTTATTTTTGTCATGATGAAATATACCATTTCCATAATTGCGACTCTTTTGCTGTTGACCTTGAGTCTCACTACACAATCATGCAAAAAGAAGAATTTTGCTTCAAAAGGCAATCTTGAATTTTCTGCTGACACAGTAGTGTTCGACACTGTTTTCACAACTATAGGCTCTACTACCCAGAACTTTAAAGTTTATAATCGCGACAATAAAACACTCACAATCGACGAAATTGAATTGGTAGGTGGAGCATCTTCTCCTTTCAGAATGAACTTCGACGGACTACAAGGAACATCTTTTACCAACATCGAAATCGAAAAAAACGACAGCCTTTATTGTTTTGTGGAAGTAACGCTGAATGTAAACGGCGGAATTCTCCCGATGATTGTGGAAGATTCCATTCGTTTTAGAACCAACGGAAAAGACCAATATGTGAAACTAGCCGTTTGGGGACAAGATGCTTATTTTCATTACAATGATATCAATCCGACGGGAACGTGGCCCAACGACAAACCACATGTAATTTATGGTGTTTCAAGGGTTTTGAATGGTTCTACATTGACCATTCCGGCCGGAACCGATGTTTTTCTTCACAAACTAAGCGCATTGTATGTGAACCAAAGTACATTAATTGTAAACGGAACTGCTGCTGAAAAAGTCACGTTTCAAGGCGATCGTTTGGAACAGGATTATGACAATGTACCGGGTCAGTATTACGGAATTTACCTCGATAGTGCCGATAATTGTCTGATCGATCATGCTGAAATTAAAAACGGCATCACAGGCATTCATGTGGAATCGAAGCTAGGTGGTTCGTCCAATACAACACTCACGCTCAAAAACACAGAAATTTGGAACAGCGCCAGTTATGGAATGTTGCTGTTTGACGATCCGAAAATTGTGGCAGAAAATGTGCTTATTCACAGTAATGCCATTCATGCCATGATTGTATTACAGGGAGCCGATATGAAATTTACACATTGTAACTTGCTTGGTTACGGCGGTGGCGACGGTTCCTATCCGGCTATTGGAATGCGGAATTATTATACCACAAACGGCACTACTACAATAACCGACATTTCAGGAGAATTCAACAATTGTGTAATTTACGGTGGTGGTGATGAAGAACTGGTCATGGATACCATTGATCAGGGCGGCGTGAACATCAACTTCGTTTACCGAAATTGCGCGATTCGCCTACCTTCAAGTAACAACCCGATGTTTAACAGTTGTTTGTTTAACTTCAGTCCTGCATTTAGAGATACCGGGGGCGACGATTTTAGGTTTTGGAGTGCTTCTCCATTGCGAGATGCCGGTGATCCGTTGTTTAGTCTAACGAAAGATCTAGTGGATTTTGACCGAGACATAAATCCTGATATAGGGGTTTATGAATATCAACCGTAAATAGTAGCTTATCGTTTTAGTTTGAGTGGTTTTTTGTAGTATTGTGTATCTTCAATGCTCAAACTATGACTACACGTCTCTACTTATTAGCTTTTTTAGCTTTTCTTTCCATCAACGCAAATGCACAGTTTTACCTAAACGAAGGCAGTAACCGCAATTACACAACTGTTGCAGACGAAGACGGTGATTATCCGGATTGGATTGAGCTTTACAATCCTACTGCAGATACACTTCCGTTATTGAACTATTCACTTTCGGATAATGCAGCAAATCCGTTGAAATGGGTTTTCCCAAGTATTTCAATGCTTCCAGGAGAATACAAAATCGTTTTTTGCAGTGGGAAAAACCGCAAACCGATTAGTGGATTCACAAACGTCTTGACCGCAACAGGCTATACGCCAACTCCGGGCTGGAATACACATACCTTCGCTACCCCATTTTACTGGGATGGAGTATCGAATATTCTCATCAATACCTGTTCTTACAAAGATGATGGTTATACCTTGAATTCCATTTTTAATCAAACCGCTACCTCCTTTGCTTCAACCGTTTTTGCGTTTCAGGATGGTAGTGACGCTGCCTGCGGATACACGATGGGAAATGCCGTGAATCAGCGTCCGAACCTGCGCATTAACGGTCAAACAATCGGTACAGGGGTCATACAAAACTCGGGAACAGACTATCCGGCTCCTTATGGAAACTGGTATTGGGGGGCAAAACACCAAATGCTCATCAGAGCTTCGGAATTGACAGCAGCAGGAGTCGTGGCCGGTGATATCAGCAGTTTGGCATTTGACGTTGTTTCAACCGATCCCGGTATGGTCTACACCTACATCGAATTCGATATGATGATGGTGCCGTATGATGCCGTTTCAAGCTCGTTTGAAAGCGTCAATATCAATAATTTCCAGCACACCAATTTCTCGATTTCGCAATCGGGAGAAGTCGTTCATCTTTACAATCCTGCCCAAACGGAAATTAGTAGTTTGTATGTCAATTGCCAAAATCTGAACAACAGCCGTGGTTTATTACCTGATGCTTCAGCTACTCCATTCCTGTTTGATACACCAACTCCGGGAGCAACCAACAACGCTTCTATTCCTTATTCGTATTACCTTGTAGCTCCAACTTTCACAGAACAATCGGGCATTTTCGCCACTTCGCTGAATGTAACCATCAACAATCCGAACGGATTGGGAAGCAACGTTTATTATACACTAGACGGAAGCGAACCAACAACGGCTTCAACTCTTTATACCGGAACACCGGTTACTATTTTTACTTCCTCTGTGCTCAGAGCGCGTGCGTTTTCCAACGGTTTTTTACCAAGTAGCATTACAGTAGCATCTTTTCTTTTAGGAATTGATCACGTCACTCCAATCATTTCATTGGTTACCGACAACGCCAACCTTTATGGTCCTGACGGAATCTTTGATAATTGGGCTCAGGATTGGCAAAGAGACGCATATATCGATTATTTCACGGAAGACAATCAGTTGGTTTTTTCTCAAAACACCGGCATTCAAATCGATGGCGGTGCAGGAGGCAGCCGTTCTCATCCGCAGCATTCCATGCGTGTAGAATTGTCAAACGGTACACTGGGAGAAGGTGCTGTAAATTACCCTCTCATTCCCAACAGATCAGAACGCACGAAATACAGTGATTTTTACCTGAGAAATGGTAGTAATACTTACCTGGATTATCCCTACAAAGATGCCTTTCAAACCGAAGCCATGTGCGCCGAAACAAACACCTATTATTCTGCTTGGCGACCTGTGTCTGTTTACATCAACGGCGGTTATTTCGGGTTGTATGAACTGCGCGAAAAATTCAATCCCGAATACTTTGATGAATTAGAAAACGCCGATCAAGATTCAACAGATATCTTATCCCTAAGTTATTGGTATGGAAGTGTTTTACGTTCGGTAAAAGGAGCTCCTGTGGATACGTTTTATGCCAATTACGATGCGTTTGACGCATTGAATCCGGCTTCTCCGACCTATTGGGATGATGCTGATCGTTATTTTGACTTAACTTATTACAGCGATTACATCATCAGTGAATCGTGGATGGCGAATGTGGATTGGCCGCAAAACAACATTAAAATTTACCGTTCCGATGCCTCTGATTTCCGTTACCGTTTCTGTACGATTGATTTAGAGTCGGGCTTGCCACCTTTGGGTTGGAATGACAGTTATTACGATCACATCAGCTATTTAATGAATCAAGGTAGCGGTAATCCGTTTGTCAATGTGTGGTTGCAAAGCATTCAGAACAATCGGTTCCACGACTATTTCATCAACCGTTTTGCGGATTTGATGAACACTTCCTACCTACCGGAAAGATTGACAGATGTAGAAAATAGTTTCTTCGATCAAACAGTGGTGGAAATGCAGAACGAATACGCTCGCTGGGGCGATCCTGGGAATATTTTCCAACAGATGAGTGATTTCAACAACCGTCACCTCATCATGCAAGACCAGTTTCAATTGCGCACCGACAATGTTCGTGATCACATCGAATACAACTTTAACCTACCCAATCAAGTTGATTTAGTATTGGACGTACATCCTGCAGGTGCCGGAAAAATCCACATCAGCACTATTGAACCGACTGATTACCCATGGTCTGGAGTTTATTTCAACGGTGTTCCGATCAAGATTGAAGCAATTGCTAATGACAACTACATCTTCTCGAATTGGGGCAACAACGGTTTGATTGCAAATCAGCTAAACGCTATTTTTCTTGACACACTTGATGTGACTTCTATTCAGTTTGATGCCTACTTTGTTCAGGACGTAACCGAAGTAATGGAATCTGATGAAGTTCCGTTGTACTCTCTTTATCCGAATCCGGCCAAACAAACTGCCTATTTATTAGCAAAAGAAGGTGATCATGCCAATCAATACTATCAACTGATCGATCTTACAGGACGTGTTTTAGAAACCAAATCACTCAATCAAAATGGCAATGAAACGGTAATTGATCTACACAATTACCCTTCTGCGGTTTATGTGATTCGGATTTTGGATAATGATAATGTGGTGGAACAATTGAGGTTGGTGAAATCGAATTAAGAGGCAATTTATATTGAGACCAATGAGTAATTGAATTACCAAGCTCTGTACTCGAAATCATACCAATAAAAAGTCCAAAAATACCCTTCTTGCCATTCTGTATACCATCCATTACTTCCCCAGAGATAAATATATCCTGAATGATATTCTTGATACCATTTTCTATCACGACAGGTTTGCCATCCTTCATACCAAGAGAATTGACCATCTGTTTTCCAAACTGACCTTATAGGACCACAAGTTCTATCGCTTCCTCCTTGATTATAGTAATAATTTCCTGCGGACCATCCACGTTGTGCGTATAACACTTTGTCCGCACAAAGAAAAAATGCTATTACAATCAACATCTTTTGAATCAAAATTTTCATACTACTGTAAATAACTTGGTTTAAACAAATCAACAATTATTTATCAACCTACATGTACCTACTTACAATGATTCATCTTCACTGAATTCAGTGAAGATGATATATTCATGAACTTTAATGAAACAAAAAAATCCACCAGCCAAAAGACTGATGGATTCCATAAATATTATAATGATTTGCTTACGCGTTCGCAGTCATGTTATCCAATACATCCATTACCCCTTTTACGGCAACAGCTGATTCTTCCAACAATTTGCGCTCGTCAGCATTCAAATCCAATTCAATGATTTTTTCGATTCCGTTTTTACCAAGAATTACAGGAACTCCTAAGTAAATATCGTTCATTCCGTATTCACCTTGCAACCAAGCACAAACAGGAAACACACGACGTTGGTCGCGCACTATTGCTTCCACCATTTGAGCTGCAGCAGCTCCCGGAGCGTACCATGCAGAAGTTCCAAGTAATTTCACGATTTCACCACCACCGAATTTCGTGCGCTCGATGATTTCGTTTAATTTCTCTTCGCCAATCATTTCAGTAACCGGAATACCACCTACAGTTGTGTAACGAGGAAGCGGAACCATTGTATCTCCGTGTCCACCCATCAATACTGCCTGGATATCTTTCGGAGAAACGTTCAATTCTTCGGCAAGGAAAGCACGGTAACGAGCCGTATCCAAGATACCTGCCATACCAAATACTTTCTTAGGATCTGTTTTCGCATTCAAGAAAGCACAATAAGTCATTACATCCAACGGATTGGAAACAACAATGATTACTGCATTAGGAGAATATTTGATGACATTTTCGGTAACTGTTTTTACGATACCGGCATTGGTAGCGATCAAATCATCGCGCGACATTCCCGGTTTACGTGGAAGTCCGGAAGTAATAACCACTACATCCGAATCAGCTGTCTTTGAATAATCATTCGTAGAACCTACCGTACGTGAATCGTACAAGTTGATCGGAGAAGTCTGCCAAATGTCTAAGGCTTTTCCTTCTGCGAACCCTTCTTTGATATCCAACAATACTATTTCATTGGCAATTTCTCTATGGGCTAAAACATCAGCGCATGTTGCACCTACATTTCCGGCTCCAACTACAGTTACTTTCATTGTCTTTTATTTAATTGAAATTCCATTCTAATTTGCGTCGCGAAAATAACAATAAATCTTCGGAGCTAGGCGCTAAACTGTTCATAATTCGCGTTATTTGTGAATAGATTTTTCAAAGTAGGCAACCATTGAAAGAGGTAACCGTTTATCAAGTATACGACTGTGAAACAAAATTGGAGTGTGGAAGAACTAATTGAGCTGTGCAAAAAGTCCGACAGGCGGGCACAAGAGCAGTTGTTTCGCCATTTCTACGGGAAAATGTTGGCCGTTTGCCTGCGTTATATTTCAGATAGAGATTCCGCACAAGAAGTTTTGCAAGAGGGGTTTATAAAGGTCTTTGATAATATTAAGGGGTACGACAGTAAGGGCTCGTTTGAAGGTTGGGTGAGACGGATCATGGCAAATTGCGCCATCGATGCGATTCGAAAAGTCCGAAAGGATACACACCTATCCGATAACGTGAATGACTTCAAGTACATTCCCGATGAAGATGAAGGGGAAGATTGGGACATCACTTCGCTAAAAGCAGAAGTAGCAATGGAAGCCATTCAAAACCTTTCTCCGGCATACAAAATGGTGTTTAACCTCTATGTTTTAGAGGATTATACGCACAAGGAAATTGCTGAAGCATTGGGAATTAGTGAAGGAACATCCAAGTCGAACCTTGCAAAGGCTAAAATGAACCTGCAGAATTATTTGAAACAAAAATTTATACATATCGCGTCATGAAAGAAAACATTGAACGCATTATTAAGCAACAATTAGAGAACTACGAGCTTCCGTATGACGGTGGCGCGTGGGAACAATTCTCTAAGCGTTTAGACGGAACTCCTTCCACCCCATTCTACCGTAAATGGTGGTTTGCCGCTTCTATCGGAACGGTGTTGGTAAGTTCTGCTACTTATTTTGCTTTAACTTCTACTGAATCGACAGACAATCGAGTAGCTCCTAAAACGGAACAAGTTGCTTCTACTCAACAAGAAACTAGTCAATCAGCTTATGTGAAAAATGGACAAAACCAAAACGGTTCAACTTCAGCTACGCATGTTGGCGGAGATTATTTAGAGCCGGAAATCGATCCGACACCTCTACAAGTGGAAGCTATTCCTTCGATTGAAAATTTTCCGCTGATTGAGTTAATTTCTGAGCCTGAAACAATCGGTGCAGAACCTGAATTACGCCCACGCTTTGTGAAATTGACGCTTCCTTCTGAAATTTGTTTGAATGAAACATTTGTTATCGAAAATCCGAACGATGTAGTTGTAACGGTTACTTATCCGAACGGACGTACAAAACTCATTCAGCCAAAACAATCGGCAGAGATCAAATCGTCTAAATCAGGTGCTATTCAAGTAGAAACAGGACGTTCAACGGAATTGATTACAGTGAATGAAGCTTCGGCACAATTGTACATTGATGTAGATGCTTCGTTGTTGTATGAAAACGGAATTCCAACATTGAAATTTGATGTTAGCGGAACGGAACAACCAGTTTCTTGGGAATCAAATGTGGTAGCAAAAACAAGCGAAAAAAATCACCTTGTCGTTCATCCTTATACCGAGCGTGAGGTAAATGTGACTGCAAATTCAACAGATGCCAACGGCTGTGCTGTTAGCGAAACAAAAACGGTAACATTAAACGAAATATACAACCTGATGGCGCCTACCGGATTTTATCCTTCCAGTGGCGATTCACGTACCAATCAATTTATTCCGTTAGCTCTGACCATGCGCGACACGCCATTCGAAATGGTGATCATGGATCCGAACAACATGACGGTACTTTATAAAACTTCCGATGCTTCTCAAGGTTGGAACGGTATTGACTCACGTACAGGTCAATTGGTTCCGACTGGATCAACATGGTTATGGAAAGTGGTGATGAAAAAACCGCTTTTAGGTGAACCAAGCGAATACAAAGGGTTGATTACCAGCAGAGGGAAATAATATTACTCTCACCAACTAATAAATGGATGAAGGGAAAGGAAACTTTCCCTTTTTTCTTTGAATGAAAGTTGAAATTTCCTGGCATTCTCTGATTCAGGAAATAACAAGCGGTGTTCCTCCATCTTACGTAACGCTTCCATTTCGTCAGTTAATGCCATTGTTTCAACGTTGAAATACCACGATCGAAACAATTTCCAAACTTCGTCAACCGCCAATTGATTTGGGTGTACACCATCCGGTTCAAAATAACGATAATCGCGCAGCACATCATTGATGAGTTCGTAAGAAGGGAAATAACCTAGGTTAAATTCATCTTGTAATTGTTGCACCAACTCGAACAAACGCGCTTTAGATCGATTGTTTTCTACCCAACCGTCGCGTGAATAACGCACAGGGCTTACAGTAAAAATGATCTTCAGCTTCGGATAAAATTGTTTTAATTGCGTCAAAGTATTGCGCCAAACTGCCAACATTTCCGCTGTTTCAGTCAGTTCTTTTTCGAACATCGCACCCGGTTGTTTGTGACAGTTCGCTACTAATTCATAGGTCGCTTTCAATCGATATCCATGAGCAGAACCAAGTGTAATTAGGAGACATCCTGAACGTTCAATGGCTTGTTTAAACTCCGAGCGAATGATCGATAAACGATTGTGCAATTCACCTTCTGACATGGCGTAAACCTCACTTCCGGCATCCCATGAAAGCCAAACATCTTCCGAACAAAGAATTCGTTCTTGAGCTGAATTTAAGCTTTCATTGATAAACTGAGCCAATGCTATCGGATGAAATACAACACCGAACGGATTGGAAACAGAGGTAAATCCGGCTCTTCTCAGTCGTTGATTCAAATTCGTTGAAAAACAAGAACCGAGTAATATCAATTCCTGCTTGTGATTAATCGCGAAAGGATCAATCGGTCGTGGAAAGTGCGGGTTTGTTTCCATCTAATAAATCGAGTGTAAAATCCAATAATTCAGACCAACCTTGCCATTTTCCCGAATTACCGATGGTTTCATTGTGCCAGATAAAGCAAAACACACCGCCGTAAGCGGTTACTTCTTCAAAGAGTTTTCTAACGACTTCCTTGCTTTCTTCTACCGAATAAAACAGGTATTCGTTGAATGTGCCATCCATATAAACAAAAGGAACCAACTTATATTCTGTTGCCAGATTCAACTCCAAATCGAAGAAATAAACCGGATGAGCTGTTCCCAATCGAAAACCGGGTTGGTCGGCAAATCCCATAGTATAGTCCTTTTTAAACCCTTCGTTGATCAACCTACGATAGGTTTGTGGCAGTTTTACTTTTAAAAAATGTTGTCTGCTTTCTGTAACCTCCTTCACCAAAATCTGAGATAAACGCTGCTTTTCTTCCAATAATCGTTTATCAGAAACATTACTGGCATAGCTTGGATGAAGTCCTAAGTGAGCTACATTTCCAATGGTGCGGATCAACCGTTGATGACGCGGATCTCTCCAACTGATATTCCGATCAAATTCACCGATATCTCCCAACAGCCAAAAAACACGTGTTTGATGAAAGCGTTCAGCACATTGTTGAATGCGATCAAAGGTATCATAAGGATCGGGTTGTTGTCCTGAATGCACCAATTTCCGCTGCGCCGACCGTTCTTTATTTCCTTTTATCAGGTCTTTTGACACAGACAGCCATTTTCGCCAGCCATCTTTCCACTTGAAAGCAAACGTGTTATCGATGTCGAAAGAAGGGATTGCAGTTACTGTTTTACCTGCTTCCAAATCGGTTAATTTCTCCGATGAAAAATGGGCTACAATTGCCTTCACCCAATGTTCTACAATTTGCTGTTGCAACCACCCGAACTGAAACAACAAGCTTTCGGAAGCCTGAAAACGTTCATGTTTATCGCGCTTGGGATTTGTATATTCTTCGTAGCGACTAATCACATAAAAGATCGCCGCAAACGGATCTGTTTTTCCATCAATGGACAAACATTCTATTCCTTGCCAAGTGCTTTTTGTAATTGCCAATTGAGGGTTTATCACTTCATCAAAAAGCAAAGAAGACGGATTTAAACCAGGTATCGCTTCAAACGGATAATCCGAATAACTGAATTTAGTCTCATCTGAAGAGGTGAAAACCGATAAATCATTGGTGAGTTCGTAGTGCAGGCCATGGTGTTTGAATACAAAATCAAAGGTGTATTGCAAACGCTCGGTAACCTGATCTACAAAAACTATCATGTGAACAATTCTTCCGAAATGGTTCTACAAATAAACTCAGATGCGGTTCCATCACCGAATATTTCAGGAAATGATTTCGGTGGTTGTTCCAGAAAACGGTTTGCCGCGGCTATAAGTCGTGCTTCATCTGCTCCGGTTAAAACGGCTGCTCCGGTTTCAATCAGCTCTACCCACTCTGTTTCTTCACGCAAAACAATGCACGGTTTACGGAAGAAATAAGCTTCTTTTTGCACTCCACCACTATCGGTAACCACCAATGAAGCTTGTTGTTCGAGTGCAATCATATCCAAAAAACCAACCGGATCAATTAAGTGAATTCCCGGTTCGGCTGAAAGTTGCTCCAGAAAAGCATGATCGGCTGTTTGCTCAAGGTATTTTCGCGTTCGCGGATGTAATGGTAAAACGATATCTAAGCGATTCGTTTGGGCAACAGTCAATAATCCTCTAAAGATTGCTTGAAGTCGCTTAGGATCATCTGTATTGGTATTGCGATGAACGGTAGCCAATATAAACGGCTTTCCTTTACAACCGATTTGTTCCAATAATGTCGATTGCTGTTCTGCCAGTTTAGAGAAATGCAAGCTGTTATCGTGCATGATATCTCCGCAATGATATGTCTTTGGATGATCAATCGTAGCTATACCGCGTAGGTCCAGCGAAAAGCCTTCTCGCTGCAAATTCGCTATTCCTTGTTTTGTAGGTGAAAATAACAAGGTAGAAACGTGGTCCGTCATGATACGATTGATCTCTTCCGGCATTGCTTTATTGAAACTGCGCAATCCTGCTTCGATGTGAACAACCGGAATCCCGATTTTAGACGCGGCCAAAGAACCTGCCAATGTAGAGTTTGTATCACCGTAAACAATCACGGCATCAGGTGCATGTTTGAGCATCAGGTTTTCCAAATCGCGCATCATAGCTCCCGTTTGATCACCATGAGAACTACTACCAATCCTCAGCTGAGCAAATGGTTTGGGAATGCCTAATTCTTCAAAAAAAACTGCTGACATATTTTCATCGTAGTGTTGACCGGTATGCACAATCAACTCTTCTATTTCGTTTGAATAAAGCTTCTCTAAGGCACGGCTAATAGCAGCAGCTTTAATGATTTGAGGACGAGCACCAATGATCGTCATTATTTTTTTCATCACAATAATCCGTTATCTGAGAAGCTAAAGTAACCATTATCGGTAATAATGAGGTGATCCATCACCGGCATTTCAATGAGCTTACCGAATTGCACGATTCGTCGCGTTAATTCATGATCGCTTTGACTTGGGCTAATATTACCGCTGGGATGGTTGTGTGCCAACATGATACCCGATGCTCCCATATCAATTGCTATCTTAAAAATGATTTTCGGATCTACATAGGTTCCTGCCAAACCACCTTTTGAAATTTGCCTCACTCCCAGCAAACCATTGGAGCGATTGAGCAAAATAATATGGAACTCTTCATGGTCCAAATCAGAATAATAGGATTTAATCAGGTTGTAGCCATCCGCTGATGAAATGACGAGTTGTTTTTTTGCTGCTTGCTGCTCTTTTCTTCTTCTGCCTAATTCTAATGCAGCCATGAGTTTTACAGCTTTTGTTGGTCCGATTCCTTTTACGGAACACATTTGCGGTAAACGCAGTCTTCCCAATTCGTAGAGATCACCGTTGCACAATTGCAACAAGCTGCGACCCAAATCAACTGCAGTGTTTTTTCCTGATCCTGTGCCAATAAGAATGGCGAGTAATTCGGCATCTGTCAAGGCATTTTTACCTTTTGCTATCATTTTTTCTCGTGGGCGATCTTCGGCTGCCCAGCTTGTTATCGCGCTTGAATCTTTCAACATATTTTTTATTTTCAATCTTAAGATACTAAAAAAGTTGAGGGCTTTCAAAACATATCACCCTTTTTTCACAACAAAAACCCGTAATTTTCACTTTTAAAATTCACTCAACTTATGAAAAGAATACTTCTTTCATTCACTGTTCTATTGATTGCAAATTTTTTGATTGGTCAAAATACAATTGGTTTACTTTCTTACGATCCTGAAAAAGCGCAAGACGGTTATTTACTTCTTTATCCGCAAAACCAAGGAACTGCCTTTTTGATCAATAATTGCGGGGAAGTTGTACACAAGTGGCTGGATGACCCAACCGGACCTGCGAATGGTGCTACACTTGAACCTGACGGCTCGTTATTCATGGCAAAAAAAGATTATAATTACCTAAACCCATGGATGTTTGGCGGTGGAGGCGGCCAGAAAATTGAGCATAGAGATTGGGACAATAATTTATTGTGGCAGTTTCAATACGCAGATTCTACTAAACGGATGCACCATAGTTTTAAAGTCTTGCCAAATGGTAATGTGGTACTTATTGCTTGGGAAAGAAGAAGTATCGATACATGTATCGCAGCTGGAAAAGACACTTCCATGTTGATTAGTTCGGAATTATGGCCCGATCATTTGGTCGAAATTCAGCCAATTGGACTTGATAGCGGGGCTGTTGTATGGGAATGGCACGCTTGGGACCATATCATTCAAGATTTTGACCCAACAAAATCAAATTTCGGTGTTGTGGCAGATCATCCTGAACTGATCAACCTGAATTATACCAATGGTAACGATGATGCGGATTGGATTCATTTTAATTCTGTTGATTACAATCCGGTATTGGATCAATTAATCGTATCTACTCCAACGCTAAATGAAGTTTGGATCATCGATCACAGCACAACAACAACAGAAGCAGCTGGTCACACAGGAGGTGTTTGCGGAAAAGGGGGTGATTTAATTTACCGTTGGGGAAATCCGGCAGCATACAATCAAGGAACTGTGGTTGATAAAAAACTCGGATTCCAACACGATATTCATTGGACCGATGTAGAATTACCTTCCAATCATCCCGATAAAGGAAAACTAATGGTATTCAATAATAATCACCAGCCACAAGTTTCCGCTGCAGCAACATTTCAGCCGGTTTACGATACGTTAAACCATACTTATTTGATGCAAAACAACACGTATTTACCGACAGACTTCGACTACGTTTATACGGCACCGATTGCAACAGATATTTATTGTGCGGTAGTCAGCAGTGCACAACGTTTACCAAACGGCAATACGCTCATTTGTTCGGGAAGGAAAGGCTATACAAGAGAAGTGAATAGTTTAAATGAAATTGTTTGGGAATACAAAACACCACTCAACAACAGTGTACCCGCTGTTCAAGGATCTACTATTCCAATCGGTGGGAATTTCACGTTCAGAACTAAAAAATATTCATCCGATTGGCCGGGTTTTGTGGGACGAAATCTAGACCCTTTGGGTTATATCGAATTCAATCCTGACACTACGTTTTGTTCAACAATCTTGGGCATTGGAACGCTTGATTTCAGTGAGCTTCGTATTTCACCGAATCCTACAACTGGAATAGTTCAACTGTCGGCCTTACCTTCGGATTTTAAAGGTACAATGATCGTTTCCAATCTTTCAGGGCAAGTTTTATTACAACAAGTAATTACTGAAAGTAATGCCGTAAGTGTAGATTTAACAGATTTTGAAGCAGGAACCTATTTAGTAAAACTAGTTAGCAATTCAGGTAATAGCTTTATAACGCGCATTGTAAAAAACTAAACTGGTATTTCGGTAAATAACCAATTAAATAGATTCTCTAACGCAAATTGTATTGGGCGCTGCTGTAGGCGAAGCAGTTGGCGGTAGAAAAATGGGTGCAAAAGCGGCATTGTGGGGTGCTGTAGGCGGAACAATTCCCGATTTGGATGTTCTCTTTATGTCATTTTTCCATCCGTTTGATGCAGCTCTCGTACACCGCGGATTTTCGCATTCGTTGTTGTTTGCCCTACTTGCGGGGCCTATATTGGGGTGGTTATTCACTAAGTTATACAAACAGCGCTACGACCGAAAAACCTGGATTTGGCTTTGGACATTAGCCATTGTAACACACCCGATGTTGGACATATTTACCAATTACGGAACACAGTTTTTGTGGCCATTCGATCCGCGAATCACTTTCAATACGGTTTTTGTGATTGATCCACTTTACACTGTGCCGTTTATGATTTTGTTGCTCATTGCGCTGTTTACCAAACGCACAAACCCTCGGCGTTCGAAGTGGAATTGGGCCGGAATCATCTGGTCGAGTGGCTATTTAGTGTGGGGCGTTGTTGTAAAATTGATTCTATTAAGTCAAGCTACAGGCTATTTTCAAGAAGGAAATTATCAGGTGAAGAACACGATGGTGACTCCCATGCCGCTCACGTCGTTTTATTGGCAACTGGTAAGCGAAGATTCAACGAATTATTATGTTGGTTACAAATCCATTTTTGCTGATTTTAATCCGGATGAGATTCAGACAGTGCCAAAGAATCATGCGTTATTTAAAGAAATGAAATGGAAAGACAAAGACCGTAACGAGCAATTGCGTTACATCACCAATGGTTATTGCGCACTTGAACAATCAAACGATACAATCTGGTGTTACGATCTGCGTTTCGGTACCATGAAACAGCTTACAGGAGGCACACTCACACAACCACTAATGGGTTATGGAATGATTGTTGACAAGCAAGTTGTGCAAAAGTCTTTTCGGCTACCACGCGGAAATGCCTTTAAAGCCATTAATTTTGGGAATTATATAGATAAAGTATTTGGAAAATGAAACAACTCATCGCCATCACGTCCGCAGCAACATTGTTGTTATTGGCTTGCGGACAAAGCGCACAGCCGGAACAAACTGCTCCTGAACGCAAAGTACCGCAATTACCCAAGATTGAACGATCCTATGAGCTAACCGATTACTTGTCTGAAAATGAACAATTGAACAAAGACGTTGATTCTATTTTCGCTTCGCTGGATGATACCGCAATTGTTGCCCAGCTCATTATGCCGGCTGTTGGCGAATACGGACAAACACTTTCGACTATTAAAAAACACATCAATAAACGTCAGATCGGTGGTGTATTGATGCTAAACGGCACCAAAACCGAGTTTAAAAAATGGATCACCACTTTTAACACCATGAATACTGCCTTGGGAAATCCGGGGTTCTTGTACAGTGCCGATGCTGAACCTAGTTTGGTAAACCGTAAAATTAAAGGATCGAAGCCTGTGAAAAAGGCCAACGAAATGAAAACCGTTGAAGAAGTAAGCGCTTATGCAGATACCATTTCGTTTGATTTGAAAGACATTGGTATCAACTACAACTTTTCGCCGGTAGTAGATATGTCGCCCAACAAAACGGTTGGTTTTAGAAGTTTCGGAGCCGTTCCTGCCAACATTATTCCGTGGTCCAATGCGTTCATACAAGCTACGCAAAAACAAGGAATCATTGCCACAGCTAAACATTTCCCGGGGCATGGTCTTGTTTCGGGTGATACACACAAAGCACTTCAGGTAATTGACGGTGAACTGAAAGAAATCGGTAACTACCCGAAACTGATCGCTGATGGTGTTTTGTCGATCATGATTGGTCACTTGGCTGTTGCAAACAACCCGAAATACAACACAAACGGACTTCCTTCTACTGCTTCGAAAGTAATTGTAACCGACTTATTGCGCAATGAAATGGGCTTTAAAGGATTGATTGTAACCGATGCTATGAACATGGGCGGAGTAACTGCCATACCGGGTTGTAACGTGAAAGCTGTTGAAGCGGGTTGCGATATTGTTTTGATGCCCTTGGATGCCGCGAAAGCACACTCTGCTATCTTAAAGAATTACCGCTCAGACAGCGCCTTTAAAGCGCAAGTTGATGCATCAGCCAAACGGATTATCCGAATGAAATTGTGCGTTGGGGCGATTAAATAATTGCAGACTATAAACTGCTCCCACTGATACACTGATTAAGGCGCGTTAGCCGAGCCAAATTCGTGTATTCGTGGGAAGCAAAAATGTATCGGCTAGCCGATACAAGCTCTATTGAAAAAGGCACGGAAATCAATTCGTGCCTTTTCAGTTTTATTATTCTCAGGTCGTGTTTTAATGCAACGATCGCAACCAGTAATAGAATTTCTCATTAGAAGGCGTCATGGTCTCGAAACGGAAACCCGGGCGTTCGTAAGTCGTCATTTTGGTTTGTAAATTCAAAACGATTTCTTCTCTAGCCACGATCAATTCAATGTATTCACCGGCAACCAAACTTGAAATAAAATTATCAAACGTGTTTTGGTCCACACGAATACCGTTGCAGGCAATGAGTTCATCGCCAACGCTGATGCCGGCTTCTTCTGCTGCAGAACCCGAACGAATCGATTTCACAATGGTCTTTCCACCTTCTTGTGCTACTGAAGCGCCGAAT
Organism: Fluviicola sp.; assembly: GCA_029866325.1. Classification (GTDB taxonomy): domain Bacteria; phylum Bacteroidota; class Bacteroidia; order Flavobacteriales_D; family Crocinitomicaceae; genus Fluviicola. The sequence continues at coordinate 133,265 of JARWZO010000003.1, read as the reverse complement.
GAAGCGGCAGGTTTCCCGGTATAAACTACATTCACCGCAACTTTACTGAAAACGGATTTGAAATCGGGAATTTTTGTTCCGTAAACATGGTCGTTGAAAAACTGATCCATATCTTGTCCCATAAACGTCTCAAGTGCTTCTTGAAACTCAAGCTCAGTAAATCCGCGCTTTTTCTTCACATAAAACTCATCGTATAAATAACGCATAAAGTGATCGAGGCATTTTTGTGCATCAAACTTATCGATGATCATGGCGTCGAGTAATGATGCCAACATCGCTCCGCGTGAATAATAGGTCATGGTGGTATTTCCACTGTTTTCATTCGGACGATACGCTTTAATCCACGCATCGAAACTGGCATGTGCGACCGATTGCACGCGTGCACCTGTAGAACCTTCCACATAATTGATCGTACCTTGCAATTTGCGCAGGTAATCTTCTTTGGAATAATAACCTGCCCTCACCATTAACAACTCATCGTAATAAGAGGTGAAACCTTCCATCACCCATAAAAGTGTGGTATAATTTTCTTCGTCGTAATTAAACGGCCCCAACTCAATTGGTCGAATACGTTTTACATTCCACAAGTGGAAATACTCATGCGCCACAAGTGATAAAAAACCATTGTACTCGGCAGGTGAATACGTCCAGCGATTGACGCTCAAAACACAGGCGTTGGCATGCTCTAATCCGCCCTGACCATTGATGACGTTGTGAATGATAAAGGTGTATTCTTTGCACGGATTCTGACCGAAAACATCGGTAGCGGCTGCTGTAATTTTTTCCATATCCACCTTCAACTGCTCCATGTCGTAATTGGCAAGTCCGTATAAAGCAACCTGATGGTGCGTTCCTCCGGATTGAAAGTAAAACAATTCGTGGTTTCCGATTTCTATTGGTGAATCAACCAACTCATCGTAATTGGTGAAGGTAAAGCGCTCAACCGCCCCGTCTCCCTGAACACTTTCAGCCGACTTTGTCAACGGAGTTGTGATGGTTTTAAACGAGCTGTACGGATGTACATCCAATGTTCCCGAGAGTTGCTTAAATCCGTCTACGTAAAAGAAAACACTGCTGCCCGAAACAAAACCATGCGACAAATCCAAGAAACTGGTACGCACCGATAATTCAAAGGCATAGACGTCGTAATTTACTTTAACCTTCTTTGACTTCCCTTTCGCAATCTTCCACTCGTTTTTTGCGGTTTTGGTCACCTTTAGTTCTTTGTTGTTTTCATCAACTGCTTTCACATAATTGACGTGACGCGAAAACTCGCGAACCAAATAAGAACCCGGCGCCCAAACAGGCATTTTTACGGTTAATTCACTTGCTTTAAAGTCTCGCAATTCCATTTCAACTTCAAAGTAATGATTTTGGGGTTTCGGCATTTTTAGCGCATACTTGATCGATTGTGCAAAAGACAAGGTCGGTAAGCAGAACGCCAGAATGAATAATAATTTCATTTTTACTATTTTGTTCAAATATACACTCTTTAACGTCAACTAATTACGTGAGTTCGATTTTAAGTGCGGTGTATTAACATAGTTTTCACAGCAAGTTCAAGCTGAAACAACAAGAGGTGTACACCTTTGCAAAGTATTAATGGTGTAGATGAAACGATTGTTTTTAGGGGTTTTTGGAGGATTTTGTGTGGTCTTGGTATTTATTGGTGTGATTAATTTTTACCACATCGGAACCATCTATACCATGCAGCGTGAAGTGGCCAAATCGGACCATCTGGCTGCACTATTACAACAACACAAAGAACAATTCAGATCGTTTGCTCAGCATCATCCTCATTTTGATTCTGTTGCTACCGATCTTGAACAGCAATTGTTACTTAATAAACAATTCTGGACAAAAACCTTAAAAGAATCGATGGCCAATAATGCTTCCCTGCGTCAAAATGATCTTGGGGCATTTAATGAGGGGATTGAAGTTTCTACTTTTAGTGGATTATTAAAACTAGAGCAACAATTATTGCAAAAAGTAAGTCGCATCGGGTTCAAAGATCAGGGATTGATTGGCAAAATGCGAGATCTGGCCCATAAGATGGAACAAGACTATCCGCAATACAATGAACGCTTACTGAGTTTAAGACGGCATGAAAAAGATTTTCTGATGCGGGTTGATCCTGCCTACTCAGATCGATTCAAAGAAGAAATGAGCTCTTGGAAAAAACAAACTCACCTACCCGATGCGCTAGACCATTATGCCGTTTATTTTGATAGTTTGTCCACCGATTATCTCCAATTGCTTCACCCGGGTAAAAGTGGATTTTACAGCCATTGGCTCGATCATTTTGAAGCCTTGCAAGACAGCGTAAGGAAACAGCGATCGGGTTTATTGAAAGCCAGTTTGGATGCTTCTTCTGCCGCCAAACAAACCATTTTATTATTGAACGGATTGATGGTGGTTTTTGCAATCGGCTGTACGATTTTTTTCACCCGAAAATTTACCAAACAGGTTAAAAATCTACAGCAAACGATGGCAAATTATATTGCCACCAATTATCAATTTCATCAGGATACCTTGCTGCGCATTCCACGCAATGATTTCGGAAAAATTACGCTGCATTTCTTGAAATTAACGCGTAAAATTCGTTCAGACATGCAATTGCTCGAAGATCGTGTGGAACGAAGAACCAAATCGCTGCAATTTAAAAATCACCAATTGGAACTGCAGCACTTGGAAATGATGGAGAGTTTACGTTATGCGCAAGATTTACAGCAAAGTCTGCTCGTATCTCGGGCTAAATTACTGCGATCATTTCTAGAGGCATGGGTTTACTACAAACCGAAAAACATGGTTGGTGGTGATTTTTACTGGATGAAGGAAGTGCAGGAACATGAACAATCTACGCTTTACTTTGCATTGGCCGATTGCACCGGACATGGAGTACCGGGAGCTTTGTTGAGCGTTATGGGAATGAACGCATTGGATGAATTGATCGGTTCAGGAATTCGTAGACCGGCATTGTTGCTCGACGCTTTACGCTCACTCGTGAGCAGACGTTTGAACACCCAAGAAGACAAACGATACGATGGAATGGATTTGGCCTTGTTTGCCTGGAATCGTCAACGAAACACCATCACGTTTGCCGGAGCACAATTACCACTTTGGATTCTTCGCGAGGGTGAATTGTTAGAAGTTGTGGGTCAACGAATGCCAATTGGATATACTTATTTTGAAGTTAGTTCATTCGAAGAATACGAAATACAATTGCATCCGAAAGACCGCTTGTTATTGTTTTCTGATGGAATGGTGGATCAATTCGGTGGCATTAAGTCCAAGAAAATGGGGCGGAAATTTCTGCGCGAATGGTTTCTCAGACATGCTGACGAGCCAACCGGAATCATCTATTCAAAACTCATTCAGCAATTTGAAAATTGGAAAGGAAATACCGAACAAACCGACGATTGTACCTTCATTATTCTGGAACCCGGAATTTCCAGTCACTCATTCCTATCAGCTGCGGTAAGCGTTCAATCTACCAATAGGGTTTTATCAAATCGAAAAGAAAAAGTAGGCGTTTCAATCGGTGTTTCGAATAAATGAGGATAATGCGCTTGCATTTCGCTGTGCATCAATTGGATCGGAACATCTGCAAATGAACCGTAAAAGTGCAGGTATTCCATGTATTGTTCATCGCCGCGAAAAGCCTGAAACAATGAATCGGAAGTTCCGTTCCATTCCAATGGTTCCACTTGATTAATACGGCAAATTCTTCTGTCAAACGCCGGAGTACATTTTGTCCAGACACTATTGAGCAACACTTCCACAAAACCGTGAAAAACAATTTCGTCTTTGCGGAGATAACTGATCAATTTATCGACTCCCACATGGTTTTTCACGATTCCGAATCCCAAACGTGCCGGAATATCCAAGGCTCTCAGCGCAGAACAACAAAGAATGGCTTTTTCCACACACCAAGCCCGCGATTTTCCGATAATGGAGCTTGAAACAAGTGCTTGCGGTCGCAAATCAAGGTGATACGGATCGTACAAAAATCCATCGCGTACTTTCAGGTAAAGTTGTGTAGCTTGTTCCTGGGGGTTGGTTAACTGACGAAATTCGGCTACGTACTCTTGTATTTTGGGATGCGTGAAGTCCAAAAACGGGGTTTCTTCTAGAAAAGTAAGGGATTGTTCATTTAATTCGTTGGTTGTCATGGTGGCAAAATTAAGAAACCATTTCAAGGTTGAAAAATTGTGTTTCAAGTTCAAAATGAAATTCCCGAATTTGGAAATTTGGGTGTTCGGGATATCCCGAACACCCAACGGCATTTTTCACCAACCATTTTTGTAATTTCGCTGTATGTCGGAAGAAGAACAAAAAAAGGTCAATTTTCGGGAAGAATTTGAGGCGCATTTGAACAGTCCGTTGCCGCTATTGATGCGCATGCGCAATTTTATCTTCGGAAAAGAAACGCCCGACACTTACACCAAATTCAGCTTCTTTTTGGCATTGGTCATCTGGCTGATCTTTCTGATTTGGTCGGTTCTCGGTTCTATTGCCATCCGCATGAGGGAAATGATCGTGGATCAAAAAGAGATCAACGTTACCGAAATGATTGAAAAACGTGGGATAGAACTCGGATTTGAACCCAACGCCTTCATTGGTCGTTTGGAAGCTTTTCACGCCTTATCCATTGGCTTTTGGCTGGTTGTTTTTATCGGTTTGGTGTTGCTCTGGCGCAAAAATGAACGATTTGTCTACTTTTTCTTCACCGGATGCGGATTATACCTCTTGTTTATGTGGGTGATGCTTGGTTTTGGCTACTACAGCGGCGACACTACTTTTTTCGACAAAATTGCATTTGCCATAATGGTCTTGCATACTGCGGTTTATGCTTACTTTTTGAAACGCGAGAAAAGCGGGCAAAAGTTAAACTTTTTTGGTGTGGATGAGGAGGGATGAAGGTCTCCAAGGAAATTTGGGAATACTATACTGAATTCACTAAACTTAAGTGTTTACAGTATGAAAAACATTTGTAAACATGTATGACACCAACAATTCTGAAACATTACCTTTCACACTTTCACACTTTCACACCTTAACACCAACAATAGATTTTCACAACAGCTAATAAAACCGCCAATGATTTTGAATAGCAAATTGTTTTGCGATTCAAGCGTTTTAAATGTGTGCGCAAATTCAAATTCATCCGTTCTATTTTGTTGATACCCCTGTACTTGGTCGAATGAAGATTATCTGGTATTATTTCTTTGTAAATGGGGAGTTTATCGGTAATAATTTTTGTCGGACATGATAATACAAGTGTAGAAATAATCTTACTTAGGTTGGTTTTATTCCTTCTTCCTACAACAATATCAATTACTTGATTCGTTTGACGATCAATTGAGTAAGCAATACATACCCGTTTTTTTTTTGTTGCCAATGTATGTAAAGAGTTCATCCACTTCATAAGTGCGTTTCATGGCAATAGGAGTTGTTCTATAAAGTCGCCTTGCAATCAGCAAAACCCGATGGATTACCGTTGTCGGCGAAATGACCAAAATGCGACTAATACTACGAATACCACATCCTTCTTTTATTAATTGAACCAGTTTCGTATTCATTTCAGGCAAATAAGCCTGATAACGATAAGTCGCTTGCTGTGAAAGTTTGCATTCCCTGCAATAATAGCGCTGGGTTCCATTGACTGTAGATCCATTTCGAACAGTTTTACAATTACAATTTTTACAATCCATATTCTTCTATCAATACATTTGACACACCTGGTACCACTTTACTGCCATAGAGCGTTTTTAAAGCACAAAAAAAGGGTAAAACTAATTCTACCCTTACCTAACTTTTCTTTTCTGAAATTAGTTATTCATTCTTTTTCAATGAGTTAAATAGCTGGAGTTTGCAGATCAATACATTTGGAACATTACCCATTGACCAACTCGGGTATCACAACCCCAAGGTCGTGAAGCATCTAGAGAAAATATCACATTGTTAGTTTCAAAAGCACCTGCTAATCTGATACACTACCAGTTAAACTAACAATTTAAAAATAAAATCCATTAATAAACAATACATTCCAATTAATATATTAAGTGATTTTTTTTTTTCGTAATTCAGTTTCAAGAGGTTTACTATTAAGAAAGGAGAGCATAATAATAATATAGCAAAGGGATAAAAATGACCCGATATAATTCTAATTTGATCACTATTAAAATATGTTAAATTTATTACAAACCATATTTGTATAGCAACTAAAAAAACATTCAGTTGATTTATTTTATTCATTTTGATTTATTTAATATTCAGTTTTTCCCAGATATTTACCATTTCCTGTATAAAAATAATATTCACAAAAATCACCCCACAATAAACTTGTGTGACCTTCATTTTTAATAAGTATTAATCCACTTGCTTTTTCCTCATCACTTAAGTCCTTAAACTTTATTAGAATGCTTTGAAATTCTTCGCTCATTGCGCTAGCCAGATTTCCAAAATAATAAACTTCAACACCTACAATAATGGATGCCCAACCTCCACTTTTCTTTGCAGCTTCAAGTACAACTGCTGTACCTAATTCAGCATTCCCTATACTATTGATGATATCAGGACCTAAATCACATCTTTTCATTAAAAATTGTAATTGACTATTATTGAAAAAATAAGCCTTTCTATGCTCTTCATAAGCGGGGCCCCAGCCATTATAATACTCTTTTATTACTTTTTCAATTTTTCGACCACCATACTTTCCCCCTTTTAACCTTTTGGGCATATAATTTGGGTATTGTTTTCTGAAAACTTTTGCCTTAGCATACACAACTACTTCATCCGAAGATTCATTATCATTGCTTTTCTTTTTTGTTTTTGTGTAAGAAACTGTAACGTTTCCAGTGTATTTATCAGTAGTGGTTTTAAAATTTTTCAAATTACCTAACTTTCGTTGTGCTCTGATCCATTTTCTAGCTTCTTTATTTGGATCTTCATAAATATTAGAATTTTTAGTTGACTTATCTAGATCGTCACCTCCATTTGATCTTGCTAAATCACTAACATCACTAGCGCCACCAGTTGACTGTCCAACTACTGCTCCGTCGTTAGATTCGCAACCTTCATTTCCTAAGTCACCACCATCACCGCCAGTTCCATCCTTATTCGTCGCACTCAACCCATACGGATCAATATAGAAAATAGGATTATTATCAAAAGCACAGTATGGCGACATACTAGGGAACTGCATCATCAACGGATCCAGACTAGCCCACCTTCCTAGCCTCGGATCGTATTGCCTAAACTCGGTTGTGTAGGAATTCCCATCGCCTTTCATTTCGATATCCTTTTCCATACCGTTGTAGCCGAAGCGGTAGTTGTCTGTTTGCCAATGACCGCCAATTACTTTGGTTGGATCTATTGGGTCATACTTAGTTGGCATTTGCATACCGAACGGATAATAATCACTTTTCATGATCACCACAGGGTCGTAATGCTCATGACTTTTGATCACTACATCTTGTACCTGGAAATTGTAGTTACCGGCTGCTGTAGCGCGAATAATAATACCCAAAGCGGCATTGGTTGTTGTAGCCGTAAATGTTACCGACGTAGTAGCGCCATTTGCAAGTGCATACGTACTTGGTGTAACACCAAACAAGAACAGTTCTAGGTTTGGCACCATACCGGAGCCTTTAGTCGCTGTGATATCAATACTGTAGGTTTTACCCGCTTCTACACTGATGGTGCGGTAAACACTATAACCGCTCACTAACGCTATCTGACCATTGCTTTGGCTCAATGTACCTGAACTAGCCAACCAACCTTCGGTTGCATAATCAAAGTAATGCTGCGCAAATACCTGCGCACCATCACTGACCATTTTACGGTCAGTGATCACGGCGTTTACATTGCCCAAATGGTTGGTGAGTTCGTAGTTCTTTAATCCTAATCTATTCTTCCATCCTGAAGCTTCTGAAATACTCACTTCATCAACACTATAACTGCCACTCGTAGCCGAAATAGGTTCTATAATCAATGATGTGATAGTCGAATTGGCTTGAAAAGTATAGGTAGTAAACACATTATCATTCAAATTCTGTGTTGAAATCAATGAACTTCCAAATGCTTTTATTCTTAATCCGGTTGTAGTTCCTTTCGATGATTTCACCTGTACAGTGTATGTTTGCCCTGAAACCGTTGAAATGCCTTTCGAAACGCAATTACTTGTACCCCAAAATGAAACATTCAACTGAGTAGCACTAACTGCTAAACCGGCTTGTGTACAGTTTGCCCAAAGTTCGTCGCTATTTGTAAAAGTATATTCGGCATACGGCACCGGAGCTTGATTGAATACAAAATTGTTACTCTCAGATTGAATCACACCTATACGACCCGATCCATAAATCATTTGTTCATCTAAAGCCGCAGTGTTGACATTGTTTGCCGTATTCATGATAACGCTATAAGTGGCCATCACTTGTCCGTTGGCATCGTAGGTGTAATACGTATACTTCCATGGTTCGGAAGCGGTTTGGCCCTGAACAGTTCCGCCCACCACTTTCTTTTCTACTTTATAGACCCGTTGCCCGAATGGATTGTACACAAATTCTAATTGTTTACTTGAATTCTTTTGCAATTTAAGCTTTTTATCGCCAACTCGCCACTGCATTGTTTGGCCTTCTTGTACATCGGTGATCAATTGCCCCAATTTATCGTATTGGTAATTGTCGGAAGTATGCACTCCGGTAATCGGTACATTGGTTGTTCCGGTCTGTCCGGGCTCAATATCGTCACTATAAGAAGTAGCTCCAGCGCCGTCAGTTACATGCGTCAATCGGTTAGATCCCAGCACGTAGTTGTAGGCAAAATCATCCATGTTAATTCCACCGGCGGTTGTTCCCTTACGGTTTAAGGTTTTCAAGTTACCGTTTCTATCGTAGGTGTAAGCTGAGCTGTATTCTTGCGTTTCTATCGCTCCTGACCAGTCGTTGAGCGAATTGAGTGTTGTTGAACGGAAGACACGCATTTGTTTCAATCGTTGCAACTGATCATAAGCATACACCCCTGCCTGGGTCTCAAAGCCGTCAATGGCTGTGGTTGTATAGGCAATGTTACCATTGTACAATTGTTTGATGGCATTGGTAAGGTTGTTTCCGCTGCCAATGGAGGCTTCAAAGGTAGTTCCGGTGTTGATACTCTTATAATCACCCGAGAAATACCCCATCATATACCCTGTTACATCTCGCGCAACAGATTCATTCACCCGCGAATTGGCCGCCAGATAACCGGTAGAACCGTCTCTTCCTGCATCGCGTGTGCGATCAAGTGTGGTACTGTTCATGCCCTTCAGCCAACCGTTGATCGTATAAGTAAAATCATTTCCTTGTACTTTGTGCTCACCTATTTCAACGCGTGCAAGTGGACCATAGTCAAAATAACGGTAATGCGCCTCACGGCTCTTATGCACGCCATCATCCGTAGAAGTTAATACTTCGGCTAAACGGTACAATTTATCATACAGGTATTCATGCGTCATGCGGTCACGCTTCCCTTTTTGGTATTCTACTTTTTTCACGTTACCACTTAGCAATGCAAACGTGTATCGAGTTGACTTCACATCTTGCTGTACCGGAGCCAAAGCAGGCACATCTTGTAATGCTTCTAACACATTACCATGCAAATCATACGAATAATGATTGGCAGACACATAACCTGTAACCGGCATTGTTGAAGCACTAACAGCATCAAAATACACCACACTCGCTACACGTAAACGCAGGTTTTGTTGTGTTCCGGTTGCAAACTTCGCTTCAATTGCCGGATCCATCGGTTGGTCATATACGGTGTAAGTAACCTCTGTGCGGGTACCGTTGTAAACCCAGCTCTTGAATGCTACTCCAAGATCATCCACCTTCAGGTGAGTTGTTTCGGAAAGTACGCCCAATGTATATCCTGCTCCGCCCCCACTTGGTGGCACATCACGATCTATTTGACCTACCTCAATGGGTCTGCCTTGCACATCATAGAGCACGTAACTGTACTTTTTATCATCAGCCTGCACGGGATTTTGTGATGCTACCATACGACCATAGAAATCGTACCAAAATTTGGTAGAATCTATTTGATCAGGATTAACCGTTGCTACGAGTTGGTTGTAGGAGTTATAGGTATAAACCGTTTCGAAGCTGTTGCTCGGAAAAGGTGATATCGGCGCAAATGAACTTACCGGTGTAAAGCTTGTATAACTGGTTACCGAATTGCGGGCCGCATTTACATTGGCTTGATTAAAGGTTGCAGGAATTCCTTCCGGAGCTACCGTTTTAACCAAGTTACCTGCCTGATCGTAGAAAAACAAGGTAAACTGATACACATTCTGTGGTCCGGTATGCTTAAACTTTTCAGTATCAAAGGCCGCTGCACACGCCGATTTATAGCCTGCTACGTAATCATCATATAGTTCTTCGATGTTATTGTCATAAGCGGTAAGTGCATTTTGGTAGAGTTCATCTAAACGCGGTTGGTAACAAATCGATTCTAGTTCAGGAATTTCATCGCAAAGCGTCAAACCAACAGAAGAACAAACACATTCATTGATCTCAAAACAACCACTGGTTCCGTTTAATGTTGCCGTTGTTAGGATACCACAATCGTAATAACTAACCGTCACAGTAAAACTGTTGTTGGCAGTGGAACAACCTACTGTTAAAGGGTTTAATTGGCCGAAACTTACGATATCATCAAAACCAAAGGTGGCGTTAGCCGGAAGCGTTAATTGAAATTGGCAGTTACTGCTAGAATTGTTTCCAAAATAAGCAGTTAACACATTTCCACTTACAGAAGACCAATAGTTATTGCCGTTTAATTCATCTCTCCATTCTCCATTTGCAAATACAATGTTATCAGCCATCAAATCAACAGGATTGGTTGATGGTCGCAATAACATTCCTCTAAAGGCAATCAATTTCATCACATCCAACCACTCGTATACCAATGGGTTAACAGTACAATACGGATTCTCAGTAGTCGCACCACATTTACCAATAAACGTTACATAATCATTGTAGCTGAGCGTAAAATGCAACTCACTATTGAGGTAATTGGTGAGAATAACCGGGTAATTGGATGTATTTACAAAATCGGTTACATCCTCAAATCGGGTGTTTAGTTCTGTCATTAAGGTAGAAATTTCACTGCAATCAGTACAACCGTTGCCACTTGAACAAGCTAAATCTGCAGGAATAGTAAAACCTGTTGACTGCAACGCAGCAGGTGCACCTGGCAACCAAATTGACGTTTCAGGATTATATGGCCCGCCACCTTGGGTATATTTCACATCACAGGCACAAATCAAGTAGTTGGCATCTTCTAATGAAACACCTGTTCTGGAGGCTATCAGTTGTTCCAGGTTATAATTATTTGGGTTATTGACATTGTTATCAATGTCCCATTTTGCAGTCAATATTTCGTTACAAGCGCATGTATCCAAAGGTTTCACAACCAATCCTTGCAATTCAGTAGGAGATTGATAAGGTCCAGGATTAGAAATCAACAATCCGGTACAAAATTCATCCTCGTAATTGGTGATGTAGGTCGCTAAGATATCGTCGATGGTTTGTCCTGTAAGCGAGGTACTCGCACCCATAGGATGATCACTATTGCAACCGCTTGTACACAGTGCGATAAGGTCATTACGTAAATTAGTTTGATCTGTAGAACTAAGTGCCGCAATTTGTTCACAACCTTGAAGTGTCACCAACCAATCATCAGCATAATCTTCACAAGCAGATTGGCATTGAGCAGCAACTTGAGCATCCATATACGCCTCAAATTCTGCCTGCGTTAAATTAGACCCGTTTTCAGGGAATCCATCGCCGTCAGCATCAGGTAAAGTAGCGGCATTACCCCAAACAGCAACATTATTAATCCAGTTAGTATTAACACCGATGTGCGCATTGGAACAAGAGGTATTGGCTTGCTGCACCGCATTGATTTTTTGTTGTTTCAATGCCAAATACATTTCACGGTATTTCACCCAAATAAGATCAGCAAAACAATTTTGATTCGCTAATGAACTATTTCTAAAGTTATCCAAACAGGTTGAAATATTACCGGAACCGTTACAGTACGCTTGGTAAATGGCATTCTCCCAAATAGAGTAGCCGCTTCCTTGATAATCATCCATATCGCTCAGCATACTTGAGTATTGCCCAGCCCCTTGTCCACCGGCTGCAAAAAACGGATCAAAATTGGTTGTACCGGAAGTACATGGTATAGGGTTGATATTTTGAGATGAGGCCAAAGGTTTGAAAAGCCCTGCTGAGCAAGCACTTGAAAACGTATACGTATCCAACATTGCCTGATCATAGGCATTTGAGGTTGCGTTGTTATCACAGAATTGCAGGAAGCAATATTCGGGATGGTAAGTAATCAATGATTTTGCCCAAGAGAGTTGGAAATTGGAAACAAAATCCTGAAAAGATAAGTTTTGAGGCAACACACCATTGACATAAGCAGTAGTTCCGTCTTCGTTTAAATAAGGTGTAAGCGGATGTTTCCAATCCTTATCAGTTCCTAATGCATCTTCTGTCAACATGGAATGCACACTTGCACCCGCTGTAAGCGCTGTGTAAACCCCATTTGTATTGACAAACAACCCATATTGACCGCCTGGAGAAAGGTCTTGCAACATAATTGCTCTATGCGCATCACATTCACCTAATTCATCAGCATCTACTTCTACCGAACAAAGCGGAAACAGCTCTTGTGTGTACTCCTTATTGAATAAATAAGATAGTGGATCTAAACATGTTGCATTATCGACATAATAACACCAATTATCCTGAATGGCTTGCTGATTCACTTTTAGGGTCTTGATAATTGTATAAGCACCTATTGTTAAAGCTACCGGGGTAGTCGTATAAGTGAACTCTGCTTTTGGTCCGCATAATTTATCAAGATCAGCACCAATAAATGACTGACCGTAATTAAACTTTTCATCACCACATTTGTCAACAATACTAATTGTTAAATCATACACACAATCCAAGCAAACATTCTCTTGCATACACGCATCGTGAAACTGTTTAGGAGTAAAGGCATAATCAAAAACATAACTAGCATCTTGGGTAATAAACTCCGTATAAGTTAATGTTGATGATGGCAGTACATCACTAATTGTCTGACCATTCTGTGGCAAGATTTCAGTGACAACGTTTTGAACACCATTCCCATCAAGCGGATCTATACCATTAGGAGCACCACCTGCCATATATGAAGCCACAACTCTACCCGCCATATCCGAATATTGGATATAAATCTGGCCATTTGCATCAATCGTCACCATTTTTTCGTAATGACTTGCATCCCCAACTTCTGCTCCAAACAATCGATCTAACTCTGCCTGATTGGGTGAAGGATAAGCAAAGGAGGTTTCTTTACCACTTCCTATTTTCAAATCATCACCTACACCACTAACTTTGTCGACACGACCCGTAAAATCATTGAGGTAAGTTACTCGTGAAAGTGGGAAATTTTCGGCATCAGGAATGCGCTTATTTTCACCATCTTGATCTGGGTTGGCAGTTGAATAATATTGTCCGCTACCGCTCGATGTGGCAAAACCTCCTGCAACAGGATTACATATATCAACAGGCTCTATATCAAAATATAGTTGCTGGAAAGAGGGTGTACCGGCAACATTTGCCAAGTTAAAGTTCTTTTTGTGACGCAATACTTCTCCATCAACCGGTGTTGGCAAATCACCTATAACAGGTCTTCCTAACTCATCGTAATACACATTGGAAACTACAGCCTGTTGGGTTTCCGTATTATGCCCAACTGACTGGCGACCTCTTCCTAATCCATCAGCAAAGGAAACCGATTCGAACCGTTCTCCGTTATCACCATAAGCAACTTGATGAGACCAATTCATTTGAACATCGTAGTCGGAATTCACCGGAAGTACGTTGGCTGCGATATGACTTGCAACAGTACCAGATTCGGCAGTATTTGTCCAGGTGCCTTCCATCCTAGTAGCAAAATTAGCTCCTACCAGTGCAACAGGTCTAATTCGGTAAACAAGATAACCTCTATCAAAAATCCTAGGTATACGATAACTGTTCCCTTTTACTACAATTCGGGTAGAATTGAGGTAATAATCATACTTTAGACTTGATTGGGGTTTAAACACACCGGCCTGCATAGTCGCATCGCTTATATGTACCCATTCTAATTCATAATACTCTGCTCCAATTTTTTGAGTCCAATCAAATTGATAGTATTCCGCATTATCAGAAGGCACACTAATTCCTAAACCGGTTACTGCGGAAGAGTTAAGTGAATAGTATCGTTCAACCTCAATTTCTGAACTTACAAAAACATCATTGACATCAAAAGTTGCTCCTGTAATTGCTGTAATGAATACTTCCACTTTATGAGCATCACTAAAGGTATAAGAAGCTATTTCATCAACAATAGCATTCGGATTGGCAAAAGAATACATCAAGGATAACACCCTATTTGTCTCTGTCGTCATCGTAAAAGATGATGTAGCAGTATTCCACTTCCAAGATCTTATGGTAAAGGTTATGCTACCAGAAAGGTCATTTGTTTGCGGAGCATCCGGATTGATACCAACTCTTAATACGTTTTTTACTTTATAGTTACTAAACACACTTGTCCATGTCGGATTAGTAGCCATTTGAGTGTACTTATTGTCATATACAGTAAATGCAGGAACAGAGCTTGAAACCACTAATTGATTTCCTTCTCTACGCTCTACAAAGCTTTCAATAGCAGCTCTACTAAACTGAGCCGAAGACAAAAGCAAAAGGATAAATAGAATGAGCTTTTTCATGAATTAGGTCGTTTATTGTTTAGGTTTTTTAAATCCGCCCATTTCGCTTTCCGAAACAGTTTTAATTCCATCTATGGTTTCAACTCGCACTCTTACCAAGTTTAAGTTTTCGTCGTAGTTATAGAAAGTAGTGAAATTATAACCATCGTGTGAAGCAAGAGGTAACAATGTTTTAGGATCATAGACCGTGGTGGTCATTCCCGCTAATAGTGGATGTATACGTATATCATCGAAATTAACCTCTGCACCATCCTGTGTAATTAATTGAACAACCAAGCTTGTTGCTCCGGTTGGTGGAATAGTAAACGTCCCCTCTAAACGCTGCCAGCCGTCTATTACCGGTCCGGTTGCTGTTAAATAGGTTGTGCTTGGAGAAGTTCCACCGATGTTAATAACAATGATACCTTCTGCATCTACCGTTGGATTACTAACGGTAAGCCAGGCACCGACAACATATTTACCCGGAGTAGGTTCAAATGGCTGAATGCAATGACATTCTTGAACTGTAAAGCGATTATTATCCCCAGGATCTAATGCAGTGCTAGCCAAGCAACCAACTCCAACATTAGTAGAAAAGGTCGCCGTGCCACCATTTCTAACTTTGATGGATGAGAGTCCACTATGACGTTTCACATTATCCAAGGTGACATTAGGTGAACTAATAGAAGCCTTGAAATCGAAATGCGGAACGTTGTTAGTAATTGTAGCACTCTGTGCTGCATAATAAGCATAATCTTCAAATCCATCAAAGGCAATGTCTTGTTGACGAGCATTTACTGCTTGCGCTATAGGAACTAGATTAAAGGTTCTATCATAACCATATTGAACGGCTGAGAAAATATTGAGTTGATCTCTACTTTCTATAGGGTTTGCATATTGGTCGAAAGTTGTAACTTCTCCCATCTTCCTCCATTTCTGGTATTTATCTAAGGCAATATGATTTGGATGACTTGTTTCATTGATCATTTTCCAACGACCACCACCAGCAAAAGTGGTTAGTTGATAAAACGGAACAAATGATGAATACACACCATCGAATCGTGTTTTATAGTCGTGCTTGGCATTTCGTCTTTCAGATTGCCAACTAAACTGACCATCAGCAACCAAATCGCCTCTTACTCCGAACAAATATGGATTTATAGTTGTATTTACTGCAACTTCATTATTATTAACACCTTCTTTAGCATTCGGTATTCCACACTTTAAGTTGTTGCGATCTCGATACGTCAATGTACTTGCTTCCCAAATTGGAGTAGCGATAGTTGGCCAATCAAACGTTAAACCATTCAACAACTTAATCTTTGTTACCATAGATTGCATGGTCTCATTTAATCTGTTATCTCTATTCGATTTTTCAATTTTCACTTGGTAGCTACCGGTAGCACTAACAATTGACGAAGCCAACCCGTTTGCATCCATCAAAAACAAATCACCATTTGTAGTTGTGTTTTTCTTGCCAATCCATGCGGTAGGCTGAGAAGGTAAGTTCATAATTCGAACAAAATCACCAGGTGTAAATACTTGATCCATATTTTGGATCAAACCACCACCATTGATCGTTGTTGTAACTGTACTTCCTTGGCTAGATGACAAATCACGCATTTCGGTATAATACCAATGTGCCGGATAATTCAACGAATAAAGCGGATCACCGTACTCATCATTCAAGCTAGATAACAAAACATTACCTGTATGGTAATCATACAGTAAGTTTTCAGCGGTATTGATAGAGCCTAATTGCTCAGTTTCGATTGCTGTAACAATGGCAGATGTATTGATGTGTTTTACAAGCGCATTAGAATAAAATGCTTCCACACGCGATTGTTGACTGAAGGAAGGAAGCAGGTAAGGAAAGATAAACCCAGGCTTAAATACAATTTTCAGGCTTACCCCTAATTCACTGTAATTAAACTTATTCTCTATGAAACGACTGTCAGCATGTATGTCACATTCTTGCGCTATTGTCTGGTTACTTACTATACCATCACGTGCAATCATTCGCTGCTGCTCGTCCAAATCGGCATAGATGTATGTTGTTCTAGCGTGAACTATTTCATTGTTGTTTTCATCAAAGGCAATTACCTTCGATTGATTTGGTTTACCATGAAAATCATTGGTATGAATGAAAAATCCTTGTGCAAAGCCAAAACGCTGAGTGGTTCTACCGGCAATTACACTACTAGGCTTATCCGTACTGACACTTTTATCTATAGGTGTGGCATTGGCATAAACGGGGTGAGTTCTAGAGGTATGAAACTCGCTTATAGAAAACCCTTTATTGGTAGTACCTGAAATACTTACTTTTACTTTTTCATAACCTATAACTGGTGCTGGATAAAGAATGGACATAATCGGTGTCGGTGTAAACTTAGTTTCATCAGGGAATTTCTCAACCAAATTCACATACGTATCCCACTCATACAATGCACATTCATCCAACATACCTTGTGGTTCAAACGCAGCATTTCCTGATGTAGAGCGAAACTCTGGATATTCATATACCCATGTATATTCTCCCGGTATATTTTCTTCTGAAATAGCTAACCAATTGTCTTTGTATTTCAATGTTTTTACACGAGCATTTCCACCAAACTTAATGTTATTCGGTACATACAGTCTAACAGAAGTTGTATATGCCAATGGACTTGAGTTTACAACAATAGAGGGGATCCATCCACTTTTGGCCATGATGCGATTAATATCAGCTCCACCTAATGCAACAGCTTGATCCAAAATCATATCCCCTTCACTATTCGGGCTTGCACCGTATACTATATCTGGCAAGTTTCTTCGTATAAACTCTAAGGCCGATTTTTGCAAGCTGCTCATTGCGAATCCTTTTTTATCACCATCCTTGTCGTCTACTTTGGCTGGTTTTAGTATCGCATATCCATACTCATAATTGGAACTACCCGAACTTTTTGGCATTA
This sequence comes from Fluviicola sp., assembly GCA_029866325.1. GTDB lineage: Bacteria > Bacteroidota > Bacteroidia > Flavobacteriales_D > Crocinitomicaceae > Fluviicola. Next base: position 115,520 of record JARWZO010000003.1, on the reverse strand, counting down.
CTCCTATTGCATCAAGGTTTGCCAAATCCGGTGATATTTCTCCAAAAACAGGAACCATTTCGGTTTCATTTCTACCCGTTCTAACCTTGGTATGAAGCTTAAAATAAAGTTCTCTCAACAATTCATTGGCCTGATTGGGGTCGCTAAACCATTTTGTTCTTAACTCATCACTTGCCTGTTGAGGTGTCAACAAATTGCCTATACCTTCATCCAGTTTAAATACAATGATGTTATTTGGTACATATTTCCTATCTAGCTTGGCAAACTGATTGATATAATCGTTCATAATGACATAGTCTGGATATGTCAATGCGACAAGAGGGAATTCTTTACTAAATGTGCTATAAATAGTGCTAGCTCCAGTGATATTCCAAGTACTGTTTGATTGAATATCTAGCATGTCGTAAACATTGGTCATACCTACAACATCCATGTGTTTCATAACACGTTTGTCTTGAACAGTAGCATAACTATCCGCAGCATACTCAATGTCTAATGTACCATTGGTTGGCGTAATGACCTGTACTAACTTCCAATTTTTAGCTACGTTATTTGCTGTTGTAGCATCTTGCTCTGCATAAGGGTAAACATCTGAAGGCTTGAGTGCATCTATTGCTTTATAATTCCCCCAAGCATCGGTACTATAAGAAAAGTCTTTGTTGATTGATGCGTCATAATTAAACTCGTATGTGTACAAGCCCATTTCTTCTGAACCACCACTGTAAGATCTGATTTTTTTGAGGGTCAATTTTCCGGATTTACTTGGATCAGCTCCTGCATTAGATAAATTAGAATTGTAATTAGCCGGAAAATTCTTACATAATTCATACGAGTATTCAAACTCAACGATCTGCAAAGGTTGAGCATTCGCTCCGTTCGCCCCCAATCTTTCTGAACGATTGTATATGACAATTTTATCTAATTTCTTTAACGGTTTTGAGTAATCCATCTGACCACTTTCTCCAACTACACCATAAGCATCATCTCTATCGGATAGATAAAATTCGGCTATCAAATTTTTTGATTCAACCGAATGGGTATACCAAATTTCTTTTTCACCATACGAATAGCTCCCAATATCGTCTCTGGTTGATCCAAGTAAACCTCTGCTAAGAAAGGCAGAATTTTGTCCAAGTGGAAAACGCCATTTATAACTGTTGGTTTCATTATACAATCGTGTATAATTGAATTTGTAGTAATTTCCGACATCATCTAAGCTAGGCCCATCATTTGATCGATCAATGTAATCGGAACTTACCATTTCGGTTAATAAAAAAGAATGCGGATAAGCAGGTACGGTTGTTTTATCAAAATAATCGGACACACCTTTGGTATTGTTTTCCGTATTATCTCCGTTATCGAATACGTATACGCCATCAAAATCGGGGTCAGTCTTTCCTGTTGCACCAAACGAAACTTGTGAGCTGATTAATTCATAAGCTGGCACACCAAAAACATAGCGTATCCCATCTGTATTCACCACTTCAACGGCAGATAAATGATTGGAATATCTCGCTCCATTGGCATTCGTACTCTGTTCTCGCTTAATTACTGTCGTTGTAATTCCTGTTGAGAAACCAGTTAAAGAGTTATAGTTAGTTTCAATAGCTACATACTGAGAAGCGGTATAAGGACGATAATCCATTGCTCTTATTGGCGATTCAGTAGAATTGATAGCGGTTTTGTTAACGGTCACAGGAAGACTTCCGGGTGTAACGTACTTCCCTGTTAGCTGCACATCTTTCTGGTTGCTTGCTAATTGTAATGACAAATAAGAAGCTGCAGCACCGCCTAACAATCCCAAATCCGTTTGATTCTCCGGCGTCATTTCACCAACCCCCTTAAAATAAACCGAACCATCAAAATTGGTGCTTTTAGCTTCTTGCACAAATTCAACAACATTTGTTCCGTCGGTGCCAACATAATTACCTGAACTTATTACACCTTCTGCGTTAACACCAGAAACACCTAACTCAACAGTTACTCCGGGCATTGTAACAACCGCTCCAATAACACCTTCAGACCCGTCAATAGAACTTACACTCTTATTATTCGGATCTCTATAGGTACCAACATCTGAACGTCGACCTCTAAAAGTGGCCCCAAGTCCCATTGCATTGGAACGAAACACATCATACGTTTGAATGGAAAACGCTAGGTTTTTCATTGCCTCAGAATATTCTTCATCATTCGTACGGTTAAAATCCATTAAAGGAATAACACTTGAATATTCTGAAGCTTGCCGTTCATATTGCTCATATTTTCCATTATGGAAATAACCTATAGCTGGTTGAACCAATTGATTATTTCCATTAGTTGTGACTTTAGAGAGCGTTGTATTCTCCTTATGCAGGTAACCGATTTTGACTACCAAATTGCCTGTTTTAACTCCGGCATAAAGATCAATTCCAGAACTAAAAGTGCTTCCAATTGAGTTCATTTTAATACTTGGCACACTCGTTAAAGTTCCATAAGGAATTACTGATGTCGCACCGTAACCAGCTGAAAAAGAGCTGTTATTGCCATTTCTTCCAATATCTCCACTAACACCAATTGTTCTTTCAGTGAGACCTTGCCGAGAATTAAAACTATTCCCAAAAGTAATCCCTAAAGTTCTTGTAGCTCCACTACCAATTCCGCCATCTAAACCTGCAGACAAACCAAATGAATGATTTTTCCCAACACCTCTTTTAGAATCAGATGAATAGCCTACTCCGAAGCTAGGAGCTAGAAAAATCCCTTCTGCTGTGCTATAAGAAGCACTTGCCTGTAACCCAAAGTCAAATGTTTTACCTCGACCTAAATAAGTGTTTTTATACTTCCCCCAAAGTGCTGTTAACTGCACTGCGGGCATTAATTCTGGATTATCGAAAAATGAATAACCTGCTTTAATGTAACCCCCATTTTTACTTCCTTCATTATCATCATCAGCCTGATGAAAAGTGCGTAATACTTCTTGTTCACCATTAAATTCATCAGGTAAACCACGCATTTCACGACTAACTGCTCCCACATTCAAATCCCAACCAAGGCCAACCCATGATGCTTCGGAATTCATTGCGATGTTGGAATTATAATTCAATACTATTGGATATCCCTCAACATCAGCAACAGGGATACTATACGAAAAATCACCGGTGAATTTGTCTACCATACCATCTGTAGATCCTAGCGAAAAACCGCCTGACTCAGCTTGTCCGGGGCCTCCAAGAGCTAAGGATTGAAGATTTACCAAATGATCAGAAATTTCGTTCTCCTTTTCGGTGTTGATAGGAGGAGTCATTGCAGTTTGCTCAACCTGTTTTGGCAAGACCACACTATTATTATTCAAGATCAACGATTCTGAATAATTTTGTTTTTCAGGTTGAGAATAAGACCCGGCAAATGCATTTCCAAGAGGTAGGAAACTTTGAAAAACAACCGCATACAATGCACTTACATGCAGGGTTTTAAAGAAAATACTGTCTTTTTTAAACGTTTTCATAGATGGTTGTATTAATTGGCGTAAACGAATCGGATGTATTCTTTTTCGCCGGTACTTTTGGTTAGTTCTAAGATGTAATATTTATCATTAACCAGGCTGTAAGTTGAAAGATTTAAGATATGCTGGTTATCATCAAATTGATAAACCAATGCTGGTAACAGAGCACTCCCTAAAATAGCGGTTCCGTCATACTTGATCGATGCAATCAATGTTCTGTTATCATCATAGAGATTGAGCGGTACTTTTTTACCTGCAACCTGCTCGTACTCTTCCGTGAACTGAATTTTTAACTTTCCTTGGAAAGTAGTGACATAACCTGCATCCAATTCGCGTTTAAATAATGTAAAGGAAGTGCGATCACAGTTTGGTTGATCTACCAGAAATTTAATATAGGGTTTGTCATTTGCTGCTGTTGCATCAGAAGAATGGTATTGTTGGCGTGCAGTTGATGCAGTGAAATTATCTAACTTGAATACCATTCCAAAGTTATTATTCGTATTGTTTTGCTTCCAATAACTAAAAAAACTTGTGATATCATAATTTTTACTCATTGTTGAAGATGTTGTTGGAGGTACATTCACAACAATCGCATTTGAAAAACTTGGTTGAGTGTTATAATTAACCGTCAATTCATCCCAATATTTTAAAGCGTCGACACGCTGAAACTCTGCATCATTTGTGTTAGCCCCACCTGGATTAACATGACTTTTACCTGCTAAGTACAAATCAGCAAAGATCGGGGTAACTGAAGTTTCCAGCCAAATTCGAAAACGAATATAGGTTCGCATATCGGTTCCTGTATTACCACTTGCCTGTATCTCTGTTACAGGAACACCTGTTCCACTCGGACTAGCCGCTGAGACCAATGCATCATCCATAAAATTTGCACCCGGATAAAATGATAGATTAATTGGATCACAAGCTACACCTACTATGAATGCCATATAGTAGAACTTATTCAATGTAACATCTTTTATTTCTATACCACAAAAACCCGGTGGACGATTCGTAATGCTTAAGGATGTTTGCCCCAAAAGTGCTGTTGTAGCACCAGAAGGTGTTGATAGATCAAACCATCTATATTGATAATTGCCTGATCCTCCCGAAAAAATTGGTGTTACCACACCATCAGCCGAAGATGGACTGGTAGCATGCGTTATAGTTGCTCCGGTTACATTAATCGGGGGATAATATGAGATAACGATTTCAGGTCTATTAGCTGGTGTAGCATCTTCTCCTGAAGTATAAGTACAAGAGGAATTTGCTGTTGTTTCCGGATTGCGTGTGATTACAAAACCGTTGTTCAAAATGCTTCCTGAAACCATACTTTGAACTAGAGTAGTTACATCAAATTGTCGCCAAGGTATTGGAATGGTTGGGTTTATACTTGTTGTAACTGTGGAACCAGTTGTTGAAGGTGGATTAGAATTAGTATAAGTTATTAAGGATTCTGACCAACTTGTAGCTAAACCACGCAAATAAAATTGGGTACTATTAGGAGAACCAACAATACCAGCCTCACTAATAGGTCTAATTCGAACGGTTGCTGATACAATATGAGACCCGAAAGGAATGGAAGATAAGTCAGGTTTCAGGTAATACCTGAAAAAATTCGTAGAACTCGTGGTCCAGATCGGAATAGTGGTTACATTAGCATAATTTGAACCTGCAGATGCAGATGACACATGCGCATCTTCAGTAATCTTAATTGTTGTTGTAGTCTGTCCATAGCCAGATAGGGTAGCCAAGCATAAGAGAACAAGCGAAATACTGCACTTAATTGATAAAGGTGACTGTTTCATAGACTAAAATTCGATGGTTAATGTTTAAAGCAAAAAGTTTAAAAAGCACATCTTTGTGTAGGCACCCAAAGAATTCATTGGCGATACCTCGACCTTATAATTAACATTCGGCAGAGGCTCGAATAATGCAAATTCAACCCTGTCAATTAAAAGACTTCCTGAGGCCTCCAATTCAGCACGATTAATGCTCATCTGCTGAACTATTGCTTCTGTAGCACTATCTATAACCACCACATTCAAATACCCAACATCCGATATATCGTCGAATGTCAAAGTCAAAACAGCCATATCACGCTCGTCAAGTGAATCTGTTGCTTGATAATAATTCTCTACAACCGAAATAGCAGCCGTTGTAGAATCTAGCTGTGCGAAAGATGAATTTGGTAAAAACCAAGTAAAAATAAAAAGTAAAAAACTTGTTGCGAAAAGTGTCTTCTTATTCATGCGAAGTGATTTGATTTAAATGATAAAAGTTGAACTCTTATAAAACTATGGTCAAATATAAAACAAAGTATTTTTAATAAACAAGTGTTTGTTAAAAAATAACGTAGATTTTATTTTTTGTTTTTTTTGTTTTAACCAAAACTCTAATTAACCGGATGACTTAATTCCAAAAAATAGACATTCTAACAAACCATAACTTACTCCCCCACTTTTTACTACATTTGTTTCCATTACAATTTTCAACATGCATTACATCATCTGCTTCATCCTAGTCATTGGCTCGCTTCACTGTTCCGCACAGAAAATCGAAGATTATTCCTTGAAACATTCCATGAAACAAGATGGATTGTCTCTGACCTTTACCGTGCTCGATTCAGACAAAAAAGGAATCAAACATTACGATACCCAAAAGACGTATTATTGGTATAAATCGCAAACCGTTCTTGGCACACAAGGCGGAAGTGCCGGACAGTTATTGCATGGTGCTTACGAAGCGTTTTACGATAACAAACAACTGTGCGAAAAGGGAAGTTATGCAAAAGGACTGAAAATCGGTGAGTGGAATTATTGGCAAAAAAACGGTAAACTGATCAAAACCGAGCATTGGAACAATGGCCGTTTATCCGGTGAACAGCTCTATTATTCGAAGACGGGTGACGTGCAAAAACGCGTGATCATTCGCGGAAATAAAACCACCGAGCAAAGCGGCGATACGCTGATTGAAATCAGTAAATCTTGTAAAACGGTGACGCTCATGGATTCGATTGGCCGGGTGAAATCGGTGGCGCGCTACAAGAATAGTCTGTTGCACGGAAAACAGGAAACGATTGCTTCAGATGGCAGCAAGTCGGTTGAAACGTATAAAAACGGTGAAGTTGTTGTGCCGAAAGAGAAAAAAACAAAAACGCCTAAAGGTGAAGAAACAACTCCCTCAACCGATGAAAAACAGGGATTCTTTAAACGCTTAAAAGCGCGTTTTTCTAAAAAGGATAAGGCAGACGAAAAAGCTTCTGAAGACAACAAACCCTCAAAAGAAAAAGAAGCGGACAAGACAGAGGAAAAGCCCAAAAAATCATTCAAGCTGTTTAAACGCAAAACGGAATGATCCGCGCAGCCGCTCTATCTTACGCCATTGTGTTTTCACTCTTAGTCGGACTCATTTGTTCGGGCGTTATTTTCATTGCGGCTACCCAAAAAAAGATTGAAGTGCTTCAAACGAATAAGGAGCATGTGTTGTTTGATAGTTACGCAGCCATTCGCTACGGTATGTTCATGGTTCCGCCGGGCGATTCGGTGCAATACATTCATTCTTCGGGCGATACCAGCGAGGTGAAACACCAACAATGGGGCGCGTTTTCGATGATTTGCACTATGACGCATAAAAGTCCGCTGAGTAAACGCAGAGCCGCGTTGATTGGCATGATTCAAGCTCCGGAATTACCGTGTTTGTATTTACCTGGCAATTCGGGCGGATTAAAAATTACTGGCGAAACTAAAATTGAAGGAAAGGCCTTTGTTCCCAACGGAAACGTAGAACGGGCTTATATTGCAGGTAAAAATTATCCCTTCGATCAATTGGTTTTTGGTAGTACGGAAGTCGCCGAATTGGGACTTCCGCCGCTGAAAAAAGAATGGCAGAATTTACTTCCGGCCGACGTGGTGGGAAAAACGACACCACAAGCCTTTATTGCCAAAGACAGCACCTACTCTTTTCACAACGGAATCACGTATTTTCAGCAATTAAACACCATTCTGCTCACGCAGGCAATTCGCGGAAATGTCATCATTCATTCCTTCGATTCTATTTACGTTTCGGCAAAAGCACAACTGACCAACGTCATCCTGATTGCACCTGTTGTGCGTTTCGAAACCGGTTTTACAGGTTCGGTTCAGGTAATGGCTTCCGAACGGGTTATTTGCGAGAAAGAAGTGAAATTATTGTATCCGAGTGTGATTGCGTTAAACGAACAAACACTGCGCAATGAACTCACCCGGCGCATCGTGATTCTGGAAGAAAATGTGCAGGTGCTCGGCGGAATTTTGATCACTTCGCAGCAACCCGATTTTCGCAAACTTCCTTTTCTGGAATTGCATGAACAATCGGTGGTGGGCGGTCTGATTTACAACAGTGGCGAAACCGAAGCGAAAGGAACCGTGATCGGCAGTTTGTTTACATTTCAGTTATCGGTGCGTGCCGGCGGTGGTGCTTATGGAAATCATCTAGTTGATGCTGTTATTAGCCAAAAACGTTTACCAAGCTATTTTCTGCTTCCGGGCTGGTTGCAGTCGCAGGAAAAAGTGCAATCTAAACTCATTACGTGGTTATGAAACGGATTCCTGCATCTACCATTGCCGAGTTTGTGATCGCGATTACGATCATTGCCATTTGTTTTACCATCGCGTCTCAGGTGTTTATGCAAGCCAGTCGATCTACCATTCAATTCAAAGAAGTGAAAGAACAAACCGAGTTTCAATCGCTTATGATCGATGCACTGATTCACGATACACTTCCCGCGGTTTCAGATTGGAAAGGTGAATTGGGAACGATGGAAATTTCCACAACTCGAAAAGATTCCGTAGTTTTCAGTGAAATAAACCTCATCAGTAATCAAAAAACTACCTGGCAACAAACGTTTTTCAGTGAACAATAGTCACCACCATATCGTTCGATTGACGGCTTTTTCCGTGTTGGAAGTCACCATTGTGATTGCATTGATGGCTTTGCTTTCGGCATTGTTTTTTGGTGCTTTGAATCGTTTCGGAGAACAAATTCACAACGAAACGCAGATCAAAAACGAACTCAACGATTGGTTCGTGGTTAGAGCAAACTTGTGGCGCGAATTAGACGAAGCCGATTCCATTCATGTGAAAGACAATCAAGCAAGGATTTATTTCGGGAAGTCGCAAACGCTTTATAAAATCATGGACAATCGCCTGATTCGCGTGATCAACGAAACCGAAATGGATCTGAAACTGGAAATGAATGCCATTCAGCTGGAAGAAACAAAAGGCAGGCAATACATTGCGTTTAAAGTAAATTGGAAAGACGACGAAATGGTACTTCGTTATCCCGTGCGTTCAACGGTTGCCCATAATGTAAATCACTATTTTTCCCAACGATTATGGCAGTAGAAGCACAAGAATCGAAGGGCATTTTCCAACGCGAATTTTCGTTGGGCAAACCGTTTGGCGATAAGGTCAAAGAGCAATTCTACAATGAATTTTGTTCACTCATCGAAAGCGGAATCGACATGCGGCGTTCCATTCAACTCATCATCGACGAACAGGAAAAGCAGCGCGTAAAAGTCATTTTAGAAACCCTGCAAGACAAAATTGTTTTAGGAGCATCACTTTCCGAAGCCATGGAACAATCCGGACATTTTTCGGCCTACGAATTTCAAAGTGTGCGCATTGGTGAAGAAACCGGGCGATTGAAACACGTGTTGGCTTCTATGGCGGTTTATTTCGGTGATAAAGTCAAACTCAAACGACAGTTGGTAAGCGTCTTCACCTACCCTGCTTTCGTCATGGCAATTACGTTTGGTGTATTGTACTTCATGCTCAATTCAGTGGTACCGATGTTTGAAGACGTGTTCAAACAATTCGGACAAGAATTGCCATGGCTGACCAAAAAAATCGTGTGGCTCTCGGATCACTTTGCGCCCTTTATGCTGTATTTCTTTCTCGCTACAGTTGCAATTAGTATATACTGTTACACACAACGCAAAGAAGAATGGTTTCGCAAAACGTCGAGCCGGGTCATGTTGCGCATACCTGTTTTTGGGGTGTTGATACGAAAAGTGTACATTGCTCGTTTCTGCCAAAGCATGGGATTGCTCATGGAATCGAAGACTCCGTTGGTAAAAGCCTTGGATTTGGTAGAAGAAATGATCGGATTTTACCCCTTGGAAAAAGCCATTCAACATGCCAAAAAAGAAATTTTAGCAGGAAATCAACTACATTCCGGTCTTGGACAATTCAACATATTGGATAAACGCTTAATTTCGCTGATTAAGATCGCCGAGGAAATCAATCAGCTGGATCAAACTTTTATACGCTTAACCAAACAATACAACGACGAAATTGATTACCGAACGAAACTTATGGGAACGATCATAGAACCGGCAATTATTGTGATTATCGGAGTTGTGGTAGGTGTAATTATGGTAGCGATGTATTTACCGATGTTTAACTTGAGTAATGTCATTAAATAGATGAAACGAATCAAACGCAGAACGAAGATAGCCCGCATGAACGCCTTTTCATTGGCGGAAGTGCTGATCGTATTAGCGATTATGGGAATCCTGATCATGTTGGTCGTACCCAATCAAACGGGCATTGCCACACGCACCAAAAGCATGGAAGCACAGCAGGAATTGCGCATGGTACACAACTTGCAGTATGCCTATTTCCTGCAGTTTTCGAAGTATTCGCAAGATTTAAAAGAGATCAACTACTTGCCTCACAAGTTGAATACCGAAGGCGGAACAGCCAATTACCGCATTTCGATTACCGAGGCAAGTCCGGCCGGTTTTAAAGGCAGAGCCGAATCGGTAGTTGATTTTAACGGCGACGGCAAAATGAACATCTGGGAAATAGACCAAGAAGGACAACCTAAAGAAGTGCAACCCGATTAATGATCATCGCACTCATCATAGCGTGTTTATTACTGGGAACAATCTTCTTGCAAGATCTCATTTCCAGAAGTATTTGGTGGTTTTTACCGCCCTTACTTTTCGGTGCTTTTATCGCTTATAGATGGAATGAGTTTTCGTGGTTGGCACTTGGCTTCAATACCGCATTTATTGCATTGCTGATGGGCTTTTTGTTCATCTACATCCGCTTTCGTTTCGGAAAACCCGAATTGATCTTTAAACAGTATTTCGGCTTGGGCGATTTGTTGTTTATTCTGGCACTTACGCCGCTCTTGTCGTTTCAGCAGTTCATTCTATTTTTTACCGTCGGAACCTTTTCAACATTGGTCATTCACGGAATAATACTCTTGTTTAAAAAACAAACAACCATTCCATATGCCGGCTATTTTTCGTTGGTAACCCTCGTCTATCTGCTTTTGCTTCATAGCGGAACGGATGTGTTTCAATTCATACAGCTTTAACGATGCAGGATTGGGATAACATACAGGTTTCGGCAGAATTGCAACAGGCGGTGCGATCTGATTTGGCGTGGCATTACCGCGTTATTCCGAAAGTGCTTACGCCCGAATTGGTGCAATTTTACATCGACGAACAACAAAACGTTGCCTTGGCGAAGGAAGAACTTTCTGCCTTGTTTGGGTGCGCTGTAGAATTGGAAGCCATTGATAGCATTGCCATTCAGCGCAACTTGGGTCGACATTTCCGCAAGGCGAATCAGGAACAGCAATTGGTCTTCGACTCTAAAATCGATTTCGTTGATCGTATCATTCAAGACGCCAATCACCTCGGAAGCAGTGATATTCACATCGAAACTTATGAAGAACGCGCCCGGGTGCGCATTCGCATCGACGGACATTTGATTGAACGGTTTGCGGTGGATAAAGCGGATTATGCCGAGTTGGTGAACAAGATTAAGATTCGCTCCAACCTCGATATTTCAGAGAAACGCTTACCGCAAGACGGTCGAATTCAGTACCAAGATTTTGATATTCGTGTATCGATTCTACCAACACTTCACGGCGAAAAAATCGTACTGAGAATCTTGGGGAAAGATGCCTCGTTTATTCAGATCGATCAATTGGGATTAACCGAACGCGATTTGGAAAACTACCGCGAAGGCATTAAAAAACCCAATGGCATTGTGCTCATTAGCGGTCCGACCGGTTCGGGAAAAACCACCACGCTTTACGCAACATTGAAATTGCTCAACAACGAAAAACGCAACATTGTTACCGTGGAAGATCCGATTGAGTACACGTTGGAAGGAATCAATCAAGTCCAACTCAAAGAATCCATCGGTTTGACCTTTTCAAGTACATTACGTTCATTTTTGCGTCAAGACCCTGATGTGATTATGCTCGGTGAGATCCGCGATGGCGAAACGGCTCAAATGGCCATTCGCGCGGCGTTGACAGGTCACTTGGTGCTTTCAACCATCCATACCAACTCAGCTTGGGGAACCATTTCGCGCTTGATTGATATGGGCGTTCCACCGTTTTTATTGGCCAATACCATCAATACATCGGTTGCTCAACGTTTGATCAGAAAACTGTGCACCAATTGCAAAGTAGAACAAAAAACGGTCTTGAAAGATTGGCCGCGTACGATTGATCCATCGTTGGCTCCGGATACCCAATTTGTAGCAGTTGGTTGTGATGAATGTCATTACACGGGCTACAAAGGCCGAACAGCGGTGTATGAAGTCATTCCGATTGACATGGAATTGGCAGATGCGATCAAACGAGCTGAAATGCGCGTGCAACCGTTGTTAGACGAACGCGGCATAGTGAGCCTCAGCAAACAAGCACTTACTCTCATTCACGATGGAACTACTTCCTTAGAAGAAGCCTATCCTTTATTAACTGAAATCCAATGAAACAACTACTGTGTCTCTTGTTGCTCTTTTTCCTGTCGCTTCCGGCGATGGCACAAAAACAGTACACGGAACTTACATTACGACCGATACTTGACAGCCTGAGCATAAAATCTCCGGGCTACAACAATGCGGTTCAACTCAATGTATCGGGTCTGCCATTGGCAGAGTTGGTGAATTCCTTAGCATTGGAAAACAACCTCAATATCAGCATTGATCCATCGTTTAATCAAGCCATTTCGTACAATTTCTTCGACGCACAGGTAAAAGATGTCCTCGTTTTTCTTTACGATAATTTTGATGTGGAATACCAATTTGTGGGAAACATTTTGGCGATCAAAAAGCCATCGGCAAAGAAAGAAGTACCGCAGCCGAAAGTGGAAAAGAAAGTGGATGTGACGTACAATCCTTCCAACGAATTTTTGTCGGTTGATCTAAAAAACGACAGTTTATACAAAGTAGTACAAGCCATCACTACCTTGAGTGGGAAAAACATTGTATTGGCACCTGAAGTGCGCGATAAACCGGTGAGTGCTTATTTTCTCAATCGTCCGTTTGATCAGGTGTTTGATATGATAGCCAAAGCAAACGGTTTGGAATCGAAAAAAGATGAAAACGGCTTTTATTACCTATTTCAACCGCCAAAATCAGCCACCAATAATGGCAGTGGAAGTACCTTCAATCCAAGCGCCAGTAATTTTGAGAAAACAGGAGTTCAAATTACTAAAAATGCGTTTGGAACCCTGGATATTATCGCCAATAATGCCGAATTGATAGACATTATTAGAGCAGGGGCACAAGAATGTGGTGCGCATTATTTCTTGTACAACAAACCCGAAGGAAAAAGCAGTTTCGAGGTGTATAATACTACTTTTCCGGAGTTGTTGGAATTGTTGTTCAACGGCACCAAGTATTCCTACCGTGAAGATCCGGAAAACCGCGTGTTTTTGATCGGTGAAAACAAAACGGAAGGCATTCGTGTTACCGAACTTATCCGCATGGAAAACCGCACGATTGAAAATGTAAAAGCTTCAATTCCCAAAGATTTATTGACCGATTTGGATGTGAACGAATTTCTGGAATTGAACGGTTTGGTTGTTTCCGGTTCCAGTCGCAAGATTGAAGAATTAAAATCCTTTCTTTCGAGCATAGACGTAGTAGTTCCGATGGTGCAAATTGATGTGATGTTCATTACTTCCAACCGCAACAACACCATTTCCAGTGGTTTAAAAGCAGGATTGGGCGACAAGCCCGTAACAACAACGGGAAGTGTATTTCCGGCTGTAGATGTAACCATGGGCGCGCAAACCATCAATGCTATTTTGGACGGAATCAACGGTTTCGGTGTTTTGAACTTGGGAAATGTCACTGAAAATTTCTACTTGTCGATGAAGTTATTGGAATCGAACGGAACGGTTGAAGTAGAAAGCACTCCAAAGATTGCTACGTTGAGCGGACATAGCGCCAGTATTTCCATCGGTCAAACAACCTATTATCAAGAAACGCAAGTAGATGTGCAAAACTCGGTGGTCAACCAAGGTGTATTGACCTCCAAAATCTGGAAATCGATTGATGCGAACCTGACGGTGAAAATCAAACCCTTTGTATCAGCAGATGAGTATGTGACGCTTTCCATTACGGTTACCAACGACGATTTTGAAGCCCGCACCGATATTACCGCTCCTCCGGGAACAACCAAACAAACCTTTGAATCGGTGGTTCGTGTGAAAAACGGCGAAGTGGTATTGCTAGGTGGTTTGGAGAAAAAACGCAAATCGAATACAGGTGAAGGAGTTCCGTTTCTTTCAAGAGTTCCGGTAATAAAATGGTTTTTCAGTTCGCGTGAACGCACCAGTGAAAAGAATAAATTACACATCATCGTTCGACCTACGATTACGTATTAATGGTTTTTAAAACAACATATCACGCTCCGCGCAAATGGGTGTTGGTTCAGGTACAACTGGAACAGCAGGAACAACACCTGCGATATGTTGTGGTCACGAAAGAAACCGCCTCGCTTGACCAAGTGCTTTGGAATGTAGTTGAAAACTCGGAAGAACTGATCAAAAAAGCGGGTAAAAATCTGCCCTACATCGTTCATTTCTCCGGATTCGGAGTGTTGAGCAGAATTGCCGAAAATGTTTCCAATTACCGCGAAAGTTTGTTGGTAACAGGTGGCGAAGACGATTTTTACTTTAGCAGTTATGAACTCAAAGGAACGGTTGGTGTTTCGTTTATCCGAAAATCGCTGGTAGAACCACTCCTCGAAACACTTTCAACACAGAAAATTTTCCTGTGGGGAGTGCATACCGGACCGGTGCCATTGATTCGATTATTACATGAAAACAGCCAGTTGCAACTCGATTTTGTGATCGAAACCGTAAATGGCGATCTGAAAAAACTAGAACGCAATACCGGAGATGTGAAACGTCTGGCAACCGATTCCGGATTTCTGGATACCGATGCGGCTTATGCTCATGCACTCCAACAACTTACGAATGAAGCAAGCGAACAGTATCATCAAGGATTGGATGACATACGTTTTGCCCAAACAAAAGCAGATTACAAAGAATTTGTGCGATTTGTGAAATTGGGAATCGGCATTCTTGCTTTTTTCTTGATTGCTTTGGTAGGAAATTACTTTTACGTCAACCACCTCAACAACGTGGCCGCTCAGTTGGAAACCGACATTGCGGGTTATGGCGAAAACCTGGCTTTATCGGATCGTTTGCAACAAGAAAAACAGCGCAAATTGGTATTGGTCGAAAATTCAGGGATTCAATCGGCGAAATACGTTTCCTTTTATTTGGATGAAATCGGTGCTTCGGTTCCGGCAGCCATTCAGCTTTCAAGTCTGGAAACGTTTCCATTGTTGGAGCCGCTGAAACCCAAGCGCAAAGTGGAACTCAATTCCAAACATCTAACCATCACCGGTTTCAGCGGAAGCAGTAAAGTGCTGGATGATTGGATGGAAGCGCTAGAGCGCAAAAAATGGATTACCGGCGTGGAATTGATCAACTACGTACGCATCAACGATCAGAAAGCAACGTTTCAATTACTTGTAAAAATCGGCGAATGACTTTGTTTGAAAAATACAGCTATAAACAGAAAAACCTGGCCCTTTTGGTGATCGGAGTTTTGCTCTTTGCTGTGGCTTACAAGCGTTCGTTTAGCACCACCATTGAAACCAACACCTACATCAGCGAGCTGGAACTCAAAAAAGCCGAAGCGGAATCGTCGCAAACAGCCATACGAAACCTACAGCTTGAAATTGCTACGGTGAACAAACTTCTTGGTCGTGAAAACGTTTCCATTGAGCAAGTACAACAAGGCTTTCTGAATTTCTTTGCGCGCAAAAGCAAGAACCTTTCCGTGCAGCAAATAGAGGAAGTGTATACGTTTGATCATCCCGATTTCAGTATCAACACCTTCCGCATCGACATAAAAGGCGATTATATAGAGCAATTGCGCTTCATTCATGCACTTGAAAAAGACTTTGAAGACGCGCGACTCATTCATACCCACTTCGAAACGAAAAAAGATTTGGTATCAGGCAAGAGCGACCTGATTTCAACGTTATTACTTCAAAACTATGTTCAAAATGAAAAAGGCTAGTTTCATCGCAATTCTTGGAGCTTTAGTATTCCTCGGAAGTTGCAAAGACATCATCGAAAAAGACATTTCCGGCGACACACCGGTTGTCATTTTACCGCAAGTAAATGATACGGTCGACGTGAATCCTGTTCATTTCAAATGGGAAGAAATGAGTGGTGCAACAAAGTATCATTTGGAAATTGTTAGTCCGAGCTTTGCCGACCTGGAAGTGTATGCCCTTGATTCTATTGTCACGGGAACCAACTTTTTTTTCGGGCTTGATTCTGCCGAATACCAATTTCGCATAACGGCTTTGAATGCTGGTTACGAATCTAAAACAAGTGTGCCTTATACCTTTTGGGTAGGGACTTCTGCCGGAGGATCAAACAACGGTGGCGTTGTATTAGACGTTCCTTCGCAAAATGCCTACCTCAATGAAACCTTCGACGGTCAATTCAAGTGGATTAACCTACCGGGAACGAATACTTACACGTTTGAATTACACAAAACGAATGCCTTTTCAGGGCAATTGCTCGATATTGCAGATCAGTTGGGTTCGGTTTCCATTTTCAGCCTTTCCGGTGCACAACTGGATGAGGGCGAATATTGCTGGGGGGTAAAATCGTTTTTGAGTAATGGTAACGAAACAGCCTACACCAAACGTGTATTTTATGTCGACACAACCGATCCGGGTGTAGCAACGTTGGTAGCACCTGTATCCAACACAACAGCAAGTTTATCGTTGAATCCTGATGTTACCTTTTCATGGACATTCCCTACCAATTCAGGAATCATTCAATCACCATTAATAGCGCGATTACAGTTTTCAACCACCACCAATTTTTCGGCCATTGTTGCCACTCGAAATTACAATTCTGCGCAAACATCTGCCGCAGAAGACCTGAACAATCTGAGTCTGCCGGCTGGAATGTACTATTGGCGAATCATCGTTTTAGACGAAGCGGGGAATATTGGCGACACTCCCACTACCTTCAATTCATTACTCGTTACCAATTGAAAAACAAAGGGCTTACATACGGCTTAATCATCGTGGTTGGTATCGTTTGGTATCAGGTATTCATGCGCGTCAAATCGAACTTCGAAACCGACGATGCATTACCTGTGAATACCAATGCTGCTGTGATGAAACGCAAGATTATCAAGCCCGATTCGTTTCGTTTGCAGGCCAACTACCGCGATCCTTTTTCGGGAAAACTCGCTTCTGCAGAAACAGCTCCGGCAACCGACCCGAATCAGGTTCCTATTGCAACAACCGTAAAACCACCCAAACCCGAGCCTGTAATAATTCCATGGCCGACGATTAAATACTATGGTTTGGTGCGCAAAACAACGTCAAAAGATCCGCGAACACTCATTGCCATAGACGGCTACATGTACAAAGTAAAACAAGGTGAACAGGTGTTAGACAATATTTTCATTCTGAAAGTAACCCGCGATTATGTGCAAGTGAGGTACCGGAAAGAGGTGAGAACATTTGAGAAGTTGGGGAAGTGATTTCTTAATTTGCAAATTCCGATGATCTAAAATCAGCAATTTCATCCACAATCTCCTGAATGCTTTTTCCATCCGTTTCAATGATCTGATGCGCTTGCTGATAAACAGGCTCACGTGCCGATAGTCGATTCGTAATTTCTTCCAAGAATGTTTCTTCCGAAACCGAGGCTACTAATGGTCGATCAGCTCGTTCAAGTATCAGTCTATTCACAAGAGTTTCAACTGATGTTTTCAAATAGACAACCGTTCCTTGTTCTTTTAAATTCACCATCAAATCATTGAAACACGGCAAACCGCCACCACAGGAAACAACTTGCGGTTCTTTGTTTAATTGAGAAACGAAACGTTGTTCCCATTCACGAAAACCCGATTCACCTTCCAGTTCAAAAATGCGGGAAACCGAAGAACCGGTTTGTTCTTCTATCCAGGCATCGCTGTCGATAAAAGGCAACTGAAGTTTCGCAGCCAGCTGTTTGCCTACAGTGCTTTTACCCGATCCCATAAATCCAACGAGGATGATCTTCATGCTGCGAAGTTACACTTTTCGTAGCGGAAACGCGGTTCTTAAAAAGTAGAATTTCAGGTTGTTGAATTGCGGTAAACCGCAGAAAAATATGTGGTAAATACGGTAGTATGTGGGAGTTGGAATCCATAATATTGTAACTAATTTTTAACGCGATTATGAAAGCAAATCTATTTCTACTTGTCCTTTCTCTTTTTTCCTGTTATTCATATAGTCAGGAATTGGAATTCTCGTTTGTTCATACCTCCGAAACCAAATCAAAATCGTACAATACAACCAATGAGCAGTACGCAGAAATTCTTGTGGTCTCATCAGATTCAATTACGGAACGGCCGGTATTTGATGTAATGTTGGTATTTTTTACTTCAAGTGAGAAAGATGTTCGACTAACAACAACGAGTTTTTCAGTTCCAAAAGATTTTTTCATTGATTCTACAATTATAAAAATCTACTATAACTTAATCGATGACACCCTTAATCCTGATAAAACAGATGAAAGCTTTGTGTTGGCTGTTAACCTAAACGACAATACCATATATGACACAATTAGCGTAGAAAAAGCAGAGAAACCAACATTTGAGAAAATAGACAATCCAATCCTTGGTAGTTTAACCGACTCCGATACGGTTGATGTTGGAACATTTTATTTAATGGATGATTTGAATGTAACTGTTACTGCCCGTTTCTGTAAATCGAAGAAAAAAGCAAGGAAGGAAGCTAGAAAAGAAAATGGAAAATCTGAAAAAAAGTCTGATATCCGTTTGCATTTAAAAAGTGTTTGGCTGAATGTAGAAAATGGCAGAATTCAAAAAATACATGCCATCACTACCAACAATGATCTTTTTGTAAACACTGGTCCTATTTCCGTAACATGCCTAGAGGGTCACGAACACGACAAACTTTTTTATGTGGGGACAAAAAACGAGCTTGAAAGTTACTACCTGGTTTTGGGAGATCTCATTTATTATGCTGATTTGACGTCTCGGGTTACCTTTCCTTCAGATGGAATCATCATGTTGGATGAAAATCACAAAAAAGACACTGTCCGGTTTACATCAAGTCCGATTGATTTTTTTGATATTCGCACTTATACTGATACAAAAGCTTTGGGTGGCGAAGCAAACGGCTTGGTTCAAACAGAAGCAAATTTGCGATTTATCGGTAGCACAAATCTAGGACAACGTTACTTCCTGTTCTTTCCGTACGTCAATCTTAATTTTTCGTATTCAAAATTCGATTCAAAATTCGATTCTCTTGAACAAATCACTTCGTTTAATAATCGGGAAAACAACCAGTTGCTTTCACTTATTCAGCAATCAACAATCGGTTTTCGGGTTGAGGCAGAAGTATTTAGATATTCCAGAGTTCATGATTTTTTTCTAAACATAGGTCATCAATTTTATTTTACACATGTCAAAACACTCGATTCAGCTGGAAATGTCTTCACTCCCTCGTTCTATGCTACAGCTGGCGGTACCATGTTCAGTTTTCCACGCATTCGCTGCAATTTTAAATTTCCGTTTATGCTGAGTTATTTGCAGGATCAGCCATTTAGAGAATACAAGCGCAATGTAGATTTTCTGATTATCCCTGAAATTGAATTGATTGTAGATCCTCTTCGTAAAAAAAATGGAAGCAGATCGAAAACGAACAATACCGAATCGGGTGTTTCTATCTTCGGGCGCCTGCGTTACTTCGACATGCCTGATTATCGTGGAAACAACTTCTGGCAAATTCAATTTGGTGTTCAGATACCTTTGACAGAAGCTTTGGGACTAAAGTAAAACAGGCGATTTATTGCGGTAAACCGCAGAAAAATATGTGGTAAATACGGTAAAATAGTACAATTATTGCTTGTATTATTGAAGGCATAAATTAAACCAATACAATTTCCGTAATTCAGTGCTCGAAAATCCATTTTACGTTCTAAAGCACTGAATTTTTATTTCCATTAATTGCGATTACATGAAGGCCACGTTCAATGAAGAAGATATTCTATCACTCCTTACCAAAGTCAAAATTTTCAATCATCAGATTGGAACATACCAACTTTTCACCATCAATGATTCCTTCAATTATGTAGTGAAATTGACGAATGGAACTATTTTCTTTACGATTGAAGAGCTCGAAGCCAATGCAAATGAAACACTGAATTTGGAAATGCTTACGGCCATCACCAGAAGATTCAAACCGAAAACGGTTCATCCAATAGTGGAAGAGTATGAAGATGAAACGCCTGTTGATGCCTCAAAGAAACACCCAATCGTAACCGAAACGAACAACAAAGCCGGGAATAGAACCCTTGTTCGCGCGCTCATCATTTCCCTTATTGGATTGGCACTTTTCACGCTTGTTGTGTTTGTGATTCAAGGACTCAATTCATCTCTAAGCAACAACAATGACCAACCTGATTTTGAGGAAATGCCAACTTATGATCAGTCTCCAAACGAAGTCGATTACAACGAGCCTGTGCAAAAAACAGATGAGGAGCTACGCAAAGAATTACTGGAACTCGAGCAATCAAATCCAACAGAATATGTATCTGCTGAAGTAAGTTGGCGTCGCACTTTAATGAGCAATGTATTGGTCACAGGTCGCATTTACAACAATGCTTCTGAGGCAACTTATAAAAATGTGCGATTACATGTAAAAATCCTCACTGAAACCGGTTATGAGTTGGGTGATCATTACTATACATTAACAGAGTTTATTGAACCCAAGGATTCAAAATCATTTGAGTTTAGAGCGGTTGGATATTATGGGAAGGCCGGTGATTTGAAGTATGACATTGTGGAGATTGAGGTGGAGTAAACTGAAATAAACGATGATGGAAGAACTAAATGGAAATGAATTTATAAAAGCATGCTTTGAAAAGGCAGTTTATTTAGCGAAGCTTAAAAAAAACGATTCTTACCTTTTAGAAGAACTAAATAAACTCCCAAATGCGGCAATAGCTTCAATTCAGAAAAAATATGCTAATGAAGAAGGTCCTATAAATTCATTACGGCTTAAAGTTGCGAACGCTATTAGTAAAAAACAAGTTGTAACTGAAGAATTATTGAAAACGTTCAAGGACGAGACACTTTCAGACAAAAATGTTTTTCGTGCCTTCAGAACTCAGTTTTCCCTCTTTTTTCCATTCTTCCTCGAGAATAACCCTGTTGATGAAAAGGTATTACTTCGAACTGTGTCAACCGAAATAATTAACAATCTAGGACTCAAAGACGTAAAAGTCAATATTGTTGGATTTAATGGATCAATGAATTATGGTAATGATTGGATTTGGTTTGCTATCTATAACGCAACGCATCCCAATCAGAAAACAGCAAAGCAGTTGTTTTTCTCATTAGGTGACACTGGCATTTTCATTTCTCAATACGATCGCCCTAGGGATGTACACATCAAATATGATCAACTCGAGATCAATCAATTTAATACAGGTAACGTAACCGAGTTTTTTTCGTCGTACAAACAAGCAATAATTGACGATATATTTAGTGAAGGTACCGACGCTGAAGATACTGTAATCTTCCCAGACATATACAAATTATCCCACGGAGAAAATGTTATAACTAATGAGCAGCATGCGGCTTTAATAGCTGCTAATCTCGTAGTTGTAAATGAAGAAACAGCTGGTATGGGAACATCCTGGATGACGCAATATGGTGCATTTGAAGGGGCAAGAATAGGTGATCTTTTCTATCTATGCAGAAGCAACCAGAGCATTGTACTAATTGGAAAATTCACCAGTTATTGCGAGCCCTGTAGCATCAATGGTATTGGACAAGCATGGCAGCAACGACGATTCGAATTGGTGGCCAACGCCCTTCAAAACAAAGGATATCGGGGAACTGAAAAAACTTGGTGGCTACCTAATTTTAATTCCACTTTCTATCGCATTCCCAAAGACAGTTATGAAAAGGCAGATAACGAGCTATTTATCAAATACTTCGACAAAAAAATTAACACGTTAATCAACGAAAATCGAATACTTCGAACTAAAAGAAGTGGATCGAACAAAAAAGCTTCTGGAGCAGAGAATCACACTAGACATGCTGAACAAAAAAGTAAAATCGCTACACAAATTTTCATCAATGACACAGACACAGAGCCTATTCTGGGATTGGCTCATAGCATATCACCTTTCACCCAGATCATTAAAAGTTTGAAATCTGAACCTGGGCAAATGCTTGGCATCTTTGGTAGTTGGGGAAGAGGAAAAACCTACTTTGTAAGGCATCTATGCAAAAATCTTAATATTGACTTTCAGGAAGGTTCAGATAACGATTCGGAGTTTTACTTCGTGAAATTTCATGCTTGGAAATATCAGGATACGAAAGCAGCTTGGGCATATTTGTATAGCGAACTAGCGACGAAATATTATACTCATTCGAACTATACAGCGAAAAATTTCTTTTTTCGAATCCTTAATAAGGGAATCGAATATCGAAAACTTTTCAAATTAAATCTAACACGTAATGGCTTTACTCAACTATACTTGCTTTCACTTTCTTTCGTCATTATTACGCTATTGCTTTTAGGAATAATACCGTTGAGTTGGTTTAAGTCGACCGACTGGAAAACATACCTTGGAACATTGTTGGTCGGTTTTCCTTTCGCCAACACATTTTATAAGATGTACCGGATCGGCAATTTTAGCAGGCAAATAGTAAAACGATACACAGAGCGCCCCACATTTAGCCAATTATTAGGTGTTCAGGCCGAAATTCAAACAGAACTGATCGCACTGCTCACTACATGGATTAAAACTAAACCGGTTGCAAAAAAAAGAATCTTGCTTTTTGTCGACGATCTAGATCGATGTGATGCCGATCAAATGATTCGGGTAATTGATGCTCTAAGGGTAATGCTTGAAGACTCACAAATTTCCAGCAGGTTGATTGTCCTGACAGCAATTGACGAACAAATCTTAAAAGGAGCTATTACCTATAAATACGATCAGATTAGAGGTACGCTCGCAAACAATGACGTTCACCTAGATATGAAAGCAACAGTCAGGGAATATATTGACAAACTTTTCATTAGTGGCATTCGTCTTCATCCCCTTGCCAACGAGGATAAAATTCAAGTGTTGGAAAACTTTGCTAAAAAGCACAAATTGATCGTACTGGAAGACCAAAAACCAAACAAAGCTCGTATTGTTGATCAACCAATAAAAGAACGCGCTTTTGACCGAAATATTTACGAACGTATTGACGAAGAATACAGAGCTATTGAAGATGCAGAAATAAACGAACAACAACAGATTATTTTAGAGGAAACGGATGAAATAACATCAAATGAACTTTCGTGGATTAACGAGGGATTGGTCAATCAGGAAAAATGCACTCCTAGACAAATCCGTATTATTCTGTACCGTTATTTTTTGGCAAAAGCCATTTCTCAACAATATAACAATTTCAACAAACTTAGTGATGAATATTGCAGATATATGGCAATTGAAATCACGCACAAAACATTTAGTAAAACTGCTACTTCAAATTTGGATGATATCCTGGATGATGACCTAAAAGAGTTCGCCCCGAAAATCATCCAAATGGTCGTGCCCTACTAATAACTTCAAAAAACCAACACTATGAAAACTGACTATGAAATTGTTACGCGCATGCGGCAACTCGAAAAAAACAGACCAAGCATTTACGGAAACTCGTTTGTGGTTGGTTTGATTTATATCGCAACGTTTGTTCTGAGTATATTACTACTTACCATGTATGTCATGAACAAGATTGAATATCAATTCGCTCAGGACATTATTGAATGGCTTGGAGGAATAAAACCCCTCCCTGAAAGTTTAAAGGCAATAGATTGTAAAGACGCTCTTAGTAAACAACAACAATCACTAATGTCTAATGTACTTTCGCAATTGTATTTGGTAATCGGATTACTGATGCTTTTCATCAATCGTCTTACCCGAATGATCGGTCGCCGAAACGCTTTTCTAATGGACTTTGTAGAGATTTTAGAAGAAGAGAAAAAAGCGTAACTATGAATCGGGTTTTTCCCTACATTTATCAAAAAAAATCACGCATGAAACACTTACTCATCTTTGCCGCACTACTGCTATCAACAGTCACTCTCGCTCAGCCCGATGCCAGCTATTTTGGCCGTTACGTAGATGAAACCGGACGTGCAGGCTTTGATTTTGTTCCTATCGAACAAATGGATGGAAACTGTTTTTATGTTTCGCAAAATATTTTCGGTGCGGCGGGTGATCTGCTTTTCTCTTCGGCAGGTTATGGTTCTTGTACCAAAACAAACAAATCCTTTACCGTATCAATGGAGGAATCTGCGGGTGCTCCTTTTCTGATGGATTTTTTCCTTGATAAGAAAAAACAACCATGTATGAAACTGCATACCGCAGGGGCGGCAGATCAAGTATATCACATGTCCTTGAATTATGATGCACTTCTGACATGGTATAGGGAAAATGCGCCGGTTGATCCGTATTACGACGAAGAAGGGTACGCTGACGAAGAAGGCTACGCAGACGAAGAAGAAATGGAATACACCGATAACGAAGAATTCGTGATGCCAATGACTTATTCTCGTGCAGATGGATCTGCCATCTCTATTCTTGCTGCCGATGAAGGAACTTCATTCTTTGCTATTGTAGGTGCCGATTATGAAGAGTGTGAAGGAAACAATATGTTGGAAGGAATCTTGAAAAAAGGAGCCTCTGAAAACCAATGGTATGCTGAAACAGAAGATGGTTGTACGTATGTGACGGTTCTTGTCTCAGAGAAATCGGTTACAGTTACCGAACAAAAATGCGCTTCCGTGGACAGAAGCACTTGCAAAACACTCGCTGGAGTTTATATCCTTAGCGAATAGTCTGTTTGGAATCAACTCAATCATGTTATTGCGGTTCACTAACGACTTTTTCGGCTTGCTGTGAACCGCTTATAAACGGTGTAACAAAAGCCCAAACGGCGGAACAGTTGATGCGTTCTCGTTATAGTGCTTATTGTACAATTGCGGTTGATTATTTGTTAGATACAACGCATCCTTCTACCCGAAAATATTATTCCAATAAAACCATCAAAGAATGGGCTGAGCTATGTACGTGGCAGAAACTGGAAATTCATGAAATGAGTCCCACAACTGTTACTTTCAGTGCTCATTTTCTGGATGAGAACAAAATTTCAAGTATCCATCGGGAGCATTCAACTTTTCGATTGGAAAATGGAACGTGGTATTTTGTGGATGGAGAAATTGCTTAAATAAGCATTTAATCAGTTGAATAATTAAGTCACATTAAATTTAAATCACTATAAATTGAATCAAGTTTGGGATATTACGAACCGGTTCGTAATATCCCGAACTTGCTTTCGCGTTCGTAATTTTGGGAACTTGCCACCAAAATTGAAGTGAATTCATCGAACGAAATTATCATAGTTTTATGGAATTAAACAGGACTTTTCATCCCTAAGAAAAGTCACGTATGAAGCTAATTATCATTATCTCAATCAGTTTGTTTTCCGGAATATGTTGTGCTCAGCACGGAGGTGTTCAATTGCATGTTTTGGATGAGAAAACCCAGTGTCGTTATGAAAACATCGAGCTCATTGCTTCGCAAGATTCCATCGTTTACGATACGCTGCTGACGGATGACAAGGCCAACGCACTTTTTTTAGAATTACCTGTTGGACCAGTCAATTTCAGTGTTCGGGAATTTGGCGTTGAGATTGCACGGTTTACGTTATCCATTCAGTTATATCAATTACTTACAACCACTGTTTACATTAGCAATAATGGTCAAAAAGGCAATCTCTATTTTGGAAATAATGGTACACCAATTGCCGGAATCGAACAACCTACTAATCAATTATGGGTCGATCAATCGAATCTTCAAGGTTATTCTAAATCGGATATAAATGAAGTGGTTATTACAAGTTACAGAATCCCACTAATTGACTTTAACTCCGCTAGCCGCTGTGTGGTGTATAGAAGCGATGCTAGTTCCTTCCCGATGAACTCTCAAGCAAACTTGATTGAGCCTTATATGGGTGGAATAACACACCCTGCAGATGGGTTGAACTTCCGTGGATCGCGATCAGATGCTATTAATTATTACATCGATGGCGTAAAAGTGATTGGAAATCCGGCTATTCCGCATAGCGCTATGAATCAGATTACGGTTTATACGGGCGGTATTCCTGCCAATTACGGTGATGTTACCGGAGGAATTATTTCCATTGAAACCAAATCCTTCCGTTCGTATGCTGCAGAACGAAACTCACGCAAAAATGCGATAAACCCATCAAACGAAACGCCATACTACGAAGAACCGGAACCGGTTTTGCAACGCGATCAATTTCTTCCGATTTACGAAAATATGTTCTTATCACCATTAGATGTTCCGCATTCTACCTTTGGAATTGATGTGGATAGAGCCAGTTGGAATTTTATTCAATCACAACTTGCTGTCAATCGGGCCATTCCGAATGATGCCGTAAAATTGGAAGAAATGGTCAATTCATTCGATTATTCTTTGCCTGAAGTTCCTGCAGAAAAACCGATGGCTGTTACTTTTGAACGCATGAATTGTCCTTGGAATACCAAAAATCAGTTGGTTGCAATTCATTTACGGGCGAAAGATTTTCCTGTTTTAGAAAAACGACCTGTACACAACCTGGTTTTTTTGGTTGATGTCTCAGGATCCATGATGGATGCAACTAAATTGGAGCTATTACAAAAAGGATTGATATCCTTGGTGGAAACACTCAATCCGGATGATCGGGTTTCATTGGTTACCTACGCAGGGAGCACCGGTGTGGTGTTACAGCCGACCTATTGCTCAGAAAAAGAAACAATTATCGATGCCATTCGGCGATTAAATGCCGGAGGATCAACAAATGGCATTGGTGGCATTCAATTGGCGTACCAAGTGGCCACCGAACACTTTTTACCTGATGGAAACAACCGCATTATTCTAGCTACCGATGGCGATTTTAATGTGGGTATCAGCAACCCGCATGAATTGGAAAACTACATTTCGCTTCAACGAGGAAAGGGAATTTATTTAACTGCTTTGGGGTTCGGCATGGGCAATTACAGAAACGATGTCCTCGAAACCTTAGCTGATCGAGGCGATGGCAATCATTTTTACATCAACAACCTGGAAGAATGTAAAGAAGTGCTGGAAACGCGGATGGGAAATCTTGTCAACCTAGCAAGAGATGTAAAATTAAACGTAGAGTTTAATCCGAGACTTGTTGCCAATTACCGCTTGATTGGGTACGAAAACAGATTAATGCCCTCACGCGATTTTAACGACGATGCAAAAGATGGTGGTGAAATAGGTTACGGTCATGTGGTTACTGCGGTTTATGAAATAGAACCTGGCAAAGCCGAAGAATCCCTAGATGCTCATTTCTCCAAAATAAAACCTACCGGCGGTCAAAAAGAATTGTGCAATGTTCGTTTACGCTACAAATTGTTGGAAGCCGCAACGAGTGTCGAAGAAAATTATGAGTTAGCAACTGAAAGCGATGTAACAGAAAATCCTTTACTGCAATCCATCATCGCTTTCGGGCTAATCATGCGCCAATCGGCCTATAAAGGTTTGTGTTCTGACGATTTATTGCGCGAATTGGTGAATAGATTAACCGATAGTGAACAAGAGCTGGAGTTAAAAACAGCGATTGCATTGTATTTAAAGTAGGTTTTTATTGAAATCTACACTTTTACAAAAGTCATTGACAAAATTTAAAATAGGAATTTGATTGGTCTCAAACTCACCATAATATTCTCTTACTTTTTGCTCCGCCGCGGCGGACTTGAAAAAGTAAGCAAAACATCCTTTCGTACCATTCTAAGCCGCTCGTGAAAAATGGCTCTTTCTGTGTTTTAAGGTCAAAAGTGTCAGATCAGGATCTGAAACGCAACGTACAGCAGTTTTGGCAAACGCTGTACGTTTTAGCGCTTTTGACAAAACACAACGAAAAAGCCATTTTTCTTACTTCGCTTCCAAGAATTGGCACTGTCCGCAAACTAATTTATTGGTCAAACAAGATTTATAGTTACGAAATTTTCATTTCTCCTAAAATTAGTTAGTGGTATTTTTGTAACTAGTCAAATAGGAATCATGTTTTTAGTATATTCGTTCGATCACTATAAACATTCACTATGAGTAAATTAATCATCACAGCAGACGACTACGGGTACAATTCAAGTTGTAACAAAGCGATACTTGGTGCAGTTTCAGCCGGATTGGTAACTTCGGTTCATGTCATGGCCAACTACGCCGACGAATTCGCTATCAAACAATTGGTAACAGCTATCAACGATGCGGGCAACAAATGCGGCATTGGTTTGCACGTCAATACAACTTCTGGTCCGGCTGCATTTCAGGAAGAAAACTCGCTTACCAAATGGAACAACCTCAATCAACGTTACCATTTTCGGGATATCACCGACTTTAATTACGACCCGTCACAAGCGGCGATTGTGCAAAAGGAAGTCAATGTTCAATTTGAAAAGCTAGCCGATATTATTGGTGCTGAAAACATTGATTGTATTTCGTCGCACCACAACATTCATTTTTTTAGCGAAGATTTTTTCAACGTTTTACTCCCGTTTTCGGCCAAGGCAAAAATACCGATGCGCAGTGCCGTTCGCTGGGAAGCAGATGGCGACAACAAAACCTATAAGTTCGGAAAAAATCCTATGCCTATTGCGAAATCAGGTATTCAAACAATTGCCGAAAGTCTGAGAAATAAAAATCTAAAAACGGTAGCAGTTCTCAAAAATGCAATCGAGAAAAAGACCATGGAAGAGCGAAGAAAAGTGGCCAATTCAAACGGTGCTTCCGGTAAAATGATCAATAGCACTTCCGGACATTGGTATGGTCAGCCAAGTACCGAAGCCATTTCGTGGATGATTGAACAGCTTTCTGAACTGAAAACGAAAGATCCGAATTATGTTACCGAAATTTTTATGCATTTGGCGGACTCTGAAAAACTACCCGATGCCCAAAAATTAGACGTTCTTACTTACGGAATGTCTGAACGTAAAATGGAATACCTCACGTTGATGAGTCAAGATATTAAGACAATGCTGCATAAGTTGTATGATGGACCGGATGTACAATTTGGGTCGTACCGTAAGCTTTTGCAAGGAAATTAAGTGGAGTACAACATTTTAATCTGTTATCGGCGAGGAAATTGGTCATTTTTCAAATTTGACAAATGACCAATTTGTATTGTTCCCATTTTGCTCGCCGATTTTAACTAACGCAACTGCGGAATAAACCATAACGCCTTCACTTTTTAAAAACCGATTCCCGTATTCTGCAAACTAAATTGTAGTTTTGAGCCACTTTGCGCCAAAGCAATAAAGCGAATACAACAATGTACGAAAGACATACCAACAGAGAACGTTATTTTCAGGAACAAGTATTTACTACTGAAAAACACGTCATTCCATACATACAAGAGGTAATGAAAATTACTCCTGACATGGTTGTAGCGGAAATAGGCTGTGGCGAAGGTGGAAACTTGAAACCGTTTCTTGATTTGGGTTGCAAAGTCATCGGGATTGATTTGTCGGAAGGTAAAATTGCTAACGGAGAAGTGTTTTTTGCTGAACATCCGCTCAAAGCCAACTTGACATTGGTTGCACAAGATATTTACGAAGTAAGTCCCGACACGTTTCACCGATTTGATTTGGTGATCATGCGCGATACCATCGAACACATACATGATCAGGACAAATTCATGGAATACCTCAAACAATTCCTTAATCCCGGCGGAAAAGTATTTTTAGCCTTTCCACCGTGGCGCATGCCGTTTGGAGGACATCAGCAAATTTGCCGCAGTAAATTCATTTCCAAACTCCCCTATTTTCATATTCTACCCGTTTTTATGTACCGCGGAATATTGAAATTGTTTGGGGAAAGTGAAGGAACAATTGAAAACTTATTAGAAGTGAAATCTACAGGGCTTTCCATTGGTCGTTTCCGTAAAATTGTTTCCAAACGCAATTATCAATTCGACCGTGAGACACTTTATTTTATCAATCCCAATTACGAAGTAAAGTTTAAACTAAAAACACGCAAATTGTGGCTGGTTTTTAACTTGCCTTTTATCCGCGACTTTTTTACCACAACTCATTATTCGGTGATTTCGGTAAAAGGAAACGATTAAATTTCACAAAAACGACTAATCCTAGTATTCATGGGGTCATAAGTGTTTCTAACGGCCTGACCGCCTTTGGCTGTTTAGGAAACGGATAAATTAAAACACAAAAAAACGTTATTTCTAAACAACAACTTACAAAACGATTCTACAAATACTCGATATTTCTATTATTGGGAAAATCGTTGGATCAAACACGACTAAATTCTCTGAATCCTAGTATTTGCGGGGCAATAAACGTTTCTAACGGATAATAACGGATAAATTCAGACGCAAAAAACCTGTTTCCAGGTACCAACCATAAATAGTGAAAACCAAAACATACTAATTGGCGGCAATAAACGTTAATGAATAACATTCAACTACGCTTAATGATGACGCATAAAATCTCAAAAGCATTTCCGATCATTGTCGCCTCGATTCTTGGAATCACTTTCTCGTTTGCAGCATTGCAGTTTCAGCCTAATTCCCCGAGAAATTCTTTCCGGAAAAACGACCATAAAGTCGACTTTCAAGATTCTACTAATGCATTTCCAACCATTATGGTGGATAATGAACGTCAAATTTCTACTCCTCTGGGCATGAATCGTTTGAAGGTGGATGTTCAGGTAGTTGGCAATATTGCCGTCACTACGCTTGATATGACCTTTTTCAATAAAGAAGCTCGTATTCTGGAAGGTGAACTGTATTTTCCGCTGGCGGCAGGAAAAACTGTTTCGCGCTTCGCAATGGAAGTTGATGGAAAATTGCGTGAAGGTGTGGTTGTTGAAAAAACGCAAGGTCGTGTTGCTTTTGAGTCAACAGTAAGGCAGGGAATTGATCCGGGATTAATTGAATGGTCGAAAGGCAACAATTTCAAAGCGCGTATTTACCCAATTCCCGCGAAGGCAACCAAGCGCATTGTTGTTACATATACACAAGAATTAGCAGAAAATTCGGGTGAATTTGAATACTATTTACCAATGAAATTCAAGGATTTGCTTGAAAGTTTAGACATAACCATTTCTGTTTTACAGCAAAAAGAAAGTCCTATTCTTCACGAGAATGACTTGCACTGTTTCAGATTTGATCGCAACAACGAAGGCTATTATGCAGCAATGCACCTTGAGGAAACCTACGCCAAACAACCATTAAAAATTGTCATTCCTTTTCGTGCACAAGAAAAAACAATGATTGAGCAAGCAGGAGACAGCACCAATTATTTTTATACAATCGTACATCCGAGAGTGGGCGAACGACGCAAGCAGTTACCCAAATCACTTACACTTGTTTATGACGTCTCTGGTTCAGCGGCAAATCGGGATACCGAAAAAGAAAATTCCTTGCTCAAACAATACCTGCTAGCCACCGGTGTTGAAACTGTTCAATTAGTGACATTCAGTAATGAAATTCACTCCAACGAAATGATTGAACTTGCTTACCATGATTCGCAAAATGTTATTGATCGTTTGGCAACTATAGAATATGATGGCGCTACTCAACTTGGTTGCATCGATTTTAATGAATTGAAAGGAGAGGAAATCATTCTGGTATCCGATTGTTTGGGTAATTTCGGTAAGGCTGAATTTTCAGCTTCAAAACGACCCGTTTGTGTTTGGAACTCAAACGTGATTGCTGATCCGAGTAATGCCCAATATATAGCCGACAAAACCAATGGAGAATTTGTTGATTTGACTACATTGAATAACCAACAAGCACTCGACAAAATGACACTGCAGCAAGTTCGCTTTTTGGGAATCGCTGAAAATCCAAACGTAACATTAACCTCAGAAAGAGCTACCGGTTTCACCTCCTATTTTGGTGTTGCCGGAATAAGTAAAAGTGTAACTGAAAAAATTGAACTGAAATTTGGATACGGAAATGAAGTTACTGAAACCATAATGGTGGATCTGCAACAAAGTATGGTAAGCGATTACAAGGGCATTGTCAAAAATATTTGGGCACAAAAACGCATTGCGGAACTCGATTTACGCTATGAACGTAACAAAAACGAGATCAATCGACTTGGAAAAAAATACGGTGTTGTAACCAGAAATACCTCACTTATTGTGTTGGATCGACTGGAAGATTATGTCACACACCGCATTACCCCACCAGAAGAGCTGCTTGCTGAATACCAAAAACGAATAGCAACGATTCAAGAAGATGAGAAAAAAAGTTTCGATAACCATTTGGAAGAAGTTGTCAACAGTTTCAACGAACGGAAAAACTGGTGGAAAACCGTTTTTAAACCCAAGCCCATAACGAAGGAAAAGTTAATAGCATATACCGAACCGGTAGTAGTTAATGATCAAGTTTATACCTATTCAAATCAGTCGCCTGCGTCTACCCTTTATGATGTGCAACGAGAAGAGACACAAAGCGAACGAAAACGCATCACGCGAGCAGATTCAACCGATAAAGCTAAAGGAGCGATCAAACTCGCAGATTGGGACCCTGATACTCCCTACCTGAAAAAATTAAAGGAAACACAAAAAACACAATGGTATTCAACTTATCTTGAATTAAAAGCAACATACAGCAATCAACCCGGATTCTTTATTGATGTCGCCGATTTTTTTATCAAAAACAAAGAACCAAAAACAGCCCTCCGTATCCTGTCAAACATCGCAGAAATGCAACTCGAAAACCCGCAATTACTGCGTATTTTAGGACATCGATTAGAGCAACTTGGCTATTACCAACTGTCTATTTCGGTGTTTCAAGAAGTAAAAACGATGCGCCCGGAAGAACCGCAGTCGTACCGCGATTTAGGACTTGCGTATGCCTCTAATAAAGAAGATCAGCGCGCAATAGACGAATTGTATTACGCAGTAACACATAACTGGGATGGCAGATTTAGTGAAGTAGAATCATTGATTGCTTACGAAATGAATACCATTATTGCCAATTCTACCCAACAACTCAATATCTCACACATTGACAAACGATTAATTGCGCACATGCCGGTAGATATGCGTGTATTGATTACCTGGGACAGTGACAATTGTGATATTGATCTTTGGGTAACCGATCCGCGTGGCGAAAAGTGTTATTATAGCAACAAGCTAACATCTGCCGGTGGTCGAATCTCAAACGACTTTACACAAGGTTACGGACCGGAAGAATTTCTGATCAAAAAAGCCATTCCGGGTAACTATAAAATTCAAGCAAATTACTACGGTTCTACAGCTCAAACGTTAACCGGAACGGCAACTGTACAAGTGCAAATGATCACCAATTACGGTCGGAAATCGCAACAACTAAAATCTGTAACACGGAGGTTGGACACCGAAAAAGAAATCTTGGACTTGGCTACGTTTACGTTTAAGACGAACTAGATATTTATGAGGAGCTAGGTAATGGAGAACTAGGGAGCTAGGATCAGAACACCTAGTTCCCTAGTTCCCTTTAATCCAGTTCCCTTTAATAAAGTAATTGTTTCTCACTTTTGAGTTTCGCAACAACATCATACAGCTTATCCAAATCCGATTGATCATTAAACGCATTGATAGAATACCGTAAATAAACCGCGTCGCCATGAGGCATTACCGGAATTTCGATTTGATGTTCCTGAAACAGCTTGTTTTTCAACGCAATCGGATCGTTGGTTCGGATAGAAATACTCGCCAACTGACCGAAAAACTCATCGGTAATCGGTGCTAACGGAGCAGTTTCCATCAAGTCACAAAAACGTTGATAGTTGGATTGCACCAACTTTCTGCAAGTTGCAGCTACAGCCCACCAATTGTGCTCTTCCATAAAAGCAATGGCTCTCGGAATGGTTAAATATGCCGAGAAATCACGTGTTCCGTTGAATTGATGGTAATCCAGAAACTGTGACGACGATGGATATGCAGCATCGTATCCCCAACTCACGACTAACGGATCCATCCATTCTTGAAATGCTTTTTTTACGTACAAAAACGACGATCCTTTTGGTGTAAGCATCCATTTATGGCAAGCGCCGGTGTAAATATCGGCTTCTAATTCGTTTAAATTGAGCGGTATATGCCCCGGAACATGCGCACCATCAACAATTGTCAACAATCCACGTTTTTTGGCTTCGGCACAAATTTCCTTGACCGGAAAAATAAGTCCGGTTGTGCTGGTGATTTGACTGATAAATACCGCTTTGGTTTTCTCGGAATACCCTTTCCAGAAATCGGCTAGAAACTGTTCTTTTGATACCAATGGCAATGAAATGTGCTGACGAACGTACTTCGCTCCTTTTTCAGCACAATAAAAAGCCCACGTTCTATCCAATGCACCGTATTCCAAATCGGTTGAAAGCACTTCATCGCCGGGTTGTAACTTTAGGTTTTTTGCAACAATATTGATGGCAAAAGTCGGATTAGGTGTATACACCACATCATCTGCTTCGCAACCGATATAGCCGGCCAATGCCTCGCGCGATTCACGAATGTAGTCATAACCTTTTACGGTAATAAACTGCACCGGATCACGTTCCAACTCCAATTGAAAACGCTGATATTCTTCAAAAACAGGTTTCGGACAAGCACCGAACGAACCGAAATTCAAAAACGTAA
The DNA here is from genome assembly GCA_029866325.1 of Fluviicola sp. GTDB lineage: Bacteria > Bacteroidota > Bacteroidia > Flavobacteriales_D > Crocinitomicaceae > Fluviicola. The sequence goes on along the minus strand of JARWZO010000003.1, from coordinate 80,943 downwards.
TTTCGGGGTTCAGTAAGAATTGTGAACGTAAATTTTCCATGCTTCTTAATTGAAATGTAAAATGCAAAATTGAAAATTGAAAAGGAAACTGCGCTAACGCTTGTTCATGCCATAAATTGATCTCTTCTTTTCAATTTTACATTTTCAATTTATAATTCCGTGTGTACCTCCCAAATCTGTACCAACTCAATCAGCGTATCTACCGCTTTTTGCATGTCTTGAACGGAAACATATTCCTGGCGCGAGTGAATTCCCATTTCGCCGGTGAATAAATTCGGACAAGGTAAACCCATAAAGGAAAGTCTTGAACCGTCAGTTCCACCGCGAATGATGGTTGGACGAGGTGTAATTCCTGCTCGTTTCATGGCTTCAATGGCAAAATCCGTCACAAAAGGTACATCTTTGATGATTTCCTTCATATTGCGGTATTGCTCGGTAACCTTTGATGTGTACACAGCCCCAGGAAATTGCGCGATAACCGTTTCCATAATTTGCGTCAACCGCGCCTCGTGTTCGGCTAGTTTTGTTGTATCATGATCACGAACAATAAACGAAACAGTTGCTTCTTCCAATCCACCTGAAATAGCTGTTGGGTGTACGAAACCTTCGCGATCTACAGTTGCTTCCGGACACCATTCATTCAAAGGCAAAGCGCTCACAAATGCACTGACTACTTTTGCAGCATGTACCATTTTTCCTTTGGCATAACCCGGATGAGCGCTGATTCCCGTGATATGAAAACTCATGGCATCTGCTGAAAACGATTCGTCTTCAATGGCTCCCAATTCACCACTATCGAGCGTATAACCGTAATCGGCATTCAAGCGCTCCATATCGATTTGCTCTACTCCTCTTCCTACTTCTTCATCGGGTGTAAACAAAATACGGATTTTACCATGTGGAATCTGCGGATTTGTCATTAAATGAGCTGCCAAATCCATAATAATCGCCACACCGGCTTTGTCATCGGCACCAAGTAATGTAGTACCCGAGGCTGTAATGATATCATCGCCGATTTTTTCGGCCAAATACGGGTGTTTTGTAGTTGTTATTACTTGCGAAGCATCATCCGGCAATGTAATCGGATTTCCGTCGTATTGGCGGTGAACAATTGGTTTTACGTTTGTTCCCGAACAATCGGGCGCCGTATCAATGTGGGAGCAAAAACAAATGGTCGGAATGCCTTCTTTGGAACTGGTAGCAGGAATAGTAGCGTAAACATATCCCCATTGGTCGCATTCGGCATCGGTAACGCCCAATTCAAGTAGTTCTTTTACCAACAAGCGCGACAGGTCTTTTTGTTTTTCCGAAGAAGGAAAACCGGTAGCATTCGGATCGGCAGTTGTATCTACTTGTGCATAACGCACAAAGCGTTCTTCAACGGAATAAGGTGCATTTTTCATTTCTGTGTTATTTATGTTTTGTTTGATCGGTTTCATCCGACGCATCGGTTTTGTCGTCTTCGGTTTTTCTAAAAATATCACCCACACCTTTCGACAATCGCGTAATGGCAGTAAGTGGTCCGGCATTGATATCGTCGTACGACCCGAAAGCAGAATCAATTGGTTGTTGTGCAGGATAAATAAAAATACGATCCATTTTATCCAACTGACGTTCCATCCGTTGCGGCAACAAATCCATTCCTAGAAATGATGAGACGGAACCTTTTCGGGCAAAAACACTCACCAATAACGCATCTTCCTGCTTATTTTCCAACAATCGAAGTGTTTCTTCCGGGTCTTCAATGGCAATGTGTTTCAGGCTGGCACTAAACTTTCGGAAGGTTTTATAGGCATCTATCTTTTCAAACGTATCTTGGGTGGCATATACTTCGATAGACGAATTCAGTTCTTTTGCAATTCGAAACACGCGCTCCATCCATTGATTAAAACTCGTTTCCAATTCGGCAAACGGCGGGCAAACTAAAGCAATGGTTCGATAGGTTGTAAACGGTTGATTGAATTGACAGAAAAACACCGATTTTTCGCACACATCCAGCAAATGATCCCTATCGTCGCCCACAAGTCGTTTCAACAGATTCAAGCTAGAGTTATTATCGTTGATCAGAACGATGTCAGCCACCAATTCTTTGGAAACACGCGCCACTCCACTCGAGAAATTATGATCAATCGTAGCCATGGCCTGCGCCGAAATTTCACCTCCTGAAAAATGCCGAATAAAATCGTCCATGTGTTTTCTTGACCGACGAATACGCGTCTCGGCTTCTTCATCGTTTTCAAGAACACTCACTACCGAAATGGGATTGATGACCTTTTTATCCGTGATCAGAATAGAGAAATCAAGTAATTGCTCATTTCCGATCAATTCATTCGCCGCCACCATCAAGTGCTGACTTCGCAAAGCCGGACCTTCCAACGGTTCATTCTTGGCTTGATCAATCAGAAGTCGTTTACCCGCATTTTCGGTGACAAAAGAAGCAGTCATACTGGTAATGAGAATGAGAATCACCGTTCCGTTCACAATATCGATTGACAACAAATGCATATCGTATCCAACCCGGATGACGGCCAAGGTAGCTGCGGCATGTGCTGTACTTAAACCGAAAATCACTTGCCGCTCGGTGGATTTCATTCGAAACAGCACTTGTGTCAACCAAGCAGCCAAAAACTTACTGAAAATGGCAAATGAAGTCAAGATTCCGGCAACTGCCCACGCCCATGGATCAGTATACAATGTCCGCACATCTACTACCATTCCGATAGAGATGAGGAAAAAAGGAATGAACAATGAATTGCCGATGAATTCTATCCGATTCATCAAGGTGGATGAATGTGGTATGAGTCGATTCAACACCAAACCGGCTACAAATGCCCCAATTATCCCTTCTATTCCGGCTGCTTGCGCCAAGAATGCTGCAAAAAAGAGAATGGCTAGTACAAAAATATAGTGTGAGTTTTTCTCAGACTCAAGCTTACTGAAAAACCAACGCGCAATTTTGGGCACCAACCAAAACATGATGATGCTGAAAATCGTTAAAGTAACTCCAAGATGAATCAATACATTGGCATTGATAACACCATTGTCGGAGCCTGAGATTACCGCCAAAATAATCAACACTGCCGTATCTGTCAAAATGGTTCCACCAATGGCAATTGCCACGGCTTCCATTTTGGAAATACCGTATTTACTCACAATCGGATAAGCAACCAAGGTATGCGTTGCAAACATACTTGCGGTGAGCAAACTGGCCATTTGATTCAATCCCAATGCATACCTACAAACCGGATAACCGAGTAATAACGGTATGAAAAACGTTAGAGCTCCAAACGCGATGGATTTATTTCGGTAGCGCCTGAAATCTTGCATATCTAACTCTAAACCGGCCATAAACATGATATACAATAATCCGAACTGAGAGAACATGCCTACATAACCCGATGTAGCAGTAACTTCTTCGCTCACCATATTTAAACCATCCGGACCAATAATTACTCCCGATATGATGAGACCGATTAGGGCCGGAATGCGAATTTTTCGGAGAACAATTGGGGATAAAAGAATGATTAAAAGTAAGATTGAAAACGTAAGGATCGCATTTTCTAATGGAAATTTAAACTGATTCGCCAATTCAGCAAATTCTTCTCCAAATTGATCCATTAGTCCATTCATACTACTCAAGAGACTGGTTTTGGAAAGTTCGCCGTCCCGCGGTAAAATTAGCAGGAAGTTTTATTCTGTGTGATTGGCATGAACAAGAAATATGAAGAAGTTATCACCAAGAATTGTTGGCATGATCGTTGGACGAATTGTGCCAAAAAACAGACCAACTTTATGCGTTTAACATTCCATGCTTGGAATCGAACTTTTACTATGAAACACACTTTCCCCCTCGTTTTCCTCTTATTGGTAACCGCTTGTTCCGAACCAACCAATTCCATCAGTCAAACACCTCCTTCGAATGCGATCACAACAGATTCCCTTTCGCTAGTAGAAAAACATTACTTGGAGTTAAGTTCCGATTCAACAGAAAGCGTTTCAAAAGGAACGGTCAGCAACGGATCGTTGGAACACGGACAGCTCTTTCCGTTCTTTGGAACCAATTATCATTATTTCGATACCAACAGTTACCTAGCCAATCGCTGCTTCGTACATTCGCTGGTCAAATCATCCGTGTTGGATGCTTACGGAAAGTTGGAAAAAACAGCTCCGGATCGCTTGTTTGGAATCATGGAATGCTCCAATAAACACGGAGGGAAAATTTCGCCGCATCGCACGCATCAAAACGGACTAAGCATTGATTTCATGACTCCGTTGCTCAAAAACGGAAAACCGTATACCGATCTCGACTTTGCCGGAGCTCAGCATTACCTCATGAATTTTGATGCCAATGGTCGATACGAAGAAGATCCAACTGTTTCCATTGATTTTGAATTGATGGCGCAACACCTGCTCACGCTCATTGAATCGGCTAAAACGAATGGTTTAACTATTGAGAAAGTGATTTGGAAAATGGAATTGCGGGATGAGCTATTTGCGACCACATCAGGAAAAAAACTGCAGCAAACAGGTATTTATATTACCACAAACCTGACTCCGTTGATCAATTCGCTTCACGATGATCATTATCATGTGGATTTTAAGGTGAAGTGAATTCTTACTTTTTGCCCAAAGCAGCAAAAAGTAAGCAAAAAATGCTTTGCCGTGGCAAAACGCATGATCCATTAGCAGGTCATTCACTAGTTTTTCTAAACTCGTCGTACCTCCTCAAACAGTAGAAAAACAAACGCTCACTTCTGCATGGATCCTCATGCTGGTTTTGCAGACACGGCTGGATCATGGTTCTTTACTTAAATCTTGGTAAACAATTAAACAATCAACTGAAAAACTTTAGTCGCCATCACAACTCCGTTTACCTGAATCTCCAGCACATGCTCGCCCGCATAGTGTTTACGTGTGGTGAAATCCTGGATTCGTTGTTTCTTGGAAAGCGTGATTCGCTGATTGGGTTCAAGATTCAGCTCTTTCAGTTTAAAGACTTTTGGAGACAAATCGCCGGCACTTTTGCGGTAGTGAATGATGTAATCGACCACCAGTTTTTGGGAAGTTTGTTTTTCGGAAACCAGATCGAACGAGAAATCGAGCACATCTCCCAGCTTCAGATCGGAAGAAACTAAGCGGAAATTTTCCACCCGCAATTTGACCTCTTTTTCAAACCCGAAAACCGCAATAGAACCGGCATTTCCTTTTTTGATAAGTGTTCGGGTTCCGTGTTTCACAATCCATGCCGTATGCGGATGGGAACGATCCCACGAACCAACCAAATCGAGCATATAGTCCGGATTGTCTTTCGAGAAATCGTTTAAGTGGTTGGCAACCGATTTGCGCACATACAATTCCGGATCGGCTTTCAATTGTTCCAAAATGGGCTGTGTGATCTTGGGGTTTTCAATAACTTGTGGCAATTTAAACGACCAAGGCAAGCGCGGACGCGAACCTTCCGAAGCCAACCTGCGTACATGATGATTCTCATCACCCGCCCACTCTACCATGGTTTTTAGTGTATTCTCAAAATCCTTTTTCAGGAACACCCGAATGGCAAATTCCGACGAACCGAATCCGGTGAAATACTTCAATGCTTCGAGCGACAATTGTTGGTGCTTCAACCCAAATTGACTCACAAAATCAGGAAAAACCAACGTTGTATAACCTGTTTTTAAAGTCGGCACAGCTGCAAACATGATTTCCAGCGCTTTTTCATAATCGGCGGGTAAATGCTTTTGTAACACCACCGAAGTATTGCGCATACGTTCATTCAGCGAAAGCGGTTCAAAGTTCTTGGTCACATCTTTCACAAATTGGTTGCGCTCAAAACCGGTATAAACGTTCGTGAAAGCATCGGCAAATTGCTCGTAAAAAGCGCGATTGAAGAGTTCTTTGAGGGGTTCCATGGTGTTGGGATTTGAGACACAAAAATAACATGAAATCTGATTCGCGAATAGATTGTAACCACATAGGACACATAGAACACATAGTCTCTGACATTTTTAAATTTCTATGTTTCCTATGTGCACTATGTGGTTAATTATTGTTGATCAATAGCTGTTCAATAGCTGTTCAATCGCAGTTCATTATCTTTAGCCTTTAACATTAACCAAATGGACGAACAACAATCGCGGGAAATGGCAGCGCAGCTTCGGCAACCAAAAGGCGATGAAGGCATCAAAACAGGCGAATGGATGAGCGATGGCAATAAAACCATCATTCTCGATACACTGAGCACATTGAATGCCGAAACCAATGATCGCATTCTCGAAATCGGCATGGGAAACGGGCATTTTGTTTCCGAAATTGTATCCATCGATCCGAGTATTTCTTATAGCGGTTGCGATTTTTCTGAATTGATGGTAGAAGAATCACGAAAAAACAACCAAGAATGGATCGCAAACCAACAAGCAGAATTCGTTCACACCAACGGCATTTCATTACCCTTTGACGAGCATACGTTCACCAAACTATTCACTGTAAACACGATTTACTTTTGGGAAGACCAATGGCTTGTTTTAGCTGAATTCAAACGCGTTTTGAAAACGGAAGGCTTGCTGGTAATCGGTCTTCGGCCCAAACGCTTGATGGAGAACATTCCCTTTACACGTTTCGGATTCAACTTGTTTTCGAAAGAAGATGTTGCCGATTTACTGACAGAAAATGGTTTTGAAGTGCTCTCCGTGGCAGAAAATACAGAACCTGCGTTTGAATTAAACGGCAAGCAGATCATTATGGAGAATTTGGTCATTACAGCCAAAAAAGCAGTCTAATTCTTCCCAAAAATGACATTCGACAATTACACCATCCGGTTGATTCGGCAAGACGACTCCCAAGCTTATTTTGAAACGGTAAATGCCAACAAAGAGCGGTTGGAAGCGTTCTTTCCAGTAACAGTTGGCAATGCAGCAACGCTTGAATTGTTTTCAGCCTTTATCGATAAACTGCTTCGTGAGGTGGATGAGAAGAAAAACTTTCCCTACGTATTGGTGGATAATCATTCGGAGAAAATCATCGGTTACATCCATGTCAAAAACATTGATTGGGATATTCCGAAAGCGGAACTGGGCTTTTTTATTGACGAACACTATGCAGGAAAAGGAATTCTGTACAAAGCCATGAACCGCGTTATCGATCACTTTTTTGGTGAATTGGGTTTCGAAAAACTCTACCTACGAACTCACGAACAGAATACGGCAGCTCGCAAACTGGCCCAGAAATGCGGTTTTGTTGTAGAAGGTCAACTCAGAAAAGATCACCGGACAACTGCCGGAGAATTAGTAGATTTACTGTATTACGGATTGCTAAAAAACTAACATGAAACACCTCTTTCTCCTTTCCTTCATCGGCTTTTCAGCAACACTGTGGTCGCAATCCGATACCAATCGCATCAAAGCGCACATGACTGTGCTTACACAAACCGCAGTTCACCGCAATTACGAAAACATCGAACAACTCAACGAAATAGCCGATTACCTGCATACCGAATTTTCGAAATATGCGGATACGGTTTATTTTCAATCGTATTTTATTGGGAAACGCGAGTACAAAAACGTGATCGCTTCATTCGGAACACAGCATGAAGAGCGAATCATCGTAGGAGCTCATTACGATGTGTGCGGCGAACAGCAAGGTGCAGACGACAATGCAAGCGGAACAGTCGGTTTATTGGAATTGGCGCGCCAACTCGATACGATCACAACTGCACAGCGCATCGATCTGGTAGCTTATACATTGGAAGAACCGCCATTTTTTAGATCCGAATACATGGGAAGTTACATTCACGCCCAATCGCTGGTAAAAGACTCTGTGACCGTAAAAGGTATGATTTGCCTGGAAATGATCGGTTATTTTGCCGATGAACGAAAAACACAACAGTATCCGCTGGGGATTTTGAAGTTGTTCTATGGAAGTCGCGGAAATTACATCACGTTGGTCAATCAGTTCGGTCCGGGGAAATTTGCCCGAAAATTCACCAAACAATTCAAGCACAAAAGTGCCGTGAAAGCCAAACAATTCAAAGGTCCGAAGTCGTTGCCCGGAATTGATTTTTCAGATCATCTGAACTATTGGCAAATCGGTGTTAGTGCCTTGATGATCACCGATACGGCATTTTACCGCAACAAACAATACCACCAAAAAGGTGATACCATGGATCGATTGGATTATGCACGAATGGCACAAGTGATTGATGGGGTGTTTGTGGTGTTGACCAATTAAAAAAAGGTTCGCGATAAATCGCGAACCCACATTGATTTTTTTGCATAATTAAGAGAATCCTACTTATAGATTAACCGCGAACCCACATTGAATTTTATAAAGAAGATAAAGACCTATTGTCTCTGTCCTGAATTGTATTTGTCAAACTGTTGTTTTACATACGTCAGATAGGTTTCCTGATCCTGAATGCTTTCGGTTTTTTGCCAGTAAGGATACAATTGTTTCACAGTGGTTTCAACAATGGAATAATCGGATTTTTCTAACGCTATAGAGAACGATTGATTGATCCATTCTTTGATTTTATCGGCCACTACATTCGGAGGAAACGATTCGTAGTGCTCTAAGAAATAAAGTCCATTGGCGCTCGCCGAATTTTGTTCGGATGTGTAAAACACATAGAAATCAACCTGATCGGCCAGATTGATCGTCTTGGCGGTGGTATAATACGTTTGTGCGAAAAGGTCAGTTGAATCAGCCTGATCGGCAATCATCACCGAAATATAGGTTTTAAGATCTGCCGTTTCTTTTTTGGAAGCGTAGTAGGTTTTGCGCGCTTGCAACAAGGCAGAAGAATTCGGATCAATCAACTCTTTCCCGCGTTTCAACAAGGTAGCAGCATCTTGTCCGCCGACCAATTTTCTAAAAAGTGTTCCATCGGGATTGATGTATAACAAGGTCGGATACGAATTAAGTGAATATTCCATCATGGTTTTAGGACCTCCTTCTGCTTCTTTTTCACCATCGATTTTTACGTTGATGAAATGTTCATTGTAATAAGTCGAAACAGCCGGATCAACAAACGCGGTAGCCGCCATTCGTTTACAAGGACCACACCATGAAGCGTGTACATCCACAAAAATGGGTTTCTTTTCAAGCTTCGCTTTCGCCTTGGCTTCATCCAAGGTCATGTGTTCGAACTTAATTTGTGCCGTAGCTCCGAAAGCTGTCAAAACGGTTAAAACCAGCGCTGCAAAGTAATGTTTCATATCCTGATGTTTGTGCAAATCCTTCTTACAATAATATAGCCAAAAACACACATTTGTTACAATGGCTTTCTGTAAGACGTAAATTTAATAAAAATAGTGGCCTCAACGGGTCACAATATGAAAACAGGTTTGAAACAATTCATACGTCACCCAACATTTTTTTTCGCGGCGCAATTCAAACAAGGTCTGGGCTAATATTTCCTTCAAGTAATCGGCTTCGGCGGCATCAATCGGTCGCTCAAAATCGTAGGTCGCATACGAAAGGTCGAATGTGGTGCCGTGCAAATGAGCACTGTTACGAATGGCGTTTCGGTTGTGTCTTACCAATCGGGCTACAGAACTTTTGGTGCGCAAAACGGACGTTACGGTGATTCGCACTCCTGCGAGTTTGGTATTGGTGAGTTTGTGCTGAAACCGCGTTGCAATGGTATCAATCAAGGCGCGAGTTTCAGGAATAGCAAACGGAAAAGAATACCTCATCGTATCGACCTGGTACAATTCATTGGGGATAATCGGAACCAGTTTACCGCTATCGATGGCAGGTTGAATATCGCGCACAAACTTCAGCGGTGCGATTCCATGATCACAAGAATGTGCCCAATATTGTTCCACACTATCGACCATTTGCCAAGCGTGGGTTTCATGCTCTGTGCATGGAATGGCTTTTGTTTTCGGTTGAAACGTGCGATTGGTAAGCCAGTTGTAGGTTAAGTTCCATTGCGATTTTGCCCATGTAGGATTGGAGAAAAAAACGATGAGCGCCACAGCCCACAAAACGGTCAAGGTTAAAGCCAAGCGTTTAATCAGCGATAATCGGACTCGTTTTTTTCGTTTCATTACCACAAAATTAATCGTTTGAGCCGTGACCCAACAAACCAAAAGCGAATGATTTCCATAGTTCGATGTGAATTGGGATTGATTTCGACGAAATTACCTCTTGGGCTCATCCGTTGAAATCAGGGAGTTAGCACATTCACTGCTATTTTTTTTGAGAAATTTGCGGTGATTTCTTGTAAAAGAATAAAAGATACCTATCTTTGCACCCGCAATCACGATTAAGTATTCGTTACGAAATTGAGAAAGCGGTTTAGATTCGGTAGCTCAGCTGGTAGAGCAATACACTTTTAATGTATGGGTCCTGGGTTCGAATCCCAGCCGGATCACCACCAAAGTAGAAAAAGCCATCCCGCCTCAGGCGCGGTGGCTTTTGCACTTTGTGGTGAATCCGTAGCGACTGAGGAACGAAGTCTGCTATCGGACCCTTCTAATACTTTTACACTGGAAAGAAGCTAATTCTTTTTGTCCCTCTTCACTCACACTTCACACTCACACTTTTCCCACCAACGCTTTTTTCTTTCAGGGAAGAGCGTGAGGACTGAGTGTGGGATCCGTGTTCGAAGCCGAGACTCTGTTTCCTCCCTGCGAGGGAGGATTAAGGAGGGTGGCAGGCCATAATTTCCCCAAACCATTGATTTCATTCCATTTCCCAACTAGTTAGCGCGGTCCGATCATCTCTGCTGACAAACCCAAATTTCTTTGCACGAATCTTTCAGCATTCTCTCATTTTTCAGAATTATTATGTACTATTGGGTTAATAACGTAACAATGGCTATTCGCAAAATGGAAGGGATACAATTCCTGAAAATCAGTTGGAAATTCGATTTTAGTTAGTTGTGAGTAGTTAAAGTTTCGCATATTTGAAAGTTATACACAACTGCTCGAGGGAAATTGCTTCGAACACAAATTATATTTAAGAATAAAAATTCTTCGTGGATAGAAGATTTACAAATAAAAAAAATGAAAAAGATAGCTTCTATTGCATTATTTATATCATTGATAGTTTTAATTTTAAGCTTTAACAATGCTGAAATAGATAACAATAAATTTAAAGATTCAAGAGACGGTAAAACATATAAAACTATTACAATTGGCGATCAAACTTGGATGGCAGAAAACTTAAATTTCAAAACTCCAAATAGTTGGTGTGCTGATTGTGAGAAATTAGGAATGTTATACAATTTTGAGGATGCAAAAATTGCTTGTCCTGAAGGTTGGCATTTACCATCAGTTGAAGAATGGCAGACACTAATTGATAATTTAGGGGGGCAAGATTCAATATATTATAAGTTAACAGAAATTGATTCAAATAGTTTCTCATCACTTTTCGCCCACTATAGAACTGTAGATGGTAAAATTCGTGATAAAGAACTATTTGCACATTATTGGACTTCAACCTCAGGTGTATTGGATGGTACAACTTTCGTAGAAACTTATACAATCAATAAAAATCAAAAAAGCGTATCAAAAATAGGCTTTATGAAAACTAGCGGATTTTCAATTAGATGTATTAAAAATAAAAAATGATTGTACACTTAATTCTAACGTAAACCAAAGTAGGAATGGTGCTCACAGCAATTTATAACAGCTGTTTGGCAATAAAGTGGGTAAACTTCTTCGGTAGACAAAGATTGCGTGAAGTAAACTTAGTGCTTCCTACTCTAGTTCCTGCTCGAAAGCCGCCTCATCGCCAAGCCGCAAAACGTTGGCTTCAAATTGAACAGACCTTGCAGCAATAAACGACAATTCACAAATCATATGGAACAAATGACTGCTATATTCTATCAAAAAAGAATCAATCATATATTTCATTACACCCAAACCTCTGAAACCTTAATTAACATTTTAAAAAATGGTTTTACACCATCTTATTGCGTAGAAAATATAAGCGATTTGACCTATCTAATTCCTATGGTTAGCTTTTGTAACATTTCCATACGAGACGTTGACTTGTATATGCGATATGGCAATTATGGAATTGGACTGACAATAGATTGGGCTTTGAAAAATAGAATTTCACCAGTAATCTACATTCACGAAAATTCACCATTTAATAATTTACACAGACAAATAAATGAAATTCTTCTTTTGGATTTAGTAAACAGAAAAATGGTAGATGCTGTGAAAAAATTTGAAGAATCTACTGAAAAAGGAGAACCATTTAATTATCAATCAGACGAAAAACATACAAAGTTATTGTCGGACATTAACAAGCTAACAGTTCCTGCCCTTCAGTTTTTTAAAAATTGGAAAACTGATTTCAAGGGCAATGAAATAATAACTTATCAAGAAAGAGAATGGCGTTTTATTCCAGAGTTAGGTGAAGGAGTAAAGAAAATTATACTATCAACAGAAGAAGAATTTGCTACTTATGACAAAGAAGTAAAGCCAAAACCACACTTGCCAGAACATTCATTGCAAATCGAATCTATAACTGACCTTCGATACATTATTATAAACAGTGAAGAAGAAAGAAGTATTATAATCAAATGTTTAAATGAAAAGTTTGGTGACCAAAAAGTACTTGACGCTTTATTTAACGGGACATTAATAATTCTTACGGACGAACAAATAAGAAATGACTTTTAAAACAATCTGCGGCCTACATGGGTTTGGCAAAAGTGGGTCTCTATTGCTGGGTTGAACATTTGTAGTTTCTATTAGCTTTTGTACTAAATTTGAACTTTGGTACTTTCTAAACTCCACCTTCGCCAAGCCCCAAACCGTTACTCATCTTCGAATACCTAACACCGAACAAACCTCCAAAAAGTAGAAAGTCACTACTCGTGAGTCCTTTCAGGTACGAATCACAAGAATTAGATTTGTAAAAAAAATAAGATCATGGCACACATCAATCCACATATCAACTTTAACGGAAATGCTGAAGAAGCATTCAATTTTTACAAATCTGTTTTTGGCGGAGAGTTCTCAAAAATCATCCGATTCAAGGAGATTGCATCGGAGGAATTCCCCATACATGAAAAAGAGGCCGATAAAATAATGCACATTGCATTGCCTATTGGTACAAACTTTTTATTTGCCAATGATATTCCGGAAATGATGGGGCGAGTAGATGAAAACGAAAATAGAAGCAAAATTTCGATAGCTGCAGAAAGCAAAGAAGAGGCTCACAATTTATTCAACGGACTTTCAGCAGGCGGACAAATTGAAATGCCATTGGAAGAAAATCCTGACGGCACCTATTTTGCAATGTTTAGAGATAAATTTGGTATTGAATGGATGGTAACGTTTGACCCGAAACAATAAAGAGGAGTTCAAACCGAAGAACCACACCGGCGTTAGATGAACCCAATCCTCTAATTTTCGTAGCTTTACCCTCATGAAATACATTTTGATTCTTCTCACACTTGCCTGTTCAACAGCCTTCTCGCAAAAGAACGACTGCGATAACTACATGCCGAAACCAACAGACGGGTCTAAAATTCATACCAAAACAACGTGTTTTTTAGATCGTAGTCCGAATATCCTGAACCTATCCTTCATTCAAAAAGATGGTGGGTTGTTTCTGGAAATCGAAAATAATTTCAAGATCAAGATGAGAAGAATTGTTCTTGATTCGGTTATCAGTATTCGGTTTGTATTCATCGACAGCTCTGATTACACTTTTAAAATGACACAAGCAGAAATGCAGGCGCGTTCGGTGCCGGACCACCTATTTCCGTTTAATATTGTAAAACTTCCGGAAGAAGTTTTGGCCAGAATGGCGGTACATCAGATCGAACAGGTCATCATCGAAAATCCTTATGGAAAGGTGCAACCTGAAGAAAAAATTGTATTTTCAATTCCGAGAGGTTATCAAAACAGGATTGTCAAAATTGCTGACTGTTTCAAGAAAAGCCTCGATTAATAACACAAGATTACCACTATGAAACTTAGATTTACCGCGGCTTTTGCTGCTTTGTTGCTCATCGCAACCACCTTTTCGTTTGTTGATAGCACTTCGCAAAACGACGCTTCCTCTACTCCATTTTCCTATTCGGCTGCGTCTGGAAAAGACTCCATTGTTCGTGGGCTAAGTTATTCGGGCTTTGTAGCATTAACGCCCTTGGATTCCCTGCAAGCCAAGTTTCAACCGGCCATGTGGCAATTGTGGAAAGACAAAAAATGGAGCGCGTTGGAAACCCTAGTGAATACCAACAAACTCAATGGCGGCTATCCACCGGCATCGGGTTTTGTGAGCGTATCGGTCGTGAAATTGAAAACCAATACCAAGCTGGATCGTTATGGTAGTTTATGGGGGACTTTTGTGGCGCCACAGGGAGCTTCGTTCGGATCGCGCGCTTTGCCTGCAAGCAGTAAAAACAGCATTTATTATCAGTTTAAAGTGATCAAGGAAATTCCGAATGTAAAAGCCGGAAAAGCCATTCCGTGGTTTGGTGAACCGGGAATGGGCACGCAATACCAGTTTCAAGACAAAATCAATACCTTGATTGCCAATAAATATTTAATCGTTACAGACAGTGTTCTACCTCCGAAAAACTGATCAACTGCTTTTCGACGGTGGCGAAGATGAACTCGAAAACGAGTGGTCGTTTGTCAGCGAATCGGGTGACCGGATTTCCGTTTCGCTTAATCGTTTCATTGATCATCCGTTGCATTCACTGCAGGAACATCTATCTGAATCTAAAGATTTTACGGAATTGATTGAGGCATTAAACGCTCGAAAAAGTGAAGGGATTAGCGGGAATTATTGTACCCAACAAGGGCTTGAGCTTTTTTGGCTGAAAGAAGCGTTCAAGACGCATCAGTTGTTGGTGATTGTGTCTTTCGGCGAGGTAAATCCGGGGAGGTATCGGTTGGTGGTGGAGGGCGAATTCAGTTAGGTGCGCGCACCGCAAAAATCATTGCTTTTCAACGAAATTGCCTCACGTAATATTGCAAATTTACGTGCCGTTTTTCCCCAAGTAAATTTGCAATATTACGTGGACTGATCCCACTGGCCGAAAATGTCCTATTTTTGGCTTTTAGCAAACCAACCCAAAGATTTAGTTTTGCCTCATTTACTATGGAACTCACTACATTTTCCTTTCTCGTATTGCCGCACATTCATCTCATGGACATGGCCGGACCCGATCAAACCATCCTCGAAGCCATTGAATACGGTGCTCCGTTTGAAATCACGTATTGCGGCTTGGGCGATTCACCGATTACTTCCTCAGGCTTTACTTTAGGAAAAACGGAATTGTTCAGCTCCATCGAACTCAAAAAAGGCGATTACCTTATCATTCCCGGAGCAAGTGTCGACTACCTGCTCACAGACGAATTCAGGAAGAATACGGAACTATTTGATTGGATCAACAAGCAGTATCAAAAAGGCGTAAACCTCGTCACCATTTGCGCCGGAGCCTTTGTATTAGGACTTTGTGGCTTGCTGGACGACATCAGATGTACCACTCATTTTAAGCGCACCACACAACTCGCTCAATTGTTTCCGAAAGCAAAAGTTCTGGAGAATATTCTTTACACGGAAGAAAACAACATCTACACCAGCGCCGGAATTGCGTCGGGAATTGATCTGACCCTGCACATTATCGAGCAAAATCAAGGAAGTTATTTCACGCACAAAGTTGCTCGAGAACTGGTGGTTTACAATCGCCGCGATGGAAATCAGCAGCAACAAAGTGCATTGATGCAGTTTCGCAATCACATTCACAATGGCATTCACAAAGCGCAAGATCATATCATCGAACACATTCACATTAAGCATCATCTCTACGATCTGGCAGAACTGGCCAACATGAGCGAACGCAATTTTACCCGCATTTTTAAAGCCGAAACCGGCATTACGGTCAATGAATTCATCAATTCCATTCGCAGGGAAACCGTTGAACAATTGGCGAAAAATCCCGACTTGAGTAAATTGCAAATTGCCAATAAAGTGGGGCTGCAAAGCGAAAAACAACTTGGGCGACTTCTGGCATTGAGCTAGTTGGCAGAACTTTAAAAGTTGAATTCCAATAAAAATCACTCCACGTAATATTGCAAATTTAAGAGCCATATTTGCTCACGTAAATTTGCAATATTACGTGGGACTTTTCTCAACCAAAAATCACTTTCATGTTTACACCATCATTCATTGGCTGAATATGTCCGGTTTATGTCCTTTTGAAATAACTCACTGACTCTACCTTTGCTTCATAGATCTCAACTATGATACAAAGACTTTCAACAATCGCACTTTTGGTTTTTTCGCTGTTTCAGGCGTTGAACACCTTTTCTCAAAATCGCACCGTTTCGGTGATACTCGTTCATCCAGAACAAACCAATCTCAACGGAAGTTACTTGGTTTCGGATAGCACCGATCAGCTCATAGGCGGTTCCGGTTTTTCAACAAATTCGTTCGATTGGGAAGTAACAACCAACGTTACTTATCGCTTATTCATTTCAGTAGATGGTTTTTCCGAAATTGACACCAACTTATTTGTCAGCGACACAACAACGCTTTTCACCTTTCAACTTGCGGAAATCACCAACGCGATTGATGAAGTGACGATTACAGCCAAACGTCCGACTTTTGAAAAAACAGTTGATGGAACACGGGTAAATGTGGAGAATTCACTCTTGAGTAAAAGCAATAATGCGCAAGAATTGCTGGGTAGAATCCCTACTGTGAGTGTGTCGGGCAACAAGGTAACCGTTTTCGGAAGAGGCGACGCGCTGATCATTCTAAACGGAAAAGAAACCACTTTCGAAAGCTACAAATCACTGCCACCATCGGACATCAAAAACATTGAAGTCATCACCAATCCGGATGCCAAATACGACGGAAAAGCCAAAGCGGTGATTTTGGTAACAATGAAGAAACACTATTCACAGGGTCTGAGCGCAACGCTGGTGGAATCATTAACCGCTGCTTTGGTGAAGGATAAAGCGGTCAATCAATACTTGCTCAACGCTCCGAACGCGACCATTAATTTCAGGAAAAACAAATGGGATTTTTCGGCTTACTACGCCAATGAATTGGGAACTACCTGGGCTGAAAACACGTTTATAACCGGTGTAAAAGCTGCGAATGGATTGTACCGAAAAATCGGTTATTACACCGAAGACAGCCATTCAAAAAGCATACACTATTACCGTTTCGGAGTCGGATATAAACTCACTGAACGCTCCAGTATCTCGGCGCAATATGATGGTTTGCACCATAAATTCGGGTTGGATGTAGCCCAAAACGGTGATTATTATTCTCCGGATAATACCTTGACTCCGATTCGAATGGTCAATGACGCTTCCACAATGTTACTGAATCATTCGGCGAACATCAATTACAACCTGAAAACTGATACGCTTGGAAGTAACCTGTTTATCGGAGCGCAATTCAATCAATTTGAGAACAGTTTGCTTGATCGGATAACCGAAACCATTGGTACCGATGTGACAGCAACTAGCAATAATCGCATCAACGACGGTTTTAATCAGATTCGTTTGGCGGCATTTCAAGCAGATTATACCCGGAAGACGAAACGGGGAAGCTTTGATTTCGGTGGAAAATTCGCGCATACCACCAACGAAGGGCAGATCCGTTTCTATTCTAAAAACAGCTCCGAAAGTCAGTACCAGGAAAATGAGGCATTTTCCAATTCGACGGTGTATACCGAATACGCTCCGGCGCTGTATGCCATTTACAAGTTAACCCATAAAAAATGGACTACTTCTATCGGCTTGCGTTGGGAACACACTACCGCAAAAGGAATTTCCAAAAAAATGAACAGTGTGTTGATCGATACGGTTTACATGAACTTTTTCCCGAGCGCAAAAGCGTTTTACAAACTCAACAACAACTGGCGAATTGGTGTTACCTACAGTCACAAAATCAACCGTCCGTTGTACCAAGACCTCGATCCTTTTTTGTGGTACTTGGATAGTTTAACGAGCATTCAGGGAAATTCAAGACTGATTCCGGAGCTGCTTCATCAATCTGAACTAAAAGTGATCTATAAACAATGTGCGCTACGCTACGGTTTTACACTTTCCAACAGCACCATTACTTCCATCATGAAACAAGGCATTGCCGGAATAAACAGCGTTGTTTTCACAAAAGACAATATCCAACAACGCACCTTGCATACCATCGCGTTTGATGTACCGTTGGAACGCAATAACTATTCAGGATTTAATATACTTGCCTTGAATGCGATGCAGTATCACGACAAGCGCGCAATGTATCAGGCGTTAAAAAGTAGTCCGCAGCTTTACCTCTATTCCTACCACAGTTATGCCATTCCACGTTGGTTTACAGTTGAATTAACAGCAGAATATTATGGCGCTTCCTTCGATGGTTTTACCAAACGAAAACCGTATTATTACCTGACCTTCGGACTTTCAAAATCATTTCTAAACGAGACACTGAATGCCACTATTATGTGGAATGACTTTGCCCGAACAGCGCTTTTTGCAGGAACGTTTGAAGTGAATACCTTCAGTAACAATTACAGTCAGCGCTTTTCTTCAGATTACTTGCGGTTTTCGCTGACGTATAACCTGACTTCCAAAACAACCTTTCAGTACATGAACAAGAATGTGAATGATGCGGAGTTTAACCGGATAAAGAAGTAACATTTAAAAATGCTAGTTTAAAGACAACTGACGACACGTAATAGTGCGAAATCAATTGTGGTGATCTTACCTCAAATGTGCACTATTACGTTAGTTGGTTTAATGGGAAACCGTTCAATCAATTAAACCAACAGCTTATCAACTTGCTTGTCATTGCTAGCGCATTTTAGGTATTTTGCACTACAATTCTTTCCGAATGATAAGATCAATAATACTGATTCTGCTCTCTCTGTTGGTTTATCAGTTGACTTTCGCAGCGATTGATGGCAAAGACACAACCATTCATCTACAAACCGAACACGGCGACATACGCATAACCGGCAGAACCAATTCAATGTTTGCACAATTCGCTTTTAAAGCAAGTGAAACGGTAATCTTAGAAGCCGAATCGAAAAATATTACAGAAGATGGCTTATATGCTGCTTTTGTGTTTGATCAGAATTGTCAACTTACTTCCGTTGTGATAAAAAGAACCGGCGTATTGGAAAGTTTTAATCGTGAAGCAGCCGTCTTTTGCGATGAAATCTTACGTGCGGTTAACGAAAATCAACTTGGTCAATACCTATTTTCGCATCAGACAACTTGCGAAGAGTCCATCTTTAAAATCAAGTTCTTCATTCAATAAACGGCTATTTCGGTTAATCGGAAAAAACAGAATAATCGTACCTTTGAGTAAGATGCGTTTACCATTCTATGTGACCCGTACTTTTTCATTCAACCAAAGTGATTTCCACATTACTTCGGAAGGTTATTTATTGAATCATACCGAAGAAGCATTAAGTAATTTAAACATGCAAGTTGAACGATTAAATGAAAATGCGCTTTTTTATCGTAAAACCGATTTCATCAAAATGATGAACCGGAAAAACATCTTAAGAACGTTGGAGGTTCACTTAGAAACCAATAACCGACTGATTTTAGTTACACTAAAAACAGAAATCGTACGACTTACATTTTATTGTCTAGTTTTGTTTTGTATCTTGTATTTTGGCCCTTTTAATTTCACTTTGGTTATGACGATAGTGATACCAGCTGTCATCTGGTTAGTTGTGATACTCCAAAAAAAAATCGTGCTTTCAACTGTAAAACATGATTTAATCCATTACTTTGAACAACTTAAACACTAACAATTCATGCAACAAACCGAAGAATTTGGCATCACGAGCGCTGGCATTCGCGACATTTTGCGAAAAACATTCAACAGAGTGTTTCCACTTATCCTTGTGCTTGTACTCGGAGGAATCACCATTCCCATTTTACAAGAAATAAAAATGGGTGAAAAAGAGAATCTTGACGTCTTTGATTTGATTCCGGTTGGCATCATTGCTGTCTTTCTACTCATTTCCATTTTCCGAACAAAAAAGCGGCTTGAAAAAATCTATAGTGGCTACAGCCTGACTTTCGAAAACGAATCTATTACCCGCACTGCGCCGATGATGCCAACATTGACTATCCCGTTTCAGGAGATCACACAGGTCAAAAAAACAGCCATGGGTGGTTTTGCTGTTATAGGATCATTGCGCCTCAACACGCTTTTTATTCCGGCTCAAGTTGAAAACATCGAACGTGTAGAAGAACTCCTCATAGCAATTCCAACAGTTACCATTACCGAAAAGTCCACTTTACTTGAAAAACTTGGCTTACCAATCGTATTGTCCATGTTATTGCTGTTTGGAGCCTTCATTCTCTCAGATCATCCGGTCATTATTATTTCAACGGGAACAACGATGTGCATTGTGTTAATCTATTCTTTTGTTATTGTCCAAAAAAGTAAAATGTACGATCAACACAGCAAGAACAAATCCTGGATTTCGCTCCTAGTTATGTGTTCTATTTTGGCAACGATGTATTTTAGGGTGTTTCAATGATCATCTATCCCCATCATGACAATCTATTTCTTTAAATAGTTTGAATATGGATCTAACCCAAATAATCCTTCAAATAAGGTTCCATTTCGCTTTCGATGTCTTTGCGCAATTGCATAAGTTTAATGGCGTATTGCTCCAAATGGCGCTCTCGCTCGGTATCCGGAACCCATTGGCGGGTCGGTTTGGGATTACCGGCCTCATCAACCGCAACAAAAACGATGACACAATGCGTGGTTTTCTCAAATTTGGGAGCTGTCATTTTGCGTGAAAACACATCAACGGCAATGTGAATACTCGATGTTCCTGTGTACATGACACGAGCTTGGATTTTCACCAAACTACCAATATGGATGGGTTTAAAAAAACGAATTCCACCTACGTAAACCGTTACGCAGTAACCTTCAGACCAAGAAGATGCACAGGCATAAGCAGTTTGGTCTATCCATTTCATAACTGATCCTCCGTGAACTTTTCCTCCGAAATTAACGTCAGACGGTTCGCTGACAAACTGAAATGTAATTTTATCCTGCATTGAAGTTGGTTTGAGTTTCTAAAAGTAAAAATATTCACCACAAAGGCACAAAGGAAAGAACAAGATTGACGTATTACAAAGGCCACAAAGGAGATTCAGGTAGAACAACTGTGCTCCTCTTACAAGCACACCTTTAAGAACATTGTGTTTTACTGTTCAATTTAGCACTACAAACTACCTGAATGCAAACTTGAGTTTTTTGCACAAATCTCCAAAGAAACAAACGTGATTTTAAGATCTTAAGGAAATCATCTTTGTGTTCTTAACACGTCTCGTTCATCAAAAAAACTTTGTGCCTTTGTGGTGAAATTCTTGTTGTTGTTTTGGTTAAACCCTTACATTTACTTTATGAGTGAGATTACCAAAAAATACACCAACGGAGAAGTTACGATTGTCTGGAAACCGGGCATGTGCATTCATTCTACCAAATGCTGGAAGGGTGAAGAAGGATTGATCGATGTATTTAATCCGAGAGAACGTCCGTGGATCAAACCCGAAGGAGCTCTTACGGAGGCCATCGTGGCCCAGATTGAAAAATGTCCGTCTGGGGCGTTGAGTTATTATTACAATGAAGCAACCGAGGTCGCTGCTGAAATCAAGGAATCACAAGTGGTGGAAGTGTTGAAAAATGGTCCGCTGTTGGTCTACGGAAACATTATGGTGAAAGACAAAGACGGTAATCAGACGTCCAAAAGCAATGTCACCGCCTTCTGCCGCTGCGGACAATCGGCCAACAAACCGTATTGCGACGGAACACATGTGAAATGCGGTTTTGAGGATTAGCAGTCGTAACCGATTTTCTTTTTATCGTTAGTTATTTCAAATGAATACTATGCGTGTTTCCGTTTTTGCAATTGCCTCATTCGTGATTGTGATCTCTTTTTTCTCTTTTTCATTAAAGAAAAAAGCACCCGTTTATACAGCTCCCGGAGTTGTTCAGATTGATACACATTTGTATATGGATCAAACGGAAATCACCAATTTTCACTGGCTGGAATACCTTCATTGGGTCAGTAAAATTTATGGCGACAGCAGTGCAGAATACATGGCGGCTTTGCCCGATGTTTCGCTTTGGAAGAATGAAGCAAATTATCAGGAAAACGAACAATTTTATCTGAGGCATTTTGCTTACAGTGACTATCCGGTAGTTGGTTTGAGTTATCAGCAAATGGTGAATTATTGCAACTGGCGGTCTGATCGGGTATTTGAATACATGCTTATCAAAGAAGATCTTATCGAATTCGACACCAATCAAACGGCAACTCATCATTTTAGCATAGAGCATTACTTCGGTGGGAAATACGGCCATTACAAAACCGGAAATGCCCACCCTCCTATCCCACATTATTACTTGCCAAGCGAAGAAGAATGGAAAAAAGCAGAAGCTTATGCACAAGCGGTTTATTCCAAGATAACAAAGCGTAAAATGAAACGCAGCCCTTCTGTTTACTATAGCAAGGCAACTACTTCTGACGCAACATACCCGGTTAGACCCTCCAAAAAGTACGAGGTAAAGGGCGCGTTGTACAACATGCACCAAAACGTCAGCGAACAATTATCAGATTCTACTAAAGTGGCTGGCGAAAACTGGAAAGGGTCTACTTCTTTGACCGAAGGAGATATTATTTTCAACCAACTAACTCCTTCAACTTCTGTTGGTTTCCGTTGCGCATTCAGGTGGAAATAATTTCCCTTTACACAATGATTTTCCCTTTAACATTAGTCAGAGAGCAATCTTATAAACAGCATGTTTAATAGTTTAAACTACGTTCAAACCAACACACTTGAAGTTACTTCATCAAAAAAGCAAGTTTCGGGTTGCAACGCCTTTCACAATCCGTAATTTTGATTCATGAAACAAGATGATTTTGAACGCATAGCACATGCAATCGCCTACATTCAGGAACATTTTAAGGAACAGCCCGATTTAGATGAAGTAGCAGCACATGTAAACCTGAGTCCGTTTCATTTCCAACGTTTGTTTAGCAACTGGGCAGGTGTGAGTCCGAAGAAATTTCTTCAATACACCAGCATCGAATACGCCAAACGTTTATTGGGCGAACAACAAGCCACTTTATTCGATACTGCTCTTGAAACCGGTTTATCCGGAACCGGACGTTTACACGATTTATTTGTGAAACTGGAAGGAATGACACCCGGCGAATACAAAAACGGCGGTGAATTACTCAACATTACTTATCAATTCGCTGAAACACTTTTCGGAACAGTGCTGATTGCCTCTACGCAAAAAGGACTTTGTCATTTGATGTTCATCAACACCCACAATGAAGCATTGACCGAACTCCAACACCGCTTCCCCAAAGCCACATTTCAGGAAGGTCAGCACTCTTTGCATGAAGCAGCCCTTCAATTACTCAACGGATTGGAAATCAATGCAGAACTGCCTGTTCATTTGCATTTAAAAGGAACTGCCTTTCAGTTGAAAGTATGGGAAGCTCTCTTGAAAATTCCAAGTGGTGAATTATCTTCTTACGGAAAATTGGCTGCCAATATCCATCAACCCACAGCATCAAGAGCAGTTGGAACCGCTATTGGTGACAATCCTATCGCTTACCTGATTCCGTGTCACCGCGTATTGCAAACCTCAGGAAAATTGGGTGGTTACCGTTGGGGAACTCCACGTAAGTCATTGATGATAGGCTTGGAAGCCGTGAAATTGAATGAAAACCAATAAAAAAAGTTTATTAAACACTTAATTATCAGTTAATTAAGAATAAACATAATAAAAATCACTAAAACAAACGGTTCAATTCCAACCATTGTACTACGAAAACAGTCCTAAGATTGAAAAAGGACAAAACGGTGTAAATTATGGTTCGAAAAATCCACATATTGGTTTGCTTAGTATTCGCTGTTTTAATGGTGCAATCCTGCAAAAAATACAAGAAGCCGACATCTGTGGCATTTTACATGGACATGGAAGCGAGTCCTATTTACAATGGAAAGCTCACCTTTTCGAGCGGTTATTTCAGTTTGTACAAACTTTCGTTTGACGGTAAACGCAAAAAGGGCGACGATGTTAATTTTGAAAAAGAATACACTTCGCCCTTGCAGGTGGCCTTCGATCCCAACAATGCTTCTCAGGAGTTGATGTTTACTATTCCGCAAGGCATTTATGAAAAAATTGAAATGAAGTTTGAAACCGACGATGATAATGGAATTGTCTCGTTAAAAGTGGTTGGTAATTATCAAAACACATCCGGTGACAACATTCCCGTATATTTGGAGATCAACGAAAGTGAAGTGTTCGAGTTAAAAGGAACAGCTTCCTCAGGGCAAAACATCGTATTAGACAAAGATGTAGCTACAAAAGCCAAGGTTCTTTTCAATGTTTCGTATTGGTTTGAATCGGTGCCGATGAATTCTTTTGAAAATGCAATTCTTACATCCGTGAATGGAATCGATGCTATTGTGATCAGCAGCACCAGCAATGAATCCATTTACGATAACATCATAGACCGGTTAGAAGAATCGGACAAAATCATCTTCAATTTTTAATGGTGAATCAAGCAGTAAGTCATTCGGATGAGGAACTGATTAGCGGTGCGTTAAACAACGATCGCTTTATGCAGGAACAATTGTATCGCAAATATGCCGATGCTATGTTCACTGTTGCCTGTAACTATTCTGACGATGATGATGAAGCTGCCGAAATACTGCAAGAGGGGTTTATCAAAGTATTCCGAAATCTGAAGCAACACGACACAAGCAAATCGCTGGGTGGATGGATTAGACGCATCATTATCAATACGGCACTTGAGAGTTTCAAGCAAAAAAGACGCTATTTTGAAGTGGTGGAAGATTACAATTTTACCAAAGACCAATCAAACAACGACATTTTTGAAGAACTGGAAGCGGCTGACGTGATCAAGCTGGTGAATACCTTGCCGTCAAAAGCACAAATGGTGCTGAAACTCTATTCCATTGAAGGTTTTGCACACCACGAAATAGCCGAAGCGCTCAGCATTTCTATCGGAACATCCAAATCGCAACTTAGCAGAGCCAAAGAATTGCTAAGAGGCATGATCAAACAAGCAAATGGCTGAGGAAAACCGACATATCGAATCCAGGGTCAAATCGAGCTTTGATTCCGTTCAGCGGAAAGCTCCAACCGGAATGTGGGATAAAATCGACACCGGTGACATGACCTTTTCCGACACCGAAAAAATACGCGAAGGATTTGACGGAACCATAAAACGAGCTCCTTCAAAAACATGGGATGTTGTAAAACGTCAACTGATCATTGATGATGTTTGGACAAAAATTACTGTTTCACTCGACAAAGATGATCGTAAAAAAGCATTTTGGTGGTGGTTTGGCACGGCAGGAGTGCTGCTTCTGATCAGCTCCATTGTCTTTTTAAACAATCCGACAGGCAGATCATCAGTCCCGAAAATTGCTCATACACAACCCAAAAAAGAGCATTACGACACTACAATCATTGATATGGACAATTGCATTCAATACATTATCGTTAATCCTTTGCCATTAATGTCAGATTCGTCAGCGTTCACTGCAAATACTTCAGAACCGGCTTCTGAACAACCTGATAACATTGCCGAAACCAATGATGCGCTTGAACACAGCAAAGATCCTCGCAACACAATTAATTCTCCTTTACCAAACGATTCATTGGTAGAAACCGGATCAATGACCGATTTACCTTTCCGTGAAGCATGGCTCATTGCCAATTCAACGCACGATTCGCGTCTTTCCGAAAACAATAAACCGGCAAAACCGAAATTGTTTGACGCAGGAGTAATTGCAACCGTTGGCAATTCATGGATCTTTAACAATGAAGTCAGAAGTGGCATCAACAACAAAACCCTGGTTTCAAATGATTTCTCTGTTGGGTATGGCTTAGGTGGTTATTTCTCCTGGCGAATAAATCGAAGAATGGCATTAGGAGCAAATGTGTTCATTGTTTCGAGACTGGATCAGAAATACAGTTGCTTTGAAGGAGGTGCGTTAGTAAAGGAGGAAATTCAACTGACCCGCAAAAAACTAGATCTTGAATTTTCATATTTCGCACCATCGAGGTTACTTCGTTCCGATGTGCGATTGGCCGGCGGCCTTTTTGCATCCACAGTTACAACGAAACAACCTGAAATTACACTCAAATCGGCAGAAGACCAAAGCGAGTATCAAAAATACGATGCCGGTCTCACCCTTTCATTCGGAATCAACAGATCATTCAACAAATTCGTTGTCGACTATGGAATCAGAAGTGAATGGGGATTGGTTAACCTGAACAATGGACCGCTTAAACATTTTGATTATACAAACAGCTTTTATTCAGGTGTTTACTTAAAAATTGGAAAAAGATTTTAATTCTTTCCAACCAAAAGTCAACCACAACAGTCCTAAGAGAAAGCAATTATGAAAAGAGTAGGTTTTTTAGCAGTAGTAGTAGCAGTTGGTTCAATGTCATTGTTCTCTTGCAAAAAAGTAACAACAAAAAAGGCTGATAAATACATGTCAGACGGCACATGGGAAATCACCAAATATTCGGATGATGGTGTTGACGAAACGGCACAATTCAGCACGTACACCTTTACGTTCGATTCCAATGGAACCGTTTCAGCCGGTAATTTCAGCGGAACATGGTCTACAAGTGAAGACAACAGTAATGACGACAGCAACAGTGACGTTGATTTTAACATTGCTTTTGCCGTATTAAACGACTTGGATGAGTTGACAGATGATTGGGAAATTAAATCTCAAACGAAAGACAAACTTGAGTTACAAGATATTTCAGGAGGTAATGGAGGTACTGACTATCTTACATTTGAGAAAAAATAATTTATTCAACCAATAACGCGACTCTAAGTTGCACGAAAGCGGGTAAATCAATCATGGTTTACCCGCTTTCGTTTTTGAATGAATTACCAAACAGTCTAATGTGATAAATAACAGAACTGAAAATTAAGACATTATACTGCATTTGGTGTATTGGATGACCTGATTATTTTAGCGATATTTGCGTGCACAACTACATGAAAATGACGCGTCTAGCTAAAAAGTTACTACTTCTTCTCATTATACCCACTTTTTCTGTAGTGCAAGTCAATGCACAATGTTCAGCAGATGCAGGTCCTGACACAACTGTTTGCATCGGAGCCGGTGTTCAAATCGGTGCACTTCCCACCGCGGGATCGGGTGCTCCGGTAATTACTTACAGCTGGAGTCCGGCAGCGGGACTTTCCTGCACCAATTGCGAGCATCCTGTTGCATCGCCCATTGCTACTCAGGTCTACACACTTACAGTAACCGACGGTTTGGGTTGTACATCTACTGATAATGTTACGGTTACCGCTTTGAGTGTTCCAACTGCAGGATTTACCTTTGCACCCAACAACGGGTGTGCCAATGTTCCGGTTGTTTTCACCAATACATCTACCGGCGTCGGATTGACCTATCAATGGAATTTCGGTGATCCGGCTTCTGGAGGAGCCAATACATCAACACAACAAAACCCGACTCACCTCTTTGACGCAATTGGAACGGGTTCTCAAAACTTTACTGTAACACTGGTTGTAACAAACGCCAACGGCTGTTCGGCTAGTATCAACCAAACGATTACCATTTTACGGACTCCAGGACCAAGCTTACTTGATCCGATTTCGGATATGAAAAACTGCGACGGCACCAATTTCGCCATGACGGTTTTCAATACTACAGCAAGCGGTTCCAATTCCAATTACACCATTCAATGGGGAGACGGAACACCCGATTTTTCAAGCGGAACATTCCCCGGAGGAGGATTGGGACATACCTATACCACTGCCGATATTTTTGATTTATTGTTTATCGTAACCGGCACAAATGGCTGTGTAGACACCACAACTTACAACATTGCCAACATCACCAATCCGGCAATCGGTGCGGCCAATCCCGGGGGAACAACGGGCTGCGGACCAATTACACTTTGTTTCCCACTCAACAACTTTGCTTCCAATCACCCAACTACTTATTATGTTGTCGATTTCGGTGACGGATCACCGTTGACTAACTTATCGCATCCACCACCGGCAACTGTATGTCATACGTATAGCACTTCTTCGTGCGGTCAAGCAGGAAATGCCTTTGTTTTTCGCATAAAAGCCATCAATCGTTGCGACAGTAGTGAAGCATCCATTTCTCCCATACGTGTCTATGCGGGTCCGCAAGCCAATTTTACCGTTTCGCAACCCAATGTATGTGTCGGTTCTCCGGTAACCATGCTCAACACAAGTATCGCCGGTTTCAACAGTTCCTGTAATTCATCGACTATTTTTAACTGGGATTTCGGTGACGGTCAAACGCTTACAACAGTAACACTTACAAGTCCTGCTCATACCTACGCAGCCCCAGGAACATATACAGTGACGCTCACTACGACCAACGGCTGCGGATCCAATTCCATTACACGAACCGTCTGTGTGGAGATTCCTCCGGTTCCCAATTTTACCATCACACCCAATACCGGCTGTATGCCTTTGGTGACGCAAACAACCAACCTATCTACATTGACCAATACCTGCAACGTGACCCGTGTATGTAGTGTTATTTTTAACGGAAGTACCTGTTTACCGTCAACCGGTCAGTTCCAGTTTACCAATTCAACCAATGCATCGTCATTGAATCCGCAGATTACCTTTTTGCAACCGGGAACGTATACAGTGCGCCTCACATTAACCAATTCCTGTGGTTCGTTTCTATACGACCAACCTGTAACAGTTCAGGCACCTCCACAACTCACAGTAAACCCACTTGCTCCTATTTGTGCAGGAACGGCTGTTAATCCGACAGCTGTAATCAATAATTGTTACGAAGGAATTGATACGTATGCTTGGAGTTTTCCGGGTGGAAGCCCAACAACTGCATCAACGTTGGTACCGGGTTCAATTACGTATCCAACAAACGGATCGTTTACAATTTCATTAACGGCAACCAATCTTTGCGGATCGCAAACTGCTTCAACTCCATTGGTTGTAAATCCCATTCCTCCTGCGCTCAATCCGACGGTCAATTCTCCGCTTTGTGCCGGACAAACAGCCAATTTTACTTCTGATTTTGTGCCGGGGATCACTTATAGCTGGACCGGTCCGGGAGCATTTTCTTCATCTGCGCAAAATTTCTCCATACCCAATGTTACAGCCGCAAATGCCGGAACATATCAGGTAAACGGTTCAATTGGTGGCTGTCCGGGGCCAATCACCACGGTTAATTTAGTAGTGAATCCCTTACCTGTAGTAACTGTAACTCCTCCAAGTGCTACCATTTGTAACGGAAGTTCGGTTGTTTTAACCGCCAACGGAGCCACCAGTTATGTTTGGAATGCCGACCCAAGCCTCAACACTACTATCGGAAGTCCGGTAACGGCATCACCAACAACTACAACAACTTATACGGTCACAGGAACAACTCTTGGTTGCTCTGGTAATGCCAACGTCACCGTTACGGTAAATCCACTTCCGGTTGTGAATGCAGGAACAGACCAAACAGTGTGTGATCAGCCAATTCCCATACAATTGAACGGTTTACCTGCCGGTGGAACTTGGTCAGGACCAAACATCACTCCATCAGGACTTTTTACTCCCAACGGAGCTGGAATCAATTCGCTCACTTATTCCTTTACCGATGTCAACGGATGTACCAATACAGATGTAGTAGATATCACGATTGTTGCACCGGTTTTGGCCAATGCCGGACCTGATTTCTTGACTTGTTTAAACGCTCCTGCAACGGTTTTAAACGGAACTCCCGCCGGAGGAACATGGTCGGGAACTTCGGTTACTACCGGTGGAGTTTTCACTCCGGCTTCTGTTGGATCGTTTACCTTGGTTTATACAATCGGTTCGAGTACCTGCGTTACTACAGATACACTCATTGCCATTGTAAATCCACTGCCAGTAGTAGATGCAGGAGCTAATTTCACCTTATGTCTCGATGCTGCTATGGTAACGCTTTCTGGAACTCCGGTCGGTGGAACATGGACAGGAACCGGAATTACCAACCCTTCGGGGGAATTTACTCCAGCAACAGCTTTAGCAGGCAATCATACTTTAACGTATTCTTATACCGATCCTGTTACAGGCTGCAGCGCCAGCGATGTGCTTACAGCAATAGTCAATCCGCTTCCTATTGTGAATGCAGGTATAGATACAACTTTATGCGACCAACCTGTTCCTGTACAATTCACTGCTACACCAGTTGGTGGATCATGGAGCGGAGCAAACACTACAGCTGCAGGAATTTTCACACCCAACGGACCGGGATTATTTGTATTAACGTACACCGTTACGGATGCAAACGGTTGCACCAACTCCGATACACGAACCGTTACCGTAACAGCTCCAACACCTGCCAATGCAGGAAGTGATCTTGCCTTGTGTATTGATGCGCCAAATACGGTGATAACAGGTACTCCGGTAGGTGGAACCTGGTCCGGAAGCGGAATCACTTCGGGAGGAATCTTTGATCCAACATTGGTGGGAACCTTTACAATGGTTTATACATTCGGAGCAGGAAGTTGTTTAACAACAGACACCATGCTTGTCACCGTAAATCCATTGCCTGTGGCCAATGCAGGAAGCGATTTATTGCGTTGCATCGACGCTGCTCCTTTTGACTTGAATGGACTACCTGTAGGTGGAACTTGGTCGGGAACAGGTATCACAAATGCTGCACTTGGAACATTCAACCCCGCCACAGCAGGCGCAGGCGTTCATACCATCACCTATTCTTATACCGATCCGGTGACAGGTTGCATCGGAACGGATCAGCTAAGCGCAACCGTGTTTGCTCTTCCTGTTGTAAATGCCGGTATTGATACCTCATTGTGCGATCAACCTTTACCGATTCAACTCAACGGAACACCTGCGGGTGGAACCTGGACAGGAGCAAATATTACTGCTGGGGGACAATTCACCCCTGCCGGAGTGGCATCAACTACCGTGACCTATACCTTTACGAATGCAAACGGCTGTACCAACTTTGATACACGCATCGTAAACGTTGTAGCTCCAGTTCCATCCAACGCAGGACCTGATCTGGAAGCTTGTATCGATGCTGCTAACCTAGTGTTGAACGGAAGTCCTGTTGGTGGAATTTGGACAGGTCCTGGAGTGACATCAGGAGGTGTTTTCGACCCTACAATAGCAGGAACGTTTGAATTGATCATTTCCAACGGAGCAGGAAACTGCCTTGTGCGTGATACGATGTTCTTTACCGTAAATCCATTGCCAGTTGTAAACGCAGGTCTTGATTTCTCTAATTGCGCGAGCGATCCGGGCTTTAATCTGAGTGGAACTCCGGTTGGAGGAACCTGGTCTGGAACCGGAATCACCAATGCCGCTTTGGGAACTTTCAACCCAACTACAGCCGGAGCAGGAATCCATACGCTAACATATACGTACACCGATCCTGTAACGGGATGCGTGAACAACGACCAACTGACAGCTACCATTTTTGCGCTTCCTGTTGTAAATGCCGGAATCGATACCACAGTTTGTAATCAACCCTTCCCGATTCAACTCAACGGAACACCAAGTGGCGGAATTTGGTCTGGTGCAAACATCACTGCAGGCGGAATATTCACCCCTGCCGGAGTTGGCCCTTCCATTGTAACCTACACATTTACCAATGCAAACGGTTGTACCAACTCCGATACCAGAACGGTAAACGTCATCGCTCCTACTCCATCAAACGCAGGACCTGATTTGGACGCCTGTATTGATGCCGCGAACGTGGTATTGAGCGGAAGTCCTGTTTCAGGAACATGGACTGGTCCCGGAGTGACATCAGGCGGTATTTTCGACCCAACGGTTGCAGGAGCCTTTCAGCTAATCATTTCCAACGGAGCAGGAAACTGCCTTGTACGTGATACCATGATCTTTACTGTAAACCCGTTACCGATTGTGAATGCGGGGGCTGATTTCTCCTATTGTGTCAATGATCCCGGCTTTAATCTGAGTGGCACTCCGGTTGGTGGAACCTGGTCGGGAACAGGAATTACCAACGCCGCTTTAGGAACATTCAGTCCGAACACAGCTGGTGCCGGCATTCATAATTTAACGTATACCTACACCGATCCTGTTACGGGTTGTGTAAACAGCGATCAACTTACTGCCACCATTTTTGCTTTACCGGTTGTCAACGCAGGAAACGACACTACGCTTTGTGATCAACCATTTCCTATTCAAGTCAATGGTTCACCTGCGGGCGGAACATGGTCTGGTGCAAATATCACTGCTGGTGGAATCTTCACCCCTGCCGGAGTTGGTTCTACCATTGTCACCTATACATTTACCAACGCCAATGGTTGTATCAACTCCGACGCGCGAACCATCACTGTGGTAGCTCCTGTACCATCAAACGCAGGACCGGACTTGGATGCCTGTATCGATGCTGCCAACGTTGTATTGAACGGAACGCCTGCTTCCGGAACATGGACAGGACCGGGTGTTACTTCAGGTGGAATCTTCGACCCAACGGTTGCCGGAACGTTTGAATTGATCATCTCTAACGGAGCGGGCAATTGCCTCATCCGAGATACGATGTTCTTTACCGTAAATCCACTACCGATTGTAAACGCAGGAACTGATCTGGATTTTTGTCCGAGTGATGTCGCCGTGAATATCGGTGGAACACCTGTGGGCGGAACATGGTCAGGAACAGGAATTACTAACGCAGCTGCCGGGACATTTGATCCTGCAACGGCAGGAACAGGCTCGCATACCATTACGTATACATTTACCGAACCGGTAACGGGATGTGTGAACAGCGACAACATGCTGGCCATCGTTCATCCTACTCCGATAGTCAATTTCACCTACAACGCTATTACCTGTTTGGGAACAAACGAACTGTTCACCAATACAAGTACATTGGGTGTGACCTATGATTGGGATTTCGGCGACGGAAACACATCATTGATCCAAAGCCCTTCGCATGCCTATAGCAGTATCGGTTTCTTCGACATTGAACTGATTGTGACAAGCGCTTTTGGTTGCATGGATTCGATCACGCAACAAATAGAAGTGCGCGAACCACCGGTAGCCGATTTTGCTTTTGCACCCGATTCGGCCTGCGGACCTGTGACCGTTGCTTTTGTAAACAATTCTACCGGACCGTCGGTTACCTATAACTGGGATTTTGGCAACGGGCAAGTATCCAATCTGGCTACACCGCCTGCCATTACGTTTGCTGCAGGAATTATTGCCGATTCGACCTATACCATTGTACTTTCAGCTACCAATTTCTGCGGAACCGACACCCATTCGGAGCAAGTCATTGCCATGCCGAGTCCGCAAGCGATTTTCGGAACAGCCACCAATATCGGTTGTTCGCCATTGATCTTAGACATTACTAACAACAGCATTGGTTTGCCGGATAGTTATTCCTGGGATTTTGGCGATGGAACTACCGGAACCAACGGAATCGGTCAATTTCAGCATACGTTCACTACGGGCGTAAACGACACTACTTATACCATTATGCTAGCGGTTGCCAACGAATGCGGTGTCGATACAACCTACCATTCCATTACCGTTTTACCAAATCAAGTCACTGCTTTCTTCAATATAGATGCGCCTTCGGGTTGTGTTCCGCATACGGTCAACTTTACGCAATTCTCTAGCGGAGCTACGTTCTCGAACTGGGATTTCGGCGATGGAAACGTTTCGGGAGTTTACAGTCCTGTACACACCTTTACACAGGCGGGAACCTATACCGTTTCCTTGTTTGCCAACGACGGTTGCGGGTATGACACTACAACAGCAGTCATTACCGTGTTCCCTTCACCCAATGTGGCGTTTAGTTCCGATCCCGATTCGGTTTGTATCGATCAGTTGTTTACGTTTACCAACCTGTCTTCGGGCTTGGCAAGTGTTAGCTGGGATTTCGGCGACGGAACCACTTCATTGCTTTACGACCCAACACATACTTATACCGCCAGTGGTACGTATCAGGTAACACTCACAGGAATCAGTCAAACCAACGGTTGTGCAGCTTCAGTTACACAGCCTGTGGTAGTAAGCACCAATCCGATTGCGACCTTTACACCTAACCCGGTTGCAGGTTGTATGCCGCTGCAGGTAAGCTTTACCAATACAAGTACCAATACCAGTTTCCAGTCGTGGGATTTTGGTGACGGAAATACTTCAGCTCAGTTTAGCCCGGCGCATACGTATACCACTGCCGGCAATTACACCGTCAAGTTGTACGTAGAAAACGCCAATGGCTGCGCCGATTCTGTGGAACAAGTCATCACCGTTTACCCGCTTCCGGTAGCAGCATTCACAATCGCCAACTCCAATTCATGTTACCCGCCGGTAACAGCAACGTTTACCAACACCAGCTCGGGTGCGATTGATTATGCGTGGGATCTTGGAAATGGCAATACTTCTACGCTTAATAGTCCAACCAGCAGTTATGCTACTCCGGGAACGTATACAATACAATTGATCGTTACCAATATTTATGGCTGCGCCGATACCACGTCTCAAAATCTAGACGTGTATCAAGTTCCTACTGCCAATTTTGTGTTGCCTGAAGATACTGTTTGTGTAGGCGAACCTGTTGTGTTTAATTCCACCAGTATTTTTGCCGATTCGGTAGTCTGGGATTTCGGAAACGGAACCACTTACAACGGAACCAGTGTCAATTATGCATTTAACAACTCAGGTGTTTTCCCAATTACCATTATTGCTTACGGTGCCGGTGGTTGTTCGGATACGCTTACGGTCAACACACCGATTGTGGTGCATCCTACTCCGACAGCCGGCTTTGACTTTGTGAACATTCAAAACCCCGATCCATTGAGCGGAACCGTTGAATTTACCAATACTTCTGTGGGAGCAACGACCTATTATTGGGAATTCGGCAACGGCGATACATCGACCTTCGAAAACCCAATCGAACGTTACAATACCTTCGGTGATTTTGATGTGATTCTGATTGCCACCAACCAGTTCGGATGTGCGGATACCACCAATCAAACCGTTGGGGTCGACTTCTTCTACGGCTTGTTCATTCCGAATGCCTTGAGTCCGGGAAGCGGTGACTTTGAGGTATCGAACTTTATCCCGAAAGGCGTCGGTTTAAAATCGTTTGAATTGCTGATTTACGACGATTGGGGCAACTTGATCTGGCAAACAACCGCTCTGGATGCCGACGGCCGACCAACCGAATACTGGGACGGAACCTTCAACGGCGAACCCGTACAGCAAGATGCCTATGTATGGAAAGCCACCGCCACTTTCCTCAACGAACGCGTGTGGGAAGGCAAGGAATACCCGAATGGGAAAAAGAAACGTTCAGGAACCGTAACCGTAATTCGTTAAGCCATGAAAAAATTCCTTCTTTTACTGATCGGTTGTTGTGCGCTTAGCATGGTTGGATGGTCGCAAGACCCCAACTACTCGCAGTTTTACAACAATCCCATTTACTACAATCCGGCGATGACGGCCATCAACAACGGACTCACCTTCCGTGCCAATGCGCGCAACCTGTGGGGACCAATTCCCGGACGGTTCAATACCTTCTCGGGATCGTTTGAAGCACAATCCATCTTTAAAATGGGTATTGGCGGCAATATCTATAGCGACGTGGCCGGAGAAGCCATGCTGCGCACAACAGGCGGTTATTTAACGTATTCCTACCGTCCTGTAGATACTAAGAACCTCATCATTCAGGCCGGAGTTGGGGGTGGATTTATTTCCAAACGCATTGATTGGTCAAAACTTACGTTCTCCGATCAACTGGACGAAACATTGGGTGACGTGAATCCAACAGCATTTAATCGCCCGGATTATTACCGCGTTTCGTATGCCGATTTTAATACCGGTTTGGTAGCCCGATTTAACGGAAGAACGCGCAAATCGAGCGGGGCGTTCAAACAATATTCCATGACCATTGGCGCCAGTTTGCACCATTTATCGCAACCTAGGGATGCTTTTTTGGGCGATGATCAGCTCTTGCCTACCCGCACGGTGATTCACGCCAATGCCAACTTGTTGTTCAACGACCTCATCTACTCGCCCGGTTTTATCTTCGAAACGCAACGCGAGTTTCAGACTTTTACTGTGGGAATGAACCTTGTGAACCGTCCGTTTACCTTCGGTATTTGGTTCCGCAACCGCAATGCAGCCTTGAGTGTAAAAAGCTACGATTCGTTCATCTTTACCGTTGGGTTGAACCTGCCTTCGCAAACGGCCAATAGCTGGCGTGTGATGTACGGTTTTGACATGACGATTTCTCGTTTAAAAACCTCTTCTTACGGCACGCATGAGTTGAGTTTGGTGATTGATTTCGGGGATAAAATCTTATTTGGTAGATACCTCAAAAACCGCTCTACACGTAGGATGTATCAGTGCCCAAGTGATTTTAAGGGGTATCAGTAGGAACAGAACCGCCAAGTTATTTCAAAATAAAATATTCTCCCACAGATGCACAGATTCAGCTCGGCTAACGCCCTCGCACATTTTTAATATTGTTGTTATTTATTGAAATTATATGATTATTAGCGCTGCCGTTAGGAGCGCAAAAATCTGTGCATCTGTGGGAAAGAAAAAGAATAGCTTTCGGTGAAACAAGCGTTATCAGGGTAACGTCTCGGCTAGCCGAGACAAGTCAATACACCAACAACCGTTTACATATCCACTCGTCTCCGGTTTGCAATCTTAGCAGCAACATCCCGGCAGGAAGTTCCCCCAACCATGTAGCAGTCTCGGTAGGAATCACCTCGCGCAGCAAGCGTCCATCGAGGGTCAGTAGTTGAATCTGTTTCAGCGCCTCGCCTTTCACAATCGCTTCTCCGGAGGAAGGATTGGGATATACCGACACATCTGAATGAACAATCGCCGGAGCATTGTAACGAAACACGCTCGATACACGCACAAAATCCTGACGTAATCCTGTGAGAAAGTACGGGTGTTTATCGATTGTAAAAGCGCTCATACCACGCATGCCAAGCTCGGGTAAGGGATCAACGATAGACCAAGAGACCGTTTCGGGGTCGAATGTAAAACAATCGTTGTAAAAATTATCTAAGGCATCCTGTCCTGTTGCTACAAATCCCTGATGGCTATTTGCAACAGCTGTGGCATACGATCGCGGCCCCCCCATAAAATCGGGCAAAACCGTCCAGGTCTTCGTGAGATCATTCCATTGGTAAAACGCGTCTGTCAGATTTGTTCCGTTAACGGATTGAAATCCAAGACCAACATAACCGCTTTCTGCAATGGAAAACGACACCGTTTCGCGCACTGCTCCCCCCGGAAAGTTGTTCAATTGAATCCACGTATCACCAGCGGGATTATAACGCCAGCAATCGCTCAGCAAAACTCCCGGCATGGCTCCTGTTCCAACATAACCGTAAAGCAAGGTTGCAAACGAAAACATCGACCAGCGCGCTTGCCCGGGGAAATCGGCCAATTGCAGCCAAGTATCTGTTTTGGGAATATATTTCCAACAATCGTTGAGCGGCGTACCGTTTTCAGCAATGCCCATAATGATGTATACTTCTTCGTTCATCACAAACGAACCAGCATATTGTCGTGGAATTCCCGGAAAGGCTGTTTTCTCAGTCCATTCATCCGCAATTGGATCATAACACCAAAGACGGCTGCTTTGCGTAAAACCTCCTTGGTTGCCCGTTACCACATATCCTTTTCCTAAAAGCGAAAATGCGCATGCATCGTCTCTGCCCCACGCCGGAACGGGAGTTTTGGTTTCCCAGTTTTGCGCGTGGATTGTCAACAGATAACAAGCAAACAATAGGAACAAAAGGTATTTTGTCATTCAGCTTCTAACGAATGATTAGGGGAAATGTTTTGATAGGATCTCTGTAATTGAATGGGAGTATCCCAAGCCTATAAATGTTTATTGGTGAACTACCTCACATTAAAAGGTTGTAAAATGGTTGAAATACATCCCAACAAATCACGATATGGTTTAATTTGGTGGTTAATCGGCGTGAAATCCACTGCTCTGATGTTATATCTAAAAGACTGGTTGTAGTCTGCGCGGGAGGCGTCCCACGCCTACTACACCCATTTTTTTTCCAACGCCATTCTTACCGCCTCTACCTTTGAATTGACGTGCAATTTCTCGTAGATATTGGTCATGTGCTTGCGCACCGTATGCGGGCTGATAAACAGTTTTTCGGCAATGATCATGTAGCTTTTTCCTTCGGCTAAACCGGCAAGGATATCCATTTCGCGCGAGCTGAGTGGCGATTGATTCACCACCAAAGCCGTGGCTGCTGCCGCTTGCATGCGTTGAATGTATTGAAATGCTTTGCGGGCAATTGAGGGTGACATGGGTGCTCCACCGTAATTCAGCACATCGTCGACCGCTTTGTGAAGGCCTGAAATCGATTCGTCTTTGAGTAGATAACCGCTCGCTCCGGCTTGAATGGCCTGAAAAACGCGTTCTTCATCGTCGAACACAGTGATCATCAAAAAATGAATTTCAGGATGGGTGTTCTTGGCGCGCTGTACGGTTTCAATGCCGTTCAAATCGGGCATATCGATGTCCATAAACACTACATCCGGAGCGTGTGTCATGTTTTTGAGTGCTTCCAGAAATGCCAAACCGCCATAAGTGGTACTTACAATCTCATATTCGGGTTTCGAGCCCAACTTTTCGGCTAAAACCTGCACATTGTAAGGCTTGTCGTCTACCAAGGCAATTCTACACTTTTCCATGTATCAAATGTCGACCAAAAACACGTACAAAGCAATTACGCATTTGGATTATTTTTTACCTCAAATGAATAGGTGCGATCACACCGCGTCTCGGCTAGCCGCGACGTTTCTTTTCCCACAGATGCACAGATTTTTTGCACGCCTAACGGACGTGCCATTGTGTGTGAACATTTTTCCAATTTTAGGCGATAAACAATACTATAAAAAACGTGAGTGTCCGCCCAAGGCGGAAACAAAAATCAGTGCATCTGTGGGAGTTAAATAAGTCTGTCACCTAAACATTATAATTAGCGGAGACCATTTTTCAACCAAGTCAGCACCACTTCCGTGCCTCCATCGGGTTTTGATGAGATCGTCAATGTTCCGTTGATTTTGGCTGCGCGGTCTTTCATACTTTGCAATCCATAGTGAAACGGTTTCTCCGGATCATCACTGATTCCGATACCGTTATCTGCAACTGAAATGCTGATTTCACCGGCTGTTTCGGCAACGTTGACTGTCAATACACTTGCCTGAGCATGTTTGTATACATTGTGAATGGATTCCTGAAAAACACGCATGATATGCATGGTATAATGCTGTGGAATGACCAAATCGGCCGGAACTGAGGAACTAAATTTTAACGCTATTTCGGTGGTGTTTTCCAGCATTTTACGTGCTAAGTTTTCCATACGCTCGGTCAATGCACCCATGGTTAATTCCTCCGAATGCAGCGCCCAAACGGTATCTCGCAGCGAGTTCATTGCCGCCTGACTCATGTTAAAAGTGCGTTTCACCCGCTCGTTTTCGCTGTCGGAATGCTGAATCAGTTCCAAGTTATTGACTACGTAGCTCAGCTGTGACCCCACATGATCGTGCAGATCATAGGAAATGCGTTTGCGTTCCTCGATTGTAGCTTCAAACACCGAACGTTGGTTGATGAGTTCTTGTTGTAGGTTGCGTTTGCGGATCACGAAAAAGGTCAGAATCCCAATCAGAATCAGAACCATCAGACCCGCAAACCAAATCAGGTTATCTACAAAACGTGCCTGTTCCTGCTCTTTTAGCTTTAAAACCGATTGCTGACGCTCGGCGCGTACCTGAAATTTCTTCTCGGCCTCCGAAAGGTTTTTGGTCATGATTCCTCTGAAATAAGCCGCATGGTACTTTTCAAATTGCTCAAAATAACTTCTTGCTCCTTCACTATCACCGAAAT
This sequence comes from Fluviicola sp., assembly GCA_029866325.1. Classification (GTDB taxonomy): domain Bacteria; phylum Bacteroidota; class Bacteroidia; order Flavobacteriales_D; family Crocinitomicaceae; genus Fluviicola. Next base: position 41,011 of record JARWZO010000003.1, on the reverse strand, counting down.
GAACACTATTTTTCCCCAGACCATAACAAACCTTATGCGCCAGCTCATTTGACTTCAATTGCAGTGCTAATGGATAGATCTGCAGCAGAATATCACGCTCTTTGTCAAATTGTTTCAAGGAATAATAACTCTGCGATAAATTAATTCCCGAGCTCACAAACGAATGCTCATTGCCGATCTCCTTAGCGATTTCCATCGATTCAATAAACAAAGGAATAGACTCGGTTGCTGCTTTATCGTTTTTCAGTGAGATTCCCAGGTTGCACAACGACATTGCCAGACCGTATTTATTTCCTGTCTTGCGATATCCTTCGATGGCCTTCCGGCTATAAAGCCCGGATGAATCCTGCAGACCAAGGCTTTGGTAGGCATTGCCCATGTTGCTGTAAATATCATACTGAATGGCTTCATCCTGCGAACGTTTGGCGTGAACCAATCCTTTTCGGCACCATGAAAGCGATTTGCGATACAGTTCCATTTCTTCGTAAATCAATCCAAGGTTATTGGCAGCAGAAGCCATGTTGTATTCGTCTTCCAATTCTCCGAACATGGAATAGGCACGATTGAGATAGGTTAGTGCTTCGGTGAGTTCACTCTTTTTCCAGTAAATCAAAGCCAGATTATTGAGGTTGGAAGCAATGGCTTTCAGATCGTCAGTTTTCTTAGACAACTGAAGCGACTCCTGATACATTTCAATTGCCTGATCATTTTTTGACTGCACATCGTAGATAATTCCCTTGCGGATCAATGCGCGGACTTCGCCTCTTGAAAAAGAGAGCTTTTGAGAAAGTTTCAGCGCCTTTTCAGACAGTTCCATTGCACGTTTCGGATCAGAATAAGCCAAATCAAGCGCTTCCTGATTCCATTTATTCACGGTGTTAGTATCGGCTTGCGAAAAACCGTGTACTACAAAAATGCAGCAATAAAGTAGGGTTTGAACCGTGCGTAGTTTCATGGTACACGAAAGTAATGAAGATTAGAGAAGTAGCAATAAAACAGATAGTGTCTAGCGAATAATTTTCGTGAGTTCACTTAACTTGAGTTTCTTCATTGTTGGCTCCAGCTAATCATCTTCTTTGAAACATTAAACAATGAAAACTACTTCGCAAATTGCAAAGTATTTTATACCTTTGATAAATAATGGATTTAAATAAATGAAGGTAAGGGTAATAACGGAAGTATCCATATGGAACTATTGTACGAAAAACGCTAGAGCACTACCAAGTTTTCAAATCTTTTTGGAGCGACTTAAAAATTGTGATTGGAATGATTTAAATGATATTAAAACTGATTTCCCTAATATGAGTATCATTGGCAATTGTGAAAATGATCGGACTGTGTTTGATATTGGAGGAAATAACTTTCGAATGATATGCGATTATAATTTTTACAAAAATTGTTGCCTGTATGTTGCTTTCATTGGAACGCATGCCGAATACGATAAGATTGATGCGTGTACTGTTCAACTCTTTTGAGCAGAATTTAAAAAAACGATTATGAAATACTCAGAAATTGTAACCAAAAAACAGTATAATGAATACTGTAAACTGCACATGGAGCTAGGAAAAAAATTAAGTGCAGGAAATGGAAATGATGATCTAGAAAGTGATTATTATGTACTTCAATTAATTATTGATGATTATTCACGTAAGCAGAACAATCCTTTTGATGCATTAACCCCTGTCGATTTGCTAAAAGCGTTGATGGAGGAATACGGATATTCCGGTTATAAGCTATCAAAAGAATTAAGCATTCCTCAATCAACTATCTCTGATATTCTTAATTATAGAAGAGGTTTCAGTAAAGATTTGATTCGAAAGTTTGCGACTAAATTCAACCTGAATCAGGAATCTTTTTTTAAAGAATACGAATTGATTAACAAGTCTCCTCGTGTTGCTTGAGAAACCAACTTCTTATCTCTCATTCACCACCTCATACTTTTTCCGCTCTCTGCGCAAACTCCAACGCCAGGTCAAGCCAACGAAAAAGGCAAATAGAATGCCGATAAACCACCACAAGTATGGACGATTGTGCCATTCGTACAAGACCGTAAACTGCTTACGTTGTATTGGACCTTTGGTTTGAGAAACCGGATCGTAGAGGTAAAATTCCACCGTATAATTGCCGGGGTTCAGGTGCGAAAGGTTGAGTTGCTCGGCACTGGCAGGTAATGCATTCCAGTAACCACGTTCTCTCTTGGTGTGAATTGCATACCGGATGATGAATTGCTGATTTCCTGATAAATCCACACATTCAAACGGAATCACAATCAGTTTTTCATCAAACGGAAACTGAATGCGGTCGTCTTTGTAATTGTAATGATCGTATTTACGACCGGTAATTTCGCTTAGTACCAGTGAATAGTTCATCGTTTCAGACTGTTTCCAGGTTAAGAACAACACACCACGCTGTGTAACGATATAGAGTTGGTCTTTCACCACGGCAAAATCACGCATCACCAAACCGTCAAGACCGGTCAATTCTTTTAAGCCTTCAATGTTTTTATCCAAATCATTGAAACGATACATTCCTTTTTCCGTCAATATATACACATACCCTTCCGTAGCGGTCATTTTCAGCACAAACAATTCGCCCGAATTCAGCGACAAATCCTTGCGTTTCATTACTCTTCCGTTTTGTACCAACAGCAATTCGTGTTGAGCGGTTGCAATGATCAAATCGTTTTTAAACCACGTGATTGCCTGCGCATCTATTGATTTTCCATTCAGGGTAATTTCTTGGTACGGTTCCTCGCCCACTCTTCTGAAAACACCTTTTACGGTGCTAAACGCTACTTCCTGATTCCGCTCGTTTAACGCGATACCTTTTGCAGGCTCTGACCGCAATAACTGAAGTTTGGTTGAATCGGTAAGTCCGAAAAGCGGTGTTTTTTTGCCGGGTTTCGGTATAAAAACAACACCTGTTGATTTTGCGAGGTAAACCGAACCGTCGGCCAAACGCGCCACACCTTTCAATGCTTCATTGGTTTTGTTTACAGCCTTCGGATTTCCAACTGCAAATAATCCGATGTTGGAAAACAATTGGTTGGAATACAGGTCGTAGGTCATAAATACCGCCTCCTGATTGTTGATCGGGCTTGCATAGGTATTCAATTCACGACCGCGGCGATCAAATTGTACAATCGATCCGTCGAGTGTTCCTCCGAAAAAAGATCCTGCCGGACCGGGAACAATACTTAGCAAGGTTCCACCATAAATAATCTCATGTCTTCCCGACGGAATGAACAGCAATCCTTTTCCCTTTGTGGCGATCCACACATTGCCACTTTTGTCTTTGAAAATATCAGTGGTAGCAATACCTTGAAACCAATGTGCCGGTTTTTTTGAAATCTTATTCGAATACACAAAAACGCCGTTTTCAGAAAGCACAAACAGTTGGTTTCCAACAACCTTGGCGTTGTTTACACGCAGATTCCCTTTATTCAAGAGTGTTCCCCAGCTGCGAAACAACCCGTCTCCATAGGTATAAACCGGATCTTCGGCCATGAATGAAGGAACAATCACCAGTTGTTTTCCGAATGTCACGAGCATTTTTCCGGTTGTATTCGGAATATTGCGCGATTCACCTTTATCAATATTCACCAATTCGCCCGAATTGAGAACCGCCATACGCGATTTTCCGTAACGCAATACGTGATTGGCAACCGTAGCTTCAGGTTCTGTGTATGGAATGACTTCTTGACTCACCCACTTAAAATCGGGCAACGAAAAAACAGTAATGTACTTGGAACCGGTAATGATGAGTTCTTTTTTGACAATCAACAACTGGCGAATATCTCCGCGAAACCCCGAAAGGTTGATCACTTTCAGCTTATCGCCCTTTAGCTCCAACAACTGCCCTGAGCCATTGGTAGCCAAAAAACCGTCTTCGTAAGCCAGTAATTGAGTGATTTCTTTAGACGAATTCCCAGAAGCGATAATGTGTTTCGATTTGAAGCCATTATAGCGGTACAATCCTTCATCCGTACCTATTAACAAGCGACCATAACTGTCTTGTGCCAGGCAATAAATCAACTGAGATGAAAGCTCGGCGCGAATGGTATAGTGATAAGGAGTAACTTGAGCGTTCAATCGGATGACGCCAAGTATACACAACAGGAATAGTCCAAAAATTCTCATACTACGAAGGTATTACTTTCAGCCGATTCAGCTACAAATCTCCCGTAATTTCTAAACGTTTAAACGATTGCGGCTAACTTTTTAACGATAACTTGCAACAGGTAATTTTACCTGAGTAATTCAAGTATAAAAAAGAGGCCATCTAATTTTTTAGACAGCCACTTTGCGTACTTATGATCATATCTTTAACAGCTATGATGCTGCATAAGACATCCATGCATTAAATGATAAACAACAGCATGTGCCAAGGTCAAAACAATTAGAACATATGCCGCAATCAGCAGGAACTTACTTGAGCGTTGAAACCGTTTATCCAATTCATGTCGCTGAACATGAGATTTGAAGAAAAAAGCGCCTATTAAGGCAATAAATTGCAGGGTCAACAACCCGATGATGTGAAATGGAAACATTTGCTTATAATTTAAAATTCAAGCGAATATGCTTCAATATTAAATGTAGAAACACCAATAAATGAATGAAACGGACAATCTGAGAGCCCAACTGGCCGGTTGATGATCAGGTATCTTTCAGCCACTTTAAAAACTGTGGAGATTTTGTTTTGCTGACCGTTAATTTTATGTCTGTTTCGAAATCCGGAGAAACGTTAATGAGTAATTTTCTGTTCAATTGTTTGTTCACATTCAGAACCAGTTTTCTATTAACAATAGCCATGCGGTTCATGCGAAAAAAACGGTGATCGAGGATTTGTTCCAATTCTTCCAACGTCTTGCTTAGAATGTACTTTTTGTTTTCAAGTGTCTGAACGTAGGTCATTTGATGTGAAATGTAAATCATTCCAATGTCTGCACAATTCACGGGGATAATGGTATCACGAAAATGAACAAGTAGATTTTGTTGACTTTGCAATCGGAGTTGCGCAAAATCAAATTGGTTATTAAAGGTCTGTTTCAATCGTTCAAATTTATTGAATGCCAAACGAATATCATTCGTGCTAAACGGTTTCAATATGTATTCGATCCCATTGAGTTTAAACGCCTGTAAAGTGTGTTCATCGTAAGCCGTGCAAAAAATAATCGGGGCATCAATGCGCACCTTGTTCAATAAATCAAAAATCGATCCGTCACCAAGTTGAATATCACAAAACAAGAGTTCAGGCACCTTGTGATTTAAGAAATATTCTTCTGCATCCTGCACCGAATGAAGAATGGTTTCAATGACACTTTCAGGTGCTACCGCTAAAATGGAATCCCGCAAGTCTTCGGCAGTCAGCTTTTCATCCTCAATGATTACGATTCTCATTTGAAAGCATTTTAATTTTCACACTGAACCAATTTTCACTTTCCTGTATAAGCACATCATCGTCTGAAAGAATCCGGTAACGTCTTTTCAGGTTGTTCAACCCGGAATTCAGACCTTGTTCAACAGATTCCCTGAATTGCTTACGGTTCACTACTTCAATGTATCCGTCAATGGAACGAATGGTAATATCCAAGGGCTGTTTTGTGGTGAGGCTGTTGTGTTTGATCGCATTTTCCAACAGGGGAAGAATAGAGAAAAAGGGAATAGATCTTATCGATGCTTCCACAGAAGGTATTTCAATGCTATAATTCAAGGTGTCACCAAAACGCATCTTTTGCATTTCCAGGTATTGTCTGCATATTTCCAATTCTTCCTTAAGTGTAACCAAATCCGGTTTGGTCTGATCCATCGATGTGCGGAGAAAACCCGATAATTTTATCAGGTATTCTTCTGCAGTTTTAGGATTCCGCTGAATAAGCGATTTAAGCGTACTAAGACTGTTAAACAAAAAGTGCGGGTGAATCTGCTGTTTTAATTGTTCATAGGTGGCCTCCAGATTTTTGAGCTTCAACTCGGTATTTTCCAATTCGACTTTGTTTTTCAAATCCTTCATCAAAAGCAAGTTTTGAATGAGCAAAACGATGGAATTGATAGCCAAAATCAAAATGAAAAAGGCATACCCCCTCCAATTGTCTTCTGCAAACGGTTTTTGTCTGACGAGCCGCAGCATTCCGTTCGGTTCCTGTTGAAAGTGATCCGAAAGAAAATAACCTACACCCGCAACAATCGAAACACATACGAAACTCAGTACATAACGCGAAAAGGTGAATGTGGATTTTTGCCTAGTATTTTCAAGTATAAACAGAACCAGGATATTGATAGCCGAGATGACCAAAAACAATCCTGCAATCAAACTCCCGATTTGAATTAACCAAAGTAGTGATTTCGGGTGCATCAGAGCATGAGTTGCAATAGCCAAAAGCCCGATCAAACAAGAGCTAATAAACGCATTGAGCGCTAACTTTTTATATGGATTTTTTTCGGACACGAACCACAAAGTAACAAATACCTTGTCATTCCAATAAAGTTAATTGGTCAATTGGACAAAACAGGGGTTCAACGGACAATTTTCCGCTCATCAACAGGGCTAAGAAAGTTCCTTTTCAAACCACTGCCACAACGGTTCTGAAGGAACAGGAGCTACAACAGTGATTTCTTCTTCTCGTGTTGGGTGTTTAAATCGCAGTGAACGTGCGTGCAGGTGAATGGAACCATCCGGATTGGAACGTTTGGCACCGTATTTTAAGTCGCCTTTTATTATGCAATCAATTGTTGCCAATTGCGCTCTGATCTGGTGATGACGACCTGTTTCCAAAGCGATTTCCAACAAGGTGTACCGATCCGATTGCAACAACTGTTTATAAGAAAGTCGCGCTTCTTTACTTCCGGTTTTAGCAACGTCAGAAGCATAGGATTTGTTTTGTTTTTCGTTGCGTGTGAGGTAATGCTTCAAGGCTCCACTCTTTTGCTTCGGAGCTTTTTCCACAACAGCCCAATAGGTTTTGTCAGGATGTTGTTCTGCAAAGAGTTTATTCATGCGTTCAAGCGACTTACTTGTGCGGGCAAATACCAACACACCACTTGTTGGTCGATCTAACCGATGCACCAATCCGCAAAACACATTCCCGGGTTTGTCATATTTCTTGCGAATGTATTCACGCACTTTTTCCACCAAGGGTTCATCGCCGGTTTTGTCGCCCTGCACAATTTCAGAAGCGCGTTTATTGATGACAATCAAGTGATTATCTTCATACAAAACCTCTAAATCGTTGAAATCCTGCACTTAGTATTGTTCGCTTTGATTGGGAAAATCGCCAGAGCGCACATCGGAAATATATTGCTGGAAAGCACCCATCATCTGGTCGTAAAGATTGGCGTATTTGCGCAAGAATCGCGGACTAAATTCGTTATTGATTCCCAACATATCGTGCACTACCAACACTTGTCCGTCTACGCCATTTCCGGCACCGATCCCAATAATCGGAATGGTCACTGCAGCAGCTACTTGTCGGGCTAGTTCGGCAGGGATTTTTTCGAGAACAATAGCAAAACACCCTGCTTCCTGCAAGGCAATGGCATCTTCCATTAATCGCTGTGCTTCGTCTTCTTCCTTCGCACGAACCACATACGTTCCGAATTTATAGATCGATTGCGGTGTCAACCCAAGATGTCCCATCACCGGAATACCGGCAGTGAGAATGCGTTTGATCGATTCGATGATTTCGATTCCACCTTCCAGTTTCACAGCATGTCCACCCGATTCTTTCATGATGCGAATGGCATTCGACAAGGCTTCTTTGGAATTTCCTTGGTACGAACCGAACGGCATATCCACAATTACCAAAGCACGTTCAACCGCTCTTACCACCGACGAAGCGTGGTAAATCATTTGGTCGAGTGTAATCGGTAAGGTAGTTTCATGACCCGCCATCACATTCGAGGCCGAATCACCTACCAAAATCACATCTATTCCCGCAGAATCGATGATCCGCGCCATGGAAAAATCGTAGCCTGTGAGCATTGAAATTTTTTGGCCCGAGTTTTTCATCTCCTGCAATACGTGCGTTGTAACGCGTTTTACATTTTTGTGAACAGACATGTTGTACAAATTTGGACTGCGAAGGTACGAATTGTGTGTTGAACCAAACAACTTCCTAAGTTAAGCTGATGAAACAAATTGTTTTTCATCTAGAAACATAGAATTCTTTAATAATGCTATCAAATCCATTACCGACAAATTTTATCATATTTTTAGATGATCTTAAAAAGTGATCTACATGAGAACCATCCTTTTAGTGTTTTTTCTTTCCAGTATCAGTCTCCATGTCAGCGGTTTTTGTACTTCTCGGGGAATTTCGGTTTTTCCGTCCGGAAAGACGATTCGTCCAAACACTATTTTTGTTGTTGAAGGATATTCACTAAGCCAAGGTGTAATCGAAAAGCTAGGTACGACTTATCCCGTATACTTAATAAACGGCAAAACAAAAATCAGATTAACCGTTAAAGAAACCTTGAAAGGAGGTTATTTACTTACACAAGCAGTTTTGATCCCTGAACGTCCACCAAAAAAAGGAGTTCGATATACGTTTGTCATCGAAAATCTTCCTAAAGAAGAAGAAAAGCTTACTGTATGGGATGAAAATCTTGGAAAAGACGTAGCCATTGCGTTTGATGTAATAGGAAACAATGATCTGATAAAACCAATTTTCACCGCCGTTCCGCAAGAAATCGATAAAAAGAATGTCATGTATGGTTGTGGTCCTGAAGTTTGGGTTCGTTTTAGTTGCCTTGTAAATGATAGCTCAGAAGTCTTAATAAAAGCAACTGTGAAGAGTTTGACCACCAACGATTCTGCGTCTTATTATCTAGATCATGGAGATTCGAGTTTATTCATTGGCCATAGCATGTGTTCAGGAGCCTTCTTACTCAACCAAGGAGATCTATATCAAGTTACCTTTATGTTGATTGATGCCTCCGGTAACACTACAGAATGGGTTGGTGCCCCGATCCTCTTCACTCAACCTGCGTTTACAAACCCAAAACCGATTGTTTCAATCGGAATCGAATAACACAATACCGGCCAATTAGTCGCTATTTCGTATCTTCACCCCATGAAAAAACGAGCTACGGCAGTACGAAAACTCTACCATGCTTTTATCGGGAATGAGAAATCGGCTGGAATTACGCTCATTCTTTGTACGCTCGTTTCGCTTTACTTGGCCAACTCCGGTATTGGAGAATCATACACCCATTTCTGGCACAATGATGTGGCGGGTAAACTGGTCGAATTTTGGATCAATGATGGCTTCATGACCATCTTTTTCTTGTTGGTCGGACTCGATATTAAACAAGAAATTTACATTGGAGAGTTATCAGACGTCAAAAAATCAATGCTTCCGATCGTTGCTGCACTTGGCGGAATGCTGGTGCCCGCAGGAATTCATTTCTTTTTCAACAACGGAACACCCACACAATCCGGAATCGGAATCCCGATGGCAACTGATATCGCTTTTTCGCTGGGAATTTTGTCATTGCTCGGAAAAAAAGTACCTGTTTCACTCAAAGTGTTTCTCACAGCCTTAGCCATTATCGACGATTTGGGCGCCATTGTGGTCATCGCCATCTTTTACTCGAAAGGATTTTTTGTGGTTCCGTTTTTACTGGCAATCGGCGTGTTTCTGATTTTATTGCTGTTGAATAACCTAAAAGTAAAAATGCTCTTTCCCTACTTGGTTTTAGGAGGCGTAATGTGGTATTTCCTTTTGCAATCTGGTATTCACGCAACCATTTCAGGAGTTTTACTGGCGTTTACCATTCCGTTTGTGGGTGGCGGAGAACAAAGTCCATCAGTGAAACTCATGCATTGGCTGCACTTACCTGTTTCGTTTCTCATTTTACCCTTATTTGCATTAGCCAATACCGGAATTGTGATTGAAAACGATTGGATGCTTCAATTGGGATCGATCAATAGTATGGGAATTGCCGCGGGACTCATTATCGGAAAACCTATTGGAATCGTCGGGTTCTCACTGCTGGGAAGCTTGTTAGGCATTTGCAAACTTCCGCAAGGAAACCGCTTTCTAAGTTTTATAGGAATCGGTATGTTAGCCGGAATCGGTTTTACAATGTCGATCTTTATTTCCTTACTAGCATTTGAAGATCAACAGGTTATCACCAGTTCGAAGATGGCTATTCTGTTAGCTTCGGCAGCATCGGCGTTGGTGGGATTTCTGGTGTTGTCATTTTCCTTACGATCACGCGAAACGGTTGTGAAAGAGGAAGAAGAATTTTTTGCAGAGGAAGTTTAACGTATTTCACCCAAACCACACATCTTCAATAATCCGAAAACCGGCTTGTTGATTCACGCGTTCAATGATGATTTGCTTACCATGCAATAATTCGTCGCGCATGACGGAAGAGTTGAGTTCGATATGTAGTACCTTGTTTTTAATCGACAATTTGGTGGTGCGAAAAGCCACGGCCTTCCCCATCATTTCTTCCCATTGGTTCAGCACATCCAATTCGGCCATTTTGCCTTTCAGCTGGTAGGCTCTCAAGAGTTTATCTACGACATCTTTCATCGGCTGAAACTCGCCCGAACGTTTGTTTTCATTCCATTCACTCATACCAGTTCCTCCTCTCCGAAAATGACCATATTGGGCGTTACTCCTATTGCTTGAAAAATGCCTGAAACACGAATTTCATCCGTATCGGTGACCAATACCTGACCGAAAATGTGCTGCGAAACCAACGACATCAATTGAGCCACGCGGTGATTGTCTAGTTTATCGAAAATATCATCGAGCAATAATACCGGAACCAAATCTAGGCGTTCTTTTAACCATTCAAATTGCGCGAGTCGCATAGCAATGAGATAGCTTTTTTGTTGACCCTGCGATCCGAAACGTTTGATAGGATGTTGTTCGATCTTGAAAAGCACATCGTCTTTGTGCACACCAACCGTGGAGTATTGCACACGACTGTCTTTCGGCTGAGCTTGTTGCAGTAACTCTTCAAACGACCCGGAATGCAACGCCGATTGGTATTCCATGGACACTTGTTCTTCTCCGCCCGAAATCCATTGATAATAGCGCTGAAACAAAGGAATGAACGCTTCAATGAAACTCACCCTTTTTTCATAGATCGCATTTCCGTAACGGATGAGCTGTACATCCCAAATTTCCATTGATTCGCGATCAAAGAACCCGTTTTCGTATTGTTGTTTCAACAGTGCATTGCGCTGCTCCAAGACCTTGTTGTACTTCTGCAAGTCGTCCAGATAAGCACGGTCAAACTGACTGATGATGCCATCGATCCACTTGCGGCGCACTTCGCTTCCTTCCGAAATCAAATCGGCATCGTAAGGTGAAATCATCACCACCGGAAATTGTCCGATGTGATCGGCAAGTTTATCGTATTCCTTTTTGTTTCTTTTGAACACTTTTTTGGCGCCGGCCTTTACGGCACAGTACAACGAATGCGTGGTTTCCTGTTTCACCCATTCACCCTGAATGACAAAAAATTGCTGCTCAAACCGAATGTTTTGGCGGTCAATCGGATTGAGGTACGAACGACACATACTCAAATAATGCACCGCATCCAATACGTTGGTTTTTCCTGCTCCATTTCTGCCTACAATACAATTCACGCCATCTACCAATTGAAAATCGGCTTCTTCGTGATTTTTGAAATTGAGTAACGACAGCGACTGAATGTACATGATGCAAAGGTAGCTAAAGGTGAGTTAAAATGAGTTTTATAAGTTGGTGAGTTTTGTAAGTTTTAAGAGGTGTTGAGTTTCTTGGGGTGTTAAGTTCATCGGTTGCAAGTTCGGAAATCAACTTACCAACTCAAAACTCATGAACTGCCTACCTTACCAACTTATGAACTGATAAACTTACAAACTCACCAACTTCCGCAAAAATGGCAGAATAATTGTACTTTCGACGGTGAATGAAGTTTGTTCAGATAATTGATAAAACCATGCGTACGCTTTTCTTATTTCTCGCCGTTATTTCCATCTTAATCGGTTGCAATACCTCGAAAGAATCAGCAAAAACCAATCAGATGCTTTCTATTGTGCATGTAACCAGCTTTGGTCATTGCAGAGGCTACTGTATCAAAGAAATCCACTTTTCGTCATCGTCTCTTGACTACAAAGAAATAAGCCGCGATTCGATCAATTTTCCGGTGAAAGCAACCAACGAGAAATTCACACAAACGCAGTTGGATGAACTGGCAGCGCAGATCGATTGGAAAAAATGGGAAGCACTGGACAGTGTTATCGGTTGCCCAGACTGTGCCGACCGCGGAGCAGAATACCTCATCATCAACACTGAAAAAGGAAGTAAAAAAGTCATGTACGACGCGCATTCCACACCTGAAGGATTGGAAAACATCTTAAAAACGATTCGTGAAAAACGTCGTGTATTTGAACGTCAGGAAGAAAACAAAGGAGAATAATCGAATGGATTATTTTACAATAACCACCGTTCCCGATTTCACTTCATTTTCCATGACAATACGGTAACTATATGCTCCTGCGGGCACTTGTTCCGCTGTGATTTGAACCGTTTTCATCTTCTGGCTTGATTCCAGCGCTTGTTCATAAACCAGCTTTCCAAAGACGTCATGAATTTGTAATACGGCATCTGAAGCGCTTTTGTACTGCAGATTCATCAAGCCGGTTGACGGATTCGGGTATACCGAAAATAACTCTTGCTCAAAGTCGCAATCAGCAGAAATAGTTGAAGAAAGAAGCATTTCACCACTGATTAAAACCTGTTTTACACGGTAATACTCCAACACATCCGGATTTGTTGGATCAACAATTGAGAAACGAATTCTACCGTCTGAAATCTCGCCATTAAACGCAGTTCCAACTGTTTCCCATTCAGCATTATTGCGACTTTTTTCTACAATAAATTGAGCTGACGTATTTTGAACAGGTGAAGACCATTGAATCACACGATGATCTTCTGTGCATTCAACAGAAAGTCCTTCCATCGAAAATCCAAGTGGTGTGCAACTTACAGTAGCGTCACCCGGATCGGTCAAAAACTGAAGCGGTACCGTGGTCAAAGCATTACTGTAATTGGAAAAACAAATAATGTAGCGTTGACCTGCTGTAACTGCCAATGGAGGCTCATAGTTTCCAGGGTCTCCTCCTGCAGGTACTACATCAGAAATCCCCGTTCCACCAAAATTGACCCAATTCCAGTTGCAACGTACTGGAGCCAAGGTGTTTGCTTGAATAGCTGCACACGTAGCAACTCCGGAATAGGGATACATGATCCAATCATAATAACCTGCTTGCGCTCCCAAGCCACCGAAAACAAATTCAAGATTTCCGGAAGTAGCAATGTTGACAATCATCCAGGTACTATTGTATTCCCCTACTTGTAAGCATCCAAAATTTGAACTGGCCGGATTAATATTGGGATTTCCGAAAGAACCTGAGACAGGAATTTCATTGATCGTACCAAAACCATTTGGATCAATCGAAAAACTCAAATCGGTACAGACATTTACTGCAGCCGAACAATCAGAAGCTGTTGTTGTTCCTCCACCAACACTATACGCACAAATAGTTCCATTCATGGTGGTATTACTAAAATAATTTTGAATGCGGATACGGTATCTTGTGCCGGGTACAGTAGCAAACGTAATTGTTTCCGCGACAGTACCGATATTATCCGAACAAGCAATATTGGAACTCATGGTAGGCGAACAAGGTCCATTAAAAATGGTCAATATCGCATCTCCGTTTGACGGTGTATATGTAACGGTTGTAGAAGTAGAAGTGGCATCAAACCACATCCAGTAATCATCCACATCGGTTTCGCCACAAAAGCCCCATATACCGGCACTATTCCAATAATCGGAATTTGCATTGGAGTTAAATGTCACTGGAGTGCAACTGGTACCAACCGCTAATTGCGCACCGGCTACGTCATCGCAATTGGGTGATTGTGCCAAAGAGGTGTTCGTTACAACAACGGTTAAAAAACTCAGAAAAAAAGAAGTGATTTGAAATTTCATAAAGCTACTTTTTTAACGTTGGTAATCGATTGATTCTTTGTTAACCGAATAACATTCGCGCGGAAACTCTTTTATCGGTTCTCCGTTTCGAATACCTGAAACAACACATTTTGCTTCAAAACCAAGTGATGTGATCCACAAAACAAAATCTTGTTCTGTTACACCGGAATTGATGTTGTACTGCGCAAAAAAAGTGTCACTGTATTGATCTGTACGCGTAATGACGACACCGTTTTTGGTACGAACGAAATTATCAATGGTTGTCACTTGCTCCCAAGTAGTTAAATCATTCAAAAGAATACGCACGTATCCTATTTCTTGCTGAGGTTCGTTTCCTTGCGCTATCACTGAGGATGAGCAGACAAGAAGGAGTAATAGTAGCCTAATTTTAGCCATTGTAGAGGACTTATAATTAACGCAACAATAATAAAACCTTAATATTCAATGAAAAAGGTGAATGAACATTTGTTTATTTCTATTGAATAGAACACCTTTTACAATGAATATTTTTCAATCACGAAGTTTTTTTATTAACTATTTGTTAAAATACAAACATATATTTCATTCCAAACACCTTGTTTTGAACCTTTATTGAACTGAGTTGTAAGCCTTTCAAAACCCTTTGTTATGAAAACGTTCGTTTCTCTTTTAGCATGTTGCCTGGGCCTGTTGAGCTATGCACAAGTACAACAACCTGCAGTAATTAATCCGGGAGTTGCTGCTCCACCTCCTACAACCGCGAAAAAAATACAGATTGCCATTCTGTTTGATACATCCGGTAGTATGGACGGATTGATTGAACAAGCCAAAACCACCATTTGGCAAATTGTAAATGCCGCTTCGCAATTAAGAGTAGACGGTGCTGTACCTAAACTTGAAATTGCATTGTACGATTACGGTAATACTACCATTGCCAATCCGCGTTATGTGCGCAAACATGTTGATCTAATCAGCGATTTGGATTCTATTTCAGGCAAATTGTTTGGCTTGTTTACGAATGGTGGCGATGAATATTGTGGCGCCGTCATTGAAGATGCCATGGCTGAATTGAACTGGAGTACCGACCCGCAAGATTTGAAAATCATTTACATCGCCGGAAACGAACCCTTTAATCAAGGTCCGGCAGATTACAAAGTAGTGCTCAAAAATGCGGCTAACAAAGGTATAATTGTCAATACCATTTACTGCGGGCCATATGATCAGGGTGTTACTGAATTTTGGTACGATGGTGCGTTGATCAGTCAGGGAAATTACTTTAACATTGATTCGAATCGCGAAGCATTCAACATTGAAACACCTTACGATCAAGATATCAACACCTACAATGATTCCTTGAACACAACCTACATGGGTTACGGCTCTTCCGGCGAATACCGTATCAATAAACAGGCAGAAGAAGACAACAACGCAGGTTCGAAAGGAGCATCAAATAAATCGGAACGCGCCGTTTCAAAATCAAACGCTAACTATGATAACGGAAGCTGGGATTTGATTGATGCACAAAAACGTAAAGATTTTAAACTTGATGATCTGAAAGAAGATGAACTTCCGAAGGAATTGCAGGGAAAAACACGCGAAGAGCAGGAAAAAATCATTGCCGAAAAAACAGCCAACCGATCCAAATACCAAGATAACATCAATGAATTGGCAAAAAAACGCAGTGAGTTCATTCAAGCCGAAAAAGAAAAACGTGCATTGGAAAGTGGTCAGGAAGATTTGGGAACTTCCATCATTAAATCCATGAAAACCTCCGCAGAAAAACAAGGTTATACAACCGGTCAATAATAACATTACATCCGTTCAAAAGAGCTCGTTAGTCCAAGCAATAAAGGATTAACGGGCTTTTTTGTAGTTTTGACTATGGAACAAAGCATCGTTACCTATACAACTCCTGTAGTAAAGTTACATTACCTCAATTATGTAGTAATCGAGGTACCGCCTGTTATTCTGGACCGGCTTCCCGGGAAGTTTGAAAAAGGAAATTACAATCAGCGCCTCATTATTCGCCTTGATAATGCTATCGAGTGGCAATGTGGTTTGCTGGCTATGGGCGAAGGAAGTGCTTGCGTGACCATTCAAAGTAAACGCCTAAAGGAATTAAAAAAAGTTATTGGCGACGATGTGGAAGTGCGTTTTTTCAAAGATGAATCAACCTATGGAGTTGAGGTAGCTGAAGAAATAGCCGAATATTGGTCACAAGATGCGGAAGCGTTTCGGCGGTTTAGCCAACTGACACCAAGTATGCAGCGTTACATTCTCAATTACATAACCACTGTAAAAAATCCGGACAAACGGCTGGAACGCACGCTTTTATTGATGCGCAATCTGCTCCGATCTACCGAAGGAAAGGAATCATTCCGCGAATTACTGGGTAAGTAACTTCCATTTGGAATAGGTAGCTTTTCAAGGATGATTTCCACATTTGGAAACTACAAGCAAACAAAATTCTAACTTTGCGAAAAAAAAGTAATGCGGGTTTACCTTGACAATGCAGCAACAACTCCAATAGCTCCTGAAGTAGCTCAGGCGATGATTCCTTATATCCTGAATGAATTCGGAAACCCGTCTTCCACGCACTTTTACGGCAGACAAGCAAAAGGCGTTATTGAAACTTCAAGGCGCACCGTTGCCAAGCTTTTGCATTGCTCTCCTTCCGAAATTATTTTCACTTCAGGTGGCACCGAAGCAGATAACATGGCGCTTACAACCGCTATTCTTTCGCTGGGAGCCAAACGCATTATTTCCAGTTCTATTGAGCATCACGCTGTAGGACATACCATCGAAGCATTGGTGCGTGAAAACGGTGTTGAAGTAGTTTGGTTGGATGTTGACAACAAAGGAAACATCAGCTTGGAGCAATTGGAAAACTACCTCAAAGAACCTATTCCAACAATGGTATCGCTGATGCATGCCAATAATGAAATCGGAACCTTGTTACCGATCAAGAAAGTAAGTGAATTGTGTCGTCAATACGGCGCTTGGTTTCACTCTGATACGGTACAAACGATGGCGCATTATGCCTTCAATTTACAGGAATTGGACATTGACTTCATCACTTGTGCAGCACATAAATTTCACGGACCGAAAGGTGTTGGTTTTCTCTACGTAAACAAAAACGTAAAAGCAGAAGCATTTATTCATGGTGGCGCCCAAGAACGCGGATTGCGTGGCGGAACCGAAAATTTATATGGAATTGTAGGCTTAGCCAAAGCACTGGAACTGGCAAACACCGATATCGAAGAACACCAACAACAGGTTCAGGAGTTAAAATCATACATGATTGCTCAGTTGCAAGAACGTCTTCCGGGAGTGAGCTTTCACGGTGAAACCGATCCTGCGAAAAGTTTGTACACCGTTCTTAATGTCTGTTTGCCGGCAACTGAAAAATCAGGAATGCTCTTGTTTACCCTCGATTTGAAAGGTGTTGCTTGTAGCGGCGGAAGTGCCTGTTCTTCGGGATCCAACAAAGGTTCTCATGTGTTAGAAGGAATTGGTGCCGACAGCAGTAGACCCAATGCCCGTTTCTCTTTTTCACGATATACAACCAAAGAAGAAATTGATTTTGCGTTAGAACAACTTGTTTCGATTTACTCAAAATAGCACTGCCCTCCCTATGTTTACTATGTGGTAAGAAAACACATGCAAAGAACTCACATTTTAACCACATAGAAAACAATAGATCACATAGTTGGTTTATAAGATATATCTGTCGGAGAAAACCTCATTTTGATTTTACAAAATTGTTGTAACTTCAATGACAAAACAGATTCCGTGTCCATGAAACAGTTATTCTTCCTGATAGTATTTGTTTGTAGTTTTCAAACCGCAAAAGCTCAATTGTATTATCCGCCATTGGTTGGTTCTACCTGGGAAACAACCGATCCTGCAACCTTAGGTTGGTGTCAGGATTCCATCAATTCCTTATACGATTTCCTCCAGCAAACCAATTCCAAGGCCTTTATCGTGCTCAAAAACGGCAAAATCGTACTGGAAAGATACTTCGGAACATTTACTGCCGACAGCCTGCATCTTTGGAACTCGGCCGGAAAAACGCTCACCGGTTTTGCAGTAGGCATTGCGCAGGAAGAAGGTTATCTTTCCATCAGTGATACCACTTCCGATTACCTAGGAGTCGGTTGGACGAATATGACAGCTGCTCAGGAAGAAAAAATCACCATTCGCCATCAACTAACCATGACAACCGGCTTGGCCGATACGGGCGATATTTTCTGCACCGATGCGGCTTGTTTGAATTACATGGCTGATCCCGGAACTCGCTGGGCATATCACAATGGTCCTTATACATTACTCGACGGCGTTATTGAAGATGCAACCGGATTCACACTCAATCAATGGGTCACACAAAAGATCAAAGCACCAACCGGAATGACCGGCTTATTTATTCCGATTGATTACAACAACATCTTTGTTTCAAACGCCCGCAGCATGGCCCGTTTTGGCTTATTGATGCACAGCGAAGGAATCTGGAACGGTAATCCTGTATTGAACAATCCGGCTTATTTTCAGGAAATGACTAGCTCATCGCAAGCCATTAATCCTTCTTATGGATATCTGACATGGCTCAACGGGCAAAGCTCATTCATGCTTCCGCAATCACAATTTTCATTCCCCGGAAGTCCGCTTTCACAAGCTCCGACCGACACCTACTCTGCTCTTGGTAAAAACGGACAGATCATCAATATTGCACCCTCCGAAGGATTAGTAGTGGTGCGCATGGGAGAAGCCGATGGTGTTTCGCTTGTTCCAGTTACTTACAACGATAGCATTTGGGCAAGGATTAACCGGCTTTCTTGCGTTTCTTCCGTTCCCGAATCGTCGCTTTCATTTATTTCCGTTTCACCCAATCCGGTTTCAGGTGGCTTGGTATATCTTGAGGGACTCACTGAAGATGATCAGGTTACACTTTCCACACTCAACGGAAAACGGCTAGCAACCACCATTTCAAACAATCAACTTGAATTACCACAACTTGCTTCGGGTGTTTATTTAATATCTATTAACAGATTCGGAGAACAAAAAACAATTCGGTTGCTGGTGAATTAATGTAACTTCGCTCTCAAACAAACCCCAATGTTTCCAACTGAGCGCAAACATATCCTAATAATGAGTTCCTGGTTTCCGAACAGATTGGATGCCTTTGTGGGGAATTTTGTGCAACGGTTTGCGCAACTGCTTACAGCAGAATATCAGGTTTCGGTCATCCATACGTTAGGCGATCCTTCTTGTTCGCGCATCGAAAAAGAAATAGACGAATCGGATGGTGTATATACCGTGCGCATTTACCATCCGGTGAGTAAAAACAAATTGATGCATTGGTACTGGCAACGAAAAGCACTGAATACGGCATTTAACGAGGTCGAAGACGTTGATCTGCTCTTTGCTCACGTAATCCTCAACCGAGGTTTGCAATTTGTAAGAGCCAAACGTTTTTATCATTGTTCGTTGGTTGTAATGGAACATGCTTCGTATTATCGCAAGGAAATAAGTGATAAATTCAGCAAGTTACAACGTAGCATCATAAAACGCACAAGTCTACAAATCAATGAATTACTGGCCTGTTCTGCTTTTTTACAGGAAGACATGAAAGCCATTTTTCCGACTACAAAAAGTACGGTGCTCCCAAACTTCGTGGATACTGAGTTGTTTTTTCCCAATGAATCGAAAACAAACAGCTTCCGTCGATTTCTACATGTGTCAACATTGGATGAATCGGTAAAAGATCCCGAAACCTTGCTAAATGGAGTTGCACTTGCAGTAAAAGCGGGATACCCCGATTTACAATTAACCGTGATTTCAGATCAACCTTCCGACAAATGGCAATCGGTAGCCCAATTACTTGGAATAGCTGACAATGTTACCTTTCTCGGACCGATGAACTGGAGTGAAATAGCAGCACAAATGCGGCAGCACGATGCCTTTTTGCTGACATCATCCTATGAAACGTTTAGTATCGTATTGGCAGAGGCCTGGCTTACAGGTTTACCTACTATAACCACACCTGTTGGAATTGGGAAAGATTTGGATCCGTCATTAGGTGTTCAGATTCCTATCGGCGATCCTGAAGCACTAGCAGAAGTCTTGCAGCAACTCATGGACAATGTCTATGAATTCGACACTTCCGTTATTCGCGAAAAAGGACTGGAATACAGCGAAGACAAAGTGATTACCCAGTTGAAAGTGATTTTGGAACGCTACCTCGTTGACCATGACTAAAGAATTACTGCTAACAGCAGCTCGTGCCTTACTCGTTGCCAAACAATCCGATTTTCAGGCCATGGTAGCCGATTTGCAGGAAGGACTCGCAAATGAAACCAAAAGTTCGGCAGGCGACAAGTACGAGACCTCCCGAGCTATGAGTCAGCAAGAATTGGATAAAATTCATACACAATTGCAGGAAATTGCTCGACAATTGGCGCTGATTCCACATCTGGAAACTATCTCAAGTTCAGCAGTTGTTCAAAACGGCTCAATTGTAGAAACCAACAAAGGTGTGTTTTTTATCGGCTTGCCATTGGGTTCATTGTTAATAGATGAAAAAATTGTATTTTGCATTGGGGCCGCTGCACCTTTAGCTCAGCAATTGAATGGAAATAGTGCAGGTGCTCAAATTATGCTCAACGGAAACCAATTTAATGTATTAAGTGTTTATTAACCCAAAATGGCCTAACTCCCACAAAAACGATATACTAAGAGCTTGTTAACATTTAGATAATATAATCGTTATTTAAAATTCACTTAATTCACATTCATATAACAATAGTCTCACAATCCGTTAGTTTAAGACTAAGGATAAAGTAAACTGTCAGTAGTTCCTTTGTGCAAAATTTGATACATGAAGGCAATTATAACCTTATTCCTTATTAGCTTATCCATTCCGGCTTTTGCACAAGACAAAAATTCCGGCGCCATTCAGGGGAAAATCACCGATGGAAAAACCGGCGAAACCATCCCGTTTGTTGATGTAGAATTACTTCAAAACGGTTCAAAAGTGCAATCTGATCTTGAAGGAGTTTACAAATTCGGAAAACTTCCTCAAGGAAAATACAGCGTTAAAGTAAGTTATACCGAATATCCAAGCATGACCATTACGGATATTGAGGTGGTAAACAATACGGTTACTATAATTGATGTTTCATTGAACGATACCATTGCAAAGGATGCCCTAGGCGAAGGTGGAGGTGAAGTGGTGATCACAGCACGAAGAAACCGCGAATCGGTAAATGATTTGTACCTCAAACAAAGAACCGCTGCCAACTTTTCTGACGGAATTCCAGCCGAGGTGATTCGCCGTTCGCCTGACAAAACTGCCGGAGATGCTTTAAAGCGTATCAGTGGAGCTAGTATTCAGGATAATAAATTTGCGATTATTCGCGGGTTGAACGACCGCTACAATGCAGCTTTCTTAAACGGCGGACCGCTTCCGAGTTCAGAATCAGACAGAAAAGCCTTTTCATTTGATATTTTCCCGGCCAATATGCTTGACAATATCATTATTTCAAAAACAGCAACACCTGACCAACCTGCAGAATTTGCCGGAGGAATCATTTCCATCAACACCAAAAATGTTCCGGATAAAAAATTCTACTCGCTTACAGTCGGTGGCGGTTACAATACCATTACAACCTTCAAAGAACAACAAACTTACGAAGGTGGTAAAACCGATTGGATTGGTTTGGATGATGGATCACGTAAAATGCCTTCAGTAATTCCGTCTATTGTGAATTTCCCGATTAACATAAATGATCAAGCTACCTTAGCTCAACAATTCTCGACAAATTGGGCCTTGGTTGACAAAAAATTTGCGCCCAACTACAACTTGCAATTTGCAATGGGGTTCAATCCAACAATAAAAGGTCGTGAGTTGGGAATTATTTCTTCTATTACCTATAATAGAACATTCAATTACAATGAAACTACACGAAAATCGTATGCCAATTCTCAAGACCCAACGATTGCTTCCGGATTAGAAAGCAATTACTTAGACAAAAACAATTCGGAACAAGTATTAGGCGGAGCTTTATTAAACCTCTCCCTTAAACTGAATGAAAACAATCGTCTAAGTTTCAAAAACATCTATAGTATCAACTCAGATGATCGATTGATCAACCGTAGCGGTGAAAAAGATCCACAAGATAACAACCCCACACTTATTCGCTCAAATGCACGCTGGTTTACATCAAACAATATTTATTCCGGCCAGTTGAATGGTGAGCATTTATTAAAAACTTCTAAGTTGAGAATAGATTGGTTGGTTTCGTATAGTAATGTAAAACGTACCATTCCAAGTTTGAACAGATCAATTTATTCGCGTTATAAATTCATCACTGATCCAACTGATCCTAATCCATTGGATACAACTTACGTTGCAAACATTTCTTCTACAAGCATCGGTCCTTCATTTGGTGGAGGAATGTTCTTCTCTGAAAACAATGAGAACTCATCGAGTGCACGTGTGGATGTTACCTACCCGATGACTCTTTTTAAAACTGTTAAAACAGATTTTAAAGTCGGGGCAATGGCTCAGTTGCGTAACCGCGATTTTCAAGCGCGTCAGTTAGGTTATACAAAATACGAGATTTCAGGTGGTAACATCATTTTTGATGAATCTTTGTTGTACCTGCCGGAAACCGAAATATTTGCACCGGAAAACATGGGCTTGATTCAAGCTCCTAATGGTCCAACTCTAGGTGTTGGTGGTTTCAAATTAACGGATGGAACAAAACGTACAGATTCTTATAAAGCTAGCTCAAACTTAGCAGCCGCTTACTTAATGTTAGACAACCGCATTAAATTAGAAAATCGTCTAAAAAGTGAACTACGATTTGTTTGGGGTGTGAGAGCAGAATATTTCAACCAAGTATTAAGTGCTTTACGCGACGATAATACGACCTTAAAAATCAACACCACCAAACTAGACATCTTGCCTTCATTGAATTTCATTTATTCAATAACTAAAAGACAGAATGCTCGTTTTAGTTACTCACAAACGTTGAATAGACCTGAGTACCGTGAGTTGGCTCCGTTTGCCTTTTATGACTTTACTACAAACTTCTTACTTTCGGGTAATGACTCACTCTTGCGAGCGAGTATTCAAAACTTAGATTTACGTTATGAGTTTTTCCCTGGACGTGGTCAAATTTTATCGGGTACTGTTTTCTACAAACACTTTACAAACCCTATTGAACAAATTACACGTTCAGACGTTTCCAATGAAATTTCATACAGAAATGTTCCTACAGCTCAAAACTATGGTATCGAAATTGAAGCTCGTTCATTGGTTTCTTCTATTTTAAACGCTGATACAAATTCGTTCTTTGAACAGCTTACCATTTACAGTAACTTAGCTATCATTCGTTCTACTGTTGATGTTTCTGAAGTAATCGGAGCGTCTAGTGACTCACGTCCGTTACAAGGTCAGTCTCCTTATGTATTTAATGCCGGAATCTATTACAACAACGTAAAATACAACTGGAATGCAACCGTAAGTTTGAATCGCGTAGGACCACGTATTGCCATCGTTGGAAACGTGAACGAACCGGATCTTTGGGAAAACAGTCGCACATTCCTTGATTTTCAAGTGAGCAAATCATTTTGGCAAAATAAAGCGGAATTTAAGTTGAACATTGCCAACATTCTTGCTCAGAAACAAGTGTTTTATCAAAACAGTGGAATCGACGAAGGGAGCAAAGGCGTAAGCGGATTGTTTAACAGCATTTTTGTAGGTGACCAAGACAATCGTACCGGATTAGACGACACAAAGGATGATGCCGTTTGGTCAACCGTTTTCGGTAGAACATTTTCAGCTTCATTGAGTATTCGCTTTTAAGTTTTACCCACACCAATATACCAAAGCTTAGTAGCGCAACAGTACTAGCTTTTCAGAAAGCCATCCTACAGGGTGGCTTTCTTTCTGATACATAATCGTTGTAAAACAGCAATTTAACAAAAGCCCTATTTCCCATCCTGTAATGTTAACTCACAATAAACTAAATCGTTTTTCTTCACATTAGCTTCATATAGATTTCTTTCAACTTTAATTTTAATCTAATTTCAAAGCAAGGTTGCGAACTGACCTTTGTGTCACTTAAAAACAAGTTCGAAAATGAAAAAAATTTACACATCAGCGTTATTTGCACTAATTGGTACAATGGCGTTTAGTCAATCATTCTTTGTCCAAACGGACTACCGCGGGGCTTTCGCACCTGCACCTACTGCAATGTGGACAGACACCTGGGCTAACTGGGATCCACAAAATACTAATTACAATACTTCTAATGTAACTATTACAACCAACATTACCAACAACACAACTTGGACAAGTAACAACATCTATTTGTTGTCTGGACCAATTTATGTGAAAAATGGTGCTACGTTAACGATTCAACCGGGAACAGTAGTTATGGGTGACAAAGCAGTCCTATATTCAGGATTGTATGTTACGCAAGGTTCTAAATTAAATGCTCAAGGAACGGCAAGCCAACCAATCGTTTTCACATCAAATCAAGCTGCAGGTGCTCGTGCTAAAGGCGATTGGGGTGGAATTATCTTGATGGGACGTGCTTCTAACAACCAACCTGGCGGAATCGCTAACATCGAAGGTATTGCACCAGGTGCAGATACCCAGTATGGTGGTGGAACAAATCCTGATGACAATGATGATTCAGGTATCTTATCGTATGTACGTATCGAATTTTGCGGTCAAGTTTTCGCAACTAACGTAGAAATCAATGGTTTGACAATGGGAGCTGTTGGAAAAGGTACACAACTTGACCATATTCAAATTTCCTTTTCTAATGATGATGCTTTTGAATGGTTTGGTGGTACAGTAAACGCACGTTACTTGGTATCTTACCGTAACCTAGATGATGATTTTGATACAGACAACGGATTCAGTGGTAAAATTCAATTCGGTTTGATCGTTCGTGACCCGAACGTTGCTGATGCCCCAGCTATTTCTACTTCAGAAGGTTTTGAATCGGATAATGATGCTACCGGATCAGCTGCAACTCCTAAAACAAGTGCCATTTTCTCTAACATCACTGCTATCGGTCCATTACGTGGTAACGTAGGTGCTACTGTAGCAACAGGTTACCGTCGTGGAGCTCGTATTCGTAGAAACTCTTCTATCAGTATCTACAATACCATCTTCATGGATTTTAAAAATGGTTTTTACTTAGACAACACAAACGCTGGTTCTGAAGCAAATGCTACAGCAGGTACTTTGCGTTACAGAAGTAACCTAGTTGCAGGTAACACACCAGGAAAAGTAACAGAAAAAATCGCTTTAAGTACGTTCCCGTTAACTGCATTCTTTGCTGCAAACAACAATGACTCTCTTGCTGCAACAACAAATATCTTAGTTACACCTTACGATTATTTAGCACCTGACTACCGTCCTACCGGTTTACTAGCTGATTCGTTGGAAACTGCAGATTTCGCAGATGCTGTAATCTTGCCTTACGTATTAACTGCTCCTGCAGTTGGTGCTCCAACACAATCATACTGTCAAGATGAAACTGCTACGCAATTGAGCGCTACTGCTACAAATGGTAATACGTTGAACTGGTACACAGTTGCTCAAGGTGGTGTAGGTTCTTCAACAGCTCCAACACCTTCTACAACTACAGCGGGTACATTTAACTACTACGTAAGTCAAATGAATGCTGAAGGATTTGAAAGTCCACGTACGTTGATTACAATTACTGTAAACGCTACTCCGGCTACTCCAACTATCGCAGCTAATGGTTCAACAACGTTCTGTACAGGTGGAAGTGTTGATTTGACAGCTTCAACTGCAACAGCTTACGATTGGTCAACAAGTGCTACAACAGCTACAATCACAGTTTCTACTTCTGGTAACTACACAGTAACAATTACAGATGCAAACGGATGTGAAGCTACTTCTTCTGCTGTAACTGTAAACGTTTCTAACGCTCCGGTTCCAACTGTAGCTATCACAGGTGCAACTACTTTATGTGATGGTGAAACAGTAACGCTTACTGCTTCTACTGCTGATACTTATACATGGTCAAACAGTGCAACAACGCAATCAATCGTAGTAAGTACAGCTGGTACATACAATGTAACAACTACAAATGCTGATGCATGTGATGGTGTTGGTCAATCTGCTAACGTAGTAATTACAGTGAACCCACAACCAGAAGCAAACGGTGCTATCGGTACTATCAACAACTTTGTTGTGAACTTTACCAATACTTCGACTGACGCTACTTCTTACTCTTGGGATTTCGGTGACTTTACTTCATCTTCTGCTGCACAACCAACTCACGCATTTGCTGCTAGTGGTGCTTATACAGTAACATTGACTGCTATCAACGGTAACTGTACAGATGACACTACGTTTACTGTAAACATCGTAGTTGGATTGGATGAATTATCTGCTTTGAATAACGCAGTTATCTACCCGAACCCTGCTTCTGACAACGCAACGCTTGCGATTGAATTGACAGAACAAACTGCATTGGATGTAGTGGTAATGAACGCTAACGGTCAAATCGTACAAACGGTTGCCGCAGGTGACTTCGAAGCTGGTAAACATTCATTGACAATCGATGCAAGTAACTTTGCTCAAGGATTATACTACACGGTGATTCGTTCAAACGAAGCAACGAAAACAATCAAATTGAGCATTGTAAAATAAGCTCAAAACACTTTCTTGTTAGGTTTAAACTCCGCAGTGATGTACGCAAGTGCATCTACTGCGGAGTTTTTTTTGTTTAGATGTTTATCTTTGGTTGAGTACAAATACAATGAGCAACGAAGAATTATTAGACAGCAATCCGCAACCAACAGAAACGGCTTGGGTGATTTACCTGGTAGGATTGTTGGGATCAGTGTTTTGTCTGGTAGAAATAGCCTCGCTCGCGTATCCGTGGTATTTGTCCATGCACAAAAAGTTATCAATTGAACCCACTTACTGGGTGTTGTTTCCAGCTTTGTTGACCTTGGTTTGGATGGGCATTTTGTTCAAAAAGAAAGCAGCCTATTTTATGCTTTTGGTTGCTTTTGTGATACGAACCATCGCTTTTTTAACCGGACATCGTTTCTCGATTAGTTTATTCCCCGCTTTTGAAATCGTTGCACTCATTTTATTGAGTTACCAATTGCACAAAATGAAACGTTACTTTTGAGGAAACAAAACAAACACAATATGAACATCATTGCATTTGCAGCAAGTACCAGTAAAGCTTCCATCAACAAACAATTGGTTGCACACACATTAACCCACTTTTCGGAATCAGAAACCACCCTACTCGATTTAAACAATTACGAAGTCCCGCTTTTTTCAGTCGATTTGGAAAAGGAAATCGGTCATCCGGAAGCGGCAGCACGTTTTATTGCGGATCTGTCTCCTGCTGATTTGATTATTGTTTCGATGGCTGAGCACAACGGAAACTATACGGCTGCTTTCAAAAACCTGTTTGACTGGTGTTCGCGTATTGAACCGAAAATCTTCAAAGACAAGCCTCTTTTCCTTATGAGCACTTCAACGGGCGGTTACGGCGGAAAAAACGCCTTAGGAGCAGCAGAAACTCGTTTTCCGCGACATGGAGCTGAAATTCTTGAAACATTTTCATTACCTTCTTTCGGAACAAACTTCAATGCCGAAACCGGAATAACCGACGAATCGCTTCGCAACGAATTGATGAGTAAAGTTGAAGCGGTAAAATTGAAAGTAAATTAATTCCCCCTTTTCAATTTTTCATTTTTCATTTTCAATTCAAGAATATGCAATCAACAGCTACAACAGTAACGGAATACCTAGATGCTCTGCCTGAAGAACGCAAGACCGCTATTCAGCAACTGCGTGATGTGATCAACGAGCATCTTCCGGCAGGATTTAAGGAAACAATTGGATACGGTATGATCGGTTGGGTGATTCCGCACAGTGATTATCCGGCCGGTTATCATTGCAACCCAAAACTTCCGTTACCGTTTCTGAATCTTGCTTCCCAAAAGAATTTTATTGCTTTGTACCACATGGGCATTTACGGTAATTCCGCATTATTAAAGTGGTTTGTTGACGAATACCCAAAACATTCCAAAACCAAGCTGGATATGGGGAAAAGCTGTGTTCGATTCAAAAAAATGAATGACATTCCGTTTGAATTGATAGCAGAGCTTATGACAAAGGTTACTCCTGAGTTGTGGATTGAATGGTATGAAAAAGCATTGAAAAGAGAAGGTTAACTACCTTAAATCAAAGAAATTTTCAACTCCCGGAGTTCTCTCGACACAAAAACCTTCTGCGTATTGCGCTCCGATAGCTCTTCCCAACCCCGACATACGACCTTTCAAAAAATCGAAGAATTCTTCACCTGAAATCGGCGTTTGTGGTTCGTTGGAATTTGGATTCCAAAATTGGGTTTTATAAGCTTTGATTGCCTCAAATTTTTGATCCACATAAGCTGTTACGTCCACTACAAAATCGGGTTCGATGAGTCTATCCTGAATATAATGATAGACAGCCGGTGGACGATAATGCTCCTGCGGGTGTGCTTCCCAAAACGTTTTCACCTTTTGTAAGCCCGCCAAAAAGCACGCTTCTGAAACCAACTTACTTCCTTTCCCATGATCGGGATGTCTATCTGAAAACGCATTCATCAATACGATTTTCGGTCTGAATCGGCGAATTTGTTCTATGACCAATCGCAAATTTTCTTCCGAATGAGTAAAAAAACCGTCGGGCATTTTGAGGTTTACACGGGCTGAGAGCCCTAATATTTCTGCTGCGGCACCAGCCTCTTCATAACGTGTATGAATATCTCCACGTGAACCGAGTTCGCCTTGCGTGAGGTCCACAATTCCGATGGAATACCCGGCAGCTTTGTGTTTCAACAACGTTCCTGCCGCAGATAATTCTACATCATCCGGATGAGCGCCAAAGGCTAGAATATCAATTGTTTGTGTTTCCATCGTTTAGCCAAGTTACAATTTCAGGATCAGTTGGCAAAACCGATGGCGCGAGTGATTTTACCACATTCCCGTTTTCATCGATGAGAAACTTCTGAAAATTCCAAGTCACCTGTTCGCCAGTCGTTTCAGTAAGCCAGTGATAAAGCGGATGCATGTGTTCACCAACGGTATGAATTTTTTCGGTCAACGGAAACGTAACGCCATAAGTGGTAGAACAAAATGTTTGAATTTCTTCAGCCGAACCCGGTTCCTGACCACCAAAATCATTGCACGGAAAACCAACAATTGCAACATTTTTCGAAGTAAATTCTTCCGAAAGATGTTCCAATTCGGTATACTGAGGCGTTAATCCACACTCGGAAGCGACATTCACAACGAGCACTTTCTTTCCGCTAAACTGCGACAAATCAAAGGCTTCACCGTTTAATCGCGCGATGGTAAAATCATAGAATTTCATAAGAGTTCAATTCGTTGTTGTTTCTTAAAATGATGGTTTCGGAAGGCTGCAATGGCTGTGAACACCACAAAAAGTCCAATTGTAATGATCACCCAAGGCGGTAAACTCACAGAGCCATCTCCTTGTGCATACGAGTGCAAACCAACCAAAATGAAGTTCACCCCGAAGAACGTAAACATAATGGCTGAGTAACCCCACAAACTCACTACATTGAACAAAAATTTACCACGCAATGCCGGAATGTAACGCAAGTGCAGAATAATGGCGTAAACCAATACCGAAACAAGCGCCCAAGTTTCTTTCGGGTCCCAGCCCCAGTAACGTCCCCACGATTCATTGGCCCAAATTCCACCGAGAAATGTTCCGATGGTTAGCATAAACAAACCAATGGTCATGGTCATTTCAGAAACATAAGTCAGGATATTGATATTATCTGTTACAACCGTTTGATTTCTTTTGTTCCTTTTGATATACAAGTACAAATTAATCAAACCAAGCATTGCCGCTAAACCTAAGAAGCCATAACTTGCTGTAATAACTGCAACATGGATCATCAACCAATAACTCTTTAAAACAGGCTGTAACGGCGTGATTTCGGGATCCAATAAATTCATTTCGGTTACAAAAATCATAAAAAAGGCGAGTAAAGCTGCTGCAGCCAATATAACAGAACTGATACGCGAAAAAATAAAACCCGCGATCATTGTTGCCCATGCAATAAAAACAACCGCTTCATAGCCGTTGCTCCAAGGAGCATGCCCGCTGATATACCAGCGCATTCCTAAACCTGCGCCATGGTACAAGAAAATAATTGCTAACAACACAACAAAAAAGCCTCTGAACCATTTGAAATTTCTGATGAAAACAAAATTTACAATGGGCCAAAAAAGCCGTTTGCGGAAATAACGTAAATTCAACAATGCATTGAAAAAGGCTGATGTGGTTTTATTCGGTTTCTCGGGTTCAACAGCGAACATCTTTTTGAGATAAAACAACAATAAGATCAAACCCAACAACAAATAAGAGTACATTGCATTCTTAAAAATCCCCATTTTATTGTACGAAATCTCGATGCTCACATGCTCTTCGCTTGGAACAATAGAAACCGGAGCTGTTTCACGCTGAAAGGCTTTCAGATCACTCAATAATTTTAACGCAGATCGTTCATTCGCCGCCGCTGAAGCTTTATCCAGGTCCGACATACAAGCACTGTCCAGTTCGTTCAAGTAATTCAAAACAATGCCTGATGAAACCGAATCGTGTTGCATGAGTTCCGGGTGCAATGGCACGTACCAAGTATTTGCCTTATCGTTGCTTAATGGTATCACTTTGATGTAGCTCCATTGCAAAATCCCATAAAACACCTGATGTTTTTCCACCAGTTTGATGAGTTTCTTTTGCGTTTCATCCCGTTCCGACTCACGTTTGTGCATCGCTTCATCGTAGTCTTTGATCCACTTAAACTCAAATGTACCATCTGGAAGTATAACCGATAATTCTAAAAAGGAGGCATAACCTTTGAGTTTGTACTTTTCGCGCACAGCGGCAGGAATCTGAATGACCTCTTGTTCCATCCAATATTGCGGATACATGTGCATACTCATAACTGCCTGCACGGCATTGTAATCTTCGTATTTGTTGCTACGGTACAATTTGCGTAACAACTGATCACAAACGGTATGCATTGGAACAATTCGTCCATCAAAATCCTGCACAAGTAATCGGGCTAGTTCCTCACTGTGCTCTTTCGAAATAACACGGTAAATCGGCTTTCTTGGTGCGGCATGAGCTTCAGGTTGGTTATGATTGTGCCCCTCATGATCTTGGATCGAATCTTGTGCAAACAAAGTCGTTCCAGCAAAAGTAAATAGTGCCAACAAAGCAAGTATTTCTCCACCCTTTTTAGCATTTTTCATCGATTTCCCAATCAACTCACGGAAACGTCCGCCCGAAGCAAACAAACTCATCACCATTCCTATTGCCATCAATAAATAGCCTAAATACGTGATATTGGTTCCCCAATAATCGTGGTTCACGCTCAAGCGCGTTCCTTTTTCGTCTTCGTCATATCCCGATTGGAAAAAACGAAACCCGTTGTAATCCATTACATGGTTCATAAAAACGCGTTTCTTTTTATAGTAGTTGTTAGTAGTATCCATGATTTCCAAATCACTTGCATACGAAGAAGCGACATTTGATCCCGGATAACGTTCCATCATAAAGTCATTGCATTTGATACTGAACGGCAATTCGATTTTCTTGGAACCGTATTCCATCTGATAGCGTAAGCCGCCGAGCATGAAAAACTCCGGAGTCGGGATCATCCCCAAACCACCTTCAAGGGTCACAATTTTCGATTCTTTACCATCGGAAACACGCACGATCAGGTAATCGGCACCTACATCTTTTCGACCACTCGGCAATTTCATTTTTTTGGCGTGTTTGATTTCGCCTTTGTACACAAACTGATCGCCGCCAATGGTATAAAGGGTGGTTGTCATCAATTCCACTTCTTCGCCCGGAGCTACTTTCACAATGGCCGAATCGGGAACTTCACCTCCGGTTTGACGCACTTGTTTCATCATTGCCATTGGAAGGTATTGCATATCGATGGTCGGACGCATCATCAATTTGCCATTCTTTTTGAACACATTGACTCCGTTTACTTTCTGCGAACCGTAAGCAACCTGCGTGGCACCCAGAATCAACACATCATTTTGAGGAACAAAATTTGATTTTTTACCGTTTGTTACGATTTCAAGAGCTGTACTTTGGAACTTTTGGTCGATCACCAACGAATCGATGTGTTTGGGTAAAAAATCTACGTATTCGACCGTAATTTCGTTTTTATGTCCCGGAAACTCATAAGGAATGGAAAAGTCATTCCAGTTGGCATCAGACAAAAAAAGTTGTTTATCATCGGTAAGCTGTATTTTTCCATTGTCGATTTTCAACCACAAATACGGGTCGGCGGAATAAATGGTGTTTACGGTTGCACCTTCACGAATCAACATCAATCCTTCGTAACCGAACATGCGCGTAACTCCGGCACCGATAATGATTACTATAAACGAAAGGTGAAAAGTCAGTACCGCAATTTTTTCGCGACGCCACATTTTGTATCGCACAATATTCGCAATGAGGTTAATGCACAAATACGCTAATAGAATTTCAAACCAATGAGCATTGAATACCCAAAATTTGGAGGCTTGTACATTATAATATGATTCAATGAATGTTGCACATCCGATTGATACGAAAAACACAACCATTGCCATGGCCATGGCGCGCATTGAAAACAAGGCATTGAGGAATTTTTCCATTGAAAATGGGTTCAAAAATTTGAACACAAAAATACGCAATTGCAGGCGTTGGAACGCGGAAAATAAAATAAATTATGGGTTGGAGGCGATGAACGCATTCCGCGCCGCAACACATAGACCAATATACAAAAAGGCCGGGAGCGTCCCGAGCCAACATGAAACAAAAAAGGTTCGCGATCAGCCTGAGGCGGACGCGAACCTACAATTGAATTATTTTAAAAGGTTATTACACCAATTCTTCTACGGTTGCAGGCACGAGGATACGACCACAGTGCTCACAAACGATTACTTTTTTCTTAGAATCGATATCCAATTGACGTTGTGGTGGAATTTTGTTGAAGCAACCTCCACAAGAATCACGGTCAACCGATACAACAGCCAATCCGTTTTTCGCATTGGTACGCAAACGATCATACGCTGCGATCAAACGCTCATCAATCGCGTCTTTCGCGGTTTTTGATGCATCGATCAATGTTTGCTCTTCTTTTTGCGTTTCACCAACGATTTCGTTCAATTCGCCTTGTTTTACTTTCAAGTCTTCACGACGCATTTCCAAACGCTCTTTCGCTTCATCTAAGATTTCTTTTTTAGAAGAAATTTTGATTTTAGCTTCTTTGATACGTTTGTCGTGCAATTTGATTTCCAACTCTTGGTATTCGATTTCTTTCCCCAATGATTCAAACTCACGGTTGTTACGCACGTTGTTTTGTTGCTCTTTGAACTTTTGAATCGCGATTTCAGCATCTTTCATAGCTCCTTTGCGGTCAGAAACTTCCAAATCCAATTCTTTGGCTTCTTCTTGCATTTTCTTGATACGCGTGTCAAGACCTTCGATTTCGTCCTCCAAATCTTGTACCTCCAAAGGCAATTCACCGCGTACGGTTCTGATTTTATCGATTTGAGAATCAATTTTTTGCAACGCATACAATGCGTCCAACTTTTCAGCTACTGTTGTTTCTTTTGTACTTGCTTTTGCAGCCATACTATTAGAGATAATTTATCGGATTCGTATTCACGTTCGCTAAACGAACCGCGAAGTTAGTAAATTTTTTCATGAGTAATAACACTAACCATTCAGAAGTGTATTGTTCGCTCTCAAAATGACCGATATCCGCAATGACGATTTTACCGTCGGCATCAAAAAATTCGTGGTATTTGTAATCTGCTGTAATGAATATATCTGCTTTCGCGCCAATGGCATCGGGTAATAAAAATCCGCCCGAACCGCCACAAACAGCCACCCGCTGAACGGTTTCAGAAATAGCATTGGTGTGACGAACCACTCCGCATTGGAAGGTTTCTTTTACGCTTTGCAGAAAATCCATGGTTTTCATCGGTTCGGTCAAATCGCCCACCATTCCGCTTCCAATGTATTGATTGGTATTCAGCATTGCCACCACATCGTACGCTACTTCTTCATACGGATGCGCTTTTTTCATGGCTTGTTCCACCGCTTTCAACGCATGCTGATTTACCACCACTTCTATCCGCGATTCGGCAACAGCTTCCAGTTGACCGGAAGTTCCAATAAACGGATCGGCATCGCCGTGCGGGCGAAAACGTCCTGTCCCTTCCACCGAAAAACTACACTGATCGTAATCACCGATCTGCCCTGCTCCTGCTTCGGCCATAGCTTTGCGCAACTCATCAGCAAAATCGTTTGGCACAAACACACTCAATTTGAATAAAGTAGCTGCTTTCGGAGCTAAAATGCGTTTATTGGTCAGATTCAGTCTCGACGCAATAATATGGTTCACTCCGAAATAGACGTTATCAAGGTTCGTATGAATAGCAATGAGCGCAATATTATGTTGAATCGCTTTGATAACGGTTCGTTCCACGTAATTGGCACCCGTGAGTCGTTTCAATCCTTTAAATACAATCGGATGATGAGTCAACACCACATTGGCTCCGGCTGCAATGGCTTCATCGATCACGGCTTCGGTACAATCGAGCGCTACGATCACGCCTGTTACTTCGCGTGAAGCGTCACCGACCAACAAGCCTGAATTGTCGTAGGATTCTTGGTAGTTAAACGGAGCAACTTGATGGAGATAGGAAAGGATTTGGGAAATTGTTGTCATGGGGAATGAGCTGAAATGAGGATTCAAAGATAACTTTTTAGAGGCATTTCGACTCCACTTCGTTTCGTTCATTGCGGGGAGCTAGGTTTTAGGGAACTGGGGAGCTAGGATTGGAGAGTCGGAAGAATTCTCAATTTAGGAATCAAGCCAAAGTGCGGACACGATGTAAAATCACTCTTGAGGCGGACAAGTTGAAAAGGTGAATGAAGCTAGAACTAAAGGTTTTCTTGTGACGTAGGGAACTGCGGTAATGGTTCAGATTTACTGAACGGAACGACTTTGGTTCGCATTCTGTTTTTATCTGTAAAATGCCGGGAAAGCTGATGAGTCATTTCGACAAAATTATTTTTACCATCCTTTTCGTAGTAGAATAATTGAACCTTTTCAAGATAATTAGAATTAAAAATTGCCTGAAGCATTGTTCTGTCTGATAATCCTAACGAATGCCCCAGAACAAAAACCTCGAATTGTCCTGACTCTAAAAAAGCCATCAAATCTTGATAGTATTCATTTTGAAGGTATTTAAACGATTTGATGTGCTCGAAAAACAAGTTTTCATCCAAATCTTCAATTTCCTGATACGAACTATGAACCTCATCTCCAAAACCAAATACAATCGATTCTGGATCAACCAGTTGTCCATGTAAAGGAATTTCGCGAATGGAATATTCTGATTCTAATTCTTTGCAATAGTGATTAGCAATATTTGTATAGTTGAAATTCAAGACTCTAGTATCAATTGCTTCAGTATAAAGAGGATATCGAACACTTTTTTTTGCTGCTCCAAAACTAAAAACCTTAAGAAATTCTTTACTATCCTTAGTAATGCTACCCCATTTGAATTTGTTTTCAATCTTAACAAGGTACTTCACTAACTTTGCTCTTAAAAACTCCATTTGCAAATTGAGATCTTTAAGTAAATTTATGCGTGTTTCTTCTGACGCATAAGAATGATAATGTTTTAAGATTTGAAGTAATTCTTTGTGAAAGATATTTTCAATATCAACCCAATGAAAATCACGATTGTTTTTGATCAGTTTATCAGTAAAAGAATAGAGAGGTTGATATTCAAAGTTATTCTCTTCCAAGAGAGAAAAAAAATCAGCTAAAGTTTTTTGATCGTTTATTAGTGCAAGATTCTCCTTTGAAATAGGGTGAATTCGATTTATTCCAAAGACTTTTATTAACTCATCTTCATAAAAAAAAGACTTTGATAAACCCGCTGCATTAGCCTTTGAAAGGGTCTCCTTCAAATAATCCAACATAAAATCCGAATACCGTGTCTTGAGCCCATGTGCTAAGTCAAAGCCGTTTCCAATAATGATAAGTCTGTTCATGTGATGAATGTGAAAAGTGGTATAATACTACTATTTAGGTGCAATACGGTAATACATATTCGTAGAACCAATTGGGGAGAGAATTGACCTTTAGTTCCAATTCTCCATCCGACAATTCGGCAATCAATACTTGTTTGTCTCCCGAATTATCAAATAAATAAGCTCTGTTTGCTTGTTGGATGGCAGGATACAAATTGCTTAATGTTTTCGTGTAACGATCAACAATTCGGTGTTTTTCAACAGGATGTCCTCCTTTTTCTACTCGTTGCTCAACTCTGGAAATATTAATTTCAGGATCATCGATGCAAACAAAGTACAAATACACTTTGTATCCCATTTCTCTCGCCATACGCATTTCTTCAACTTTTGCAGGATGACTCATTACCGTTTCAAAACTAAACGATTGCTCTTGTTTGAATAGCATATCACGAATAAAAGAAGCTGTAAATGCTCCTTCGTAACTATTCGTTTGTTTTGAGAGGTTAACGATATAACCGTTTCGAATTTGTATTGATATTGGGCAATTTTCGGAAAGGGCTTTCTCTAGAATGGATTTTGCCAGTTGACTTTGATTAAATTGATCCAAATCAGTTTGTTCTACCTCCAAACCAATTGCTTTAAGATCAATTAACCCTGTTTCACGCAATTGATTTTCCAGCAAATCTGCATTCACAAAATAACCTGCATCGTAATTTTTTGAAAACTGCTGAAAAAGAGTTGATTTACCAGAGCCATTCGGTCCGGCAAAAATTCGCATGCGCTTACTTCTTGACATGCAAGATCATTCCTTTTTTCAACTTCGGTCTGGGAGTTTGGTTGACACTTTTAGGTTTTAGAACCTTAATTGTTCCATCCGCAAGTTCTTCAACAACCTCACCTTTTTTGAGATACGTAACA
Organism: Fluviicola sp.; assembly: GCA_029866325.1. Lineage (GTDB taxonomy): Bacteria > Bacteroidota > Bacteroidia > Flavobacteriales_D > Crocinitomicaceae > Fluviicola. Next base: position 3,955 of record JARWZO010000003.1, on the reverse strand, counting down.
GATAAACCCAATGCTTTTGAGGAGCGAATAGCTTCTTTAGCAGCCGTTTTACCGATTCTGATAAGCATAGCTGTATGCTCATCGTCTCTGTTAAATCTCTTTTTTCTATTTCCCGATTTCATTTTTTAAAGATAAATCAATCGATACAAAAATACAAGCTTTCAACAGGATAAACACACACAAAAAAGAACATTAATCCGATGAGTAATCGCGCAACGCATCACTATACTTCACAACAAATCACATTTCTTATAGAATCTGACTTTCATCATGTTTTTCGGGGTTGATTCTACCTAAGTTTGGGTGTAGGCAAAAGGCTTACAACACACACTCGAAAAAACAAATACTATGAGTCAAAAAGAATCGATTTACAAGCAGCACGAAGAAAACACCGAATGGATCAGTAAACTGGATTTCTACAAGGATGAAATCACCATTTTGAAAGGTCGTTTGGAGGAAATCACTAGCAAAAACAACGCTCCGGAAGTATTGTCGCAGGTAGAACATTTCCAAAATCAATGGATTGTTCAGCGCAATAACATTGATGAAATCAGTCATCAGGTAAAAGCCAATGAAGCGTCTTTATTGAAAGAAATCAATAGTAATCCGGTTGCAGTTGATCATCGTAAAACCGAATACCATGCTCAGGAGCAGGAGTTGGTGAATTCATTCGAGAAAAACTTCAATGATTTGCGGCAGGAATTCAATACGTTCTCGGCAAAGTGGATGTAACGCTATGAGGGAACTTGGGAAATGGGGAGCTGGGGAACTAGGTAGTTCCAATCCTAGCTCCCCAGTTCCCTAAAGCCCAGTTCCCTGTAAATAGTTACTTTTACCGTCATGCAACGCATGCGACTTCTTTTGTGGCCATTTTCGGTAGTTTACGGATTGATCCTAAGCCTGCGCAATTGGTTGTTCAATAAAGGATTCCTGAAAAGTTATGTCATTCCCAATAAATCGATTTGCGTAGGAAACATAACGGTTGGCGGCACAGGTAAATCGCCCATGACAATCTACATTGTCGAATTATTGCGTGATTTTAACCCCGCTATTCTGAGTCGAGGTTACGGCCGTGCTACTAAAGGACCTATTTTGGCTGGTGATCATGAAACTGCTTCCACAATTGGCGACGAACCTTTCATGTATCGACAGCGTTTTGGGAAAGAAGTACCGATTGTCGTTGCCGAAGAACGTAAACTCGGTGTGGAAATCCTAAATGAACGCTATCCCAACTCAACCATTGTGCTCGATGACGCGTTCCAACACCGGAAAGTGAAAGCAGGATTACAGTTGGTGCTGACCACGTTCGACCGACCGATTTTCAACGACTTCCCCTTCCCTGCCGGAAACTTGCGTGAAACCAGAAACGGACTCAAACGTGCAGACATCGTTGTTGTAACGAAATGTCCGGAGCAAGTTGATGAAGCTACCAAAACACATTACATCAAGCAACTGCACTTCCCCGCAGAAAAAGTATTCTTTACAACTGTTGTTTACGGCGATTTAAAACCGGTGTTTTCAGCCATTTGGTCAGCACCCGAAGTTGTCTTATTGGTGACAGGAATTGCCAATCCGCTGCCGTTAAAACAACACCTTGAAAAGCAGTACGAGGTAGAATTGATGGCCTTTCCCGATCATCATGCATTCACACCAAACGACCTGTTAAGTATTCGACAAAAAGTTGCTACTTTTGCGAGCCGTCGGTTTGCCATTGTGACAACGGAAAAAGATGCGGTTCGACTACTTGGTTTTGCTGAAACTGAGGGAATGAAGTCGCTTCCGTGGTTTTACCAAACTATGTCGCTGGAAATTGATCGAGAAGAAGCATTTAATAATTTATTACTGAAATATGTTACTGGAACAAATGAAAGAAGCCGCTGACTTTATCAGCGCAAACACAAACGTAAAACCTACGGTAGGAATCATTCTTGGAACCGGATTGGGTGGATTGGTAAAGGAAATTGAGATCATCAATGAGATTCCTTACGAAAAGATTCCTCATTTTCCCGTTTCAACGGTTGAGAGTCATTCCGGAAAATTGATTTTCGGTAACCTAGGTGGAAAACAAGTGGTTGCGATGCAAGGTCGCTTTCATTTTTACGAAGGTTACAATATGCAGCAGGTGACTTTTCCTGTTCGCGTGATGAAATTATTAGGCATTCAGCAGTTGTTTGTGAGCAATGCTTCTGGTGGTGTGAATCCTGACTTTGTTGTGGGTGAAATTATGATTTTGGACGATCACATCAACTTGTTCCCTGCGCATCCGCTAATCGGTAAAAACATCGATGAATTAGGTCCGCGTTTCCCGGATATGAGCGAACCGTACGACCATAAGATGATTGTTCTGGCGAAAGACATTGCAGCGAAAAACAACATCAAAGTTTCGGTTGGAACGTATGCTGCTTTGACAGGCCCTACATTGGAAACTCCGGCAGAATACGGTTATGTAAGAGCTATCGGTGCTGACGCAGTTGGAATGTCTACTATTCCGGAAGTAATCGTAGCACGCCACATGGAAATTCCGTGCTTCGCTATTTCAATCATTACCGATTTGGGCGTACCGGGCAAAATCCAGAAAGTGAGCTTGCAGGATGTAATCGACGTGGCAAGTCGCCAGGAACCGAAAATGACGTTGATAATGCGAGAGCTTATTTCAAGTATCTGATTCGCAGAATATACTTTTTATGAAGTCTCATTTGCCACAAGCAGATGAGACTTTAAATTTTTGATTGGTCTCAAACGTACCACAACGTAAATAGATTACGTTCACGGGGCTACATCTTTGTCAAAAAAAGGATGAAGATATACGAGTTTACCGAGCAATTTCCAGACGAAACCAGTTGTAAAATGCACTTCAAAGCAGTAAGAGAACAAGAAGGAATAATTTGTAAAGGATGTGGTTCTACCAATCACTACTGGTTGCAGTCTAAGTGGCAGTGGCAATGCACAAATTGTCGTTTCCGAACCACATTACGCAGTGGCACAGTCATGCATTCAGCAAAGCTATCATTTTACAAATGGTACTTGTGTATGGCGTTCATGAGCAGTACAAAAAAGGGTGTTTCGGCTCTGGAAATGCAACGTCAACTTGGTCACAAACGTTATAGAACCATTTGGGTTTTGATGCACAAGATTCGATCAGGGATGGGAAAAAGAGATGATCGTTACACACTGGAAGGAATGATAGAATTAGATGAAGGGTACTTTGAAAAGACTACATCTATCCATACCCCGCTAAAACGTGGAAGGGGAAGTCAAGCAAAAACAAATGTTGCGGTTATGGCTGAATCCACAGCTTTAGAAGACCTTGAAACAGGGGCTCAATCTTCTCAATTCAGGTACGCTAAAATGAAGGTTCTAGCATCGCACAAATCCTCCGAAATCAATGATGTTGCCACTCAAAACATTAGTAGAACAGCAACATTGATCACAGACAAAAGCACGAGTTACGAAGAGTTTTCCAAATTGTTTGAAACACACCTATCTTTCAAATCCGATAAAGAAACAACTAGAACGACCTTAAAATGGGTTCATGTCAATATAAGCAACGCCAAACGGAATCTATTGGGTGTGTACCACATGATGGCGGGGAAGTATCTACAGAACTATCTCAATGAATTTTGCTACCGCTTAAACAGACGCTACTTCGGTGAAAATCTCTTTAATAGAATAGTTGTAGCGACAGTTGCAAATAATTAGTGGTACGTTTGAGACCAATCAATTAAATTTTATCCTAAGTCATTATTTGAAGTTCTGATAAAGTTAAAATCAAGGCTCATCATAAACTTTTGATTGATTTCAACTTACCACAATATTCTCTTACTTTTTGCCAAGGCTGAAAAAGTAAGCAAAACATCCTTTTGCGCCATTCATAGCCGCTTGTGAAAAATGGCTCTTTCTGTGTTTTAAGGTCAAAAGTGTCAGATCAGGATCTGAAACGCAACGTACAGCAGTT
>JARWZO010000001.1 GCA_029866325.1 Fluviicola sp. | reverse complement strand
TACGATCCTCAGCTCCAACTCCAATTTAACGATTCGTAAAATACAGAGGGCTTACTTGTCAATCAGCCAAAGTATACACAGTGAAATCAAGCTTTTCAGCTAACGAATCAATGAAATCTTGGTTTTATCGGACACTAGTGTTTAAAAATGTAAAAACTTTGTTTAAGCAGTCACTATTTGTAACTAATGAAACCGTTTCCTTATTTGCCATTATCCGCCGTAAGCGCAAAACGATAATAGATATAAAAAACCGCGATCAGCAAGATTGACTGAAAGCCCGAAGCTGCCCACAAAACATGTTCAAACGACAGCTTGAAATAACTACTTAATTGTGGCAACGCTCCGAAAATAAACAACTGCCCTGCTCCGCTAATGATTCCGATGATCAAGGCTTCTTTTTGCCGCCCGAGGATCATAGGCAAACTGGAAATTGGTGAAAGCAGAAAATTGAGCATCAGCCATGGAACCATGATAGAGGCATATGCACCTGACGTAGCCCATTTTTCACCGAATACAAACCCGAAAATGGGTTCTCCGAAGAAAAATAATATCACAAATGGAACAATCGAAAGTAGCAACAACGTGCGTGTAGTTTTCAAAAAGAGTGGAACCACGGATTGACGTGAATGAACCAATTCGGAAAAACGATTGGTAAACACCTGTCCGATGGATTGCCCCACGATACTGATGGGCATTTTCAAGAGAAGGTAAGCATGACTGAATAACCCGTAATCGACCTTACCATAACATACGATGATCAGCGAGGCCATCGATAAATCAACCCCTAAATCAATTATCACATGTGGTAAACTCATGATAGGAAACTGTCGGTATTCTTTGCTCAACACCCGCATGCGTTTGCCGGCTTTATAAGATCGGTAGACTTTTTTCTGCTTTGTAAAATCGAGCATAAACAACACCGACGATGCCAAGTAGCCAAGGGGCAGACTTACCAGTAGTCCGTAGGTTTTCCAACCGATCACACCAAACAACCATTTGAACCCGTTCGACACTACAGAGGCAGTAATTCGTTGTTGTGAAATACGCTTGAATCCCTTGGTGCGGATGGACCAATTGGTTCCGATGTTGATCCACACTGACAAATAAGCACCAACAATCACCAACAACATAAACCATATGGAATAAGTATCCACGGGTTTGATCAAGGCATAGAGCAGTCCGACAATTCCAATTGCGGTAAGAATGACCAACGCGATTCGATAGGTTAGCCTATACAAATGAAAAGCGTGCAGTTGCTGCTTGGCGATGGGAAGAGACAATTCGTAACGAACAGTAGCAATGGTGCTGATAAAGACCACTATCCGGGTATAGAGATTTACGTCACCGATTTCTTCAGCTGAATAAATGCGTGTTAAAATCGGACTAATCAGCACATTAATCGCCAGCGAAACCACCGAAGCGGTCATCAATAAAAGAACCGATTTCAGAAATTCGGATTGACGAAGTTTGCGTAGCATTACCCGTTAAATGCGAGGTACAAGCCGATGCCTTCTTCAAACGTAAACAAGGGATCATACCCCAACGCTTGATGAATGGAGGTGATATCGGCCAATGAATCCTGAATATCGCCAACGCGTTTCGGGCCGTAAACCAACGAATGAACCGGAGAAATACCTGAGGCCTTTAATCCGTCTTCCAAACTCCCGATCACATCGTTCAACGTAAGACTGCGTCCGCAAGCAACATTGTAAACACGCCCGTAAGCCTGTTCATTGGTCGAAGATAAAGACAGTAAATTCGCCAAAACGGCATTCTGTACAAAGGTGAAATCGCGGGTTTGGTTTCCATCGCCATTCACAACAATTTCGCCACCGTGTTTCATTTTATCGAGAAACTTGGGAATAGCCGCCGCATAAACACCATCAGGATTTTGGCGCGGGCCGAATACATTAAAATACCGAAGACCAATTGTTTGCATGTGGTGTAAACGGTAATAAACCCCTGCATATTGCTCGTTGAGCTGCTTGCTCACAGCGTAAGGTGACAAAGCATTGCCTTCCATTCCTTCTGCTTTGGGCGAAGCCAGACTGTCACCATAAACAGATGATGAACTGGCATAAACAAATCGTTGAATTCCGGCTTCCTTGGCTGCTTGTAAAATGGTTAGAAATCCAGTTGCGTTTACATCGTGCGTAGTGAGCGGAAATTCAATTGATCTTGGAACCGAACCAAGCGCAGCCTGATGGCTAATGGCATCAATTCCTTTGAGAACTTCGCTACAGGTTTCGGCATCACGGATATCACCCTTAACAAACGAAAAGTTCGCATTACCTGCGAACTCTTCAATATTTTTTTCAAAACCGGTAGACAAGTTATCGAGTACCGTAACACATGCTTCTAAGCTGAGCAACGCTTCCACTAGATTGGAGCCGATAAACCCTGCACCTCCTGTCACCAGAATGTGTTTTCCTTTTAACGTTTCAACACTGGCAGGGAATGGTTTCATTAATTCGTATTATTTAGCGTAATTAACCGATCTGCGTTCACGAATCACGGTTACTTTCACCTGACCCGGATAGGTCATTTCAGTTTGTATTTTCTGTGAAATGGCGAACGACAACTCATCTGCACGGAGGTCAGTTACTTTTTCGCTTTCTACCATCACGCGCAACTCACGACCCGCTTGAATCGCGAAGGCGCTGTTGACACCGTCGTAAGACAAGGCCAAGCTTTCCAATTCCTTGATTCGTTTGATGTACGATTCAACGACCTCGCGACGTGCTCCGGGACGTGCTCCGGAAATCGCATCACACACTTGTACGATAGGCGAAATAAGCGTTGTCATTTCAATCTCATCATGGTGAGCACCGATGGCGTTTAATACATCTTGTTTCTCGCCGTATTTCTCAGCGATTTTCATTCCCAGAATAGCATGTGGCAATTCCGGCTCTTCGTCTGGAACTTTACCAATATCGTGCAATAAACCTGCTCTCTTGGCAATCTTCACATTCAAGCCAAGCTCGGCAGCCATGATGGCACACAAGTTAGCAACCTCACGGCTGTGTTGTAAGAGATTTTGTCCGTAACTGGAACGGTATTTCATACGACCTACCATTCGAGTCAATTCCGGATGCAATCCGTGAATTCCCAAATCGATACAGGTACGACGACCGGTTTCGGCAATTTCTTCTTCGAGTTGTTTTTTGGTTTTTGCCACCACCTCTTCGATACGCGCCGGGTGAATACGTCCGTCGGAAACCAATTGGTGCAAAGCCAAACGAGCCAACTCACGACGAACCGGATCGAAGCACGAAAGGATAATTGCCTCCGGTGTATCATCCACGATAATCTCTACTCCGGTTGCAGCTTCAAGAGCGCGGATATTTCGACCTTCACGACCGATGATACGACCTTTCACCTCATCCGAATCAATGTTAAATACAGAAACCGCATTTTCTACCGCTTGCTCTGAGGCAACACGTTGAATGGTTTGAATCACGATGCGTTTTGCTTCGCGGTTGGCGTTTAGTTTTGCTTCCTCGGTAATTTCTTTGATATGAACCATTGCCGCTGTTCTGGCTTCGTCTTTCAACGATTCCATGAGCATGTTTTTGGCATCTTCGGTAGACATCCCGGTAATTTTGGTCAACTCAGCAACGCGCTTTTGGTGCATTTTCTCCAATTCCTGCTGACGCAAATCATTGGCTTGTAATTTTGAGTTAAGCTCCGTTTGAATCTTGTCGGTATCTTTTTCCTTGCGGGCCAATTCCTCCAATTTCTGATTCACCGCTTTTTCTTTACCACGCGCTTTATCTTCTAATGATTGCATGCGGCGCTCACGCTCTTTCATTGTTTCCTCGTGATCTTCTTTGAGTTTCAGAAATTTCTCCTTGGCTTGAAGGATTTTTTCTTTTTTCAACGCTTCACCTTCAAGTTCGGCCGTTTTTATAACCTGCTCGTTTCGTTTCTTGAGCATGGTAATCTGAATCAAATAAGCTACCACTGTTCCGGCTGCCAATCCAATTGCCCCTCCTATAATTAATTCCATCTTGTTTTTATAAAATAAAAAATCCCACAGCTTACGGGATGATTCACGCAAACAAGTGGGAAAAGAATGACAATCGGCTTATGACAACACGTCGAGATCTTCAGCTAAACGCTTCAGTTCTTCGGTGACTTCGGTATAATCCGGAGCCGCTGTATTGCTTGTAGAGGCAACAGGTCGACCACTTTTAGTAGCCAACTGCAATGCCGTCATTGCCAATAAATCTTGCATATCTCTAACAGCAAAATTTTCCTGAAGTTGTTTAATGGCCTTATTGATATCGTCGGCAGCTCGCTGCACTTTCTCAACTTCCGATGCTTGCACCGTAAGCGGGTAAGTACGACCAGCTACAACCACTTTCAAGGACACTTTACTCATTCACTATTTTTAATTGTTGTATGCAGAAATCAATTTCTTTCACCAAACCATCAATCGCCAGATCTTTTGAAGGATCTTCCTGCGGTTGTAGCACTTGTTCACGCTGTTCGTTCAGTAATTCTTGCAATTCAAGCGACTGAGCACGAAGCTCTTCTATAGTCGACGTTTGTTCTTGCACCAATTCCTCCAGACGTATTACTTCAGCAGACAATGAACTACAACGTTCACGCTCTACAACCAACTGTTGGTGCAGTTCGCGCGATTTATTGCGGACTTGTTCAATGTATCTACTAAGCTCTTCGGTCATCCGTTCAGCATTTCTACAAAATTAACAGCTTAAACCGTATTCGCAACACTTTTCTGTGAAGTTGTTCACAGGTGAAGTTGAATAAGGAGTTTACTACTGCTTTGCAAACGTTACCAAAGTAGTTGTGTTGCCACTTTGATTGCGTTGCAGCTTCATTAAGTTTTTCTTGATTTCCAATACCTGCCAGTCATCGGAAAGATATTCCAATCCATCAACGGCAGGAAAACTCAGGTACAACAAGGCCGGATTTTTATCACCACCCAATTCCCAGGTTCCGTCTACTGTGGTTCCGCCGCGCACTTCAACCTGACCATCTTTATCAAAGACAAACTCATCCAAAGCGTAATTTAAGGTGAGTACATCTACTCCGGATGTAAACGATGTAATGCGCCAGGTACCTACTGTAATTCGTTTCTCAACTTTTCGTGGAGTTGTGTATTTGGTGCAACCGGAAACGGCCACCAGCAAAACAACCATGATCATCAACTGTTTCATTCCTTTGATTTATTAGTAGCTTCATTAGGAAAGCCTTCTTTGAAGACTAACCCAAACTCTCCTTACGTAAAAATAAGGCAGATGTTCCATTTTTACAAAATTAACGGATGATCGGCAAAATGACTTTTAGGAATCTCTAATGCCAAAATATAGGTGATTTCACTTCCCACAGATGCACAAATAAGGCTCGCCTAACGGCCTCGCAAAAAGCAATAAAACGGATTAACAGTTAGCGTGACCGTTAGGCACGCAAAAATCTGTGCATCTGTGGGAAAACATAGTGTATCGGCTAGCCGATGCCAAATAACCACTTAAATTATCTGCAAAATTCAGGTAAAATCAACTAGAAATAAGTAGCAAATCCGACTTGAAAACCACCGGTCAACGAAGGTGGATTACCCAAAATGTCTTGCTGTGAAAGGTAGCGGTAATTGAACCTGAATACCGTTTGCGGAGTAGGTCTGAAACTGATTGCCGGAACGATGCTCCACACATCTTCGGAAATGTTACCGCCCGTTTCGTTGAAATGACCAACGTTCCAATCGGTGTATTCGAAACGGCAGGCAAGGTTGAGTGTGGCATTTTTCCAACCGAAAATGGTACGCGTCAATACAGGTTGAATGACATCTATGAATCCACCGTGTTGTTGGTTGCCAAATTGCTGCGTGTATGTACTCGGAACATCTACAAACACCCAAGCCCATTCAGCGATCACGGTGGTATTGAGTTTCGGAACGGTGGTATTGAAATCGGCTGCCAATACATCAACCCGTCTTTTTTTGTCGAGTTGCAGACCATCTTCCTGAAACTTGTTGTACACTCCGCCCATGTAGGAAAGTCCCAATTCACCGATTTTTCTGTTTCGAATGGCCATTTTTCCGGTTACAAGAGGTAAACCGCTGTTAATTTCTTCGAATCGCTCGGGATTGGATTTCGCTGCCGGAAGAAAGGTTTTGTTTTCTTCGTTGTCAATAATCGAATTGTCAAAACTACCGGATAAATAGGCCTCGTAGCCGATCATCCAATTGCCTTTGTAGTTTTTTCCGTAGATCCCGAATCCGGAATTGCTCCAGGTGGCGGGTAACATTTGGGTAGCTGAAATCGGACGATCAACAAATTCCCATTTCGGACCATCGTGGTTTTGGTTAAACGCCCCAATCGGATTCATGATGATTCCTCCCCTGAAATTGATGAGCGGATAAAATTCCACATCGAGTGACGCAAATTCAAGGGAAATTTCTTTTCCACCTTCTTCAAATTCAATTTCACTCAGGAATTTAATACGGCGCGAAATAGCTGATGAAACAAATAAAGTCATTCGACGAACCTGAAATTGATGCCCTTCAGTTACGCCGTCTGTCATTAGGTATTGCCAGTTTGCTTCGAGGTAACCGCCAACTGCAACAGGTGTTTTTCCGACGGTCAGAAAAGGTCGGTTATAGACTGCGTCCATGTTGAGCATCGGTTTGGTAGTGTCTTTTGGAATGCGCACGAAGAGGGAACTATCGACCTGAGCAATTGTTAAAGGACTGAATCCTAGAATTGAAAATAGTAGTATCGAAATTTTTAATGTTGAATTTTTAATGTTGAATGATGCTCTCCATTCAACATTCAACATTAAGGATTCAACATTCTTTTTAACTAAGCTCATACGAGAGATATTTTTAGTTGTTTATTGTCTATTCTAACTGCGAATTCGCGCAATTTTTCAGTCGCGGGACCGCTTTCAACTACTCCCCGATTACTAAATTCACTGCCATGCGCCGGACACTGGATTTTGTCACCGAATACTTGCAATTCAGCGCCTTGATGTGTGCATTTCAGGTAAAGAGCCGTATACTCTGTATCGCTGAACCGGTAAATTGCCAACGGAAATTGCAATGAATCGTTGCGAACAATGAGGTAGTTGCGGAAAGATGATTGCTTTTTTTTCACTTGCTCAAAATCGGCAAGATCAATGACCAACTCCGATTGATCGATGGAACCCGACACAATCTTCGTGGTGGCACAACTTTGCAGAATGGTTGTAACCGCAATTCCGCTGAGACAGGCGTATCCGCACGATCGCATGAAATCTCGTCTGTCCATTACAGTGACATCAAATAAGCGATCAACGAGCTGCGATTTGACTCATTCAGATTCTGGTAAAGCCCTCTGCTGGTTGCAGCTTCGCCTCCGTGCAAGAGAATCGCTTCTTCGATACTGTGTGCTCGTCCGTCGTGCATCAGGAAAAACGATCCGCCCTGAGAAAGTGCCGACAATCCCAATCCCCAAAGTGGTGGCGTACGCCATTCGGCTGTTTTGGCACTTCCTTCGGTATAACCGTCGTTTAAACCCGCTCCCATATCGTGGAGCAGCAAATCGGTAAAGGGATGAAATTCTTTGTTCGACAACGCTGAAATGGGCGAATAACCTGTCGTTAATGTCGGTTTGTGGCAACCCGCGCAATTGAGCTGGTTAAAAATCGCTTTGCCCTGCAATACCTCCGGATCATCCTGGTTTCTTGGAATAGGAGCTTTGAGTGTACGCAAGTAAAAAACAAGATCCTGAACAGATTGATTACTGACTTCAGGATCAATTTCCTGATGCGTGTACACATCAATCGGATTGAAGGTAGATGTAATCCCCATATCCTGGTTGTAGGCATTTACCGTTTGGTGAAGTAAGTCGTAAGCCGCCGCTTTTTTCCCGAAACGACTAATGTGTTTTCCGTTTTGCGAAATTGCGTTAGGCCGCAGCGTCACATAATCGGGTACCGCAATCCAATTTGGAACACCTGAAATGCCGTCGCCGTCCTGATCATTCGGATCGGCCATCGCCATGATTGTTGCATCGGTTACGTAATCCAAAAAGCCCAATCCGGTATTGGCCGGCGGTGTAAACTTTGAAAAGGTAGCTCCGGCAGGAATTTGCTCGGGAGCGAAGCCCGGAAGTGCTCTATGTTGCAATTGCGGACCTCCCTGATCAAGAAAAAGATTACCAAATTCATCCGGTTGACCAAAACGGGTCAACGTTGTTGAAGGATGTCCTTTGCCATCTCCTGCATGACAACTGATACAACTGGAAGCAACAAAAGTAGACCCTAAGCCTTTAGACGATGTGAATACTTCCTTAAATGCAATATCGCCTTTTAAAAACCGAGCCGTTTCATCGGTTGTCAATCCATCAATGGGCCCATCCAATAGTTCACTTTCGGGAGCTGCATCCGGCAAGAGTTTTTTGCATGAAATAAGAATCACCAAGGTGGAAAAGACAAGAAATAGGAACGTATTTAGTTTCATTATACCGATTTTTCGACACAAATATAAATATGTTTCAGTAGAATAAACAATAAAATTAGACTTGTCTAAAAATATTTCACGTCCGCCTGCAACAGAAAATGCCTCCCACAGATGCGCAGATTTTTTGCGCTCCTAACGGCAGCGCTTTTCATACTGTTAATACTATTGTTTTTTTGACGTCGAAGAAACGAATAAAGACCTAGATAGAATAAACGAATACATATCCCGAAGGCATTGGGATATGTAACGCACTAATTTCGATCTAGAGCGAGGGCGTTAGCCGAGCAAAAAATCTGGGCATCTGTGGGAAAGAGAAAAAGCTGATATGAAAATCAGTTTTTACAACACCCGTCGCGCTGTTCGTAACCTTTCGGATCGGCAGGAACACCATCAGCATCAAAACCAAGCTTTGCAATTTCCTGACGAATTTTATCCGGTGTGATGAGTTTGGTTTTATACACAATGGTTGTGGTTTGATCGGCTTCGTTGTAGGTAACAAGTTTGATTCCGCGCACAAAATACAGGTCTGTTTCCAATTTACCGCCGCACGATTCACATATCTTGCAGTGATTACAAGTGTTCGGTGTTTTTACAACAAGCGTTTGTTTGCTTTGCGCAGTTGTCATAAAGGTGAATAAAAGCGCGGTAATTGACAGAAATAGTTTCATATCGATAGTTGTTTAACTTCTAAAAATAGTTAATTCAAATTTTGATTGGTCTCAACAGACCACAATCTTCCCTTACTTTTTCCAGAAGAATTAATGAGCGTGATCGCCTTCTTCTCCGTTTTTGAGTTTGCTTAGTAGATCGTAAGCGCCATTTACCACAATCTTTGCCGTTTTCCAATTGCGATTTGTCGGTAAGATGACTTCGGTATACCCCAATTCACTCGCGCCAATGGCAACTTCTATCATTTCAAAAAGGTGTTCTCCAGCATGATCGGTTTTGCCTTGAATGAACATGTAGTTGACACCTTCAAACTCAACGATTGCTTTACTTGGCAATGCGGTTACGTTACCACCTTCACTTTCTATCAAGGCTTTCAGGTACATACCCGGAAGCAATTCGCGGTCTTCTTTATCCAAATGACAATGGATATTCACCGTGCGATCACTGCTGATTTCACGACCGATCAAATACACGGTAGCTGTTCGTTCCTTGTCCTCATTGGCAAGTGTGAAGCGCACTTTTTGCCCCACTTTAACATTCTGAACGTCTTTTTCAAAGATCGTGAGTTCGGCATGTAAATGATCTGTATCTGCTATTTTAAAGAGTACATCCGATGGCGAAACATACGCTCCGATATTGGTGTTTACTTGTGTTACATAACCGTTAATGGGCGAATACAAAGGCGATGAATGTTGAATATTTCCTCTTTCGAGTGACGAAATAGAAATGTTCATGAGTTGCAAACGCGCTTTTAAACCGTTGACGCGTGCCCGCATGCTTTGGTATTCACTTTTTGCTTTCTGAACGGTTTTTTTGGCATTGGCATTGCCAGCCGCCAATTCTTCCTGACGTTCGTATTCTAATTTCAGGTATTCGAGCTGACTTTTAAAGTCGAGGTAATCTTGCTGCACATCGATAAAATCCGGATTTTGGATCATCGCAACCACCTGACCTTTGCGCACTTTCATTCCTTGTAATAATTCGGTATTCTTTACCGTACCACCGAAAGGCGATGAAATAGAAACCAGGTTTTGTGGCGGAACGTCAAGCATTCCGTTTACGCGGATGGTTCCGCTCAGCGATTTCATTTCTACGGTTCCCAATTGAACATCTACGGTTTTGTATTGCTCGGCAGTGAGTTCAACGCTGTTTTCGTTTACTTGATGATGCACTTCTTGCGCCACCGGTTTTTCGTCGGAACTACATCCTGCAACAAACAAGGCTGCAGTGATGATTCCTACTTGAATAATTGATTTCATATCGTATCTTTTAATGCTGATAATTGAATTATTGTCCGATCAAGAACTGAATATTGGCCGCACTCAGGTTGGTTTGAAGCAATGCCAATAATTGTTTTTCCATGATCTCATTTGCTGTTTTGAGACTGAGCAGGTATTCGGGATACCCGATTTCACCAAGTGAATAAGCTTTTCCGCTATTGGCAAGAATCACCTGCGCATTTGGAAGAGCCGATTGATTGTAAAAAGTGAGGTTGCTTCTATTATTGACATATTCCTGAACAGCTTGTCCGTAGCTGTTTTCCAGATTGGCCTGATAAGCATCCATCTTTCCTTCGGCAACTTTTGTTGTCAATGCTGCAGATTTCACCTTGGCATTATAGCCGTTGAAAAACAAGGGAATAGCTAACCCTACCTGAAAGCCCTGAAAGCGCTTGGAAGCATCAAAATAAACTTCCTGATTGTCGATGGTCTGCACCCCAATCAATGTTTGGTTGAAATAACCCAATGTAATATCCGGCAGTCCTTTGGCGATTTCAACTTTGCGTTGTTTTTCGGCTATATCAATTTGTTGTTGGATCAACGCCAATTCCGGATTCGATTGAACGGCAACGGAATCGGTTTGTGGAATTACCGTTTGTTCCAGAAGTGTTGTTTCAGCAATCATAACCGGTTCGTTGCTGCCGAGCAAGGTTTGTAAAAACGCCGAATAGCGCAATTGATTGGCCTTGTTTTGAGCCAACTGGTTTCCAATATCACTGACCTGCGTTTCGGCAGTGGTTTTTTCAAGCGCCGAGCCTTCACCCGTTTTGAAGCGCAATGACGCTACCCGAACGAAATCGGTAAAAATACTGTCTTGTTGTTTCAACAGCGTTTCCTGATCGTGCAGGTATTGCAGGTAAAAATAGGTTTGCCTGATTTGGTGCGCCAATTCATTTTTCGTAATGGCTGTTTTTAATCGGCTTTCTTCAATCAAGGCATCGCCCAAAGTCGCGTTGGCCGAAAAAACGGTTGGAAACGGAATGGTTTGCGAAAGGCTGAGGTTGTTGTCTTTCCGGTTAATGCTGTTGTATTGTCCCATCATGAAACTGACATCCGTTTTGGGAATTTCAAACAAGGTTTGTTTGTACTGCGTTTGAAAATCGGTTTGCAGATTGGACGCAATGACATTCTTATTGTTCATCAATCCTTCCTGAATGGCCTGCTCTAATGTGACCGTTCTTGTTTGGGAAAAACCGAATCCCGATAAAAAGAGTATCGTAATCACAGAAACCACTTTGGGTACCGCTACCGGTTTCGGTTTGATTTTCTCTGACCAATAATACAAAATCGGTAACACCAATAATGTGAGTAACGTCGCCGTAAGTAAACCACCAATCACCACCGTAGCAAGCGGTTTCTGAACCTCTGCTCCACTTCCGTTTGAAAGCGCCATTGGTAAAAAACCGAGTGAAGCCACCAACGCCGTCATGATTACCGGACGCAAACGCACCATTGCTCCCGTTTTAATTATTTCCATCGTATCTTTCATACCTTCTTTTCTAAGTCGGTTAAACTCGGCAATGAGTACAATTCCGTTTAATACCGCTACTCCAAACAACGCAATAAAGCCCACACCGGCAGAAATACTGAAAGGCATTCCACGCATCCAAAGCGCCAATACACCGCCAATGGCAGAAAGCGGGATTGCGGTGAAGATCAACAGAGCTTGTTTAGACGATTTAAAAGTCATGTACAGCAAAAAGAAAATCAGTAACAAGGCTACCGGAACGGCAATTGACAAGCGCTCTTTTGCTGCATTGAGGTTTTCAAACGTACCGCCGTAAGTTGGGTAATAACCCGCTTCAAATTTCACGTCTTTCTCAATTTTCTGCTGAATTTCTTCCACAATGCTTTCCACATCTCTTCCGCGAACGTTGAAACCCACAATGATTCTGCGTTTGGCATCGTCGCGCTGAATCTGGTTCGGACCTTCTTTGAAGTCGACTTCTGCCAATTGTTCCAACGGAATTTGTGCACCGGATGGCGATTCGATGAAAAGACTCTTTACATCATCGAGGTTTTGACGATTGGTCTTATCAAGGCGAACCACCAATTCGAAGCGTTTTTCACCTTCAAATACCAAACCGGCAACTTCACCTGCAAAACCTGTGCGGATAGCGGTATTGATGTCTTCGACGTTCATTCCGAATTGGGCAATTTTATCGCGTTTGAATTTGATCACGACCTGCGGTAAGCCCGAAACCTGTTCTACATACACATCCTGTGCACCTTCAATTTTGCTGGAAATGGCACCGATCTGTTTGGCGTATTTGCTCAATTTATCCAGGTTTTCGCCATAGATTTTGATCACCACATCCTGACGCGCACCGGTCATCAATTCATTGAAACGCATTTGAATGGGTTGTTGAAATCCGAAGCTTACACCCGGAATGTGTTCTTCGAGTTTCGCTTGCATTTTTTCGGCCAGTTCATCGCGTGTGGAAGCACTAGTCCACTCGGATTTATCTTTCAGGATTACCATTAAATCACATGCTTCAACAGGCATCGGATCGGTTGGAATTTCGCTTGAGCCTATTTTGCCAACTACTTCCTTGACCTCCGGAAAATGATCTTTCAATACCTTTCCTGATCTGGTTGCCGCTTCGATTGTTTGCGACAAACTACTTCCGGTGAGCACACGTGTTTCAACTGCAAAATCGCCTTCTTCCAATGTCGGGATAAACTCCGAACCCATAGAACCGAATAAAAACAAACAGAGGATAAACAAACTGACAGCCGTACCTGCAACCGCCACCTTGAAACGCATTGCAAAACGCAACATCGGTTCATAGGCGCGTTGGCACGCTTCTATAATACGGTCGGAAATGGTGCGTTTCAGAGAGATTTTTTTACTCAGAAATAGTGCGCTCATCATCGGCACATAGGTCAACGACAATATAAACGCTCCCAAAATGGCGAACACAACGGTTTGTGCCATCGGCTTGAACATCTTTCCTTCTACGCCCACCAACGCCAAAATCGGCAAGTAAACAATGAGAATGATGATTTCACCGAACGCGGCGCTATTCCGTATTTTCGAGGCCGAAGTATACACTTCATGATCCATTTCGGATTGGGATAACGCCACTTGTTTCTTGCGTTTATTCAGATGATGCAGCGTTGCTTCCACAATGATAACCGCTCCGTCTACAATCAACCCAAAATCGATGGCTCCGAGGCTCATCAGGTTACCGCTCACACCAAAAAGGTTCATCAGTGAAATGGCAAACAGCATCGCCAAGGGAATCACCGAGGCAACTATGAGTCCGGCGCGGAAATTCCCAAGCAGCAATACGAGTACAAAAATCACGATTAACGCTCCTTCAGCGAGGTTTTTGGTAACCGTACCAATCGCGTTGTTGACCAATTTTGTGCGATCCAAAAACGGTTCAACTACGATACCTTCGGGAAGCGTTTTTTTGATTTGCTCCATGCGTTCTTTCACATTGGCAATCACTTTGGATGAATTGGCTCCTTTGAGCATCATTACTATTGCGCCGACCACTTCACCATCGTTGTTGCGCGTCATAGCCCCATAACGTGTTGCAGCGCCAAATTTCACTTCGGCCACGTTTCCGATCAGAACCGGAATACCGTTTTCATTAACTTTCACAACGATGCTTTCAATGTCTTCAATCGATTGAATGAGGCCTTCGCTTCGGATAAAATACACATTCGGTTTTTTGTCGATGTAAGCACCACCGGTGTTCTGATTGTTTTTCTCGAGCGCAGTAAATACCTCTGCAATACTTACATTCATGCTTTTCAGCATATCGGGGTCGAGCGAGATTTCGTATTGTTTGAGGTATCCGCCAAAGCTGCTAACATCGGCAATACCTTCTACACCCAATAATTGGCGGCGGACAATCCAATCCTGAATGGTGCGCAATTCGGTGGCATCGTACTTATGCTCAAAGCCTTTTTTGGTACGAATCACGTATTGGTAAATTTCACCCAACCCGGTAGTAAGCGGTGCCATTTCCGGAATCCCCATTCCCGGTGGAATTGTTTTGGTGGCGTCATTGAGTCGTTCGCCCACTTGCTGACGCGCCCAATAAATATCGACGTCTTCTTTGAAAACAACGGTCACTACCGAGAGTCCAAACCGGCTAAACGACCGCACTTCCTCGATTTCGGGAATGGTGGCCATGGTTTGTTCAACCGGAAAAGTAACGAATCGTTCGATGTCCTCGGCCCCGTTACTGGGCGAAGAAGTAAGAATCTGTACCTGATTATTGGTAATATCCGGTACCGCATCTATGGGTAATTGGTTGACGGAGTAAGTTCCCCATCCAATAAGCGCTATGATCATAATGCCGATCACGAGCTTGTTTTTAATAGAAAATGAGATGATTTTATCTAACATACTAATGAGATTAGTTAATACACGATATGAACCCGTTCCATTGAATGGAATAGGAATCATTCATTCCGCAAAACCGGAAACGGATTAACTAAACTTGTGGCGGTTGCCAGATGGACGAAGCAAACTCAGAAGTGCTGAATTGCGGGTAATTGCTAATCTTTGTAGATTGGGGAATATCAAAATGTGTAAGAGGAATCTCATACACCATTGGGTTGCTTGCTGGAATAAACGTGAGGAACGATGAACAACCGGTAGTAGAATGATCGTGGTGAAACGGAAAATCGTTGTGACCGGGGTGTTGGTCTTCGTGATGATCTTGGTTATTGAAATGATCTGACAAAAACTCCAAAAAACCAATGGTTTCGTGTTCCTCGTTGTGATGCTCGTAATGAGCGATCATACCTGATAAGTTACTCGCAAAATGAACAATTCCGGTTGTAGAGAAGATTCCCACTACAAACAAAACGATTCCTATTTTTTTGAGCAAAACCATGCTGATAATTACTAACTATATTATGCCTGAGTTGCCGGACCTCCGAAATTCATCGGTGGAAAAGGTGTGCTTTCGGTGTCAACAATCACGCCATTCGCTTGTTCGTACTTCTGAATGTTTTCAGCAAGTGCGCGCATCAAGCGTTTCGCGTTTTGGGGTGACATAATCACACGGGAACGAACTTTTGCTTTGGGCATACCCGGCATCATTTGAATGAAATCGGTAACAAATTCGGCTTGCGAATGCGTGATGATTGCCAAATTCGAATAAATTCCTTCAGCCAACTCCTCGGATAGCTCAATATTTAACTGATTGTCGTTCTTTTCCATGATGACTTATACTATAGTACGAAGGTAACCAAATGTTTGTGATGTTGGATGTTGGATGCTTGATTTTTGATGAATTGTACATCAAGCATCCAACATCAAGCATCGAAAAAGTTTTCAATCAGAGAAATCGTACTAACGCAAAAAGAAGTACATTTATCTCAACAGCTACTGCATTTTCAGCTTTTTAACATGCGTATTTATCTCCTGTTCTCGTTTTTTTTATGGTGTTGCAACGTTACCTGCCAAGAGTCAAGGATCAATAAACTCGTGAGCAAAGCAAATGAATTAAGCAGATTTGATTTATTAAAAGCCGAAGAAGTCATCGATTCGGCGCTTCGTTTGTCCAATACAAGTAAAAATGACACATTACGTGCCAAGGTTTTGCTTGAAAAAGGAAGAATTGAGAACTACCGTGGCTCGTATAAATCTTCATTAAAATATGCCTTGCGCGCCCGAAAACTCTTTCATAGTCACAATCATACACAAGGGTTGGCAGCTTCCTTTTTACTGATGGGACATGATTATTCGGCCATTGGTAAGTACGATAAATCGCACGACGATTATGTGAAGGCATTGCATTTGGCTAAAAAAATCAATGCTAAAAAAACCATTGCAGAAGCATACAACGGTTTGGGAAATGATGCTTACGACAAAAAAGATTTCGAAACGGCATTGGGTTATTACAATCAATCCAAAGCCTATTTCAACCAACTAAAGGCCTATCTGAATGTAGCTGATATTGATAATAACATTGCCAACATCTACAGTGAAGAAAACAAGTATGAAAAGGCGAAAAAAGCGTACCGAGAAGCCTTAAAAACCTATATTTCAGAAAAGAACAAAAATTCTGAATTGTACATTTATTACAACTTGGCAGAAGTGCTTCGGAAAGAAAAATTATACGATTCGTCATTGTATTACTTGAATTTGTGCTTGGATCTCAGTCTGAAAAGTGGCAGTTTTTCAAACATTCAATTTAGCTACGACGGTCTAAAACAAACCCATCAAAAAATGGGGAATTTCGAAAAAGCGCTTCATTTTTCAGAGCTATCACATGCTTATGAAGATTCCATCATTTCGGATGAAAATGATCAATACATTGCACAGCTGGAAGTAGAATACCAGAAAAAAATAGATCAGCGCACCATTGCGAACCAATCTCGAAAAATAGAGACACAGACCCGACAAACCTACGCGGCTTTTATAGGAATGGGAATTTTGATTGTGTTGCTCATTTTATTTTTCTTCTACAATCGCAGGGTTCGCATTCTCAACCGGCGTTTGGCACTTTCCAATCATCGAATCCGCTTGAAAAACAGTCAAATTGACAAAGCCTTGCACGAACGAGAAGTCTTATTGAAAGAGGTGCACCATCGTGTAAAAAACAGTTTGCAGATCATTTCGAGCTTATTGAATCTTCAGGAATTGCAGCTCACCGACCCCAATGCGATCAAGGCATTGCAGGAAAGTAAATCACGCATTCAATCCATCGCGTTGATGCACCAAAACCTGTATCAACAAGATGCCGATTTAGGAAAAGTGAATATCCAATCGTATTTGAGAGACATTCTGGAATTGCAGGAAAAAGCCTTCAGTTCACCGGAAAAAAGAGTGCATTGTATCTTCAAAGTGATACCTTCCGAATTGGACATTGACCGCTCCGTTCCACTTGGTTTGATTGCTTCCGAGGTCATTAACAACGCCTTTAAACACGCTTTCACCAACATCGAACAACCGCAATTGATTGTACGAACCACCAATGATCGCAAGCATTTTATGCTCGAGGTAATCGACAACGGATTGGGACTTCAGTCAGCTTCATCCGCAAAAGGCAATTCACTCGGCTTGGAAATTGTGGAAGCATTAACACAACAATTGGAGGGCAGTTTTGTGCTCGAATCACGCGAAGAAGGAACTACTTTTCGATTGGAGTTTCCTGTTTAGTCAAGCCTCGAAATTGGTCGACAAAAACCGGCCTGCTTTCCGACCAACTATTTAGTTTCCCCGTTTTTGTTAGGTCAAACCGATTTTAATATTTTTTACGTTTCCAATTTACCCATCTGTTTTTGCATCTCTTTTTCCTTATTTTTGGAATTATGAAGATTCCATCTACTGCGCATGAATTGAAGTGTTATCGCACCTGGATGGGTGCTGATGGAATAGCCCGCACGAAAGTAAAAAAGAATGCAGAAGTAACGTTGGAAGATGCCAAGGAGAACTCTGCATTGGTCAATAGCTTTTTTATCGATGAAAAGTTCCCGCTTTTGATTGATTCGAGGGGGATCAAATCCATTTCCAGAGAAGCGCGCTCGTTTTTCACTACCAATGGTCGGGAAACCAATACTGTCGCTTTTGCCATACTCATTGATTCTGCAGTAAGTAAAGTGGTGGGGAATTTTTTCCTCGGAATCAACAAACCTGCTGTTCCTACAAAGTTGTTTCTGAATGAAAATGATGCACTTAATTGGCTAAGAAATCTGTAGGGATGGTAGAGAAAGACGATCAGTATATTCAGGAGCGTACCAATTCCATTTTAGATGTGATTATGTCTTACGCGCGATTGGAATTTAACGTTCAAACCGAAATCAGTTCGAATAATGATGTCTTTGATTCGATTGCGGCCGGTGTAAACATGCTAGGAGAAGAATTGGAAAATTCAGTCGTGACACTGAAAGAAAAGGAATCATTGCTCAAAGAAGTACACCATCGGGTAAAGAACAACCTGCAAATCGTTGCCAGTTTAATGAACCTGCAAGCGGCCACCTCAACCGACCCTGTTTTTCTGGAACTCATTCGCGAATGCAAGAACCGAATCGATTCGATGTCGATTGTTCACGAAATGCTTTACCAAAGCAAAGACTTGAGTAAAATCAATTCTACTAATTACATTCATCACCTGATTACCGGACTTGAAAGTTCCTTTTGCATGAGCGATGTGAAAGTTGATTTTCAGCCCTCTGTCGATCAGGAAATCATTCTTGAAGCGGATCGCATGATTCCGTTGGGATTGATCTTGAACGAAGCTATCAGCAACAGTTACAAATATGCTTTTCCGGATCGGGAAGGAATCATTGAAATTTCCTTCAAAATGGAAGATGAATGCTATATGTTGCGGGTGAAAGATAACGGTATCGGTTTACCGAAAGGTTATGATGTCGCTAAAAACAGTAGTTTGGGCTTACAATTGATTGTGACGCTTGCAGAGCAGTTGGATGCAGAACTCGTTTGGCTGAGAGAGGAAGGGTTGGGGTTTGAGTTTAGATTTAGGTAAAACCACTACGGAGGCAGAATGATCCACCAATATTATTTATTGGTCGCAGATGTCGCAGATTTTCACGGATAATCGATGCAGGTATTCATTGTCCCGTAGGGCCATGTCATTAAGTTAAGCTCTAGAATTAATGCACAACCAATTAATAAATGAGTGGTACAATCTCTATTTCCGTCCTGTAGGGACGAAATATGGTAACACTAGGCTACCAAATAATCCATCACCTCGTAGGGGTGAAACTAAACAACAACCATATAACAGTATATCTTACCCCTAGTGGGGTAAAACGTGGTTCACGTCCCTTTTTTATCATATTACGTCCCGATGGGACTTCATTTATTGCGCAACTTGTTTATATACGATATAAAGCTTAACTTAATGACCTTGCCCGTAGGGACTGAAATCCGTGAAAATCTGTGCCATCTGTGGCTAAATTATACCACATTCGTCAAATACACCCTCTATGTTGTTTATTTTCATGTAACTACCTTATGTTATCTTCGTTTCTATAAAAACCTTTTTATGTTGCGATTACTACTTCTTTTATCATTCCTGTCTTCTTTCATTGCGATTGCCCAAAAGGATGCTGAAAAAAAATACCTGAAAGCAGAAGAATCGCGGATGGTGTATCTGGATAGCGGAATCGTGCTTCTTGGATATGCTGATCAAGATGTAGTAATGCCACCTGTTGTGTCCGCGCGACAGGAAAAATTCAATGTAGGACCTTTTTATATCGGTGCTTACGAGGTGAGTAATTTAGATTATTTGGAATACCTCTATTCCTTGCGTAACACAAACATGGATGCATACACAACAGCTCTGCCTGATACCACGGTTTGGATAAAAGGCGAGGGCTTCGGAAACAAATATTTAGACTATTATTTACGTCATCCGGCGTATAATCATTATCCCGTGGTTGGAGTTACGCATCAACAAGCAGAACGTTACTGTGAATGGCTCACTGAACGTTACAATGAAAATCCGGATAGGAAGCACAAAAAAGTACGCTTTCGCCTCCCTACAAAAAACGAATGGATGTATGCCGCTTTTTCGGGTGCCAATTACGAAGAACCGAAAAAAGGAAAAACTACTTCTACTCTCTATACTGCAGACATCTTTCTTTTTCCTTGGCCACAAAAAGCATCGGCAGGATATGATCATGCAATGCTCAATGACCAGGGGGAACCGCTCGCTAATTTCAAACTCATTGATCAATCATCGGTGCAGTATGTAGATGGCACTTTGATTCATCAGAACGACACCATCACAGAAGGTTTTTACATCAGCATGCCCGGTTATGTCAATTTTGGTCCAGCTATGCTGAAAGAAGACTCCGATTATTCAGCGCCGGTTTACAGTTTTCTTCCGGGACTCAGCGGACTCTACAACATGGCCGGGAACGTAGAAGAAATGGTTGCCGAATACGGCATTACGAAAGGTGGTAGCTGGAACGATACCGGCTATTACCTCCAAAACACCACCGAAGAAACCTACGATTCGTCTACGGAAACTACTCCCTATCGCGGTTTTCGGCTTGCAATGGATGTTCTTGAGGAATTTTAACGAATTCCTGCCGAAAAACGCAACCTTCTTAAGGTTTTACCTGTTGGGCTTTGCGTATTTTTGCACCACAATGCTTACGCTGAAGCTTCAGCATAGGCGCAATGTACGCTTCCATGAACACAACTCCCGAAAAAACTTCGACCAACCTTACCATAGCCATGATTATAAGCATGGTCTTGTGGGGAGTGAGCTGGCCTTCGAGTCATGTGCTTACAGCGTATGGAACACCCATCGAATTGGGGATTTTCCGCTACATTTTGGTGATCTTGAGTTTGCTGTTGTTGCTCATCATTCTGAAAATTCCGATTAAAATTTCACGCAAGGGCATTCCGTTTGTGCTAATTTCGGCCGCATTGATGGCGGTGTACAATTACAGTTTCCTGAAAGGCTTGCAAACAGGAAATGCCGGTGCAGGAGGTATTTTGGTAACCACCATGAACCCGATCATGGCCTACATTCTGGGAATCATCATCGACTGGAAACGCCCGAACCGCAATGAAGCCATTGGCATTACACTCGGTATCATCGCCGGATTGACAATGCTCGAAATTTGGTCGAACGTGAATATTCTGGCCAATCCATGGAACGGATTATTTCTATTGAGTGCCTTTTTATGGTCGGTCATGAGCAAATTTACCTCCAAAGCAGGCCGATACGGTTCATCGTTTTCCTTTTCATGGTGGATGTACGTGGCAACGCTGATCTTCCTTCTTCCATTCATGGATGTTTCGGAAGTGGTACGTTTGGTGCAGATCAAAGATTTCAACTTTTGGGGCAACCTGCTCTTCGGAAGTGTTATCGTTACGACATTGGCAACCACCATGTATTTCTTCGCCACAGCTAAAATTGGCGCCGAAAAAGCCAGTAGTTTTATTTTCACCGTGCCGTTTACAGCAGCGCTTTCGGCTTGGGCGATCTTAGGTGAAAAGATCGAAATTCATACGATCATCGGAGGTGTAGTTGGGATTGGGGCGGTGTATATGATTAATCGAAAGGTAAGGGTCTGAGTTATTTGTATTCTACTACTTTTTTAAATTGACAATCCAATTCGGAATATCGTCGTTTTCTCCAGCAGTAATTAATGATTCGATCACTTCGGTTTTCACAATTCCGTTGCCTTTAGCACAGTATTCGCTTAGTTGCGTGTAGATGTATTCCTCGTGAAAGGCTTCTGTTTCATTTTTGTTGTTGATGGCAGATTTAAGCCAAAGTCCCATAAATAGTTGTAAGAGATCCGAATTTCCTGTATAAACTTTTATCAGGGAACCATCTAATGTCATACTAATGAAAGGCGACTTTTCAGCATACTTTATGATAAATCGAGTACATGCTTTTCTATTCATATTACTTTCATCAACACTTGTACTCATCAAATAATCAACCGCTTTGATCACTTCGGCTTCATTATCAATAAAATCAGCATCCTTTTTTAAACGAATGTCTTCCAGATAGAAAAAGTCTTGACCAAATCCGCAAAACGAAAAGGCAAGTAGTAGAGAAAGTAATAAACATTTCATCGTCTTCGATTTTAATTGGTTATCCAGTTTGCAAACTGGATGAATTTAATGTTCTTCATTTGATCAATGAAAGATAAGAAAGTTTTGCAAGGTGCAAGTTGTTTACTTCTTTGTAACAGAAACCGAATCGATTTTTCTTTACCAAGAAAGGAACTTTTTAGAAAACCTCAACGATTATTCTTCATCTTTCTGATAACCTTCGTAATAGTAGGATTGCTCTATGCCTTTAAAAATAATTTCTCTATTGTCAACATCATCGGTAAGATGCTGCATTAATAAAGTCCTTAATTCCAAATCATTAATGGGACTTCTTTCCATTGACTGTAAATAAAGCGTTTTGTCAATGAATTGCCAGTTGACCACTTTGTTAAGTCTATTTTTTAGAATCATGTCCAACCAGATTCGCATAGATCTGCCGTTGCCTTCCAAGAAAGGATGAGCGATATTCATCTCGACATATTTAGCAACGATTTCTTCAAAACTACTTTCCGGCATTTGCTCAATCTTTACTAAAATTTCATTGAGATATAGTGCATTTGCAAATCGAAAACCTCCCTTTGAACTATTGAGCGTTCTTATCTCTCCGGCGAAATCATACAAACCGTCAAATAGATAGTGGTGAATTTCTTTGAGCCCCTTCGTTGTGCCGATTTCTATCTTGCCAATATCATTCGATTCAAACAATCGGAATGCGTTTTCTAAACTATTCTTGCCGATATTTTTCATGGAGATTTGACACAAAATTGAGTATAGACAAAGATAGGTAAAATGGAGTAAACATTATAAGAATGGGGAATTTTTGAAGTGGGTTGGGGTTGACGGTTCTCGGCTTGGCGATGTGGCGGATTTTTAGCACTAAAGTTCAATAGAATTACTACAGTTGAACCTTGCACAAATGTTTGGTAGAAGCACTTCAGCCGCCATATTGCCAAACCGATGTTAGGCACAGGCTTTATTTCATTTTACTTATTATTTCCGTTGGTAAAAATCTAAAGGAATCATCGGGGTTACCTTTAAAATATCTTGGAATGTATGGCCAGTTTTCAGTAATTACATAATAATAAGTTCCCTTTGGGTATTCTTTGGTTACGCCAAACCGTCCATTGCATTTGTCCAATTCGCTTAATGAATCTACATATTCATAATCTTGAACAAAAGTACCATCATAATTTCCTTTCGGTCCTGTTGGTAAGTTTGGCGGATTCTCCGGTCTGTTTCCTTTCTTTAAACGATAACTACTTTTAACAGTTATGACGGGTGAACTTAAATCATTGGCATCACTCGGAACCTGACTATTATAAATTGGAAAGCCATCAGCTGCATAACCCAACAATATCATGTCGGAAGATTGTTCTTTTTGAAGTTTTGTAATAAATAGCGTAGGTACACCATGATAATGATAGGTTCCTGGTGGCTGAACATGGGCATTATTATGGTCATGTCCTAAATTTACATTTTCGGAAAGACCCTCATATTGCCACCCGCTCTCAATTCCATCAAAAGGATTTTTAATTGCTCTTTTTTCTTCTCCATCAATATAAAAAGGACCATTTGGGTCAAATTGAATTCCATTCAATGCTACTCCAAATTCATATCCATTGGTGTTCATTGGTTTATCTAACTCATTTGGCGTAAGTGGCATTCTAAATTCAAACTTTTGTGCTTTAATCGCAACAGGGTCATGTTGGTTTGGAAATTTACCTGTTTCATGGTTTGGTACGCCGTTTGAACTGATATAGCGATAACCGTTCTTAACGATGATATTTACTTCACTATTCGGAAGTTGTGCATCTTTGCAACCATATATAAATAAAAGTATGGCTATTGTTAGAATTAAATTAACTTTTTTATATTTCATTAAAATATGATTTTACAATTAGACTTCCTGAATTTATAATGGTTTAATGTCATTTTATAGCTTGTGCCTAACTTTCTTATTTACGAATACTCCTAAGCTCTACCAAATCCATTAACCTAGTCTAACGTATTGTTTTTCAATATATTAAACCAAAAAAAAGAATACGCATTTTTAATACTCATTCTTCTACACTATCCGTACTTTACTTCATGCGCACTCGCCAAGCATTCGTGTGCTAAACCTACCCATTCCACCCCACACCATCAACCGTATAAATACAGTGTTTTCATTGCGGTTTACCGCAAAATGAGAAGTGTGATTTCTGGTGAGAAATCGCCACCCTCCTCGATCCTCCCTCAAGGGAGGAAGCAGGCTTGCCGCATTGATTTCAAAGCTAACTTCAATGCCGCGATTGTTGTATAGAATCATTTATTTTATTACTACGGATATCTACCTCCTCCCTTGAGGGAGGATGGAGGAGGGTGGCACATTCATCCACAAAAACGGACCTCTCTCGAAGTCCTTTCCAATCTCTCAAAGCGGCGGAGCAAAAAGTAAGAGTGAATTGTGGTACTGTTGAGACCAATCAATTATTTTATACCTATTTAAACCTGCCTGACTTTTAATTATGGCGAATTCGCCATAATTAAAGTTCGGATTGTAATTAGCAATTTTACGAACCGGTCTACTTGTTCATCAAATCCCTTTTCGTCAACTGCACTTTCAGGTTTTCGCCTTCACGTTCAATCAGCAAGGTCATCGTTTTTTCTCCTTCCGGCACCAAACCATCGTTCAAGACATCGCACCACATGTCCTTGGTAAAAACTCGTGTGTCGTTTCCGTTGACTTCCAAAATGCGGTCGCCCAATCGAATGCCCATTTTGTCGGCTTCTGAACCCAGCATTACGAGGCGTACTTCCAACTGATCATTGTTGTAAAAAGGACTGATTCCAAAGTTTTCGAGTTTGTTGTTGATGAAATCATCCGTTGGAATCAGAATAATCTCATTGGTAGACCAATTGATGATGACACGGTAATGTTCCAGGAATTTTGTGCCAATAGTGCGAGCTCCCGGTCCGAAGGAAACAACTTGCTCAGGAATGGTGAGACTACCGAGCTTCGTGTCTTTAATCAGAGCGTTGTAGGTAGAATCACCGTCGCCCAATCCGTACAATCCGGATGAATTGGCACCAACACCAATCGCCGGGTTGGCTAGCTTACCTTCTGATTGCAACGTTTTTCGCGTGGATGCCGAACTACCAAAATAACCGTTGGAACCCGTATCGAAGGTCACCAGTTTGTCGGTAACGCCGTTATAGGTAATGTCTACGAGCGGTGTGAAAGATGTAGCCGGCGTAAACGGAATGCGGAAAGCAGTCGCCGGAATCTCAAACGCATCAATACTGTCTGAAATGGTGATCACTTTTCGCTCGTAATCAAATTGCCACACGGCTTCTTTCATGAGGTTGGAACCCACAAAACCGTCGACATCGAGACAGGCAATTTCATTGGAACGTTTGAGGTCGGCGATGGCTGCTCCCGTTTCGATGAAATGTACACCTCCGATCAGCATTTCGGGCATTTCGGCAAATTGAAGCACTTCCTTCTTCCCTTGCGAATCGCCGGTTTTCCGTTCCACTTTGGCCTTTAGATTTAGGTCTGCAGCCAATTCTTTCGTCACCACATTCGGCGCGCCGGTGTCGACCATAAAATCGTAGTCTTTCCCCTCGATGTTGACTTTCACCACCACCAAGCCCATGCGCATTTCGAAGGGAATTTCGGCTGTGAAGGAAGGTTGTTCCACATCGCCTTGTTTTAAGAGTTTTACTAATTTCAAGGTGCTACAGCCTGAAACTGCCGTAGCTAACAGAAGAATGAGTGCGAATTGTTTCATGACGGAAATTTAGTGGAAATAGCTGATTTACGGTTCTTGCAGATTGTTAATTCGTTGTTGTCCGAATTTTTTAAAATGAAATTCGGGAATTCGGGTGTTCGGAATACCGTGTCAGCCTATGGATGATCCCGAACACCCGAATTCCCGAACACCCTTTTTGAAATTGCTCCTCAAAAAAACCCTTCCCTACCGAAGCAGAGAAGGGTTTTTCGTTGAACATCTTACACCAGATTGAAGTCTGAGTATTAACAGCTCAACCCCATTTTACTCCTTGACTATCTTATATTTCCTTTCCGTTCCTTCAAAGCCGGATATGCAAACAACATAAATTCCGGAGGGAAATTCCGTCAAATCAAGTTCCGGATCATCGGTTAACGAAACGATTCTTTTCCCATATACATCTACCACTTCATACGTGAACGATTTGTTATCGCCAAAAGTCAACTGATATTTTCCCGACGAGGGATTTGGTGAAATGGTCACATTGATTTCTTCTTCTTGAATTGAAGCCAAACAACTTTGAAACCAAGGAGCCAATTCCCAAGCAACACCATAAATCACCGAATCTTCTTCTTTGTAGCAACGTATAAACCAACCAGATCCCAAATCATAATACTCATTGAATCCCCTTCCACCTGTATATCTAATTGGCGGATTATTGGGACTATTAGCAGGAGCGAATGCATAGTCAACCCTGTATTCTAAAGCATTCACTTGAACGGAATCTTTTGCATGAACAATTAGCCAGTCAATAGAATTATCCATTACAAAACCGCTATTCACAGAGAATGCGTTACTTAATGCCGGAGTCACCTGAATAGAATCTCCAACTTCTAAAAAATGACTGATTGAAATATCAAACTCTATCCCCGCAGTATTTACAAAATACACCTTTTGATTGGGAATGTCTTGCCTGATTCCCCCAGCATAAGTTACTCCGCGAAAGATTCGTGTATAATGTGTCGCATTTATAACTGTATCACCGGACCAAATCGTTCTATAGAAATAAGAGTCAGCACCTCCTCCTTGTACCCAAGGAATCATATTTTCGTGCAACCATGTAGTAGTTCCTTCATGAAAAGGCTGATACGTGATTTGTTGAGCATGAAGTTGAGAAAAAGAGAGTAATACTAATAGTATATAAAATTGTTTCACAGGGGGAACGTTTCGTAATTGATTCTCACAAATCAAAATGGTTGGAATTGGTTTTAACAAAAAACTTATCTTGAATTGCATGTAATTCTTCTTGATTCGCAACAATCACTTTTTGGAATTTGCGTGAGACTTATCAAACGAGTGAAACGATTGTTTTTACCCAAAGAAAATGGCTTATGAAAATCAGAAATACTTTTAGTAGATTAGTATTGGGTTTGGTTTTGGTTTTGCTGGTAAGGACAAAAAATTGCTGTAAAAAAACAACTTGATAGTTATACCATTCTATTAATCACCAACAACAGATGACAATGAAACCTATTAAATCAACTATTCTTATTGCAATTCTATTGACGGTTTCAGGATGCCAATCGCTTCATATTGAAAAGCGAATGTACAGAAAAGGATATACCGTTTTTTGGAATAAACGCTTACCTAATAATGAATCAACATCTGAAAAATTACGCTTAAAACAAACGGAAAATAAGTCAACACCGCCAAAGAATGATGACTCTAGAAATGAAGTTTTCACTAAAACCGAGACAGACCCGGGTAGTGATAGTTTAAGAACTCCAGCAGAAACATTAACTGTTCTGAGCCAATCTGCCGGTGTAAAACAGGAGGTAAATGAAGAAAAAACGGTTTATAAGGAACAGGAAAAAAAGGCATCATCCAACAAAACGAATACCAATTCGAAGATTGAATCAGCGATCAAACAGAAATCTCCGTGGTTGTTGTTGACTTTAAGTATTACATTATTGTACCCAATGATTGCTAGAGGTTCTCGACGGCGCAACATGCGAATATGGGCCGCGAAAAACGTGCGTCAAGCGCAATTTACTATCGGTGTATTAACCGTTATAAGTTCAGGTATTGCTTACTTCTTAGGCGGTTTTTTTTCAGAATTCATCCATGCATCACTCCTTCCAATTGCATTTACGACCGTCGGGGGCTTTTCTATTTTGCACCTCTACAGCAAAGAACCACGTGTTAAATCCAACGCCTTACTTGGAGTGAGCATGGCTTCTACAGCAGCCATGTTTGCCCTTGGAGCAGCACAACAACCGACTGTTGAAGACCCATACATTTTGCCCGGTTGGGCAATAATTTGTTGGCTTCTACTGATAATCGTAGTTATGTTAGCAGCCATGGTTGGAATTGGCGTTTTGTCTTGTCAAATCTATTGTTACACCGGGCAGTTGGCGTTGGCGGCTATCGTTGGATGGGGTGGTATCGCAATTATTGTATTCTTTGGTTTTTGGGCTATTTTCAGCCTTTTTAAGCGGGAAAGTCAACGCGAAAAAAGTTATGCGAAACGCGCGTTACTTGTTGTTCTATCCCTGGCCGTTTTATTAGGAATCTTGACACTTATTTCTAATTAGCAATCAAAAAAAAGCCTCAACCGTTTTCACAAATGCAGAATGTTTTCAACCAATATACGATTCCAACAAAAAACCCTCCCCTACCGAAGCAGAGAAGGGTTCTTTTTAACTTATTTTGAATTACGCTTGAATAGCGTCTAATTCTTCTTGATTCGCAACAATCACTTTTTGGAATTTGCGAACACCTGTACCGGCCGGGATCAAGTGACCAACGATCACGTTTTCTTTCAAGCCTAACAAATGATCTTCTTTTCCGGAGATCGCAGCTTCGTTCAATACTTTCGTTGTTTCCTGGAAGGACGCAGCTGAGATGAACGACTGAGTTTGCAATGACGCACGTGTGATACCTTGCAACAATGGAGTAGATGTAGCAGGAACTGCATCACGCGATTCAACCAATTGTTTATCGGCACGTTTCAATTGTGAGTTTTCATCACGCAATCTACGAGCGGTTACAATCATACCTGCACGCAATTCTGGAGAATCACCTGAATCTACAACAACTTTCATTCCGTAGATCGAATCGTTTTCTTCCATGAAGTCGGCTTTGTGAACCGATTGTCCTTCCAAGAAACGCGTATCTCCTGCGTCAACGATTTCCACTTTCAACATCATCTGACGCACAATTACTTCGAAGTGTTTGTCGTTGATTTTCACCCCTTGCAAACGGTAAACCTCTTGGATTTCGTTTACAATGTACTCTTGTACTTTCGTAGGACCTTGAATGTTCAAGATATCGTTTGGTGTAATCGCACCGTCGGATAACGGCTGACCGGCACGAACGAAGTCATTTTCTTGTACAAGAATGTGTTTTGAAAGCGGTACCAAGTATTTACGTACATCGGCATTTTTCGATGTCACCTGAATTTCACGGTTACCACGTTTGATTTTACCGAATTCAACGATACCGTCGATTTCAGAAACCACAGCAGGGTTAGATGGGTTACGTGCTTCGAATAACTCCGTTACACGTGGAAGACCACCCGTGATATCCCCGGTTTTACCGGCTACACGTGGAATTTTCACCAAGATCACACCTTCTTCTGCTTTGTCACCTTCGTTAACAGAAATGTGTGAGTCAACCGGAATGTTGTATTCACGTAACACTTCTTTCGTCTTAGGATCAACGATGTGGATTGCAGGGTTTTTCTTTTTATCACGCGATTCGATGATTACTTTCTCGGTAAATCCTGTTTGCTCATCCACCTCTTCACGGTAAGTAACACCGTCAATAATGTTTTCAAACACAACTTTACCTGAAACTTCGGAAATGATAACAGCATTATACTGGTCCCATTTACAAATCACATCACCTTTTTTCACGGTTAGAGGAGCTGTCAACATCATCTCTGCACCATAAGGTACGTTTGATGTCATTAACAATACACCTGTTTTAGGATCGGTAATTTTCAATTCGGCAGAACGTCCAACAACGATTGTTTTCATCGTACCGTCAGCGCCTTTACGCTCAATCGTACGCAATTCGTCGATTTCAAGTTTTCCGGCAGATTTTGCTTTCAAGTCAGACTCATCAGCAATATTCGAAGCCGTACCACCCACGTGGAATGTACGAAGCGTCAACTGTGTACCCGGCTCACCGATCGATTGTGCAGCAATAACTCCAACCGCATCACCTTCCTGAGCAGGACGGTGTGTAGCCAAGTTACGACCATAACATTTCGAACATACACCACGGCGCATTTCACACGTCAATACCGAACGGATTTCTACTTCCTCGATTCCGGCTTTGTCGATGGTTTCACCTACAACTTCGGTAATCAATTCTCCTGCGGGAACAATTAGTTCTTCGGTATCAGGATGGAAGATATCGTGTACGGAAGTACGTCCAACGATACGGTCATACAACGGTTCAACCACGTCATCGTTTTTCTTCAAAGCCGTAGCAATGAGTCCACGCAATGTACCACAGTCGTCAACGTTGATCACCACATCTTGTGCAACATCCACCAAACGACGAGTCAAGTAACCTGCATCGGCTGTTTTCAATGCCGTATCGGCCAAACCTTTACGAGCACCGTGAGTTGAGATAAAGTATTCAAGGATCGAAAGACCTTCCTTAAAGTTGGAAAGGATCGGGTTCTCAATAATCTCTTGCGCCGAAGCACCTGATTTTTGCGGTTTCGCCATCAATCCACGCATACCTGACAGCTGACGGATTTGCTCTTTGGAACCACGTGCCCCGGAGTCAAACATCATGTAGATGGAGTTGAATCCTTGGTTGTCATTCTTCAATTGCTCCATCAACGTGTGCGTCAAACGCGAGTTGGTGTGCGTCCAGATATCAATGATTTGGTTGTAACGTTCGTTGTTCGTAATAAGACCCATGTTGTAATTCATCATTACGTCTTTTACGTCAGCTTCCGCTTTGGCAACCAATACTTCTTTTTCTTTCGGGATGATAATATCTTCCAAGTTGAACGACAAACCACCTCTGAAGGCCATTTGGTAACCCAATTCTTTGATATCATCCAGGAATTTCGCTGTTTTAGCGGTTCCGCAAACTTTCAATACGTGTCCGATAATGTCACGCAACGCTTTTTTGGTCAATACATCATTGATGAAACCAACTTCGCGCGGCACCACTTCATTAAACAACACACGACCACAAGTAGTATCGATCATCATCAAGGTAGGAACCCCCGCCTCGTTCAAATCATACGATTTCACCTTGATCGGTGCGTGCATATCCAGTTTTCCTTCGTTGTGAGCAATGATCACTTCAGAAGGAGAGTAGAACAATCCACCTTCACCTTTTACTTTGTGATCTGCTGTGCTTGTGCGACCTTTTGTAATGTAATAAAGACCCAAGACCATATCCTGAGAAGGTACGGCAATCGGAGCACCATTGGCAGGGTTCAAAATATTGTGCGATGCGAGCATCAACAATTGCGCTTCCAAAATTGCGGCATTACCCAATGGTAAGTGAACCGCCATCTGGTCACCATCGAAATCGGCGTTGAAGGCTGTTGTTACCAACGGGTGCAAACGAATTGCTTTTCCTTCAATCAATTTCGGCTGGAACGCCTGAATACCCAAACGGTGAAGCGTAGGAGCACGGTTAAGTAGTACAGGGTGTCCTTTCAATACGTTTTCAAGGATATCCCAAACTACCGGCTCTTTACGGTCAACGATTTTCTTAGCAGATTTTACGGTTTTTACAATACCACGTTCAATCATCTTACGGATGATAAACGGTTTGTAAAGCTCGGCAGCCATGTCTTTCGGCAAACCACACTCGTGCAATTTCAAATCCGGTCCAACAACAATTACCGAACGTGCTGAATAATCCACACGTTTACCCAACAAGTTTTGACGGAAACGACCTTGTTTACCTTTCAATGAATCGGAAAGGGATTTCAACGGACGGTTTGATTCTGTCTTAACAGCAGATGCTTTACGTGAGTTATCGAACAATGAATCGACAGCCTCTTGCAACATACGTTTCTCATTACGCAAGATTACTTCCGGCGCTTTGATCTCGATCAATCGTTTCAAACGGTTGTTACGGATAATTACACGACGGTAAAGGTCGTTCAAATCCGAAGTCGCGAAACGACCACCATCTAGTGGAACGAGCGGACGCAATTCAGGTGGAATTACCGGAACTACTTTCACGATCATCCATTCAGGACGGTTTTCGATACGTGTTTGAGATTCGCGCATGGCCTCTACCACTTGCAAACGCTTCAATGCTTCGTGTTTACGTTGCACGGAAGTTTCGTTGCTTGCTTGGTGACGTAAGTCATACGACAATTGGTCCAAGTTCATTTTACGCAACAAATCGTACAATGCTTCCGCACCCATTTTGGCGATGAACTTGTTCGGATCCGTATCTTCCAAGTATTGGTTCTCACGTGGAAGTGTATCCAAGATATCCAGGTACTCTTCTTCCGTTAAGAATTCTTTTTCGGTCAATGACGAACCATCCAAGTTAGTAGCGATACCTACTTGAATAACAACGTAACGCTCGTAATAGATGATTTGATCCAATTTTTTGGTTGGCAATCCTAACATGTAACCGATTTTATTCGGCAATGAACGGAAGTACCAGATATGTGCTACAGGAACCACCAATGAAATGTGTCCCATGCGCTCGCGACGTACTTTTTTCTCTGTCACTTCAACCCCACAACGGTCACAAACAATTCCTTTGTATCGGATACGTTTGTATTTACCACAATGGCACTCGTAATCTTTTACAGGACCGAAGATACGCTCACAGAATAATCCGTCGCGTTCCGGTTTGTAAGTACGATAGTTAATCGTTTCAGGCTTGAGTACCTCACCACTTGATTGCTCAAGAATTAACTCCGGAGAAGCCAACGAGATCGTAATCTTGTTAAAGGCGCTCTGTTTTTTTGGTGTTTCTTTTCTGTAAGCCATTCTATTGTTTTCTTTAAATCAATTCGACAAATTTTTCCGATTCCGATAGCTATCGAGACGGGAATTAATCCATGGAGATACTTAAACCAAGACCTCTCAACTCATGCAACAATACGTTGAATGATTCTGGGATTCCCGGTTCAGGAATGTTGTCTCCTTTAACGATGGATTCGTAAGCTTTCGCACGACCCATTACGTCATCCGACTTCACAGTCAAGATTTCTTGTAGGATATTCGCAGCACCAAATGCTTCCAATGCCCAAACCTCCATCTCACCAAATCTTTGACCTCCAAATTGTGCTTTACCACCAAGCGGTTGTTGTGTAATCAAACTGTATGGTCCAATGCTACGAGCGTGCATTTTATCATCCACCATATGGTGTAGTTTAATCACATAGATAACCCCTACAGTTGCTTTTTGGTGGAATCTTTCTCCAGTCTCTCCATCATATAGATGTGTGTGACCGTTCAAAGGAATTCCAGCCTCTTTACACAAGTCTTCAATTTCAGTAGTGCTTGCACCATCAAAAATTGGCGTTGCATATTTTCTACCTAATTTCAAACCAGTCCAACCTAAAATGGTTTCATAAATCTGTCCTAAGTTCATACGACTAGGTACACCCAATGGATTCAACACAATATCGACTGGTGTTCCATCTTCCATAAATGGCATATCCTCTGCACGTACAATTTTAGCAACAATACCTTTATTTCCGTGACGACCCGCCATTTTATCACCCACTTTCAACTTACGTTTAACAGCCAAGTAAACTTTGGCAAGTTTCAAGACACCAGCTGGTAATTCATCACCAATTGAAATATTGAATTTCTCTCTTTTAAATCTACCTAACTCTTCGTTATACTTAATAGTGTAGTTGTGTAATAAAGTATTGATGGCTTGGTCAACTTTTTCTTCACCAGTCCAGCCCAAAGGATTAATACCTTGAACATCTAAAGTTTGAAGATTTTTAGAGTTGAATTTAACGCCTTTACCAATTAAAGTTTCTCCATAGCTATTAGTAACGCCAGCAGAAGTTTTTTCTCTTAAAAGGATAGTTAATTTTCCAACTAATTGCTCTTTTAAATCAGCAACAACAATATGGTGAGCTTTTTCAACTTTCTCTAAAGCAGCTTTTTCACGAACTTTTGAGTTTTTATCTTTCTTAGCTCTTTGGAATAGTTTTTTATCAATTACAGTACCTTCAGTTCCGTTTGGAGCTTTTAAAGAAGCATCTTTTGCATCACCTGCTTTGTCTCCAAAGATGGCACGCAATAATTTTTCTTCTGGTGTTGGATCACTTTCTCCTTTAGGAGTAATTTTTCCAATTAGAATATCGCCTTCTTTAATGGTAGCACCAATTCTAATAATACCATGCTCATCAAGATCTTTAGTAGCTTCTTCACTTACATTAGGAATGTCAGAAGTTAATTCTTCTTCTCCAAGTTTAGTGTCCCTAACCTCTAATTCATATTCATCAATGTGTAAAGAAGTAAATAAATCTTCTCTAACAACTTTTTCATTAATTACAATTGCATCCTCAAAGTTGTAACCTTTCCAGGGCATAAATGCAACCACCAAGTTTCTACCTAAAGCTAATTCTCCATTTTGAGTAGCATACCCTTCGGTTAAGAAATCACCTTTTTTAACGTGTTGACCTTTTTTAACAGCAGGACGTAGGTTAATACAAGTTGATTGGTTGGTTTTGATGAACTTAGCAAGTTTATAGATAATCAAATCATCATGAAAAGAAATCAATCTGTCTTCGTCGTTTCTATCGTATCTAATATGAATTTCTCTAGAATCAACAAATTCTACAACTCCATTTCCATCTGCGTGAATTTGAATACGAGCATCTAATGCTGCTTTAGCTTCTAATCCAGTACCAACAATTGGTGCATCCATTCTAATCAATGGCACAGCCTGACGTTGCATATTCGATCCCATCAAAGCACGGTTAGCATCATCATGCTCTAAGAAAGGAATTAAAGAAGCTGATAAACCAACAATTTGGTTAGGAGCAACGTCCATAAATTGAACATCTGCTTTATCCAAAATTGGGAAATCACCTGTATCTCTACTTACAATTTTCTCTTCAAGGAAGTTTCCTTTATCGTCAATTGGAGTATTAGATTGTGCAATTTTCTTTTCTTCTTCTTCCTCAGCACTCATATATTGATGCTCGTGTATATTCACTCTACCATTTGTTACTTTATGATAAGGAGTTTCAATGAAACCCATATCATTAATAGCAGCATGAACGCAAAGTGTTGAAATCAAACCAATGTTTGGTCCTTCTGGTGTTTCAATAGTACATAAACGACCGTAGTGAGAATAGTGTACGTCACGAACCTCAAAACCAGCTCTTTCTCTACTTAAACCTCCGGGTCCTAATGCTGAAATACGACGTTTGTGCGTAATTTCAGAAAGCGGATTCGTTTGATCTAAGAATTGAGATAACTGAGATGTACCAAAGAATGAGTTAATTACTGAAGAAAGTGTACGTGCATTAATCAAATCAACTGGTGTAAATACCTCGTTGTCACGAACGTTCATTCTTTCACGAATAGTACGAGCCATACGAGCTAAACCAACACCAAATTGTGCATACAATTGTTCTCCAACTGTACGGACACGACGGTTTGATAAGTGATCAATATCATCAATCTCTGCCTTAGCATTCGTTAAACGAACTAAGTATTTGATGATTTCAATGATATCTTGTTTTGTTAAAACTTTTTTCTCGATAGGAATAGCGTGTTCTAGTTTTCTGTTGATTTTGTAACGACCAACTTCTCCTAAATCATAACGCTTATCACTAAAGAATAATTTATCAATAATACCACGAGCCGTTTCATTATCTGGAGCATCAGCACCACG
>JARWZO010000008.1 GCA_029866325.1 Fluviicola sp. | reverse complement strand
CAACGAATTGGAAACCGTAGGGTTACGTCGCGACGGGACGGGATATATGGATTGCCATAACAGAGTCCCGTCGCGACGTAACCCTACGATGATTCCGCATCGAAAATGGACAAAAAAAACGCGGGATATTGTTCCCGCGTTTCATGAATTATCAAAAATAAAACGATTTTACCTGAATCAGTTTCCGGTAATCTCAAATTCGGTGCGTCTGTTCTGCTGACGACCGTCATCCGTATTATTTGTTGCAACAGGCAAAGATGCTCCGTAACCTTTTGCTTTCATGCGACTGGCAGAAACACCTTTACTGGTTAAATATTGTACCACAGCTTCGGCGCGTTGTTGCGACAAGGTTTCGTTTACAGTTGCCGAACCTGTATTGTCGGTGTGACCCGAAATTTCAATTTTCAAATTCGGAACATCTTTCATTAATTTCACTAAACGCTCCAATTCAGCATTCGATTCCGAACGCAGTGTTGCTTTGGCAACATCGAAGAAAATGTTGCGCAAGGCTATTTTACTTCCAATGGCGATGTTTTTCAATTCGATGGTTTTGTTTACCAGATTGTCTGCCGATCCCATAGGAATATCGAAGTTCTCAGAATGGAATAAGTACCCAGGTGCTTTCACAGCAATACCGTAGTTTTTACCGGAATTCAAGGTGATGATGAATTTACCGGTAGCACTATTGGTTGAGAATGTTTCAATAATCTGACCGGTTGCATTGTCGGTGATTTCAATCTGCGCTTCTACCGGTTTGCGTGAAATAGCATCGATGGTAACACCTTTAAATACGGTCAATGATTTCTTTTTCACATCTACCGTACTTTCAATATTGTGATCTTTTACCGGCTGAGCGATAGATCCCAATAAATAATCTTCTGTCTCTACCACCGGTTTTTTCTCGTCACCGAAAAACGTAACTCGGTAAATGTCAAACCCACCTTTTCCACCTGCTCTGTTGGATGAAATATAAGCAAACTTGTTGTTGGCAGTTGCCGCAAAGAAGAAATCATCATAAGGTGTGTTGATAGGTGAACCCATATTTACTGGTGTCGACCATTGACCTTGTTTCTTTTCTGAAATAAAAATGTCGTATCCACCCATGCTTTCGTGACCTTGAGAAGCCAGATACATAATATCACCACTCACGTGAATGTAAACAGGACCGTCGTTGAATTTGGAATTGACTTGAACAACCTGCGAAGGCAACATAAAATCTTGTTTCATTTTATTTTGTACGGCAGAGAACATGATTTCTGTTCCGTTCAAACCATTGATGTTATCACGTGTGAAATAGATTTTGAAGCCATCAGGATCATAAGAAGCATATCTGTCATTGGCACGATCTGAACTGATCATCGGTGATGTGCGTTCAGGATTTGACCACGTATTACCAACCAGTTTCGACTCGTAAATATCCGTTTGACCGGCGTTTTCACGGTGTAATAACATTTTGGTTCCGTTATACGATAAACAGTTACCCACGTCGTCGGTGGAGCCGTTGATTGGTCCTGTCAATTGTTTTGGTTCATTCCATCCACCATCTGCTAAAGACGTGAAATAAATGTCGTAATCATAACCTCCTACTTCATCGGGGCTATGCGCATTTTTTCGATTGGAAGAAAGAATCATATCGGCTCCATCCGCAGAAATGGAAGGGGCAATTTCATCCTGAGCAGAATTTAAGGCTTCCATATTATCCACCCACGCACGAACCGGTTTGGCTTCTTGTGATCGTGCAATTTGACATTCTCTCTTACGTTGAACCAAGAATTTGTTAAAGTTGTCTGCCTTTTTGTATTCTGATTCGAATGCCAGATAAGCCTTATTTGCATCATCGTATTTACCTTCCAATTGGAAAGCATAACCCAAATAATAATTCAAAAACGGATCGCAAGCCGGGTCCAGTTTTTGCGCTGTTTTGAAATACGGAATACATTTCGAAGCATCGGATGAATTGGCATGACAAACACCGATTTTGAAATTCATCAACGCACTGTTTGGATTGTATTTCTGCGCTTGTTCATATTGTTGCAAGGCTTTCTTGAAATTAAGTCCGAAGGGTTGCACTTCAAACAGCGCTTCGTTGGCTAACTTGAAAAATTCATCTCCCTTTTCAATAACCAATTCTATTTTTTTAAAACCTTCTTTATCGTTTTTAAAGTTAGCGGCTTTAAATTCTACATTTTGAGCAAGAGCTTGAGCACTAAAGGCCAAGACAACTGCAAATAATAATTGTTTCATGTCTCGTTAAGCGTTTAGTTACTGCAATTTCCTGAATAATACGTTTTTCCCTCGGCAGAACCGAGTTCATTGGCTTTGTGCCAATCTTCGCAGGCACCAACAATGTCGCGCTGCATTTCTTTTGCCATCCCACGGTTCACATAAGCAGCCGCGTAATTCGGGTCAATTTGGAGAGCCTTGTTAGCCCATTCTTCCGCTTTTTTGTAATCTTTCTTCTTGAAATAAGCTGCGGAAAGATTAGAAGCTGCCGGAGCGTATTTGGCATTTAATTGCAGTGCTTTCTCGAAATCTTTCAGGGCTTCGTCTGTGCTACCTTTATCCATCAATGTTGCTCCGCGGTTGTTATAAGCCATGTAGTAATTGGCATCAATTGAAATAGCGCGATTAAACGCAGCCAATGCACCTACGTAATCTTTCGTCTTTTTCTTTGTAGTGCCGATATTGTTGAGTACAAAAGCCAGATTCGGATTTTTACGTTGCGCTTCTTCGTAATCGGCAAGCGCTTTCGGATAGTTTGCCTGCATACGATAACAACTTCCGCGATCATTGTAGGCATAGGCATTATTAGGATCTAATTCGATTGTTTTGGAAAAATACTTGATTGCCGTGTTGTAATCTTGTTGCAAGAATTTCAACGTACCGTAATTGTAATACGCTTTTGGGTTTTTAGCATCCAGTTGAATCGATTTCTC
The DNA here is from genome assembly GCA_029866325.1 of Fluviicola sp. Classification (GTDB taxonomy): domain Bacteria; phylum Bacteroidota; class Bacteroidia; order Flavobacteriales_D; family Crocinitomicaceae; genus Fluviicola. The sequence continues at coordinate 68,785 of JARWZO010000008.1, read as the reverse complement.
ATAATCTTTTTCCGAACTCAGGTAATCGGCTAATCCCTGATAAGCTCTTCCGCGCTGAAAATAAGCTTTTGAATAGGCCGCATCTTTTTTAATCAGTAAGGTAAATGTGGCAACTGCATCTTTGAATTGTTCCGCTTCATTTTCAGCTACTCCTTTGTTGTAATGCGCTGCTGTAAAATTCGGGTCTGCCGCCACCGATTTTTTAAATTCCGCTATTGCACCTGTAAAGTTCTTTTGATTGAATAATTCAATGCCTTTATTGTAGGCCTCCTGACTGGCTGCAACGGTAGCATTTTGCTGATTCAATTTGGTGATCGAGTCCCGATACCGTGTTTCTTGCGGCGTCAGTTGTTCGATCTGGGCATTTCCGTTATGGGAAATGCAAATCAAACCGAAAAGAAGCCCAATAGTTGTTCGTTTCATATTGTTTTTTGGTTTAGCGGTTTGAATTTAGCAATATTCGTACCAGCAGATTCGGAAATTTATTAACAAGCGTCTTTCCCTGTGGAAAAGCTATCATAAATCAACCGAAATAGCTATTTTTATCCACGAGTGTTTTGGCTTGTATTGTTGCGATAGACATGTGAATCGATACATGGAAACTATTTATAAGGACTGTTGAAAAATGAATAAGGAAGCATATTTGGTTGCGGGAGTTCGCACCGCTATCGGAAATTTTGGTGGAACATTGGCACCGGTTAGAACGGATGATCTGGCTGCTATTGCCATTGAGGGATTGTTGAAGAAGGTTCCGTCGCTTGATTTAAACGCAATTGAAGAGGTGATTTTTGGCTGTGCCAATCAAGCAGGAGAAGATAACCGAAATGTTGCGCGAATGGCAGGTTTATTGGCTGGGCTACCTGTTTCGGTGGCCGGTGAAACCGTAAATCGTTTGTGTGCTTCAGGTATGTCTGCTGCTGTGAATGCGGCGCGTGCCATCAAAGACGGAGCAGGCGATTTGTACATTGCCGGAGGTGTTGAAAACATGACCCGCGGACCTTGGGTACTTTCCAAATCGGCAACTCCTTTCGGACGTGATCAAGAATTGTTCGATTCTTCGTTCGGCTGGCGATTCATCAATCCTAGAATGGAGGAACTATACGGAACCGACAGTATGGGAAATACAGCCGAAAATCTGGCTGAAATGTATTCCATTAACCGTGAAGATCAGGATCGTTTCGCACTTTGGTCGCAGCAGAAGGCAACTAAAGCACAAACCGCTGGTATTTTAGGAAACGAAATAGTTCCGGTAATGATCCCGCGCAAAAAACAAGATCCGTTGGTGTTTGACAAAGATGAATTTATGCGCCCGCAAACGACTATTGAAGCCTTGGCTGGTTTACGAGCTGCTTTCAAAAAAGACGGTTCGGTAACAGCCGGAAATGCATCGGGTTTAAATGACGGTGCTGCTGCCTTGCTTTGGGCGTCGGATAACGGATTAAAACAACATAATTTGCAACCCATTGCTCGTATAGTGAGCGCTGCAGTAGCCGGAGTTGAGCCTCGTATCATGGGAATCGGACCGGTGGAAGCATCCAACAAAGCTTTGCAACGCGCAGGTCTTGCATTGAAAGATATGGATGTGATCGAATTAAATGAAGCGTTCGCAGCTCAGGTATTGGCATGCACGCGAAACCTGAGATTGGAGGATAACGATCCACGCATCAATCCGAATGGCGGAGCTATTGCTTTGGGTCATCCGCTTGGAATGTCGGGAGCACGAATTTTATTAGCCGCGGCAAACGAGCTGCAACGAACAAATGGAAAATATGCACTTGTAACCATGTGTATCGGGGTCGGACAAGGGTATGCTACAATAATTGAGCGTACATAATTCCAACCTATTGAACGATTTAACGTCATCTAGATATTATGAAACAACTCTTTCTTATTTTGCCGCTAGTGGCCTTGCTTACAGTAGCTTGTAAGCGTGAACAAGCTGTCTGGGAATCAGACTGGCAAGTTCCGTTGCTCGATGACACGCTAAACCTAGATAAACTGGTTGAAGACTCGATTGTAAGCGTCAACGGAGGATATTATGAGTTGGCTATAGATCGCACCATTTATGAGTTGAAATTGTCGGATATCGTTGATATTCCGGATACGACGATCACCAATAATTTCGGATTGTTCAATATAAACAATGTGCAACCGGGAACTCAGTTTGCGAATACGGGTGTGGAAGAACACTCCATTGATATGGGTGACATACAGTTGAAAAAAATTCGTGTAAAATCGGGTGGCGTAAAAATCATTGCAAAGAGTCCAATCGAAACAACGTGTCTTTTTACAATTCAATTGCCGGGTGTTACTAAAAATGGCGTGACACTTACACAAAATTTAACGGTTCCTCAAGGTTCAGATGATAATTTAAGTGTGGTAAATGGTTTTGTGGATTTAGCAGGTTATGAGTTGGATTTGCGAGGTGAAACACAAGGGTCTTTTAATTTGATTCAATCCAAAATGACGGTGAAATCAGATCCAAATGGTCAAGTTGTAAACCTTTCAAATCTAGATACAGTAAGGTTTTCCTTTATAATGCAAGATATTGTTATTGATTACGCAAGAGGTTACTTCGGTTCTCAATTGATTACGGATACCATTTCAGAGAACATCGATGCATTGAGCAAAATTTCAAGCGGAATCATCGATTTGCCTTCATCGAGTATAGAACTCGAATTGGTGAACGGACTAAAAATGAGTGCGAAAGCAAAGCTGACCGAATTGAAGAATGTCAATGCGCAGCAAAGTACGGTAAACATGTCACACCCGACATTGGATTCATGGATTACCATTAATAGCGCTACAGGAACTGAAAACTCGCTGCAACCTTCTTCCACAAGTTTATTGTTTGACGCATCGAATAGTAATGTAGAACAATACCTTGAAAATCACGGAGCTGAAAACAAGATTGGCTTTGAACTGCAACTCAATCCGTGGGGCAATGTTTCCGGTGGTTGGGACGAGATTTTTCCTCAAAGTTCGTTGAAAGTAAATCTAAAAGCGGATATGCCATTGGCGATAGGACTTACAGATGTGGTGCTCCTGGATACCTTTGATTTTTCATTCAAACAAGATTTCACAAAAACACATGTTACATCCGGTAATATTTGGGTGAAAGCAACAAATGCCTTTCCGTTATCGGGAGTGGTAACACTTTATTTGCTTGATGCTTCCGGAAATACGATTGCTACCATTAACGGATCTACAACCTTTAGTTCAAGTGTTTACGGATCGGTAGTAAACGGCATTTTACAAAAACAATCGTTTGTTGAATTTCCCATTGCGGAAAGTGTGCTGGAACAACTGGATTTGGTGAAACAATTATCGTTGAAAGTAACAATGAATACACCCAATCCGAATACAAACATCAGTGAACAAATGGCCATTCCTGCAGATGCCTTTTTTGGTTTCAAAGTGGGGGCAAAACTTAAAGTTGAAGCAAGAATATGATGAAGATAGGTAAACTGCTAGTGCTAATCACTTGTTTCAACAGTGCAGTAGGTTCGGCTCAGATGATTTATCCGGGATACAGTGATTCGGCTATCCACTCAGCAATCATTGAAACGGATGGTATTTTTGATCTACAAGGTTCGGCCATCAAGCGAGAGTTTTCAAATACGCTCTTATTTGGTGGATTCATCGATGAAGGAATGAAAGGTCGATCATTTGAAAAACATAGCGCTGTAAACCGATTCGGGATCAATGCGAATGCAGAAATTCGCTACATCAACGGAAGCGGTGGTTTCATGAAACGCGATTCGGTTGCCTGGATGATCAAAGGAGGTTATTTTGCGCTTGGGAATTTGATTTACGGACAAGATGCTTTCGGGATGTTGTTTTATGGAAATGAATCTTACCTCAATTCTACCGCCGATTTCAGCAATACACGTTTGGATTTTGCGCAATTTCAAAAAATCGGTTTCGGAATTGTAAACAAAAAAAATAAGTCGTCTGTTACCTTGAACATAGTCAATGTTCAGAATTATGTTGACGGAACCATTCGAAAAGGAGAACTCACTCAAAACGAAGACGGTTCGCAGATCAACCTCGACATTCAAGGGAGTATGCTTGCTACCACAGGTGCTAACTTCAATAAAGGATTAGGACTTTCGGTGGATGTTGATTACCGAATTTTGGTTCCGTGGGGAAAATCAACAACTACTTTTCAGGTAATGGCGCAAAATATGGGAGCGGCTTATATCTACAATGGCATGCAAAAAATTGCCGTAGATTCCAGTTATTCCTACACCGGATTTGATTTTGAAACCCTCACAAGCGATTCCAATCCTTTTGGCGATGATTTCTCTATCATTGATTCTTTGGGAATTGAAAAACGCGATGTCAAACGATTTGTGCCTTTGCCCGGTTACCTACAGGTCGCCAAATTGGTGGATGTAACTTCAGTTAAAAAAGTGCAATCGTTCTTCGGAATCCGTTTGTATCCCACATTTAGTTCTATTCCGCAGTTGTTTGCCGGAGCCTATTGGAAACCAACAGAATTGTTTCATGTGGCAGGATCGGTTACTTATGGTGGCTTTGGTAATTTCAGAGGTGGACTCTTTCTTACCTTGAATTTGAAACAAGTTAACTGGATGCTCGGAACAGAAGATGTGTTCGGTGGCGTTTCCAAAAAAGGATATGGTGAATCACTTGTAACAAGACTTATATGGAAAATCAATTCGTAAAACATGGAGCATTATTGGTGGTCGGATTGTTTCTTTCAGTCGCCTCCTTTGGTCAAATCTCTTTTTACAAAGTGTATTCCGGTAACGGTTACGATAAAGGAGAAGGGATTGCTCAATTACCCGATTCGGGTTTTTTGGTAACCGGGTCTTCGTCCAGTTTCGGTGAAGCGCCTTCGCAGGTATTTCTGATGCGCTTAGATAGCATGGGAGCATTCCAATGGTCAAAAGCCTACGGCGGCATCGAATCTGAAGAAGGAAAACGCGTAATGCCGGTTCCAGGATTTGGATATTATCTGGCAGGAACCTCTTCTAGCGGTCCATCAGGGAACTTCGATGCGTACCTTATTTTTACCGATGAAGCAGGAAACCAACAATGGGAAGTAAGAACAGATCAAGGAGCTTGGGAACGTGTTCATGATGCGGTCTTAATGGCTGATACTTCGGTAATAATCATTGGTGAGACCGATTCTACCTACAATGGAAACATTGATTTGTTTGCTGCTCGTTATGATAAATTGGGTAGTTTAATCTGGAAACAACAGTGGGGAACAGATCAAGATGATTTCGGAAATGCCATAGTAAGTATTTCAGATACCACTATGTTGATTGCAGGTACGTATTATGTTGCCGATTCTTCTCAAAACAAAGGATATGTTGCTAAAATGCACATAGACGGAAGCCTGATCTGGGAAAAAACGTATGGAACTCAAGGAGATTATTGGTTGAATGATATTTGTACGGTTGGAACAAACATTAAAGTCATCGGTGAGCGCATTAAAACCGGAAAAACCGATCATGATGGCTATTTTGCACACATTCAATCGGATGGAACCCTTTCTTATGGAGAAGAGTTCTACTCAACCGCTGACACTAGAAATGGTGTATTTACACCTTATACTGCAGCTACAGACAAGTTTTTTATGAGCGAACAAACCATCAATCCGGGTGTTCCGACATTTGAAGATGGCGAGGATGCTTTTGTTTCGCGCTTCAATTCTGGATTGTATTGGGATAATTACGGTACGGGCTACAATGGTACAGGTCAAGATCAAATCAACGATATCAAGCCAACTTCAGACGGTTACGCTGTATTTGTAGGTTTTCATACAACTTACGGTCCGGGTGGAAACAGTGTTTTTGTAGTGAAAATAGGCAACGACGGAGCTTTTCCTCCAACAACTTCCAATCCTACGATCATCAACATTGTTTTCTTGGAAGATTTGGTTGCGCTTAAATCATTGAAAGTGTATCCCAATCCGGTAAACGATCAGTTGACTATTTCAATCGAGGAAACAGAATTTGATTATACGCTGTTGGATGCTTCCGGCAAACAATTGTTGTCTGGGCACGCTTGGTCGGCTCAACAGCTCGATTTTAGTGAACAATCGCAAGGAGTCTACTTTTTGCAGGTCAGTCATCAATCGGGTGAAACGGCAGTAGTTAAATTAGTTAAGTGAGTTAGATAGTTTTTAAGGTGGACAGTTTTTGAGTTTCCGTAGTTAAATGAACAAAAACCAACGAACTTAAAAACTCAAAAAACTAAATAAACTCAAGTAACTCAATCCTACCAATGGTAAGCATCCTCATTCATCCATTTCCCTTGTAGACGCATCACTTGTTCAATCACATCTCGAACGCAGGCTTTTCCGCCGTTTAAAGGCGATTGATAATGACACATTGCCTTTACTTCAACCGCAGCATCTTGCGGACACGTGCTCACGCCCACCAATCGCATCACCGGAATATCAGGGATATCGTCGCCCATATAGAGTGCTTGAACGTCAGTAAAATCAAATTCTTGTTTTAGTTGTTCATACACAACCAGTTTGTCCGAAGAACGAAGTACCACTTTCTGTGCTCCTAATCCTTCCAAACGGTCTTTTACGTCTTGTGAATTTCCTCCCGTAATAATCAATACACGATATCCTTTTTTTACCGCATACTGAATGGCGTAACCGTCTTTCGAATTGAGTGTACGGATAACGGATCCATTCATGAGCATTACTTCGCCTGTGGTCAAAACGCCATCTACATCAAATAAAAAAGTGGTAATTGCCGAAAGGCGTTCTTTATAACTAATCATGTTATTTATAGCGTTGTTGAATACTGGATGAAAGGAGTTTATAAACAGCTGACTGTTCAGGTGAAAGCATGTTTATGTGCCGTTCTATTGTTTTAAGATCAGCTCTTCTTGCCGGACCTGTTTGTGCGTTAAATGCCGTTTGATCGTTTAAATTTTCCACCGTTTCAAGCAACAATGGTTTCAGCCAATCAAATGACAAATCAGCCTGGGTTAACTGTTGCTGTGCGATGTCGATGAGGTGATTGGTGAAATTATTGATAAAAACCGCAGCTAAATGGAGTTGTACGCGCTTTTCGCAAGGTAGTTCGTTTACTGTTCGGCTGATGGTATTTCCGAGCGTCAGAAGTACACTTGTGAATTCGGAGGAGCTACTTTCAACAAAAATTGGAACAGTAGCAAGATCAACAGCTCGATTGCGAGAAAACGTTTGCAGCGGATAAAAAACTCCAACAGGGAAGTTGGTTGAAAATGGGAGAACGTTTACCGTTCCTGATGTGGCAACTACCTGTGCAATGTCCGAAAGTTGAGGTAATAGTGAGGATAGTGCATCATCTGAAACGGCACATAGAATCAAATCACTACTTGCCAAATCTTCTAGTGTTGAAGCCGTTTTACATTGAAATAATGCCGCTAATTCTGCTGCTTTCTCGGGTGTTCTGTTCCAGCAGTAGTCAATACGGATACCTGCTTTCAACAATCCTGTTGCCAAGTGAAAGGCTACATTACCGGCGCCAACAATAGAAATGGATGAAATGGTACGCATACCACAAAATTACCCTTTTTTGTTTGAAAGTTTCGGTCAAAAAAAACGGTGATCATTCAGACCACCGTTCCTGTTTTATAAATGGATCTTATTTCTTGATAATTAATCGTTCGGATTGTGCTGTTCCATTGCTTACAACAGTTAATGTGTATACACCTGCAGCATAATTGCTACAATCGATTTCCAATCCGTTTGTCGTAGTTGTATAATCAACATCGAATGTTTTGCCTACCATATCGGTTAATACTACACGTTCAGTGTTCTTGCTTTTAGTATAGATACTAAAGCTGCTATTCGCCGGATTCGGATAAACTGTAAACGGTTCAATACCTGTTGTGTTTACCGATAATACCGCGTTGTATTCAATTCCTCCGTCGGCATCTACTTGCATCAAACGGTAATAACTGATTCCGGTAAGTGGTGCGTTGTCAGTGTATTCATAACTCTGAGCATTGTTCGTTGTATTGTTTCCGGCAACAGCGCCAATTGTTTCCCATACCAATCCGTCAGCAGAACGTTGCACAACAAAATCACGGTTGTTTTCTTCAAATTCGGTTCCCCAAACCAAGTCAACCACACCTTCATTGTATGCCGCGTTCCAGTATGTATAACCAACTGGCAAAGGTACAATGGCACAATTTGTACTAGCTGTATTGGCCACAGCTTCGTTTATATTAATGGTTTGAACCACGTTTGCGAAATTGGTAACAAGTAAAACATATACTTGATTTGTAATAACTCCATTTACGACAGCCTGTTCAATAGGCGAAGGTGAATAACTACAATCTTGCGGTACTCCATAAGTATTACAATTGGTGATAGCATTTGCCAAACTTGGGAATGGTCCCCAGATTTCGTAATCCACATCGGCACCTGCCGTAATGTCAATGATCAAGTTTCCTGCAGTTGCAATTTCTAAGTAGTACCAACTTGGATTTGGAGAGGTAAACAAACAATCGTAGTCATTTCCCGGGTTGATAACATCTGCAGAAGATCCCCCTGCATTGGCAATGAAGTTAATCGGTGATCCGGAACAAATCGGACTTGGAACCGCACAAGTTGTGTTACCTGCAGGAGCTGCTGCAGCTGACACGCAAATATTAAAAGTACCTGTACCACCACCGTATTGCCAAAAACGAATCAGGTATGTAACTCCGGGGGTTAATCCTCCTGCTGAAATCTGAGGCATAAAACCAGGACCAGAATCGTCATCACAAGTGATTTGAGTAAAGGCTCCACAGGTACCAGAATAAAGTGCCATTACACCATCTGTAATGCCACCAGCACTTGTTTGGATGTTAATACTGCCGGAAGCCGGTGCAGTAAATGAATACCACACATCTGGTCCCATCGAACCGCAAGTAGGAGTTCCTCCGTTGGCTGCATTGGTTTGTTGAGTGGATCCCACTGTAGTTCCTGCTTGAAAAGTACAAGAGGCATTTACTGCAATGTTTGGCGCGGTTATAACACCTGCGGTGCAAGGTGTGTTTGATTGTGCTGAAACCTTATATCCAATGAAGGAAAAGATAACTGTAGAGAGTAACAATAGTTTCATAGCAATGTGATTTTAAGTATTATAAACAGTAGAGGATAGCAGTATAGTTAGTTCTAGCGTTGTTCAAACAACTGGATATCCTTTACCGTAAGCCATTCTCCTGCAAGGATCAAACAATTCGAATCTTCTAAGTAAAATTGTTGACGCTCCGCTTCGATCGTATCAAACATCGATCTTGGAACAATTTTTACATCCGGATTAGTGGCCTTCCAATTTTTGATGATCGCAAGATCTTCTGTTTTGGTAGGTTTTTGAGATTGATCGTTTTCAGCTTTAGCAAGCGCTTCGTGTTGTTCAATCAACGCAAGCGAAATTTTATCCTGATAGACGATTAAATCTGATCCTAGAAGATGCTGTTCTTCTGATGAAAGTGCGTTGTAGCGTTCAGCAGAAATGAAGAGAGTAGTAGGGTGAGCACTTTGCCATTGTTGAATGGCTTGCTGATCGTTTTGTGCACATACGACTGAAACGTTGAGCGCACTAAAGAGTAGTAAGTAGATGCTTTTCATATTCCGTTGCTTTTATCTAATAGACGAATCTTTTTTGGATGTCGTCAGCAACAATGAGTAATCGACTGTTTTGGTCGATTAATTAAACATTTTCAACGAATATTGTGTAAGTCAACTTTATGTTAAGAAAACATACAGATCATTAACCGTTTGATTATCAGTGTCATGTGTTTTATTTGGTTGAAATGTCCGCATAAAAAAGGGCTATCAATACTGACAGCCCACTAGTTATGAATGTTGATTACTGTTTATTTACCGTGACATTGTTTGTATTTTTTACCACTACCACAAGGACAAGGATCATTTCGTCCAATCTTCGGTTCAACCACAACCGGTTGTTGTTTTTCACGAACCGGGGCAGAGTTGCGAATGGCTTCATCGTAACCTTCACTTCCCTGAAAACGTGGTTGAGGAGTGCTTGAAGTGGTATCTGAAGTATTGATTTGCGCTTTCTCGTAATGATTTTCAGCCACTTCAAGATTGGTGCTTTTTACTTCCTGTTCTTGCATCAAATCTGCTTTTACCAGGTATTCAATTGTTTCTGCACTCAAACGAGCCATCATTCCCTTGAACAATTCAAATGATTCGAGTTTATAAATCAGCAACGGATCTTTTTGTTCGTAAACGGCTTGTTGAACCGATGTACGCAAATCATCCATTTCACGTAAGTGCTCTTTCCATTCATTGTCAATCATTCCGAGTACAATATTGCGCTCTAATGCTTTGCTGATCGATTTGCCTTCTGTGTTGTAGGCTTCTTCTAGGGCAACAATAATTTGCGTTTGTTTACGACCATCGCTCAACGGTAATAAAATATTACTGTACTTGCTCGACATGGTTTCATGCACATGTTTGATTTGCGGATATGCACGCGCGCCGATTAGTTCATTTTTGCGATTGTAATGTTCCTGAACACCTGTATAGATTTCAAAAACCAAATCATTCACCGGCAATTTTTTGAAATCTTCTTCCGATACCGGAGACTGCATTCCTAAGGCACGCATCATGTCCAGATCAAATTCGGCGTAGCTTCCTTCTTTATGATTGGCTACCAACGATTCGATTACATCATAGAACATATTCGATACATCCAAGCCCAAACGATCTCCAAATAGAGCATTGTGACGTTTTTTGTAGATTGCCTTACGCTGAGCGTTCATCACGTCATCGTATTCCAATAATCGTTTACGGATTCCGAAGTTGTTTTCTTCTACTTTTTTCTGTGCACGCTCAATGGATTTTGACACCATTCCGTGTTGAATCACTTCACCTTCTTTCAAACCGAGTCGGTCCATCAGTTTAGCAATACGCTCCGAGCCGAATTTACGCATCAAATCGTCTTCCAAAGAAACGAAGAATTGAGATGAACCAGGATCTCCCTGACGACCAGAACGACCACGTAACTGTCTGTCGACACGTCTTGAATCGTGACGTTCCGTACCTACAATGGCCAAACCTCCGGCTTCTTTTACACTAGGAGCCAATTTGATATCCGTTCCACGACCGGCCATATTGGTAGCAATGGTTACTGCTCCCGGTTTACCTGCATCGGCTACAATTTCTGCCTCGCGTTGGTGATACTTGGCGTTCAATACCTGATGCGGAATGTTTTTCATTTTCAACATTCGGCTCAGTAACTCCGAAATTTCAACAGTAGTAGTACCCACCAATACGGCTCTACCTTGAGCTACTAATTTTTCGGTTTCTTCAATCACAGCCGCATATTTCTCACGAGCGGTTTTGAAGACCAAGTCATGTGAATCTTTACGTGTAATAGGACGGTTGGTCGGAATAACCACCACATCCAGTTTATAGATATCCCAGAATTCTTTTGCTTCCGTTTCAGCTGTTCCTGTCATACCAGCCAATTTGTGGTACATACGGAAGTAATTCTGAAGGGTAATTGTTGCATACGTTTGTGTAGCCGCTTCTACCTGAACATTTTCTTTGGCCTCGATGGCTTGGTGCAATCCGTCAGAATAACGGCGACCTTCCATGATACGACCGGTAGATTCGTCAACGATTTTGATTTTGCTGTCCATGATCACATATTCAACTTCTTTTTCAAAAAGCGTATAGGCTTTCAATAACTGCGTTACGGAGTGAATACGTTCCGATTTCACACTGTAATCACGAATCAAAGCATCTTTATGGGCAGCGAATGTTTCCGGTTCAAGACCTTGTTTCTGTAAATGTGTAATTTCTGTACTGATATCAGGCATTACAAAGAAACGACGATCATCATTTCCAGAGATCAGGTCAATTCCTTTTTCAGTCAATTCAACCGTATTGTTTTTCTCATCAATCACAAAGTAAAGCTCCACATCGATTTTCTTCATGTGTTTGCCTTGCTCGGCCATGTAATGGTTTTCCGTTTTTTGAAGCAATGATTTGATACCCGGTTCAGACAAGAACTTAATCAACGCTTTGTTCTTAGGTAAACCACGGTGCGCACGAAGGAGCGAAATAGAACCTTCTTCGATCATGGTTTTCATGTCAACGGCGCCCTCTGCAGGATTGTTGATAACAGCAAGCAAACGCTTGGCATCTGCCAACGCCTGATTAACATATTTACGTTGTGCTTCCACCACCACTTCAACGCGTGGTTTCAACTCATAAAATTCGTGTTGATCTCCTTTTGGAGTAGGTCCGGAAATGATCAATGGTGTTCTTGCATCGTCAATCAATACTGAATCGACCTCATCGACGATGGCAAAATGGTGTTTACGTTGCACCAAATCTTCTACAGCACTTGCCATATTATCACGCAAGTAATCGAAACCGAATTCATTGTTGGTTCCGAAAGTGATATCAGCTTCATACGCTTTTCTACGAGCAGGTGAGTTTGGCTGGTGTTTGTCAATACAATCTACTCGAAGTCCGTGAAACTGGTACAACGGTCCCATCCATTCGGAGTCACGTTTCGCCAAGTAATCATTTACGGTAACGAGGTGAACACCTTTTCCTGAAAGTGCATTGAGGTAAACCGGAAGCGTTGCCACCAATGTTTTACCTTCACCCGTTTGCATTTCGGCAATATTTCCGCGGTGCAACACAGCTCCACCCATCAATTGCACATCATAGTGAACCATTACCCATTCCACATCGGCTCCGGCTGCTGTCCATTTGTTATGCCAAATAGCGTTTTCTCCGTCGATGGTGATTCCGTCTTTTTTGGTAGCCAATTCGCGATCAAGATCGGTTGCTTTAACAGTTAATTGACCGTTTTCAGCCCAACGGCGAGAAGTTTCTTTCACCACCGCAAACGCTTCCGGAAGAATAACCTCTAATACCTTTTCGATTTCCTGATTGATATCTTTCTCCAAACGATCAACTTCTTCGTACAAATCTTCTTTGTCGTGAATCGAAAGTTCAGGGTTGTTTGCTTGTTCCTTTAAGTCGGCAACTTTCGCCTCTAAATCGGCTGTTGCGTCTTTTACTTGTTGCTGAAAAGCTGCAGTGCGATTTCTTAACTCATCATCGCTAACGTTGCGCAGATTATTATAGAATACGGCAACTTGGTCAATAACAGGTTGATACTGTTTGCGATCGGTTGCGGCTTTATCACCTAACAATTTTTTTAATAGTCCTCCTAACATGGTATACTTAAAAATGCGAAGCCCAAAAATAATGAAATTCCCGTGCTTGTGGGTTATTTTGTGTGATCGGTTCGTCATAAATTATTCCAAAACAATCGAATCTGCCAAATTGACACTTTTATTACGGCTGTTGTCAGTAAACTCCTGAAAACTATTCAAAATTGATGCGGTGACTTTTACCAGATGCTATTATCTTTGCGGTCATGCAGGAAATGATTTTAATTCTCGATTTTGGTTCGCAATACACCCAGTTAATCGCTCGTCGTGTTCGTGAAATGAATGTCTATTGTGAAATTCATCCATGGAACAAAATACCTGAACTCGGTGCTCATATCAAGGGCATTGTTTTGTCAGGTAGCCCGTTTTCAACCCGCGATCCGGAAGCTCCTAAACCCGATTTATCGTTGATCAAAGGACGTTTTCCGTTATTGGGTGTTTGTTTCGGTGCGCAATACATGGCGCAACAATTCGGTGGTGAAGTTTTGCCTTCTACCATTCGTGAATATGGTCGCGCGAATCTGTCGTTTGTAGATCAGTCGAACGTGTTGATGAAAAACATGACCGATGGTTCACAGGTGTGGATGAGTCACGGAGATACGATTAAAACGATTCCTGAGAACTATAAAATTATTGCCAGTACATCCGATGTGGAAGTGGCCGGATATGCCGTTGAGGGAGAAACAACGTTTGGAATTCAATTTCACCCGGAAGTATATCACTCATTGGAAGGAGCAATTTTGTTGCGCAATTTTATTGTTGAGATTTGTGGTTGCAGCCAGAATTGGACTCCTGATTCGTTTGTTGAAACAACGGTTGATCAACTCAAACAACAATTAGGTGAAGACAAAGTAATTCTCGGTCTTTCGGGCGGAGTAGATTCTTCGGTAGCTGCTATGTTGTTGCATCGGGCAATCGGTGATCGTTTACGTTGCATTTTTGTTGATAACGGCTTGTTGCGTAAAGATGAGTTTTCGTCTGTATTGGAATCGTATAAAGGATTGGGCTTGAATGTAAAAGGAGTGGATGCTACCGAAGCATTTTACGCAGCTTTAAAAGGTGTTTCCGATCCGGAATTAAAACGCAAAGCTATAGGTAAAGTGTTCATCGATGTATTTGATGCCGAATCGAAATTGGTGACCGATGCCAAATGGTTGGGACAAGGGACAATTTATCCGGATGTAATTGAATCGGTTTCCGTAAACGGCGGACCTTCACAAACGATTAAATCGCACCACAATGTAGGCGGGTTGCCGGATTACATGAAATTGCAAGTAGTAGAACCGTTGCGTTTGTTGTTTAAAGACGAAGTAAGACGCGTTGGTCGTTCATTGGATTTGCCTGAGAATATATTGAACCGTCATCCGTTCCCCGGACCTGGCTTGGGTATTCGCATTCTGGGCGAAGTAACCGCTGAAAAAGTACGGATTTTGCAGGAAGTGGATGCGATTTTCATCAACGGTTTAAAAGAACACGGTTTGTACAACGAAGTATGGCAGGCCGGCGCTATTTTCCTTCCGATTCAATCGGTTGGTGTAATGGGCGACGAACGTACCTACGAAAATGCGGTTGCGTTGCGCGCCGTAACGTCTACAGATGGTATGACTGCCGACTGGTGTCATTTACCGTACGAGTTTCTTGCCTTGATTTCCAATAAAATTATCAATCACGTGAAAGGAATCAATCGCGTGACCTACGATATCAGCTCCAAACCTCCTGCTACAATTGAGTGGGAATAGGATGGCATACGAATTGCAAACGACTCTAAAAATACTGCGATGAAGTACCTATTAATTATAGCAACAATTGTTTTCGGAAGTTGGGCAAATGCTCAGACGGATGATGTAGTCTATGAATACCAAAAGGGAAAGAAATACATTGTGCATTTTGTGCAAAATGGCAATACCTTATGGCGTATTCAGGAAACTTACAAGGTAAAGGCAGAGGATATCATCGCTGTCAATCCGGGTGTGGAAAAGGGAATTGTTGAAGGACAAAAATTGCTCATCCCTGCCGGAGTTGCTGAAGCGAAATATCCCGATGGCACCATTATAAAGGAACATACGGTTGCCAAAGGTGAGACGCTTTTTAGTTTGGCCAAAAAGGAAGGTGCAACCGTTGATGAAATAACCAAACTGAATCCGGGGAGTGAAGCAGGTTTGAAGTTAGGTCAGGTATTGCGCATTCCTATGAAGTCGGTTACAGAACAAGTGAAACCGATTACCGAAACTCAACCGGTGAAACTAGTGGAAACTACCGTTGACTTTTCGGATACGGTGATTGCTCACACAGTGTTGGATCACGAAACCTTGTATTCTATTTCCAAACGATTCATGGTTCCGGTTGAAGAATTACAGAAATTCAACAAACTCAAAAATACCAATATCAAACCGGGGCAGGTATTGAATATTCCCCTGAAAAAGGAAAAAGTAAAACAAATTGAAATTCGAGCGGTGACTCCGGTAGAAATAGAACCGGTGAAACAAGTGGATGAAGAATTGCTGTTTAAAAAGAAAGACGAATACAATATTGCGCTCATGCTTCCTTTTTACCTCGATGGAGGTGAAGCAGGTTTTAAAGATGTAGCTACAGAATTCTATATGGGCGTTGAGTTGGCCATCGATTCATTGGAGAAAATGGGATTCAAAGCGAAATTGTATATCTACGATGCGAAGAACGATAGTGCGGTTATCATGAGTCTCTTGAAAAAGCCTGAAATGAAACAAATGGATTTGATTTTCGGTCCATTGATTCCTCAGGGAGCTGATCTTGTTGCTACCTGGTGTAAAACCAACGGTATCCGCATGGTTTGTCCTTCGGCAAGTAACAGCACAATTCTTCAAAACAATCCTTATGTATACGCCGCAGTGCCTACTGATATTACCCTTCAACGCATTTTGGCACGCTATACGGTTGAAAATCATGCGAAAGATCAAATTGTATTGGTAAATACAGGTGTTGCAAAAGATAAAGAATTGTATGATGCCTACCGTGAACGATTCATTGAGCTTTCCAAAGCAAAAGGGAATATCAAACTGATTGAAATCAAAACCGATGATTTAGCGGCCTATATCCGTAAAAATGGTAATACGGTTTTTGTTGTGCCTACGCGTGATAAGGGAGCTGCAATGAAATTCATGGGAGCACTTCAGAAGTCTGGTTCAAAAGCCGGTTCAGGCAGTATTTCAGTTTTCGGCACAAAAGACTGGGCCAATTTCGAAGATATCAGAGGTGTTACTAAAAACAAATTCAATCTGCATTGGGCTTCTGCCAACGATTTGAATTACAATCTTCCCGAAACAAAGAAATTACTGCGTCAGTTTCGCCGTAAATTCAAATGTGATATGTCGAAATACAGCGCACACGGTTTTGATGTAATGTACCATTTTACAACAACCTTGTTGATGGAAAAACCGAATGCTAAAGGAGTGATCAATAATTTCGATTTACAACAAGTCGGCGAAGGAAATGGGTTTGAAAACAATCAGGCTTATATCCTGAAGCATGTGGATTTTGAATTGCAAAGAGTAGGTAGTCTGCATGAATAAGGAGAACATTGCCGAACAAATGCGCGAGTTGCAGTTATTTATTTGTTCCGAATTGGAGCAGGTAGATGGCAAAGCAACATTTGCAGAAGATGCTTGGGATAGAACCGAAGGTGGTGGTGGATTTACCAGCACCATCAAAAACGGAAACATTCTTGAAAAAGGCGGGGTGGCATTTTCAGCGGTTCACGGACCTGTGAGCGAAATCATGCGCAAGCAGTTACAATTGGAAGGTGATTCGTTTTTTGCAACCGGAGTTTCCATCGTGTTGCACCCACACAATCCGCATGTTCCGATCATTCACATGAATGTGCGTTATTTTGAATTAAATACCGGCGTTTATTGGTTTGGCGGAGGAATTGATCTTACACCACATTACATTGTTCCGGCACAAGCACAGTTATTTCATCAGCGACTGAAATCCGTTTGCGATGGATTCGACCCCGAATTTTACATCAAATTCAAACCATGGGCCGATGACTATTTCTACATTCCACATCGCAATGAAACCCGCGGAATAGGAGGAGTGTTTTTTGATCATTTGAACGATCATCCAACACTTTCCAAAGAACAATTGTTGGCGTTTTGTTTGGAACTGGGAAAGAACTTTCCTTCCATTTACGCCGAACAGGTTGCCTTCGGGAAAGAGATACTTCCTACCGAACAAGAAATCCAATGGCGCAATCTCCGCAGAGGAAGGTATGTTGAGTTTAATCTGGTAAACGATCGTGGCACCAAATTCGGTTTATTAAGCGGTGGCAGAACAGAATCTATTCTCATGAGTTTGCCTGCTGTTGCCAATTGGGAATATGGTTTTGAACCTGAACCTGATTCACAGGAAGCTAGAACTTTAGGATTCCTATCCACACCCCAAAACTGGTTGTGATAAAATCAAACAGGTATTAGTCTAATTTGTTCGAAAACAAGACATTCTTTTTCCGTTCATTGAGCATTTTAAGCCTCTCATCGAGAATTGCTTCTCTTCTTGTTAAAATTTGTATATTTTAGGCAACCAATTTTAACATCGCTCGTTTAACAGCTAACTCTTAAGAAACTACTAATGAAAAACTACTTCTTAGTTATTGTAATAGCAGGACTCTCTACTACTGCTTTTGCACAACAAACAGAAAACAAACCAACCAGAGAATTAAAACCGCTAAAGTCAGAAGCTACTGGTGCTAAGCCAATGGTTGCTTCGGTCGCTGATTCCCTTGAAGGTGAAACATTAGAGCATTTGGATGCCTGGATTCAGGCAATCGACAATAAAGTTGAGTATGTAAACAGTGATCAGACAATGCGTGAAAAAGCGCTAGCTGATGGCTGGTTTGATCAAATGGCAAGACACCGTGAGAGAGCGGTTGCACGAAGAGAGGCATTGATTGCCCGTAATGCAACCAAATAATTCAAAACTACTACAATGAAAACTACTCATATACTCTTTTTAGTTGCTATTCTGACATGCTTTTCTCACATGTCTTTTGGGCAAGGTGCTACTTGTGCAACAGCCGATCCTTTTTGTACAGAGAATGGAGCGGCGTTTCCGGCATCTACAAGCACTGTTTCAGAAGCAGGGCCTGATTATGGATGTTTGCTTGATCAACCTAATCCGGCTTGGTATTATTTGCAAATTGATCAATCAGGAAATATTGATATTGCTTTGACAAATTCACAAAGCGAAGACATAGATTTTATTTGTTGGGGACCATTCAACACACTAGCCTCAGCATGTGCGAATCTCACCGGTGGGGGAGCATTTGATTTTTGTACCCTCTTCGGTTCTTACCCTTGCGGTAATATTGTAGATTGTAGTTTTGATCCTGCTGCCACAGAAGAAATAAATATTCCGGGAGCAGTAAGTGGTGAATATTACATGGTTTTGATAACAAATTTTTCTGGTGTTGCCACGGATATTTATGCTACTACAATGGCTTCAAGTGTTGGAACAACCGATTGTTCAATCGTTACACCACCAACATGTTTAATGGATTTCTTTTCTGCAAATATAAGTGCGTGTGCCCCTGATAATACGTTTGGCATCAATGGTGACTTTAGCTACGTTGGAAACCCCGGATCAGGAACTGTTACTGTGGTAGTTGATAATGGAACAAATACTTATACGCAAACCTTCAATCCACCATTTGTTGACGGACAACTATACAGTTATAACATCACAGGTATTCCTGCCGATGGTGCTGCTTCAACCATTACAGTCTCTTTTTCTGCTGATCCTGCCTGCAACCAAAGTATTGCTTATACTGCTGTCGCTGACTGTAGCTGTCCTGCTAATATTGGTACGTTTAATGAAACCGTTTCAGGACAAAGTACCATTGATTATGTATTGTGTTTCGGAGATGGGTTGGATGTCAATTCAAACAATGACAATGTGAGTCCTGATGAGCAATTCAATCCTCCTGGTCCAGCTTATGACCCGGGAATCGGATGGTTGGTTTATTCATGCCCTCCAACAATTGGTCTGGTTCCTAGCGCCAATGAAGATGTAATTGACGATCCTTGTTTATTAGGTGTTTGGGGTTATGGTGACTTGGCCGAAATCAATGATCAATACTGGATCAATGCGTATCCGGGAGTTTTCACAGATAACATTGTTTATTTTGTGCCAATTACGATGTATAGTATATCAGGTGGTTACTATAGCTATACAAATACTTCTATCGGCTGTTACGATTTGGGAACACCTTATGCTGTTCAATACTTGCCGGAAATGACAATGACTCAAGTAGAGGATTGTGCAACCGGTGAAGTAACTGCAACCTTCAATGGTGGTTTACCTGCCGTTGACGGATCACAATTTACCGTTGTTGCAGGATCAATGACGCCGGCTTCTGCTGTTTTTGTGAATACCACATGCACAGATGGCGGAACCATTGTCTTGGGCAATTTAGCAGTGGGAGATAACTATTCGTTTGATGTAGAAGATGCAAATGGTTGCGGATTGACGGTTTCCGGAACAATGGATGGTTCAGGTTCCGCAACCTTGACGTATCCGCAAACGGATTACTGTATTACCGATCCGAATACTTCACCGAATCTTGTTGGAGTTGGTGGTGGAACTTATTCAGCCTCTCCAGCAGGGCTTTCAATCAATGCAGCAACCGGAGTTATAAATATTGCGGCTTCAACTGCAGGTCAATACGATGTAACTTATGTTGGTCCGGGGGCAATTTGTCCGCCATCCAGTACCTTTACATTAGAAATTCACGCATTGCCGCTTGTGAATGCAGGTGTTGATCAAACAGTATGTTCAGGAACACAAGTTACACTTTCGGGTTCTGGTGATCCTGCTACTTATACTTGGAACAATGGTGTGGCAAATGGAGTTCCTTTTACTCCGGCAGCAACTCAAACATATACAGTAACCGCTACTACGGCATTCGGTTGCATCAATACAGATCAAGTAACCGTTACCGTTGAAGCAGCGCCGGTACCATCATTTGCAGCAGATGTAACTGCAGGTTGTTCTCCATTGGATGTGACGTTTACAAATTTGGGGGCAGGTGTTAATTGTGTTTGGGATTTCGGTAACGGACAAAATGCTATCGGTTGCGGTCCTGTAAGTACGACTTATGTGAGCGTTGGTTGTTACGATGTTACTCTTACAACCTCATTTGGTGCGGGATGTACCGGAACCACGGTATTGCCGAATTACATTTGTATCAGTCCTGATCCGATTGCAAGTTTTAGCCCGGTACCTTCTATTTTATCCGAACTAGATCCGACTACTCAAATGCTGAACAGTTCTCAAAATGCGAATGCGTATGCTTGGAATTTCGGAGATGGTACTACTTCTGTTGCTACGAATCCTTCACATACATATCCGGGAACTCCTGCAAGTTATACCATTCAGTTGATTGCTTATTCACCATTCGGCTGCACCGACACGGCTTATGCTACAGTTGTGGTTGAAGAGGAATTGATTTTCTACGTTCCGAATACCTTCACACCGGATGATGATGAGTTTAACCAAACGTTCAATCCTGTCTTTAGTTCAGGTTTTGATCCGTATGATTTCAATATGTTAATTTTTGACCGTTGGGGAGAAGTGATCTTTGAAACGAACAATGCGGAAATGGGTTGGGACGGAACTTACCATGGTAAGTTGGTTCAGGAAGGTACGTATACCTGGAAAATTGAATTCAAAACGTCTAAAAATGATGCTCGCAAAATAGCAGTTGGGCACACCAACGTACTTCGTTAATCCTTTTTATAAGTGAAATAGAATCGGTTACTTTTCTTTGAGAAGTAACCGATTTGTTATTTGGTGTTAGTTATTTCACTTAATTTCAGTGATTTAGATTAGTCTACTAAAATAGTATTTTGTAGTTTTACAGTGCTTGTACACTACAAAGCCTACTGTTATGACTTATTACTACAAACAACTGCTATCAGCAGGGCTATTTGCGCTATTCTTTCAATTTGCATTGGGTCAAGGTTGCCCCAACGCGAATTTCTCCCAAAACAATTTTAACGGATGGTCCGGTTTTACCGGCAACTATACCAATCCTGGGCAAACACCGGGTATTGTAAATGGTAGACATACCATTATCAATGCTCAAGGAATTGATCCGTATTCATGTGGCGGGTTAAATATGATTCCTCCGGGAGCTACCAGCTCTTGTCGATTGGGGAATGATGGTACCGGAGCTCAGGGAGAACAATTACGTTATCAAATGACTGTGGACGCAAGTAATGCCTTGTTTGTTTATAAATATGCGGTTGTATTGGAAGATCCCGGACATACTCCTGCTGAACAACCGGAATTCCGTATGCGAATTCTGAATCAAGCTGGAACTCAGATTGGCGGAACATGTGGAATATACACTGTTTATGGTGGTCAGCCGGGACAAAATTTCCAAACATGCGGTGGTGTAACCTGGCTTCCATGGACAATTGTAGGAGTAGATCTTACAACATATATTGGACAAACCATCCAAGTAGAATTTAGTACGAAAGATTGTTCACAATCCGGACACTTCGGTTATGCTTATATTTCCGCAGAATGTATGCCGTTGATTTTAGATGTGGCTTATTGCGAAGGTTCCAATGCTGTAACAATTTCCGCACCTCCGGGATTCCAGAGTTATAGTTGGGCACCCGGAGGACAAACAACTCAAAGTATTTCAGTCAATAATCCTGTAATCGGTTCTACCTATACGTGTACAATGACCACATTCAGTAATCAAGGAAACTGTACGGTATCATTGGGTGCTCAGGTGTTTCCAACAGCTGTTAATGCCGGATTTGATTTCGGAAGTGCATGTGCCAATGCTCCATTACAATTTACCGATACTACCACTGTCGCCAATGGAACGATCAGTGGTTGGGACTGGGATTTCGGCGACGGACAAACATCTACTTTACAACATGCGGCCCATACATACAGCGCAGCAGGATCCTATAATGTTCAACTGATTGTATCTTCCAATGAAGGTTGTTCGGATACGATTCAACAAACGGTTAACGTTGATGTCTTGCCAAGTCCGCAGTTTGTCTTTACAAATGAATGTATCAATGATGTAGTTTCATTTGATAATCAAACACCCGATGCACCACCATTAATCTTTACATGGGATTTCGGTGATGGTAGTGCTTTATCGGCAATTGAAGATCCGACCCACACTTATACAGCTTCCGGACCTTATACAGTTGAGTTATTAGTAGAAAACAGTAATGGTTGCAAGGATAGCTTATCCCAACCGATTACGATTTATGCCTTACCTGTAATAAATGCCGGACCTGATGTTCAGATTTGTCCAGGTACATCGGTTACTGTAAATGGTTCCGGCGGAACTTCCTATGCATGGGATAATTCGGTTACGGATGGTGTTGCTTTCAATCCGGCTGCTGCTGGTACCTATACAGTTACCGGTACCGATGTAAACGGTTGTGTAAATACGGATCAAATGCAGGTGAGTTTGTTTGCTCAACCTGTGGTTAGTGCAGGACCGGATGTGGAAGTGTGTACAGGAACTTCCGTTACTTTTTCGGGTTCTGGAGCTGCAAATTATACTTGGAATGGTGGTGTTATCGACGGACAATCATTTGTTCCTGCCATTGGTTCCTATACGTTTACTGTTACCGGAACTGATGTTAACGGTTGTGTAGATACAGACGATGCCGATTTATTGGTGAACCCGAATCCGGTTGTGAATGCCGGTCCTGATCAATTGATTTGCCCTGGGGCTATTACCAGTTTATCCGGTTCAGGGGCAGCGACCTATCAGTGGGACAATAATGTGGTGAACAACCAGACTTTTTCTCCTGCAAATACAGCTTTGTACACAGTAATCGGGACTTCCTCAGCCGGGTGTACCGGAACAGACCAGGTACAAATTGCAATTGAGCCGCCAACAAATCCATCCTTTAACGCACCTGTAAGGGAAGGTTGCGAACCATTGGATGTGAGTTTAACCAATACTTCTACAGGTACCGTTGGTGCTTCGTGTTATTGGGAATTTGGAGATGGAACGAATGCTTCTAGTTGCGGAACCGTTTTTCACCAGTATCCGAATCCGGGATGTTACGATGTGACACTTACCGTTACAACTGCTCTGGGTTGCGTATGGACAGCTTCAGTTGCCGATTATATCTGTGTCTTCCCTAATCCGGTAGCTGCGTTTACACCTACGCCGGGAATTCTGACAGAGTTGGAACCTATTTCTGTGATGAGTAATTCTTCGATTGGAGCAACAACTTATAATTGGAATTTTGGAGACGGAAGCGCGCAGTCAAACGAAGAAGATCCGGAACATGCTTTCCCAACTGATCCGATTTCGAACTATGTCATTCAATTGACAGCCATTACCGATCATGGTTGCATAGATACAGTTTCTCATGTAATCGTAATGAATCCGGTATTGATTTACTACGTACCAAACACATTTACGCCAGATGATGACGAGTTTAATCAAACATTTCAGCCGGTGTTCACTTCCGGTTTTGATCCTTACGATTTTAATATGTTAATCTATAATCGTTGGGGTGAACCAATCTTCGAAACAAACGATGCTGCTATTGGTTGGGACGGAACCTATAACGGAGAAATTGTGAAAGAAGGTGCTTATACTTGGAAAATTGAATTTAAAACAACAGCAAATGACGAGCGCAAGTTTGATATAGGACATATAAATGTATTGCGCTAAAAGGGTTGTTTGGAATCCAAGAAAGAGGCTTTTTTGTGAAGATTAATTTTTAACACTCAGACAACCTATCGGGAGTTTACGCGTATTACTTATGTTAAACCCTGAACTAGGATAAAGATGATGAAAATAGCCTGTTGTTTAGCATTCTTGCTATTCACGATTACAAGTGTTTCTGCTCAGGAAACAATCGATAAACGTTTGGTTAAAAACCGAGGTAAACAAGCAGAGGAAGCTTTTATACACAATAAAAACAGCTATAATTATTATCTTTTTGAATTGGATAAAGGTCATTGGATGACAACGGTTTCTGAGTTGGATAACAATCAGAAAAGTCTACTTCAACCAGCTGAAAATTTCAAAAACGAACATGGACAATCGCTTTCTTACACGGAAGCAATTTCCGAGACGTTCAATTTCTATGATTACGGTATTCGCATTGCGAAAGAACAACGTTTGTACGTTGCTTTAGATGAAGAACATGTCATCGTTTTTTATTCTATTCCGGAACTTTCAAAACTGTTCTCGAACAGTGAATTCAACACTAAGAAATAATGAGAATAGTATTATCAATAATAGCTTTTTTAGCAATTGGCTTCACAAGCTTTGGTCAGCAAACCAATATTGTTTTCGGTCCTGCTATTAATGGTCAGACATTCAATACCTGCAACGGTTTTATCATCGATTCAGGTGGTCAGGGTGGACCCGGATATTCGAATGGTGAAACAAGTATCATTACCATTTGTCCAGGAACTCCCGGAGATATTGTTTCCGTTGTATTCAATCTATTTGCGTTGAGTACGGTGGATGATAACCCGCTTCCGAATGTAACCAATCTGGATTACATGGATGTTTACGATGGTAACTCCGTTGGGGCGCCAACATTGGGAACTTATTCAGGGAATGAACTTCAGGGAGTTGTAATTATCGCTACGGCATTGAATCCTTCCGGTTGTTTAACTTTCCGTTTCCGTTCCAATTCAGCCGGAACAGGTATGTTTAGTGCTAGTGCCAGTTGTGAAACACCTTGTGCAACTCCTACAGCCGCAGGAGCAATTGTGGCGGGAATCACACCGGATAGTATCCGTGTTTGCGTAGGTGATCCTGTAAGCTTTAATAGTAACGGATCATTTGCTGCACCCGGATTTAACTTGGTAGATTATAATTGGAACTTCATGGACGGAAGTGAAACTTCAGGTGCTGCAGTTACACATTCTTTCAGCGTGCCAGGGCAGTATTTGGTGCAACTTTTTGTTACGGATGATAACGGATGTTCCAATACGAACTTGGTCGATTTACAGGTGTTTGTTGCAACTATCCCAGATTTCACAGGCTTCCCGGGTGATACCACGCTCTGTATAGGTGAAAGCATTACATATACAGCCGATCCCGAATCGTATGAAGTTCTGTGGGATGGTTTCCCGAATTCAAATTCTATTGAAGATGGTTGTTTGCCTGATACATTATTAGGAGTATCTCAGGATGTGACAATTCTTCAGACAAACTTCAGTCCTGGTGCTACACTTTCGGATATTAATGATCTGCAAAGCATTTGCCTTGAATTGGAGCATACTTTTATGGGAGATTTAGTAATCATTGTAGAATGCCCCAACGGGCAATCAGCCATATTGCATCAGCAAGGTGGAGGCGGAACACAAATCGGAATTCCCGTTCAGGCGGATAACGTAGATTGTAGTGATCCGGCAACGCAAGGTGTACCATTTAATTATTGTTTTTCTCCAACTGCTACCGAAACATGGGTAGAATGGGTTGATAATAACGGTTGGGGAGGCACATTACCTGCCGGAACCTACGAACCGGTGCAACCGCTGACCAACTTATTAGGGTGTCCTCTTAATGGAGTTTGGACCTTGACAGTGATCGATAACTGGGCTGCCGATGACGGAACACTTTTTAGTTTTGCTTTAAACGTTGACCCATCGTTGATTCCTCCGGTAACTACTTTTGAACCACAAATTGGTTGGGGGGCAGATTCTTCGTATTGGGAAGCAGGTGGTGCGTTTGTAACATCACTTTCGGCCAATGCAGATGTGATTTCCATTACCCCAACAGCACCCGGAGTATATACGTATGTTTATCATGTGATTGACGATTTCGGTTGCGAACATGATACATCTGTTGTGATTACAGTAAATAACAACTTGATTCCTAATGCAGGACCTGATGTGGTTGTGTGTGATGGCGATCCGGTTCAATTGAACGGATCTATCAACGGATTGGCAGGAAGTTCACCTTGTGACTACATTCTTTCATTAGATGACCTATTTGGCGATGGTTGGGGTGGTAATAATGTCACGGTGACGATCAATGGCGTTCCTACCGTTTATGCGCTCAATCCGAATGTATTTAATCAGGTATTCCCGATTTCAATACCAAACGGAGCCACCGTTACTGTTACGTTTTTCGATGACAACACCTTTAATTCATGGGATTGTTCCTATACATTAACCGATCCTTACGGCAATCAGTTGTTGTTGAATGGTGAAAATTTTAATCCGCCTACAGTTAATCCTTATGGTTTTACGGCTGATTGTTTCAATGGGTATGTGTTTAACTGGACAACTGCAATCGGTTCGTTTGATGATCCGGATATTGCCGGACCAATCGGAACGTTTAACAGTCCGGGAGTTGTGACATTGACTACTTACCCGAACGGACATCCGCTGTGTGCTACAACCGATCAATTGAATGTGACTATGTCAGCTTCGGCCGATCCGGGGAACGACAACGTGCTTTCAATTTGTTCACAAGGAGCGGCGCAGGATTTGTTCCCGTTATTGGGCGCAACTGCTTCTCCAAATGGTGCCTGGACAGGGCCAAACGGTGCTGCTGTAACAATGCCTTATGATCCTGTAACCATGAATCCGGGAGCTTATACCTATTCGATTGACTCGAACGGTTGTGTTTCTGAGGCGATAATTACGGTGACTGAAATTGTAACAACGTTGAATGTTGCTGTTACCAATGTATCTTGTTTCGGTGCAAACAACGGTTCTATTCTTGCTACTACGACCAATGGCGATTCGTATTCTTTGGATGGTGGTGCTGCACAGGCTTATGCTGGAAATACATTTACCATCAGCAATCTTGCTCCGGGTGCGTATGTCTTGGATGTAACAGGAAATAACGGTTGTGCCGATCAGGAAACGTTTACCATTACAGAACCTGTTCAGCTTTCCATTCCGGTCATTTCACCGAATATCACCATTTGTCCGGGAGCTACAACAGCCTTAACGGCTACTGGTGCTGGTGGAAGTTCGGCTTATACATTTACTTGGTTTGACGGTGCAACTATGCTTGGAACCGGAGTTCCTTTCAATGTAACACCAACCAATACAACAACCTATTGTGTGGTGTTGACAGAAGCTTGCGGGTCTCTTCCAGATACGGCTTGTATGACTGTTTCAGCTCCAAATCCGATTACTCCTTTGGTAGCACCTGATGTGACTTCAGGTTGTTTCCCTGTACCTGTTAATTTCACTAACATGAGCATCGGCGGAACGGTTACTTCGATGGTTATTGATTATGGCGACGGAACATCTGAGACCTTGCAGGGAATGAATGGATCCAATCATGTATATGAAAACCCGGGAGTGTATACGGTAAGTGTAGTCATAACATCAGATATCGGATGTGTTTACACAGCTACGTTCCCGAATATGATTACCGTTTTCAACAGACCGATTGCCAATTTCAATATTCAACCGAACATGATTTCCATGTTTAATCCGTTTACGTTCCTTGATAATGGAAGTACGCAAGATGTGGTTTCATGGGATTGGCAAATTGAAGACGGAACACCTTCTACAGCTACAACCGAAAACGTGAATGCACAATTCCCTGACGGCGTACCGGGCAATTATGAGGTAAACTTATACGTGACCAATGCCGATGGCTGTGTAGACTCTGTGATGCATGTCGTTCAAGTGGTGAGCGAAGTGATTATTTACGCTCCGAATGCCTTTACACCGGATGATGATGAATTTAACCAAACATGGTTTGTTTACATTGATGGCATCGATGTGAGTAATTTTGAATTGTTGATTTATAACAGATGGGGAGAAATTGTCTTTGAAAGCCATGATCATGAGGCCGCCTGGGATGGAACTTACCATGGTAAAATAGTGCCACAAGGTACGTATTCATGGACCTTATCAACGAAGGATATGAACAACGATAAGAAATACAATTTCCAAGGACACTTTAGCGTATTGAGATAGGTGAAAATCATCGATTCGTGAAAAAAGCCGGGTTCTTAGTAAGAGTCCGGCTTTTTTGTGATTGTAAAATGAAGATAGAAAAACAAGTCGTTTTTCAAAAAACAACTGTTCGTAATATTGCGAAATTACGGGCGTTTATTTGATATGCCAATTTGCAATATTACGTCGGGTATAAAATCCTGAAATGGTCAGTGATTTTGTCTTTTTTGCGATGATGCGCGGATTGTTTACACAACTTACGTAGTCGTTTTTCACAAAAACAACTGTTCGTAATATTGCGAATTTACGTGAGTGTATTTGACACGTAAATTTGCAATATTACGTGGGATTTTCTTCGAGATAAAAAATCGCTGAAATCAATAGAAATGGGTGAAGAAGAGATGCTTGTGCTCCAGTTAAACTCACAACCTGCGACGTTGCTTCTCCTGACGAATAAGACTCAATTCCCGACCAGTTTGTCCCTTCACCGATGTGTTTTCATCAGCGCGGCGAAACAAATAAGGAATCACTTCTTTTACCGGACCATAAGGAACATATTTGGCCACATTGTAGCCGGCGTGTGCCAGGTTGTAAGAAATGTGATCACTCATTCCGAGCAATTGTGCAAAATAAATGCGTTTGTCGGTTTTGTCAATTCCCTTCTTATCCAACAAATCTGCTAAAAAGGCACTTGAATCTTCATTGTGTGTACCTGCACACAACGCAATGTGATCAATGTGATCCGCCAAAAACGTAAGTGCATCATTGTAATCGTTATCGCAAGCCGCTTTATTCGGTTGAATGGGATCAACGTACCCTTTTTCAGCTGCGCGATTGCGTTCTTTTTCCATATAAGCGCCACGAACGAGTTTTACGCCATAGTGCAATTGTTGAGTTGTAGCCCAAGCAACTGAATCACGCAAAAATGCCAAGCGATCATGACGATACATCTGTACTGTATTAAAAACAATGGCTGTTTCTTTATTGTATA
Organism: Fluviicola sp.; assembly: GCA_029866325.1. Lineage (GTDB taxonomy): Bacteria > Bacteroidota > Bacteroidia > Flavobacteriales_D > Crocinitomicaceae > Fluviicola. The sequence goes on along the minus strand of JARWZO010000008.1, from coordinate 39,678 downwards.
CTTCCATCATCTGATGACAAATACGGTCAATCGTATCCTGAATCCAGGTTTCTTCTGCATCGATAAAAACAGGAACCTGACTATCATACGCTGATTTACAAATGCGATTAACACGTTCAACTACCAAATCATAAGCGGTTTTTTCAGTTTCGCTTAAATCCGATACAGAAGCATTGGCTTTTTCCAAAATAGCAAATTCGGCAATTCCGGTTATTTTAAAAACGGCAAACGGAATACCTTCGTTGTTCTTTGCTTTGGTGATGGTGGCTATGATTTCGTTGGTAGTAGCTTCAAAATCTTCCGGAGATTCTTTTCCTTCAACCGAATAATCCAAAATGGTTCCAACATGGTTTTTCCACATGGAATTGATGGTGGGAGTACATTCCTCAATGGTTTCTCCACCGCAAAACTGCTTAAAAATGGTCGCTTTGATCATTCCCTGAATCGGTAAACCCATGTTGAGGAAAAAGCTCGTTGTACCTTTTCCTGCCTTTACCAATCCCGGACTTGCCATCACTGAAAACAAGAAATTGGCGCGACGCAAATCGGCATTTGTCTTATGCTTAAAAGCAATCTCTGTATTATTGAACGAAATCATACCGCAAAATTAACCTGTTTCGGCTATTTTTGTGCTTTGAATGAGTCTAAATTCACTTTTCATTGAATTCATAGGCATCCAATTATAGAAACTACAACTCGTGAAGCAATTAGAAATAGGAACGTGTAAGATCGAAATAGGAAGTATCGTTTCCTCTTCGTTTGAACAGTTATTAACTGAAAAATACGCACATGCGCGAAAGATCATTTTGGTTGACGAAAACACCCATGATCAGTGTTTGGAATACCTGATTACTTCTTTTCCGGTGTTAGAAGAAGCTGAAGTGATGTTGCTGCCTGTAGGAGAAGAGAATAAAGTGATGGAAGTGTGTTTTCAGGTTTGGGAAGCACTTTCGGAATACGGGATGGTACGTTCTGATGTGGTGATCAATCTAGGCGGAGGCGTTGTGACCGATATGGGAGGTTTTATTGCTTCTGTTTTTAAACGCGGACTTGATTTTATAAATGTACCAACCAGCTTGTTAGGAATGGTAGATGCTGCTATTGGTGGAAAAAATGGTATCGACTTGGGATCGTATAAAAATCAATTGGGTGTGTTTCAGCATCCGGTTGCTGTTTATATCGATCCTGGTTTTTTACAAACGCTCCCTACCGAAGAATTGGTTTCCGGGTACGCCGAAATGATCAAACACACCCTGATTGCCGACAAAGAGCAGTGGAAATTGTTGCACCAGTTAGATCCAATCAAATTGCTCAATTCCAAGCATTACGAAACCTTGATTGTGCGATCGGTAGAAATAAAGACAACGGTTGTAAATGCAGATCCGAAAGAAGCCGGAATGCGCAAGATTCTCAATTTCGGACACACAATCGGGCATGCCATTGAAGGCTTTTGTTTGCAAACCGAACCGGTAGCTCACGGACATGCAGTGGCGCTTGGCATGATTGCCGAAAGTTATATTTCGTTTAAGCGTGAGGGAATCAGCCAGCGTGAACTATTGGAAATCACCAATTACCTAACGCAAATTTACCCTCACATTCCGTTAGACGAGTCGGATAAAAACGATGTATTGGAGCTGTTGAAACACGACAAGAAAAATGAACGGGATACCGTGATGTGCGTGTTGCTTGATGGAATAGGTAATTGTGTGTACAATCAGGCGATTACCGAAAAAGAAGCGTATGAAGCTTTGTTGTATGTCGATTCGGTGTATACGCTGAATTAATAGAAATTTTCGAGAATTTAAATATCATAGGAGTCCCATAGGGACTTAATGTGGTAACGAACGTACCCTCTTAATCCATCACCCCGTAGGGGTGAAACTTGCGGCATAACACTTGATGTCTTGCCCCTACAGGGCAAAATGGCAATTGGATGATTTTGCTACTATATATCGTCCCTACGGGACTATCCTGTTGCAAACAATAGAATTTAAAACAATCTTGTGAATCAAATTACTCCTTTACGTCTTTTTTCAACGAAAGTAGTTTTGACTTGATTTCTTCCAAGCGAAGAATGATTTGATCGTTTGAAAAATTGCTAACCAAATCGGCTGAATCCTTTGATTTTAGGGCTTTTTTAGCGCCATCCAATGTATAACCTTCCATTTTTACAAGTTGATAAATCTTGTTAAAATGTTCAATGTCTTTTACTGTAAATAAACGATTTCCCTTCTTGTTTTTTTTGGGTTGAATAATCGTAAATTCTTTTTCCCAAAACCTTATTAATGAGGCGTTTACATCAAAAATGGTAGCAACCTCTCCAATGGAGTAATACAACTTTGTTAATTGAATATCTGCTAGTTTGCTCAAAATGAAGGGTTTTGATTCTGTGAAAATAATGATAATTTTGCATCCGTGAAATCAATTACAAAAGCATATCGGTTCTTTTTACTCTTGGCAGTAGTTGTTTTACCTGCATTTTCGTTTGCACAGGTAGAAGAAGATTCATTAGATGTTGAAATCTCGGATACAGCAACCTTATCGGGCGCTGAACTATTGATGCCGGTGTTTGATTCGGTTCGTCCGAAAAACAGCGAGCAGGTCGATGAAATTCTCAATTTTGCCAAACGCTTTTTAGGCACACCATACCACTATGCGGGTTCTACACCTTCAGGTTTCGATTGCTCAGGTTTTATCTATTACGTAATGGGTAATTTTGGAGTGGAACTAACGCGTTCGAGCTACGGTTTGGCTGAATTCGGTGAAACGGTGAAGTTGGCAGATATTCGTCCGGGTGATTTGATGTTCTTTAAAGGTAGAAATGCCAATTCAACCAAAGTCGGACACGTTGCTCTGGTAGTTGAAGTAACACCCGACGCCATTCGTTTCATTCACGCATCTACTTCCCGTGGTGTGGTGATTGACAATTTCAAATCAAGTAAATATTACATTCCCCGCTTTATCAAAGCCAAGCGCCTTGATTATGGTGTGAGTGAATAGTCAATATCAGTGTTTTGATTTCTTCGTTGCCATGTGCCAAATCAGGTACACAACGCAAAGAAAAGCCATAGCAGCCCCAACTAAAAATATGTTGAGTATCGAATTGAGCTTATTCGTGTAAAGCGCATTGGTGATCAACGACCCGGCAAAAATTCCCGCTTCCAATGCAATAAACATGGTTCCTGCTCCAATTCCACGGCGATGTTCCGGAGATAAATCGGCCGTCCAGGCAAAAATGGTCGGTGAACTGATTCCCGTTGCTACGCCAAACAATACGGCAGAAAGTGTAAACCAAAGCGTACTGTGCGAAAAACCAATCACTACCATACTAATTGTTAGAACAATCATTCCAATCAGCAAGGTTTCTCGTCTTCCGATTTTATCAGATACCTTTCCGGCAAACAACCGAATTCCTATGGTGGACAATACATACCACAAAAAGAACCAGCCTTTGTCCTGAATGTCAAGGAAATTGGCCATTTCGGGTGAAAGCACGAAAATAATTCCCGAACAAATAGCCGACAAGAACATGATGATTGCTACCGGAGTTACATGGCGTTCAATGATCTCATCAGATTTGATGCGTAAGTGTTTGGCCTGAAATCGCTCAACGGGAACAAGTGTTTCTTCTACTTTGATTAGCAGCAGCAGCGATACAACACTTAGTAGAGAAGCTGCTAAAAACAAACCGTTCATTCCGAATTGGTTGGCTGTCATGCTACTCAACGCTTGCCCGAAACCTATTCCTAAAGAAATGAAGGTTCCCCAAAGCCCCATTCCGCTACCGCGTATATTTTCCGGTAAAATGTCAGTAATAAGCGCCGTAGCTCCCGTTGGAAAGAAACCTGCACTGAAGCCGTGCAAAAATCGTAACAACAGAAAAAACCAGATGGAAAACGAAATGGGGTAGAGCAAACTGACCACAACACAAACAATACCACCTATCAGCATTACTTTCTTACGACCGATATGATCTGCTAGTTTTCCGGAGAAAGGTCGGGAAATGCCCGCAGAAACGGTAAACAAGGCAATGATGATTCCTTTTAGGTGGGCGCCATCCAATTGAGTGATGAACTCATTGAGTTCAGGAATAATCAAGTTGAAACTTGCCGTGAAAAAGAACATTGACAAGCACAATCGCCAGAAATTTACGCTATAGGAAAACAAAGTGCGTCAAAAGTACGCATTTCAGTCCTTACGTTCATAGAACTTCACGCGATAGGAAGAAATCAACAAGTTGTATTTTTTCGGGTTCCAGATGTAGGAATTAAAATTATCCTTTACAGTTCTGGCTTCCGGTGTCATGAAACGATACTTTGCGATCAGTTTTCCATTTATTGTATCGGTAATCGTTGTGAGGGAAGGCGCACGATAACCATAAGCTTGATCTTTATACAAACTTGTTGTTACCAGGAACGGCCCATCAGAGAAAACGGAATCGGTTGTTTTGTATTCTACTTCCAATTCAATCCATGCATGATCTTTACCGGTAATTTCTTCAAACGGAATGCGCAATTGCGGTTGTGTGAACTCTTCTTTTGTCCATTGGGGTTTCCCTTTTATGAGATTTAGCGTTCTAGTATGTTTATAACGTTCGCGATCATCCCATGGTTGATTTTCTTCAAAAGAACGGAATACCAGTTTCATGTATTCACCGTTTTTAGGTGGTTCGGTTTTCATGAAAATAGCCCAATAATAATCTTTGGTGGTTCGGTAAGGATCATAAATTCCTGCCATCAGTTGCCACCACTGAAACAAGTTCATACCGATGCAAAGTACCACAAAAGTTGCAATGGAAGCTTTCATCCAAGTGCTTGATAAACGTGTGAGTATGGTAGCAATAGCAACTGCCAAAATGGGATAGGCCGTAATGACCGGTCGGCAGGAATAAGCAGCTCCGTACCACCATTCCGTCCAACTACAAATGATGTAAAAGCTGATCAGAAAGTAAATACTGAAACTCCAGCCAAGTGTTTTGTTTTTTCGGAACAGAAATACCATTCCGATAAGACCTAAAATCATTACCGGGGTGTAAATCATCCAGCCTTTGCGGTAACTGAAGAGCACATCCATGATATGCGGGCTGAAAATATCAAGTCCAACCCCCGGGTTTTTGTAGGAATCATAGAGGAAATGTCCGGTTTTGATGTACCAATATGTGTATTGCGGCGATGCCAAAATCAAACAGATCAAGAAGGCGTAAATCAGGTGTTTTCGTTTCGACCACAGCAATCTGATTTTCTCTTTCAGCGTTGCGAATGACGAAACGCCCCACAATAACGGAATGAGCACAGCAATCACTTCGCTTGGTTTTACAAGCGCCATTAATGTAATAGCCACGCCAATTTGCCACAGCTGTTTGAAACGATATTCTTCGTGCCAGCGAATGGTTGACCAAATAAGCCAACACATTAGCATGAAGAGAATGTTCACTGTTTCGAGGTTCTTGTAACTGAGATGATGGCTGTAATTGGTCGCCAAAACAAGGATCAGAATGGTCATTGCAGCAATTCCTTGACTGAAGTATCGAGTGAGAATTTTCCGGAGTAAAAGCAAGCCAATGAGGGTGTAAATGAGTCCGCCTATGACGAGCATGTATTGATAGGGCGGACTAAAACCATCCATTGGAACACCTGTCATTCCTGCAATTCCATGTCCTAGAAGAAAAAAGGGCAGGTAGAAAAGCGACATTCCAAACAGGAAAAAGTACATCGGTTCGCCTTCGTCGTTATTTGTAACTTGATATAAGGTACCTGAAAGTTGTTTTTCGTTGTTGATTTTTTCGATCCAGGCGCGGTCATTCATCATTGGATCATCGTAGATAAACGTAGCCGGAAGCGGAAGGTAATAACCCAGTACATCCCACGAAGTTTCGTTCATATTGATGCTATTCAGGCGAATGGAGGCCATAAAAGTCATAGCAATAATCACTGAGTAGGCTGAAAGCGATAATCCGAACGTTCGAGTTTTCAAGGGCTTTTTTTTACAAATAAACGTTTTATCTAATGAAACAGATGTACTGGAAACAGTTTTTTAGTCGTTGAGTTTTTAAATTTTCTAGTTAAAACGCTATTAAACTTAAAAAAACTCATTAACTCAAGTGACTATCAAACTAAAAAACTCCCTAACTTCATCCCATGACAAAAGAAGCGACATTAGGCGCAGGATGTTTCTGGTGCATCGAGGCGTGTTATAAAGAATTAAACGGTGTTATCAGTGTCGAATCCGGCTATTCCGGAGGGAAAACAGATAACCCAACTTACAAAGAAGTGTGTGCAGGAACAACAGGACATGCAGAAGTAGCGCGTGTGGTTTATGATGATGCGCTAATTTCATTTGACGAATTATTGGAAGTCTTTTGGTTTGTGCATGATCCGACACAACTTAACCGTCAAGGGCATGATATCGGTACACAGTATCGCTCTGTGATTTTCTTTCACGATGAAGAGCAACGAGATATTGCCGAAAATTATAAGCAGCGGTTAACCGAAGAAGGTGTTTGGAACAATCCGATTGTAACGGAAATTTCGCCACTCACAAATTATTATCCTGCAGAAGATTATCACCGTGATTATTACGAACTCAATCCGGGGAATGCTTATTGTCAGGCGGTTGTTCGTCCGAAAGTAGAGAAGTTTAAACAGGTCTTTGGAGCGCGCTTGAAGTAGTGCGAAAACGTTCGTAATATTGCGAAATTACGAGTGTTTATTTGATATGCCAATTTGCAATATTACGTCCGTTTACTTTGGTCTGTAATTGATTGTTTTTCATTTATTTGGATCAAATAAAAACCAGGTCATTTTAAATCAGTGCGGGCCAATCTTAAAAAATTACTCACTTTTTTAGCTGCCATGTAATACTCCATCAATTGATCGGCTAGTTGTGGCGATGAAATCAAGGTTGCAGGTAAGGTAGCCGAAAAGTAAAATTGTTTGTTGCCGATCAATGGTTCCTGAAGAACAGCCTCTTTGAATTCAGGGGGTATTCGTTTACTCTTTTCACCTTGAATAGCACCATACTTTTCGATAAAAAGCGGATCTCCATAAGCTTTTTTAAAATCGCTGATATTGGCTAAAATGAATGTTCGAATGGCTTGAATTACATGGTTTTCGGCTGCATAAACCCCACCGTAAATTTCAATGTTTTCGGGCGATAATCGAAAGAAAAATCCGGGGTAGGACTTATCCTTTTTTCCGTAAACTGAAATATTTGCAGAGACATGCGTATTGTAAGGTGTTTTGTCTTTTGAAAAACGAATATCCTTATTGATACGAGCAATGGCGTCTGAGGGTTTAAGCTGCAAATCCGGTTCCTGCTCTTGAATGCGGCGAATCATTTCTTCCACAAAATCCGAAAACGGTTTTTTAACCTCTTTTTCGTATGTTTTGCGGTTTTGATTGAACCACTCACTGTTGTTATTCGTTGCAAGTTCTCGAAAGAATGTCAAAAATGACGAATTAAAATGACTCATGTTTTCCTAGATTTTAATTGACATTGGGTAATTTTTTTCTGAAGCAAAACTTTGTCCTTTGCCGAAACTGCTAATTTCATTGCTTGTGTGTAAGCAGTGATTGCTTCTTGAAATGCGTGTTCTCGCTGATAAATATCGCCCCGAGTTGCCGGAACCAAAAAGTTGTTTTTGAGTTGTGAATCGCCTGCAATTTTATCAAGTGATTGTAAGCTTTCAATCGCCGTTGATACATAACTTTCTGCGATAATTTTGTTGAGCGTAATAAAAGGAGATTTTGGAGTAAGTTGTTCAAGCTGCCTATACAGAGCAACAATTTGTTGCCAGTTTGTTTCTTCGAAAGAAGAGGCAGCGCAATGAATAGAGGCAATAATCGCTTCGAGGTGAAAACGGCTCAACTGATCCGATTGTGTAGCCAGATTGAGGTAATAATACCCTTCTTCAATAAATACCTTGTTCCATTTACTGCGATCCTGCTCTTCCAAGGTTAACCATTCACCGGAGGTATTGATCCTTGCTGTGAATCGCGAAAGATTGAAAAACATAAGAGCAAGAAGGGCTTCTGTTTGGTGTTGACCCGCACTGCGACTGTTGGTAAGAAGTTTCGCAAGTCGTATGGCTTCGTAGCACAAATCATGATTGATGGCTTCCATACTGCGGGTGGTTTTGTAACCTTCATTGAAAATTAGGTAAATAATGGTTTGCACCGTTTGCGTTTGCTGATTTGCCTGAAAAAGGTATTCGTTAGTCATCAAATCGCCGGATTTCCTGAGGAAGGACTTACATCGAAGAAGTGCTTTCTTCACGGCTTCATCTTTCATTAAGAGAGCATTCGCAATTTCAGGCACACCGAATCCGCATAAAATATGTAGGGTAATAATGATCTGATTTTTTGATGAGAATTCCGGATGGCAACACAACAAAAGCAGTCTCAGCTGACTATCGGTGATTTCCTGTTCTGAAAGTGAAAAATCGACTGGTAGTTCATTTTCAGCATGAGCAAGATAAAGTTCGGAAGAAATTCCCGTGGTTGTTGCATCGTGTTTTAAGGCATTAATGGCCTTGTTTTTTGCAACCTGCATTAGCCAAGCCGAAGGATTATCCGGAATTCCTGAAAAACGCCATTTGGAAAGTGCGGCTTCAAAGGTATCCTGCACAATATCCATCACACTATCCAATTGATTTATACCATACCTGGCCGACAAAAAAGCAACCATCTTTCCCGAGTCTTCCCGGAAAAGATGGGCTGTAAGCTGGTGAATCTGATCTTGCTTTTGCAACGATTGGTTAATTTCCGGTTTGAATGACTTCGCGAATTTCGATCGTCCCGCCTGCGGCTAAAGATGGACAACCTTTGCCTATTGCAGTTGCTTCTTCCAGTGAATTGGCTAACAGGAAATAATAACCGCTCACGCCTTCTTTTGTTTCAATAAAAGGCCCGTCGGTAACAAGATCACCTTTGATAGAGGTTCCCATTGGCATCAACGGATTTCCGGTCTTGAAATTTCCGTTTGCAACCAACTGTTCTACCCATTTTACATGTCTTTCGATGTCTTCCTGCATTTCCTGAGGAGTCATTTTACCATAAGTTTCAAGGTTCTCACGGATTAATAAAAGGTATTCATTCATCGTTTTTACTATAAGTTAAACATATATGTTTTCGTCTAATGACAATCGGGACATCAATTAGGGGACAATCGAAATCCTATAAAACGCGAAAACCCCGGAAAATATCCGAGGTTTTCAATAGAACCGAAGTTCAAATAGTATTACAATTCTGCTTCAATCGCTTCAGCTTGTGCGTACTGAGCATCAGTTAAAACACCTTGGTACATTTGCAAACGAGCGGCATCGTTCGATAACAAAATCTCTTGTTTTTGCTCATCAGAAATATTGGTTGCTGTACGAATTCCTTCATTTTTTTGTGCAATTCCCATGTTGATATCCGAAATCTTAAGAGCCTGATCGCCATCTAGAGCTAGTTCTGTAACCATTCTGGTCGTCAGATTATACGCTCTTTCTTCAGGAGTTCCTTGTCCAAAAGCAATGCTTCCCATTACTAAAGCGATTGCCAATACTGCTATTTTAATCATGGTATTCTTTTTTTTAGTTCACTGTTTTTGGCAACAAGTATGCCAAAGGGTTTAATCTTAAGACAGCTAATTTAGAGAATAGTTGCGTCATTTCTTTATGTATTTTTACCTGTAATGGTAAAAAGTAGCGTTTTCGCCCTGTTTGGCACATTTATTTTGCTCATTTCAGGTTGTACAATTTATACTTCCAGACTCGCTACAGGTCGGAAAGGAGTTAATTTTGACCGAAAAGGGCTGACCGATTTCCCTATGGAAGTGCTCTCGGATACCGCTTTAACCTCATTGTCTTTGTTTGGTAACAAATTAAGCACAATTCCCGATGAAATTTCACAGTTAAAGCAGTTGGAAGTGTTGTATTTGGGCAAAAATGAGTTTAAGGAATTTCCCGAACAACTCTGTCAATTGAAATCGCTGCGCATTTTGAGTTTGGCGTATAACAACCTTGACAGTTTACCCGATTGTTTGTGTCAACTCGAAAACCTGGAATGGCTCTACCTCAATAACAATCGACTGATTCACTTGCCCGATTCGATGGGGAAATTGAAAAAACTGGAACAACTGAACCTGAAACGCAATGCGTTGACCGTATTACCGAAACAATTATTTTCTGCAACCAAGCTACAGGTGCTCGACCTTGGGTACAATGAATTAAAGGAACTGGATACGGCTTTAAATCAGCTGAACGCCTTGCGAGAATTACGCATTTATCGCTCCGGATTTTTGATTCAGGTTCCTGAATCTATTTGCGATCTGCGATTTTTGGAACGTTTGGTGATTGATCCTTCGGTGGTGTTGCCAACCTGCATTTTCGCTCGCAAAACCAGCCGTTTGGTGATTCAATCAACAGATTTTTGACGACTCCAATGGAAGAATAACAAAAAATCGTAGGCCGCATGAGCAGCAATACAAAACCAAATCCCTTGTTCGTAAACGGCAAAGCTCAATGCAATGATAAAAACCAACACTAGCAATCCGAATTTTGTTACCGACCAATCTTTTGGGTGAATATAGCCGTGAATTGCTACAAACAAAATGGCATTGAGCAGCGGCGGAATCCACTCTTGTAATGCAATTCGAAACAAAAATTCTTCGCCTATGCCCGCGCACAATGATAAAAACAAGCAATCCAGTATGGAAAGCCGAAACGATTGAATCAGTAAAATCTGATGACGAAAACTGATTTTGGCACTTTCGGTACTGGTAGCCAATAACATCAACGCGCCGAACAATAAGCCAAACTCGATTCCAATGGGTGTCCACGCCGAATCTAACTCATCGAAGCGAAAGAATTCAACCAAGGGAGGCATGCCTTGCAGCAACCAAGCCAACGGAACCATCAACAAGGTGATGAGTCCCATCAGATAAACACGTATCTTGCTCAAATTCTGATTAATTTTGACAAAAATAACAAAGCGTGAAGGAATTTATCATTGATTGGATCCGGAATTTCTACATTCACCGAAACAGCTCGGGAGAATGGTACTTAGACAAAGCTACTTTTCAGGAGCAAGCGCCGTTTTGGGCCATTGGGTTATTCCTCTCAACGATTCTTATTTCGTTGATCATGTGGTGGATTGCACGCCAGATTTTATTGCGTGGCTTGAGTTTGATTGCAGACCGTTCTTCCACAACCTGGGACGATCACCTGATTAACAACAAAGTTTTCCGAGCAATTGCGTTTTTGCTGCCGCTGACTTTCATGGAACACTTTTTTTCCATTGTTTTTTACCAATATCCCACTTGGAATGTAGCAGCCAACCGCGTATTAGACGTCTTGATCATTTTGGTGATTTTGGTTTCCATCAACCGTACATTGAATGCCTTGCGCGATATTTTACAGGAAAAGGAAGTTTACAGAGACAAACCCGTTCAATCCTATTTTCAGATTACTAAAATCATTATTACAGGTATTTTTGTAATTCTGATTCTTGCGCGCGTTACCAATCAATCACCGTTGTTTTTCCTCACTTCTCTTGGAGCCATGACCGCCATTTTGGTATTAGTGTTCAAAGACACGATTATGGGTTTTGTGGGAAGCCTTCAATTGGCGGCGAACGATATGATCCGCCTAGGCGATTGGGTAACCATGGATAAATACGGCGCCGACGGAACGGTGCAGGAAATTAATCTGGCAACCGTAAAAGTGCAAAACTTTGATAAGACGATTACTACGATTCCAACCTATGCATTTATCAGTGATTCGTTTATCAACTGGCGCGGAATGCAGGAATCGGACGGAAGGCGAATTAAACGTTCGATATTTATTCAGATTGATACCATTCATTTTGCTTCGGATGAATTGCTTAAAAAACTAAGTTCAATCAGAGTATTGGAAGAATACATCAAAACAACACAATCGGGAATAGAGGCTTATAACAAAGAACACGGTTTTGATGTGGACGAATCGATCAATGCACGACGCCAAACCAATATCGGGTTGTTCAGAATGTATGTAGAAAAATACTTGGCCAATCACCCCGAAGTGAATCATGAAATGCCCCTGATTTCAAGACAATTAGCACCAACTCCGAATGGTGTTCCGTTAGAAGTGTATTGTTTTACCAAAGACAAAGAATGGAATGGTTACGAACGGGTGATGGGTGATATTTTCGATCATTTGTTTGCTACGGTTGAAGCTTTTGAACTGGAGTTATTCGAAAACCCAAGTGGAAGGGATGTACGGCAGTTGATGGGCAGATTGCCTTCTTAATTCTAATTAGCATTGTCTCCCACAGATGCACGGATTTTTGCGCTTCAGCCTCAGGCTGACAGCGCTTATCGTTACATGTAACTACACCCATTAAATTCAGGCTAGTCAGCCTCAGGCTGAGAGCTATAATCTTTGTCAGCTTAAGGCTGGTGGGAACTATTTTGTCGGCTAGCCGATACGAATCATTTCATCTTCCTGATAATGGCTTCGTGGGTGGGAAACTGCTTGAGCAATGTCTCCGTATCAAACAACTCGAAATCGCGGAAATCAAACCCCGGCGCTACCGCACATGAAACCAATCCGTAACCGTCATCTCCTAGCACAGATGAACCGAAAATAGTTCCACCTTTTACGAGATAAAACGGTAGCTGTCCCTGTGCGACATCATTTCCCAATACAAATTCATGGTGTCCGTTTTCATTCAATGTATGCACAACAATTGGGTTACCTGCGTGAAAATACCAGCATTCATCGGCGGTAATGCGGTGAAAACGCGAAATATCCGTATCGGTCAATAAAAAGAAAATCGATGTCATGAGTGAACGATCTTGTTGTTCCAACTGCTGACTTGATCGATACGTTTCGCGGTAAAAACCACCCTCTGGATGTGGTAACAAACCAAGGTTTTCGATCAATAATTGTGCTTCAGGATGTCTCATTGTTCAATCGGACCGGGTTTGAATTGTTCGCCTTTCTGTTTGAAAGTAGGCAAGTAATAGCGCGCTTCGATGGAGAAATAGGAGCCATTTACCCTTCCAACTGAAATGATATCGTTGGCTGAACCACTCTTTTTTACAAAACCTACACCAAGGAAAATGGGTCGGAATGGAATTTTAGCCGATCCCCCAAAATAAAACGTACCTGCTTTTTTGGTGCGGAATTCAAAGCCGATTCCTGCTCCGGAAGCAAAATGCGTGCGTTCCACACGACGACCTTCCATTTGCAAAAGGTATTTTCCACCGGGGAGAATTGAATCGCGCACATCGCTCGGATAATGAACAATTGAAAGGCCCAATGCAGCATTCATGTACCAGCGTTCCGAAAGCTGAACGTAAAAAAGTGCATTGATCGGAATATCGTAATTGACAAAACTCAAGCGCTTATTTCCAAATACATTCGAATCGGGATAAGACATATCTACGTCAAAATTACGTCTTACCTGATACAAACCTGTTTCGATGCTAATGAGTTTTGTAATGCCTATTCGTACAGATGCTCCGAACGTAAATCCTGTTTTTTGTGTAAACGATGTTGTGCTTAAAAGCGTTGTATCCTGAAAAGATGTGCTTTTGGAACCGATAAAATTACTCCCGAAAATCGGAGCAGCCGTTAATCCGAAATAGGATGGAAAACGGTCTTTTTTCTTTTTCGGTTGTTGTGAAAAAGCGGTTAGCGAAACCAGACTCACCAGAAGTGAAAGCATCAGACCACGTTGCATCATACTACCAATAGATTTTTGGAAAAGGTGTTTGAACGTATAGAACGGAGTTTGTTGCATAATCGTTGAATCAACGGGTATTTTATTGGATTATTGTTTCCAGGTAGTAACGTATTCAATCGGTTTGCGTTGACCTTTCGGCCATTCGATAGCCGGATAACCAACATAAAACAATCCGACACATTTATCGTGTTCACCTAAATCAAGCAACTGATTCATAGCCAGTGTGTGAATGACTGCAGGTGTTGACCAAAAACCGCCCAAACCATAAGCAGTGCAGGTCAAGTGCATGTTTTGAACGGCACACGCCACCGCTAATAGTTCGTCTTGTTCTGAAATGCGCAAGGTTTCATCACGCTTCATAGATACGGCAATTACTGCAGAAGCCAATTTGGGTCTTTTGATGAGTAGCCCGAGTTTGGCGTCATTTTGTTTATCTACAGGAATAGTTTCAAGGTAAATACGCCCAAGCTGTTCGCTCAAATCAAGCAATGCATTATCTGTGAAAACGGTAAACCTCCAAGGCTGCGTCATACCGTGAGTTGGTGCCCAAATGGCATTGTTTAGCAACAGTTCCAATTGCTCGCGATGCACTTTTCGCGTGCTAAATTGTTCGGGGTAGATGGTTCGTCTGTCGCGAATGATCGCCGTTATTTCACTTAAATTGTACTGCATTTTACGCTATTTCAGCACAAAAATACCGCATTTTTCGAAAGAACGTCAACGTCCGTCTCCGGTTCCTTCATCCATTGCCTTTTTGATGTAGAAAAATAACTTGTCGATGGTTTCGTATTGACCGTTGGGTGTTGGTCCCATTGCTGGTGCAGCCACCACATAACCAACAGGGTCGATTACCACATAATACGGAATATTGATTACCTGATAAGATTTTAAAATCGCATTTTCAGGCGCAACAACAACACTTTCCCACGGAAGCCCCTTTCGGAAAGCATCAACAGTTTGCTGATCGGTTTTTCCGTCTTCTTTGATCACCATCAAAAACTGCACTTCTTTTTGGTAGCGCTGGTATATCGGCACCAAGAGTTCCATTTGTTTTTGACATTCCACATTGGAAGGCGAAACAAAGAATACATACAAGTGTTTCCCGTTGTACTTTTTCAGGTCGTAGGTATTCCCCGAACCGCTTACGGTAAAATCAGGAGCTTTGGACCCAGGAGTAAGCTCCATGAGGCGCGTAATGATATTCGCTGCAATAACTCTGTTCTCTTTGAATAGTCCATTATTGGCAACACTATCGAGTACCGTAAGAATATTGGTTTGGGGAAAATCTTTTTCGTAAAAAGCTTCCGAAAGCGTTTTGATCATTACCAACTCACGCAAACGTATGTTGTTTTTGAGCGTGTATTCGGCTGCCAGCGATTGCATAATCAATGATGGACTCGATTTCAACAGCGACAAATAGAATTTATTGTTGATAGCAGGATCAATACTTGTAAGCAACTTTTCGTAGTACAATTTCACATATTCCATGTATGTATCATTCTGATAATATACAGGGGTTGTACGCAAGTAGAAATCGTATTTTTCATATTTGTTGCGGTTCCCCAAAAAAGTCATGTTGTCAATTCGACCCATCGTAAACCGAATGTGGGTGCGGAAAAATAGGTCATTCGTATCGGTTTTATAATAGGCTTCAACATCGGTTTTGAACTTATCGATGCGTTGACAGAAAAACGACGATTCAGCATTGTTTTTGGTGTAATAAGTCGCCAATACTTCATCCGTCCATCGGTTAAATGTGAGGATTTTGTAATTGATATCGGTTGAATCGAGGCTGTATAATGTCAATTCGATTTTGTTTCCCAATGGTCGGAACGGGTCATACGGATTGCGATCCGGCATGTATAAATCATAACTTCCGCCCGGTTGGGCATAGATAAAACCGCTATTGTTATTGGAAGAAAGCACCAGTTTGCGGGTTTCGTTCAAGTAGAAACTACACGAAAATGTACTGTCTTCCTTTACGGTGGTCGACGCGATGCGTTCTTGTTTCATGGAAAGGTAATCCACTACCTGAAAAATATCGATCTGTTGCCCCACATAAGTCGGCGCAAAACCGGTTATTTTTGTTATTTCATCAGCCAGCGCCGTCAGCGAAAAACCGAGGCATCCGAATAAAATCACTAATTGCTTCATACCTTATTTAACGAGTTGCTCTACATTTGTTACAAATGCATCAATTTTCCCGCCATTTTTGTAAATCTCACGAACAATGGTCGAATTAATTTCCAGCAGTGAAGGATCGGGGAGGAGAAAAACGGTTTCCAGATCACTCATGGTACGATTCATCAAAGCAATCGGCTGTTCGTAGTTGAAGTCTTTGTTGTCGCGCAAGCCGCGTAACAAATGAGTGCAATGCTGTTCTTTGCAGAAATCAATTGTCAATCCGGTAAAGGTTGCCACTTCTACGCGTGTTTCATCTGAAAACAAGGAGCGAATATGTGCCAATCTGCTTTCGAGCGAAAAAAATGATTGTTTGGAATTGTTCTGTCCAACTGCGATTACAATGCTGTCAAACAGCGTCAATCCTCTTCTCACAACATCTTCATGTCCTTTGGTAAAAGGGTCGAACGAACCGGGAAAACAAGCTTTTTTCATACTGATTCCAACTTGAAGAAACTAAAATACACATTTCCGAATTGACGAACATCTAAAAAGTGGGGAAGTGCCGAAAGATCGGTTTGTCTTCCGTGTTCAATGATCATCCAACCATTGGGATTCAAAATCTTTCGATCAAATACCGATTGCACCAACTGACCGTGAAATTTCACATCGTACGGTGGATCTGAAAAAATAAGATCGTATGTACACGGTGTTTTTTCAACGAATTGCAAGACATCGTTTTTGGCGATCTGCCATTCGTCAACGATATCAAGTTCTTGTTTGAGTTTGTACATGTAACGAATACACACCGGATGTTTATCAACCGAAGTCACACAACCTGCTTCTCTCGACAAAAATTCAATGGAAATATTTCCCGTTCCGCCGCAGAGATCAAGAATGTCAAGATCCACCAAATCAATGCGGTGTTCCAAGACATTAAACAAACCTTCTTTGGCATAGTCGGTCGTTGGGCGCGAAGGAAAACTCTTTGGCGGCGAAAAACGACGCGCTTTATACAATCCACGAATTATACGCACAGCGATTGAAATTTTAGGTGATCATTCATAGATGTTGTCATAGAAATTGCCTCAAATTGGGTAATTGTCTTGGCGAGTTTGGCTACTTCTTCAGCAACTTGATGAAGCGCTTCTGTGCTTGTTTGCAGAAACAATTCTCCTTTTGAGGAGATGTTTAGCTGCTGGTAGGTATAAAGTAAATGATAGAGTACATCTTCTGCCGACTGATAAACCTGGTAACTGGCGTGAACGATCTGACCGTCTTTGCGCACTACCAGACAAAAATGGTCTTCCTGCAAAATCAATTGTGAACGCTGTGGAATGGTTGATCCGGTATTCAAAAAACGCAGTATATGCGAAAGTTCATGCTGAATCACAATACGCGGTAATTTGATAATCAACGCCGATTTAATCCACATTGGTAAGCGATACACGTTCACCATATTCCACTCCGGCAAACGGTTATAATCGATTTCGTCTTTCGGAACTGCCTGGTGAGAAGTGAGATTGATAATATTCTCAGGAGTTGATTCCCCGAACAAAGACATAGGAACCAGTGTGGATTGTTCTTGCGAATACGAACACGAGAACGTATCAAATCGATCCGTATTTCCGCAATCGGCAATGAGTTCCAGTAACGTTTGTTTGTAGCCGCTGTCTGATTTATTGGCACAGTTTCGCGTAGCTACTAAGGTCGATGTTTGGTCTTTTACCTCAAAAGCCGACATACGGTGCGGATTAATCTCTATTGCAAGTTGGGTTTTATCCATGGAAATCGCTTGAGGGGCAAAGGTATGAAAAGGGTTGTGATTTCTGATGTATGGGTTACAATGTATGTAGGGGCGACTCGCGAGTCGCCCCAACATACATTGTATAATCAAAAAAGCACCAATCCACCTGAGGTGAACTAATGCCTTACTCTTGTTTATTATAAACCACAATTAATACAAACTAATATTTCGAACGATTTCGATCATTCGGAGCCAATTCATCATTGATCGGTTCAATTTCAGTAGCTTGAGGTTCTAGAGTATTCACCAATGATAAATCACTGATTGCATCCGGATTGAAAATAATCGGTGTCTTGCTGTTTTCATAAGAAATTACAATTTCGACCTTGGTTCCAGGAAGTAAACCGAGTCGGGTAAAGTCAATTTCCGTTTCCGATATGTCAAATTTTAGCGGAACAATCTTTCCGTTTACCACAATTTTAATGGTTGAAAATCCGATGCCATCTTCGTTGATAGGATTACTAATTCGGAGATTCTTCCCTTGATAAACGCCGGAAATGATAATGTTTCCGTATGCATTGGAGGTTGAGAATAAAATAAATAGTAAGGAGATTGTTGTAAGAATTGTTTTTCCGTTCATTATGGGGATTTTATTGGCTTTTTTATCAGTACGCAAATCTAACTTGAAATGTTGCCTGAAGATTAATTATTTATTGTTTTATTGCCTGAACCGTACTTTTTGTTGATTGAACGAAACCTGAATGCGATGAATCAATGCAATCCGCGCTTCAAATCGTATCTTTGAACCATGACCGTGGAAGAAGTAAAGCAACAATGTTTGACCGATTGTTTGGCATTCTTTCCACATACCCCCAATTCCGAGCAAAACGAGTTGATCCACGAACTGATTGGCTTCACATTTTCGGAAGAAAATCCGGGATGTTTTATCTTGAAAGGATATGCCGGAACGGGAAAAACATCCATTTTGGGGGCATACATCAAAGCGCTTAAGAAAAACAAACGACGCACAGTATTGATGGCACCAACCGGAAGAGCGGCAAAAGTATTGGCGCTTCGGTCGGGAGAGTTGGCAACCACTATTCATAAACGGATCTATTTCACCAATGCCGGAGTTGATGGATCTACGCGTGTTGATTTGGTACCGAATAAAGCAAAAAACGTCGTCTTTATTGTAGATGAAGCTTCAATGATTGGCGATTTCTCACTGCAAGCTGATGGTTCTGTTTCTAGAAACTTGCTCGAAGATGTCATTCAATATGTTTTTTCAGGTGAAAACTGTAAACTCATTTTTCTCGGTGATGAAGGTCAGCTTCCTCCGGTGGGAACTACTGAAAGTCCGGCGCTGAGCAGTGATTATTTGTCGAATTACTTTTCTGCGGTACATTTTTCTATTTTCGGGTTGACCCAAGTGGTGCGCCAGGAACAGGAATCAGGAATTCTTGAAAATGCCACCCGCATCCGAACTGCACAGCGCGAACAATCGTTGCCCCAAATTGATTTACAACATTACAAAGACGTTCGACCTGTTCCCGGTGATGAATTGGTGCAGCTGATCGAAGAGGCTTACGACCGCTACGGATCGGAAGAAGTCATGATTGTGACGCGGTCGAATAAACGCGCTAATCTCTACAATCAACATGTACGCAATCGCATTTTGTACATGGAAGAAGAGCTTTCGGGCGGTGATTTGATGATGGCGGTAAAAAACAACTATTTCTGGCTCGATCCGATTAGTCCGGCCGGATTTATAGCGAATGGCGAACTCTTGCGTGTGCATCGGGTGAAACGTGTTGAAACACTCTACAACGTTCGGTTTGCACATTTGGAAGTTTCGTTGATCGATTACCCAGAGATGGATCGTTTTGAAACCATTGCTTTTATGGAAACCCTTTCGGTAGAAACGCCCAATCTGAGTCGTGCTTTTCTAAAGGACTTGTTTTTTGAAATCGAAAAAGATTTTCAACACGAACGCAACAAGCAAAAACGGTATCAGCAAATCATGAAATCACCATATTTTAATGCGCTGCAACTCAAATTCGCTTATGCAGTAACGTGCCATAAATCGCAAGGAGGGCAGTGGAGTGCTGTTTTTGTAGATCACGGCTACATCGAAGAACCACAATTGGACGAATCGTTTTTGCGCTGGCTTTACACGGCTGTTACGCGCGCTACAGAGCAATTGTATTTTGTGAGTTTACATGAATCTTTAGTAGAAGGGGATTTACCTCCTCCCTTGAGGGAGGATTGAGGAGGGTGGCAACAACAGATAAATAAAAAGTGTGTTTTACCGATCAAACAACTTAAAAACTCCGGAACTTAAAAAACTACTATTGCTCCAGCAACTCCTGCCATTTCCAAGAAGTAGCTCCGCAACTCACCCGCAATCCGTCCAATGCTTTATTCAAACGATCAATGGCAATTTTGGCTTCTTCACGTGTCAGATATGTCCCCGCCAGAATGTTCAACTCGCTTTTCATTTTCTGAATGATGGTGGCTGTTCGCAACGCACTCAAGTAATCATTCCCCGTGAGTTTATAACGGCTGATCCCATCGGCAACAGAACTATTAGTGGCTTTCAGGTTGGTTTTTACCGGATCAGTAAAGGTGTTGATTTCCACAAAAATGCCGCGATTCAAGGTTACATTGACTTGTGAACAGCGCAATCGTGCCCATTCGGGGTTCATTCGGTTGATTTGCTGTTCTTCAACCGTAGCTCCGGGGTAAGCGTTCATTTCACCTCTTTCGGCAGCGCGAACAGTTTGTAAGCCGTTCCAAGAACCAACTCCCTGACCGCGGGAAACGGCGGTGATCGGAGTTTTTTTGTCGAGTAAACCTTCAAACAACTGACGCACCGCTACACTGTCGTTTTGTGAAAACAAGGGTTGATTCAATGTCCAGCTATTGGGTGCGAAGGCATCGGATAATTCCAATTGCAAACGTGCGTCAAATCCTGGTTCGGCGTCGATCATGTTTACGTGAAGCATCACTTCGTCGGCTTCGTCGGAAAGTGAACCGTAAGGAATCGCCAGCAAACGTACTTCGAATGGTGTTTTCAAGGTGTCGGCACGGAACGTAAATTCTTGCGTATAGCTGTCAAACGTTGTGGAATCCTGAAACGTGTACAAACCGTCTTCTTCGGTATAAGTCGCCCAATGGAATCCCATCATTTCTTTGTACTGATCCAACCGACGCTGATAGATGGCCATTAAATCTACCGCTTCTTGTTTTTCGCGCTCAAGGTCTTTGATCTTTTTTGCGTAGAATTCAAATTCATTGTATAAATCCACAATTTCCGACTGACCCTTACCGCGTTTCGGTTTTCCGGAATCGGTTTTTGGCTGGTGTTTCTGATCGGTTACCGTTCCGTTTTTGATGGCTTTCTTGCGAGCTTTTTTGACAGATCTTGGAGCTTTCGAACTCGTAGTAATCGGTGAACGTGTCATATCGGAATATTCCTTTTCGTTCTTTTCGATTTTCAATTCGGTTTCGTCTTTTTTCTTTTTAGCCGTTTCAATTTGATAGTCGAATCCTTTTTTACCGTAAATCTTTTCTTTCAGATCACCGATTTTATTGAATTCCAAATCATTGATGACAGTTTGGAATGTTTTGCCTTTGGTGAAAGCAGAATCGGGAGTCAAGAAACGGGTTTCATCCGAACCGAATAAATGGTACGAAAGTCCGTTGCGTTCTACCACCACAGTTGTTTGTTTTTCGCTGTTGTAACCCCAAACGTCGAAATGCAATTGGGTGAGTTTTCCTTCGCCGGCTGTGGTGAAATCGGTTGTGGAGAATCGCAGGGTTTCCAAAGCGGTTTTTTTACGTTTTTCAGGAATGATCAGCTTTACTTGATACGGAAACAAGCCCACAGCTTTGGGAAGACCTTTATTCCAGCGACCATTTTCGTCTTTCTCACGTTCGTTGAGCAAGCCCGAAGTTTCCGAACCGTCTCCGGCAGCTACCAATACATTGTGAAACTGATCGGCAACGCCACCAAGTGCTTGGAAAATCTCAAAGCTACGTTCTTCCACATAATCGTTGACAGCTTGATTGAGTCCTTCAATGGTCATTAGTTGATCATCGGTAGATAAAAAATTAAACGACGCCAGCATGGCCGATTTATCTTCAAAGCTCAAACTCGGATTCAGCACGTTGAGCAGTTTTTTATTGATTTTTTCTTCACCCGGATCACTTCCTTTAAAAGCGGCGGGAGGCAATTTCGGTGTTAGAATGGTTTCAAAACGGGCGTATTGAGTAGCAAAACGCTCGAGTTCTTTATCGGTTTGACGCGAAGCCAGTAAGACTTTGTTTAATTCCCACAGCGCCATTTTATTGGCGGCTTCGGCAATGATTCCTTTCGGTGATTTCCCGATTTCCGAAGTTCGGATAAACAACTGCTCGGGATTGTTAATGATGATCGTTTCAATGGAATCGAAGTTGATTTCCTTGTTCATAAAGCGCACCATTGGACCTTTGTATTCGAAATAGCGACCAATATTCTGATCCAAAATCGGACTTTTCTTCACAATATGATACAAATAAGCACGTTCTTCGGCGCTCAATTCAATAATTCCCTGCGCCGAAAGCCGGCTGGAAAAGCAACAAAGTAAAAGAATCAGGTAACAGTATTTCATGCAGTTGTTTTATGCCATCCAAATATCAGTAAAAATGCAGAATAGATGTTTGGTTACAGAAAGGTTTTGTTAACAATCAAGGTGGTTTTTAATCTCAAAAAAAGGATGGTGATTCGACTTCCCCCTTTGGAGGGGGATTGAGGGGGAGGACTTATTGAATAAGCACTCCAAAAAACAAGCGCGATCCGCCTAAGGGAACCGCGCTTGCTAACTTTTTTATCTGAAGAAGAAATTATCTTACAACAACTCGTTCAACAGTAGTTTGGTCATTCGAAGTAACATGCAAGAAGTAAACTCCGGCAGTTACAGTGTTGATATCCATAGAAGCGAAACCTGCTTCAACAGCTTTGCTAGCAACCGTTTTACCTTGTGCATCAACCAATGTCAACTGAGCATCAGCAGTTAAACCTTTCACCGAAATTGTTTCAGTAGCAGGATTAGGGTAAACCGTTACACCGGCTAATTCGTTTGTGTTTACTGACAAGAAACCATCAGGTGAAACGTAACTTAATACAGCAACTGTTTCAGTTGGAGCACCACCACCCACAACAATTGAAAGCGTAGAGTGGATCAACAATGGCATGTCTTGGTTTGCACCTAATTCGTAGTATTCGTATTGTGTACGGATAATATCTACGATACCCAAAATTCCGGTGTTTGCAGAAGCGGTATCAATCAATTTATATCTCAATACACCTGTGTGAGTTGTAGAACCGTTCAAAATCAATGTTCCTGAGCCATCAACCGTACAAGCGTTATTTCCTGTTGTCGGGAAGTCACCTGAACTTGTGAAAGCCGTGCCTGCGTAAACATCTACCAATGAATTGGTCAATGCCATAGGGTAGTTCATCAATAATTCGTCGTCTATATCCAATACTACGTTTACAATACCGAAAGGAGCACCTGCATCATACGAGAAACCTTGAGAGTTGCGAGAAGAAGCATCAGAGCTGATAAATGTAGTAATGAAACCTTCAATGCTCACCGCTTTTGCAGCTCCTGGGAAATCTGCTCCTTGAGGATCAGCTGCTGCTGTAGTTACACTAAATGTACGTGGGCTGTTATCCAAACCAAAATAGCTACTGTAATCCCAAGTTTGACCTGAACCGGTGAAACTTGCATAAGGATCAGCAGTTTCTTCTAATTCATACATAGCTTGTGAAACTCCGGTAGCTGGCTCGTTGCTTTGCGTAAATTGTGCAGACGCAGCTCCGCTTAGTAAAAGTGAGGCAATAAGTAGATTTTTCTTCATGTTATTCATGTTTTTAAGTGTTTTCAAACTTACAAAAAAAACAGTCACCGCTTGTTCAATTATTGGATGTACGGTAAATCCTGTTTGTGAATGCGTTGTTTGGTGTTTGTTGTAGTAGTAATGCAGGAAAAGGGAAAAGGTTGGAAAAACAGTCCGAGAATGATCGATAAACTTTTTCAACATGCGCTCAGAATGATTGTTTTATTTCACACTTTTATTACTTAAAGTTTAGAATAAACGAATCACCAATAACAAATTAGTAAAAACCAACCACTGCCAAGTACATTGTTTATTTTTTACTTTTGTTTCCACTACAATGATTGAAAACCATGGCAAAAAACTCCTTATTCAGAAAAAAAACAGTTCAAGACATCCTCAAAGCAGTAGAACAGCGCGAGAGTGACGGACATGGAGCAATGGGGCGTCACTTGCGTGTACGTGATCTTGCTGCGTTTGGTATTGCGGCCATTATCGGTGCGGGAATTTTCAGTACAATCGGTACAGCCAGTGCAGATGGTGGTCCTGCGGTAATCTTCTTGTTTTTGTTTACTGCCATTGCCTGCGGTTTTGCAGCTTTCGCTTATGCTGAATTTGCGTCGATGGTTCCGGTCTCGGGAAGTGCTTATACCTATTCGTATGTTGCTTTCGGTGAAATCATTGCTTGGATCATCGGTTGGGCACTCATCATGGAATACGCCATCGGGAATATAACGGTCGCCATTTCGTGGAGTGATTATTTTACAGGAATGCTCGAAGGTCTCGGGATGCACTTACCGCAATGGATTCAAACAGATTATCTCACAGCCTCCAACGGTTATCAGGAAGCCGTGGGATTGATGCAGGGTGGAAAATCATTCGCGAACCTTGGTGAATCATTACAAGACGCACATACTGCTTGGACAAACGCACCGTCGTTTTTCGGATTGCGGATCATTTTGGATATTCCGGCATTGTTCATCATTATATTTATCACTTGGTTGGTTTACCGCGGTATGAAAGAATCACGTAACGCCAGTAACGTAATGGTAGTAGTAAAACTGGCCATTATTCTGTTGGTCATTGCAGTGGGTGTTTTCTATGTCGATTCGGATAATTGGTCACCTTTTGCGCCGAATGGCGTTTCCGGAATTTTGAAAGGAGTCTCAGCGGTTTTCTTCGCCTACATAGGTTTTGATGCCATTTCTACGACTGCTGAAGAATGTGAAAATCCGCAGCGCGATTTGCCGCGAGGAATGATGTGGGCCATTATTATTTGTACCGTGTTATACATTGTTATTTCACTGATCTTAACGGGAATGGTTTCCTACAAAACACTTGCTGTGGGCGATCCGTTGGCTTTTGTGTTCCGGGAAATTGACCTGAAATGGATGTCGGGAATCATTGCTGTAAGTGCTGTGGTTGCTATGGCTTCGGTATTGTTGGTGTTCCAAATGGGGCAACCGCGAATCTGGATGAGTATGAGTCGTGACGGGTTGTTGCCGAAACGATTCTCTAAAGTGCATCCGCGATTTAAAACACCTTCGTTTGCAACGGTAGTAGTTGGTTTTGTGGTGGCAGTGCCGGCTTTGTTCATGAACTTGACAATGGTAACCGATTTGTGCAGTATCGGAACCTTGTTTGCTTTTGTATTGGTGTGCGGTGGTGTGTTGATGCTCCAAAACCGAACGGATATTCCACGTGGAAAATTCAAAACGCCCTATCTGAATGGGAAATACATTATGCCACTTTTGGTGGTGGGAATGATTGTGTTTTTATTCACCTCGGAGCTCAAACAGCCAACCATGGATTTCCTTACCAATAAAGAAACACTAAAGGATCAAAGTGACATGATTGCCGATTTGTCTGCCAAAGAAGCCAAGCAACTCCATGCGAATATCCTAGCGATAGATAGTTTGGGTGTCAATCGATTGGGATCTGATATGGTGGCTTATTTTGAGCAGGAATCGAAAATTGATTTGCCTGACGCATTGAAAGCTATCAAGGTGAAAAACCACAAAAAACCGCTTTCAGAATTGGATACTAAAATTCAGGATAGCTTGAAATCATTCCTGATTAATTACGATGAAGACGGCTTTAAACTCTATGAAAAGAACTTGAAGGCTTATTTTGAACAAGCACCGAAAGTTCCGTTGGAAGTTGCTTTGAAAGAAATCGGTGTTTCGAAAAAGCGCTTGTACAATTCAGGGTTCATTCATTTTGCACACAAAATTCCGACTTGGATTTTCATCCTGTTTACCTTGTTTATCACAGTGGTAACAGTTCGAAAGAATTTTTCCATGATTCCACTCCTCGGATTGCTGTCATGTCTTTATATGATGAGTCAGGTAGAACTAAAAAACTGGATTGCCTTCACCATTTGGCTGGCAGCCGGTTTGTTGATTTATTTCTTGTATAGTAGAAAACGAAGTAAATTGAACGTTACGGAAGAGTCTATTTCAGAGTAGGTTGTTTTAGGCTTGATAATCATTTATCAGTTTTAAAAACGATCAAATACCGTTCGTAATATTGCGAATTTACGTCGGGTTATTTGACATGCCAATTTGCAATATTACGAACGGGGCGTGTCAAAAAAAAGTTGAATCACTTTCTTTTGACACGCCCCGTTCACGACATCACTTTGTTGGTCCGATTTAAATCTTGATTTTCAAACTTTAATCTGTTCGTAATATTGCGAAATTTACGTCGGGTTATTTGATATGCCAATTTGCAATATTACGAACGAGCTTAAAAAAATAGTTGATCCTATCATTTCAAAATATATCCGATTCAATATGATCTCCTCGAATTACTACGAACCTCCGATTTTGGTCGAATTATGTGTTCCAAATTAAGTTGATCGACTAAAAAAAAGAGTTCGAAAATTTTCGTTTTACGAATTTAAATTAGATGGTTTCAATTGGTGAAAAACGTCAACAAAAGGAGTGCTAAATCGTTTTTGTCAATATATTGATTCAAAGCATCCGATTATTGACTGAATGGTTCAAAATTGAACACGTCAGTTGAGTGCGTTTTCTATCTTTGAAACATGAAAGCTCTACATCTCATAACATTTCTAGTGTTTACTCCTGTTGTCATGGCACAATCGCAAGGATGGAAACAATTGGTTTACGCGAACAAAACAGCCACTTTTCAGGAACTGTGTACGCAAATTGAAACCTATTTTAAAGAATCTGCCGATTCTACTGAACGCATCAACGCTTCCGAAAAGGAAGAAGAAGGTTCCGAATACAACAAGTACCAGCAATGGAAATACTTCATGCAGTTTCGTCTTACCGAAGATGGATATCTACCTTCTCCGGAAGTAGTGTTGGAAGCTTTTGCCAATGAGAAAGCCAAACAAAAAGTGGCCAAAAGCGCGTTGTGCGACTGGACGTTTATCGATCAGGTTGACAATGACGGCGGTTATTGGGGAATCGGAAGAACAACCTGTGTTACGTTTCATCCGGCCAACGATCAGCTGTTTTATGTCTGTTCACCCGGTGGTGGAATCTGGAAGACAACAGATGGCGGCCAAACCTACGCTTCCGCAGATGACGGATTGCCTTACGGAGCGGCGAGTAACCTTTTGATCGACCCGAGTAACCCAAATACATTATATGTTTCCAACGGTGATAATTCAGGCTGGTGGACATCCTCAACAGGTGTTTATAAATCTACCGATGCCGGTGCTACTTGGTTGCCAACCGATTTGGTGTTTACACTCGACGCAACAGCTATTTATGAATTGAAAATGAGTCCGACTAATCCGAGTGTGATTGTAGCGGCAACTACAAACGGTTTGTTTAGAACGGTTGATGGTGGCGTAAATTGGACCACTATTCGCGCCGGTTCTTATAGTTCCGTTTCGTTTAAACCGGACGATGGAAACGTTATTTACGCAGCTCTCGACGATTATTGGGGAGTAAGTCAGGTATTTAAATCCACAGACGCAGGTGCTACTTGGGCAGCAATTACAGCTTTTACGTGGAATTACAACTTCATTACCTTGGCAACCACACCGTTGGATGTTGATCGTTTGTTGGTAAGCTGCGATTATGGCGGTCTTCGTCCGTTATTTCAAAGTCTGGATGGAGGTGCCACCTATAATCAACTAGCAGATACGCCTGAAAACACAATGATCGGTTATTCTCCGAATGATGTCAACACACTTTATTGCGGTTATGTTGTGGCGTATCGTTCTACGAATGGCGGAAGCAGCTGGACGCAAATCACCGACTGGTGGGGAAGTGGTCAGTTTACCGAGATTCATGCAGACTTTCATTATATAGCTTATTCGAACAATTCTTCACATGTTTATTTCTGTAATGACGGCGGAGTTTACAAACTCAATGAAACCACAGATCAATGGACCGATCTTTCAAACGGATTAAAAATTGGTCAGTTTTATCGCATCGCGAATGCCGGAAATCATGCTTTGGTGATGATTGGCGGTACGCAGGATAATGGTGGAAGAAAACGTCTTCCGAATGGAAGCTGGATCAATGCCAATGGTGGCGATGGAATGGAAGTAGCCATGCGTCCGGATAATATTCAGGAATATTACACGTGTTATATCAATGGAACCGGCTTGGAACGAACATTGAATGGCGGTTCAACCACAACCAATATTTCCGATAACTTACCGGGTGATCAGGTAGGGCAGTGGGTGACTCCTTATGAAATAGATCCCACTAATAGCGATGAACTGGTAGCAGGATACAATCGTATTTTTAGATCGCCGAATAAAGGAAATACATGGTTTGAAATCGGTACAAACACGGTCAATCCATCTGAAGGAGTTGTTGATATTGAAATTTCGGCCACCGATCAGGATGTGATTTTTGCTTCGTATTCTGATCAATTGCTCAAAACAATGGACGGCGGTGGTTCGTGGACAACCTATAATTTACCCGGAAACGCACCGATTACCCGCATTGCGCTCGATCCCGCCAATCACGATCACATTTATGTAAGTCGAGGTGGATATACCAATAATACCAAAGTCTACAAGAGTACAAATGGCGGAACTACTTGGGTGAATTACTCGACCGGTTTGCCAAATGTTCCATGCAATGTGATTATCACTGAGCCGAATAGTCCCGGACGGTTATATGTAGGAAACGATTATGGTGTCTATTACCGTGATTCGGTGATGACTTCATGGGAGCCGTATGGAGAGAACTTACCGATTACCTTTGTTAACGATCTTAAAATTGCTCCGGCGGCCAACAAATTGCGCGCAGGAACTTTCGGACGTGGTATTTGGGAAGTAGATTTATGCGCGACCTCCGTTGCAGGAGTTAGTGAGGTGGGAATCACAGATACCTACGCACTGATTTACCCGAATCCTGTAAAAAACACGTTTTCTATTGTTCAAAAAACAGTTCACCCGATCGAACAGATTCAATTGGTTGACTTAAACGGAAAGAAAGTGGCTTTTCAAACCGAAACCAAATCGGGAATGGTGGTTGTAACCGTTGACTTACCGGCAGGTTTTTACTTGTTGACTTATACAGCAAACGGCGAAACGTTTAGCAGTAAGATTGCGGTTGAATAATGTCAGAACCTGAGTAATACCTCTTTTTTTTATAACATTGCATAACGACTACTACAATTCGTTGTGTAAATTTTGGTTATGGTCAAGAGAGGAATGCTAATTCTTGGAGTTTTCTTTTGTGTATTCTCTTTGAGAGCGCAGAAAAGCAGAGCAGTTGTCAAAGAAATAACGTCCATTCTCAACGATTCTGATTATTTGTTTGAATCAAAACCGTCGTCTGGGGTCAATCAACTACATTATGCCCTTGATCTTGCTAAAAAAAACCGTCT
The DNA here is from genome assembly GCA_029866325.1 of Fluviicola sp. Classification (GTDB taxonomy): domain Bacteria; phylum Bacteroidota; class Bacteroidia; order Flavobacteriales_D; family Crocinitomicaceae; genus Fluviicola. Next base: position 10,389 of record JARWZO010000008.1, on the reverse strand, counting down.
CGTAGAATGTGAAAGAGATGTGCTGGATAAACTGGCTACAGTGATGATCACACGCATGAATGATTTTGAAAGAGCCATGTATTATATGTCTCAATTAAAACACTTAGCCGATTCATCCAGAAATGTAGAATTAAAACTGTTTTACGAAGATAAATTGGGCGAGTTATATTACTATGATGCCACCAATCATGAAAAAGCGTACAAACAATTTGAGCGGGCACTTTCTTTAAGTGAGCAAAGCAATACCAATTATCGAAGAGATAATATTTTATGTAATTACGGAATTGCACTCATTGCAAAAGGCCAATTTAAAAAGGCTTTACGTATTTACAAAGAAGGACTCACCGTTAGCAGAACAAACAACAACCAAGTCTTAGAGTCAGCCATATTAAACAACATGGGGGTTGCTTTTATTTACCTCAATCTACCGGATAGTGCGCATCATTATTTGGAAAGTTCATTAAAAATAGCGCTGCTAACACCTGAAAAAACCGATGATGTGCAACGGTACATTTACATGGGGCTTTTTAGTTTTGATCAAGGAGAATCCAACTTGGCTTTGTCTTATTTTGAACAAGCAAAAAAGCGATTGAGTTATTTGCCGACCTACAATGAAAAAGCCCAGTTGTTTAGAGGAATTTCCAAAGCTTATGCCTCTCAGAATAATTTTGAATTGGCGTATGAAAATCGGTTGATTGAATTGGTTTACATTGATTCGAGCAGACAGTCTGATTTATCCAATCAGTCATTCGCCTATGACTACAAATTGCGCATCAATCAATTAAAAACCACTAGCAGATTAAATCAATTGAAATTACGTTCTGAAAATGATCGGGCAAATCTATGGTTGATCATCTCAGTTTTGATTGCATTAACGGCCATTGGGGTTATTTACATATTGGTTAAACGCCAAAAATCGCGGCGTATCCTCAATGCAATACAATCTGAAAATCAACGCTTAGAAAAAGAACGAATGCAATTGGAACTGGATGCAACTGAGCGTGAAGTAGCGGCAAAAGCATTGTATTTACTCGAAAAAGACAACTTGGTAAATGGCTTGTCGGATAAGTTACGCGACACTCTTCCAAAAGGATCGAAAGAACAACAAGAAGTTATTCAAGACCTTATCCGCGAATTGAAAGGAAACTTAAACAACAAACGATGGGAAGAGTTCGAGATTCGTTTTGAAAAAGTAAATCCACAGTTTTTTGTAGCACTCGAAAATGATTTCCCCGGTTTAACGCCCAACGAACGCAAGCTGTGTGCTTTCCTTTCATTGAATATGTCTAGCAAAGAAATTTCTGCGATTACCGGACAAAGTGTACACAGTATTACCATAGCACGTTCCAGGTTGCGCAAAAAACTAAATCTAACACATACCGAGATAGATTTGATCTCCTTTCTATCAAAATATACGTATCACTCAGATTAACAGCGGTTTAATTCTTATTGTATCTAAATTGTATAGGTGCTTTTCATCCAATGAAGCAACTTGTATAGGTCTTGTATATAATGCTTTTTTGGACAAAGCTGTAACGATGTTGCAACTTTGACCAATGTTTCACCAAGAACAAAAGGTCATGAAAAGAACTACGCTACTTGCTCGTTTAATTGTTGGATTTGTGTTTCTTACACAAACAAGTTTTGCTCAGAATCAATACCTTAATTTTTATCCATGGGTAAATGGCGCTACTAGCGGAACAATGACTTCCGATGCCAATCCGGATCAATTTGGTGCTAAAACCGGTTGTATTACCGGAGATGTAAGTGTAGCGCTTAGCGGTGGTGCCTGGATAGCAACGTACCCTAAATGGACCAACACAACACCGGCTACTTGGAGTTCGTCGTTTGGTTTTGAAATGAATGTAGATTGGTCTAACACAAGCCAAACTGCTACTATGACGGTAGATTTCAAAAAAACAGGTTCGTTGATTGAGTTGCCGATAGAATTTTTTATTGCGGACTTGAACGCAGCAGCTTGTGCGGCAACGGCAGCCAATCGATTTATTGATGTCGTGACAATAGTTGGTTACAAATCCAATCTTTCAACCGTGGTTTATCCATCATTGGTAACAGCTACTTGTGGAAGTAATGCTGTTGGAGGCGCCAACAACAATATCATTTATGGAAATCCTAGTTGCGGCTCTAATAACCAAGGTGCACGCATTCAGTTTTATCCCAATGATAAAATTGCGCGATTGGTCATTACCTACTCTTCCGGTACAGGCACACCGGTAAATCTTGCCCCTTGTGCGCCTTATCCGTTAAACGTTGGTGAAAATCCAAAAAGTCAATACATCCGTATTAGTTCCATCAAACTCAATTACGATTGCACGAACAACATCATTCTACCTGTTGAATTAAAAGCATTTGATGTGCAATGTTTGAATAGTGAAGCTGTCATCAATTGGTCTACGGAAACAGAACGAGACAATGCCTTTTTTACCGTTCAACGATCTGCGAATGGAGTGGATTTTGAATCAATTGGTGAAGTAGACGGCGCCGGTACAACCACCGTTGAACAGCATTATCGTTTCATCGATCCAAATCCACATGCCGACATTTCTTATTACAGACTCCTGCAAACAGATTTTAACGGCTTTCAATCCGTTCATGAATTGCGTTCATTGGATGGTTCAGCATGCTTGAATAATAGTGGAATCGTCACTTGTTCTCCGCAACCGGTATCCGAAGAATTAGAAGTGAAATTCAATGTGCAACGCTCAGAAGAAATCAGGTTGATGATCACAAACAGTTTGGGCGAATCTGTTTTACAAATAGCGCAAACAATTTCTCCTTCTGACAAAACATTGAACATTCCAATGGGACAATTTTCAAGCGGTACTTATTTCTTGCAAGGATTTGTGGGGAATGTTGCGGTGCGTCAAAAATTGGTGAAGCTGTAGGTCAAAACTCAGCATCTCCTTACGATTTGGTTCATGTCATAATGCACTTTCCGTTATCTTAGAGGATTGAAATAAGCTGCATTTAACATCGGGTTAAACAAAGTGAAAGGTGGTTGTAAAAACAGAACGTGAAAAATATTATTGATGAATTAGCTAAACATCCTGGCAAGGGAGAACAAGTAAATGAAGATCAAGCCAGTATGCTAAAAGAGCATCTTAACCATCTAGAAGTGGTTAACGATTGGTGTTTTTTGATAACCAACAATAAACTAGTCGGTATTCATCTATCTTTGGATGAACGCAATGATGAATCGGGTTTTGGCGTAGAATTACAAATCATGACACCGTCACAAACAATAGAGGAATCGTTGGAGTTATATCCCGGAATTTCGGCTGTTAAAGAAGGATTTCTTCCAATCGGAATGTGTATGTCAGGCTCGGGAGATCCTTATTTTATTAAAAAAGAAAAGGATGAAATAAAGCTGTATCGGATACTTCATGATAGCATTACAGAAAATGATGAGTTAGATACATCATCCGTTGAATTGATCAGTGATTTTTCACGTTTTCTTGCTCGTTCTCGTTGGTTGTGATTTTATAATATAAGAGAAGAAAACGGCAATTCTCTTAACAAATCAAAATTGGATTCAAAAAGACGTTCTAACTATATGGCAAGACACTTGATGAAGAATACCAAATCATTTTATTATCAGATTAATAGATGTTGTATTCCAAGTGGCACTGCACCAAAAAAGATTAAGACTTTATTTCGCTAGAGGCTTTATTATAGAAAAAAAACTTACTTCTAATCGACCTCTGCTCTTCGAAATTTACCACTCTGAAAACCCGATTTCTTCACCAATTAAATGTACCAATAAAAATCCCGAAAATCCCTGCTTCAAATACAACATATCCGTCGGAATCACTATCTTCGCAATCCAAAATTGAAACACCATGTTTGAAAATCTTACCGATAAGTTTGAGCGCGCGTTTAAAGTGCTCAAAGGACAAGGACAGATTACCGAAATCAACGTAGCTGAAACATTGAAAGAAGTGCGTCGCGCTTTGTTGGATGCCGACGTTAACTTTAAGACTGCTAAGGACTTCACCGTTCGTGTGAAAGACAAAGCTATGGGGGCAAATGTGTTGACAGCCATTTCTCCAAGTCAGTTGATGGTGAAGATCTGCCACGAAGAGTTGGTGGAACTCATGGGTGGAAATGAGGTGGAGATCAATGTTCAGGGAAATCCCGGGATTGTATTGATGTCTGGTTTGCAAGGTTCTGGTAAAACAACGTTTTCCGGGAAATTGGCCAGCTACCTCAAAACCAAAAAGAATAAAAAACCGTTGTTGGTTGCCTGCGATGTTTACCGTCCGGCGGCAATTGACCAATTGCATGTGCTTGGTGAACAACTCGGCATTGAGGTTTATTCCAATAAAGAAGAAAAAGATCCGGTTAAAATTGCAACGGCTGCCGTTATTTACGCGCGAAGCAATGGTTTTAACGTGGTAATTGTGGATACTGCCGGTCGTTTGGCGGTCGATGAAGCAATGATGGATGAAATTGCGCGTGTAAAACAAGCGTTGAATCCTTCTGAAACCTTGTTTGTGGTCGATTCCATGACCGGACAAGATGCTGTGAATACGGCAAAAGCCTTCAACGATCGCATCAGTTTCGATGGTGTTGTATTGACTAAACTAGATGGTGATACCCGAGGTGGTGCGGCACTTTCAATCAAAGCAATTGTTGACAAACCGATCAAGTTTGTAGGTACGGGCGAGAAGATGGACGCATTGGATGTGTTCTACCCTAAACGTATGGCCGACCGTATTCTCGGTATGGGTGACGTGGTTTCACTCGTTGAACGTGCCCAAGAGCAATTCGACGAAGAGGAAGCGAAAAAATTGCAACGCCGAATCCAGAAAGATCAGTTCGATTTCAACGATTTCCTTGGCCAGATTCAGCAAATCAAGAAAATGGGTAATGTCAAAGACTTGATGGGCATGATCCCGGGAATGGGGAAAGCAGTGAAGGATGTCGATATTCAGGATGACGCATTCAAGCACATCGAAGCAATTATCTTCTCAATGACGCCGACCGAACGCGCTAATCCGGGATTGATGAACGGACAACGTAAAACACGCATTGCCAAAGGAAGCGGTACCAATATTCAGGAGGTGAACAAGCTCTTGAAACAATTCGAGGATACAAAGAAGATGATGAAAATGATGTCCAATCCGAAAAACATGATGGGCATGATGAAGCAAATGAAAAACATGCGTGGCGGAATGCCTGGAATGTAATAGGATGCTTGATGTTGAATGCTTGATTTTTGATGAGATTCCAGGTAAGTTGACAAAGTTAGTTAACAGTTATAAAATATTGCAAAATAGAAGGGGAATCTTCAACTTAAGAGTAAGCTCTCATCAAACATCAAAAATCAAGCATCAAAAATCGATGTATGGTTAAATTTCCTCTTTCATCAGATTCAGTCTACTCAAAACAGTTCATTGAGCTGGGAATCACCGATTTCGAAGCAGCTTGTTTGTACGTTCAATCATTGCCTTATGGCAGAAATGCAGATCGTTCCGATTTTTCATTGGTACTTTCAGAGGGGAAAGGTTCTTGTTCTTCAAAACACGGATTATTAGCCGCATTGGCCGAGGAAAATGGATTGATGGATGTGGAACTCATCGCCGGAATCTTTCTGATGTCGGGTGAAACGCATCCCAAACTGACTTCCTTTTTTGCCGATAAATCGTATGCGAATATTCCTGAATGTCATTGTTACTTGCGCTATAAAGGACAGCGTTTCGATTATACCGATACGTCAAATGCCATGGAACGCATTGCTCCGAAGATTGTTCGCGAACAGCGCATCGAACCACACCAAGTTGTGGAATGGAAACCCAAGATTCACCAGGAATATGTTAAAGGTTGGTTGAAACGTAATTCGCAAATCAACAAAACGTTTGACGAATTGTGGGAAGACAGAGAAACGTGTATTCGTTTATTGAGTTGAAGTTTTCTTAGGTGCTTTCTTCTTCTTCGCCTTTTCCTCAGCGTCAAGTTTTTTCTTCAATTTCGCGCGCTTTTTGGCTAATTCTTCTTCAAATAGTTTGAGTTTGTCGGTATAAGCTATTCCTGTTTCCGAATGAATATATGTGGTAAGTTCCCTAGCTTGGAGTAAAGCATTGTCGAATTGTTCCAGCGTAGGTTGCTTGTATCTTGCAGATTTCTGAACCGGTAATGAAAGTTCGTACTCGTAATTGTTGAGCATTGCTGCCGTTTTTGAGTATTTCATACAGCCAGTGTAATACGTTTTCGAAAACAGCGGGAATTTAGCAGCATAAATAAGGTCAATTGTGTCGCTGAAATGGTAGTTTGAGCAGAAGAATTTTTGTCGTGTTTCTTTCTTGCGCGCTGTTTTAAATGTAGGTAAACTATCCGAAAGCAATAAAAAAGCTGGGTGAATAGGAGCGTGGGTTTTCATCATAAAAACAGGGTCGGGATTGTAATAAATACGCGCCGGTATTTTCACCAAAACAGTAAAATTCACCTTCTTTTTTGGGTCATAATGCCTGATTCGTTGTGTCTCTTTTACAGAACTCCAAGTTGGATCCATCAGCATCCACGTATCGTTTACTTTCACTACATTCCAGCGATGCGTATAGGTGCTTTTCATATGGTGAAGCCAGTTTCCTATGATTTCCCAAACCGGAATGGGCGTCCGACCGGTGACTTCCAAACAGGGAATTCCGCTTTTTTGACACAAAACCAAAAATACTTTCGAGAAATCACGACAAACACCCGAACGACGCTGCGCGGTATATTCCGGACTAAAAATAGGAGCATCCCTCTCTCCTTTGCGCTTTTGATCGTACTTAAAATGCGTTGCGATGTATCCGTAAAACAACCAGACGCGTTCTTCATCAGTGCGTCCGTTTTTGTGAAGAAATGTATGTACCTGATCTAAATTTTGTTTGCTTTCTTTTGGAATGTTCGTGCTGATGCTGTCCAGCTGAAATTGCCGCTTTTCATCAATCGAAGCATGTGAATGACTTGCTATTGCAAGAAATAACGCAAGAATGAGCCCGATTGAAGGTTTTAAGTAAAGCATAGATCAATAATACCATTATTCAGTTGAAGTTACAATTCTACCACAAAAAATGACAAGACGAATGTGTGAAAAAAGGCTATCTTCATCGCTGAAAAATCACAAGTATGACAGTGTTGAAACAAATTGCTGCAATTACCGCATTCACCGGATTATTCGTTTCGAATATAGCCGCTCAAGAAGGACTTAACTACCAGGTTCCGCCACAAGAAATTTTAGAATTGGTGAAGGTAGATCGCGCTCCTTCAGTGAGCATGGATAGTAAAAAACAAGTATTGGTTTTTCTCTATAGCAACATGTACAAAACCATCGAAGAGGTTTCTGAGCAGGAACTGAAACTGGCGGGTTTGCGCATCAATCCAAAAACCAATAATGTAAGCGGAGCACGCTATTATACCAAATTGAGTATTCAGATTTCGCGCTCGGACGAACCTGTTTTTGTAAAGGGTTTACCTGCAAATCCCAAATTAACCAATGTTTCCTGGTCGCCCAATGAGCAATACATTGCCGCTACCAACATCGTTGCAAACGGTTTGGAATTGTGGGTGATCGATATAAAAACGCAAACCGCACGTAAGATCAGCGGTGCAAACCTGAATGGAAATATGGGTTCACCGTTCAAATGGTTTGCCGATAGTCAATCATTGCTTGTACGCGTATTGCCGGGCAATAGAAAGCCGTTTATCGATGCATTGGTGACCGTTCCAAGCGGACCTTCGGTTTCGACAAGTGACGGTTCTATTGCACAAAACAGAACGTATGCGGATTTGCTGAAAACGAAGATTGATGAAGAAAATTTTGAATTACTAGCCGGTTCTGAATTACATAAAGTGAAACTCGACGGAACTTCATCTATCTGGAAAACAACCGACATGCACTTGCGTGAGAGTTTTTCGCCCGACGGAAAATATGTTATGATTACAACCATCAAACGCCCGTTTTCTTACGTGGTGACCTATTCCAGTTTTCCTACAACAACTTGTTTGTATGACCAAACCGGGAAATTGGTGCGTGTGGTTGATGAAAAACCATTGATCGACAACATGCCGAAAGGATTCATGGCGGTGCAAAAAGGAAAACGCCAGATTACTTGGAGAGATGATCATCCTGCAACATTATATTGGGTGGAAGCCTTGGATGGCGGAGATCCTGCAGTTGAAGTAAAAGAACGCGATGAAGTATTTACCTGGGAAGCTCCGTTTGCAGAAAACGGCTGGAAACCGTTGTTGAAAACACCTCAACGATACGGCGGAATTTCTTGGGGAAGAGCAGATTTGGCAATCGTTTACGATAACTGGCATAATACCCGAAACGAGAAAACATATTTGTTTAATCCGGCAGATCCTTCAAAAGGATTGACAGTGTTGTTTGACCGAAATTCACAAGATGAATATGCCAATCCGGGTAATTTTCAAACCGACAGAAATGGTTTCGGAAGGTATGTTTTGAAATTGGAAGGTTCTTTGGCTTACCTTATCGGGGATGGTTATACCGAAAAAGGTCAATTCCCGTTTGTGAATCAAATTGACCTGAAAACCAAAGTCACCAAAACACTTTACCGCAGCACGCTTACCGACAAAATGGAAACCATCGTTGATATCATCGACCTGAAAAAAAGTGAATTGTTGGTGAGCATTCAATCGCCGAGCGAATACCCAAATTATTATGTGCGAAAAATGTCGGGTAAGGCTGCTCCAATCTCTATTACACATTTCGAAAATCCGTTCAAGAAAATTGCCGGTGTTCACAAGGAAGTGATTTCGTACAAACGTGCCGACGGATTGGAGTTAACAGCCACACTGTACCTTCCTGTTGGCTACGATAGAAAGAAAAAAGAGAAATTGCCAATGGTGATGTGGGCGTATCCGCAAGAATTTAAAGACAAAAACAGTGCGTCGCAAAATACCACCAATCCGAATGAGTTTATTTTTCCGAATTACGGATCACCGATTTATTGGGTCACACGCGGATATGCGGTACTCGACAACGCGGCTTTCCCGATTGTGGGGGAAGGCACTGCTGAACCGAACGATTCGTTTATCGAGCAATTGGTCGCAAATGCCAAAGCTGCGATTGATGCCGTGGATAGTTTAGGCTACATCGACCGCCGGAAAGTAGCGGTTGGAGGACATTCGTACGGCGCGTTTATGACTGCCAATCTGTTAACACATTCCGATTTGTTTGCTGTCGGAATTGCCCGTAGCGGAGCTTATAATCGTTCGTTAACGCCTTTCGGATTTCAGGGCGAAGAACGCAACTACTGGGATGCGCAGGAAACCTACAACGAAATGTCGCCATTCAACTATGCCGATAAAATGAAAACACCGATGTTGATCGTTCACGGTGAAAACGACAACAATCCCGGAACGTTCCCCATTCAAAGTGAGCGTTATTTCGCAGCCTTGAAAGGATTCGGTGCTCCGGTGCGGTTGGTGATGCTTCCGAAAGAAAGTCATGGTTACGCAGCGCTCGAATCAATTCTACATTTATTGTGGGAACAAGATCAGTGGTTGGAGAAGTATGTGAAGAATAGAATGTAAAATTGAAAATGTAAAATTGAAAAGGAAACTGCGCTAACGCTTGTTTATATCGAAAGCTTTGCTTTGTCTTCTTTTCAATTTTACATTTTTAATTTTCAATTAAAGAATAGATTCCCCATTCGTATTCGTAGTCAGCACCTCGCTCATATAATCAAAGAATGGTCTGAGTTGTTGGATGGTTTCATCCAGTTGCGAAGCAAAATCAGTCGACAAAACTTCTTGATCGGTAAATGTTTTAGAAAGCAGAAATTGTTTGTGTCGCAGAAATTCAATGCCCGGATGATCTTTTGGAAAACCTTTCGGTGCGGTTTTGAGCTGCTCACCTCTTAAATTTCCGAAGGTGTTCTTGATGCGCGGATTGGCAAACAATGCATTCCAATCTTCGTAGTTGAGTTCAATATCTTGCCGAATGCGGAATAAATCGTCGGCGTTCGGGTTGAAAAAACCACCACCTACAAAACTATTTCCGGGTTCAATGTGAACGTAAATTCCTCCTCTCAGAAAATCGGTGGCACGCGCGAAACGCAATCCCCAATGGGTTTTGTAAGGCGTTTTGTCCTTCGAAAAGCGGGTGTCGGCATAGATACGAAACAAACTTGCTTTACCGGAAGCGGTCGAAATATTGTCGTGCACAATCATCTTTTCCAACAAACTGTCGGCAAACTGAATCATATTCTGATGTGCTTGCTCGTAACGCGGTTTATGCTCGGCAAACCATTCGCGGTTATTGTTGGCTTTTAAATCGGTGAGAAACGTGAATGTCGAAGTTTGAATGGGAGAATTTTTCATACCACGAAATTAATGTAAAATACTGTAGGGGCGAGT
>JARWZO010000022.1 GCA_029866325.1 Fluviicola sp. | reverse complement strand
TGTGTTTTAAGGTCAAAAGTGTCAGATCAGGATCTGAAACGCAACGTACAGCAGTTTTGGCAAACGCTGTACGCTTTAGCGCTTTTGACAAAACACAACGAAACAGCCATTTTTCTTACTTCGCTTCCTTGAATTGGCGCTATCCGCAAACTAAATTATGTGTAAAAAGGGAGATTATTAGTAACGATTTTTTCATTTCCTGAAATTCTTTGAATTAGGAAAGATATTCTTTGCTACTTTCAATAAAAAAAACATGAACCTCAAAGACTTTCTAGAGGATTGCAGAAAAGAAAACATCATCGACCAATCCACCGTTGATCGTATGTATGATCATTTCTTATCGCGCGATAAGGAACGGGTAATCAATGCACAAAACCGTTCTCAACTCAGTCAAAACAGCAAAAACAACGGATTAATCATTACCGTTAGTATTATTGGAGTGTTGCTTATTGGGTTTGGGATCATCTACTTGTTTGCCCACAATTGGGATCATCTTTCTCGTTCCACAAAAACGGTACTGAGCCTGCTTCCTGTTTTTCTTTCTGTTCTGGTGAATGTTTTCACTGTTATAAAGAGAAAGGACAATGTAATCTGGCAGGAAACAGCCGCTATTTTTAGTTTTCTCGCTACCGGAAGTATGCTGGCACTTATTCTGCAAGTCTACCAACTACCGGGTATCGAGAATTATTTTTTCACTTATTGGTGTATCCTCTGTTTACCAATGGTGTACTTACTGAAATCGCACAGTGCTGTCTTTTGTGCCATGATTCTGATGTTGCTAAACCTCACTAGCAACCCGATGGATCAAAGTGCGTTGTACAAGATTCCATGGTTCGGCAGTCTGATCATGTTTTCTACGTTGATCCCTTATTTCAAGCGATTGTTTACCCTTCGGCAACCAAGTTCATTGTTTACCATGCACCAACTATTTGTGCCACTGGTAGTTTGTTTAAGCGCCATTGCCAGTATTAGCGGACCTCATTCATCTATATGGCTCATTTTATTTTTATTATTGGCTAATTTTCACCTATTCGGATCAAGCGTATTGCTGCGCAGAAGTGACAGAAGTCCAACGCTCATGGGGATCATCGGATACATCGGTGTAAGCTTAAGTTTAACCTATCTTTTGTTCAGTGAAAATTGGGGATTCGAAAAGATCATGGAGGTGGAAACACATGATTACAGACTCCTCTTTATTCCCTTGCTATTTGGAATGGGCATTTTTCAGTTAGTACGTTATTTTTCCAAAGAGAAAATGACTGTACATAATCTTTACAAATGGATCATTTTGTTGCCTTTACCGTTTGTATTGATGAATTATCTCGGCATAAACGCTCTTCCGGCCTATAAAATTTCGCTATTCTTGATTGCTTGCCCGGTTATTCATTTAGCCCAAAACAAAAAAGACGAATGGCAAATTTATCCTGCATTGGGAATCATCGCTGTGATCATTTTAAGTCTGTCTTACGACGTCAGTAGCCCGATCAGTTTTTTTCTGCTCTCACTCATTCCAAGTTTGTACTATTTAGTACCAATACCTTTGCTACAGGAAAAATACAAGAATGCACTGAGCGCTGATCAGGTCATCATTCTCTGTTTTCAATTTTTATTCTTGCTGATAGCCAGTTTCGGCGGATTTTGGATGGCAGTTAAACCCACTGAACCTGACCCCATGACAAATTTTCAAGTGGGATTGATCGCTTTGATTTGTGTTGGTCTGATCTTCAACGCCATCAAAGTTCGCAAGCAATTACTGGCTCATTTAAACGGATTTCCGGCAATTTTTAGTTTGTTAGTTCCTACGGTTATCTTGATCGGTTGCGTTTCATCTGCCAATATCGAACACCTATACTCCATTATTCTGTTGATTATTGGGGTTGTGGTACTCATTTTGAGTGCAAAAAAATCCAACTTAACCGTTGCGAATCTTGCCCTTGGTCTTATCGGCTTGGTAATGGTTTGCCGCTTCTTTGATCTTAAAATGTCGCTTACCGTAAAAGGAATTTTATTCATTCTGATCGGAAGCAGTTTCTTTTTTGCCAATTACCTTATTCTAAAAAGCAGAAAGCATGAAAACAACAACTAAACTACTTATAGGATTGGCTGTCGTATCGATCATTCAGCTGACTTTTCCGCTTTTTTTTATTTCTGCAAAAGAACAGGTTATTGAAGACGGGAAAGAATACCTATTCCGCATTCAACCTGTTGATCCGTATGACTTTTTTCAAGGAAGGTATGTGAGTCTGAATGTTCAGCCTTTGTCTTGCTCTTTAGATAATCCGGATGATTTTAAGCGATATGATATTGTGTATGCCGAATTTGAACAAGACAGCCTCGGAGCAACAATCAAACAACTTTCGCACGAAAAAACGGAACATTCATTAAAGTTGAAATTGTATGGCAAGCCTAACAAAAAAATGAGGATCCGGCTTCCGTTTAAGCGTTTCTTTTTGGAAGAAAACAAGGCCAAACACATAGAATTGAAATTGTCCGGTAATTCAAAACATAGAAATTACGTTCACGTCAAAATTCTGGATGGCGATTTTGTAATGACCGACATCAGCTCGAATGGTAAATCGTTGATTACAGGAAAACCGGTACAATTACCAACTTTACTCCAATGAGAATCAATCATTCTTTATATAAATTCAAACTAAAACAGGTGCATCTCCTCCAAATTGTATTATAATTCAATAAAAGAGGTTTTTAAAAGCCTGTAATCGGCAAAAAAACTCGAAATTTGTTGCTCAGTTAAAATTCGACATGTCCTTGAGAGATAAATACGAAGTAGTGATTGGGTTGGAAGTCCATGCTCAGCTATTGACCAAAACGAAGGCTTATTCTTCCGACATCAATGAATACGGTGCGCATCCAAACACCAATGTAAGTGTGGTGACACTCGGACATCCGGGTACGTTGCCGGTAATGAACAAAAAAACCATCGAATTTGCGGTGAAATTGGGATTGGCATGCGGAGCAACCATTGCGAAAGAACAGCATTTTGCCCGTAAGAATTACTTCTATCCCGATCTTCCGAAAGGATACCAGATTACACAAGATACAACACCTATTTGCACAGGCGGACAACTCTATATCAAAGATGAAAACGGCGTCGAAAAACGCATCGGACTTACACGCATTCACATGGAAGAAGATGCAGGAAAGTCCATTCACGATGTAGATGTTTACGACACGCTCGTTGACTTGAACCGTGCGGGAACGCCTTTGTTGGAGATTGTTTCCGAACCCGACTTGCGTTCCAGTACCGAAGCTTACAATTACGTAACAGAAGTGCGTCGTTTGGTGCGCTACTTGGATATTTGCGACGGAAACATGGAAGAAGGTTCTATGCGTTGCGATGCCAACGTTTCTGTTCGACTGAAAGGCGCTGCCGAATTCGGGACAAAAGTGGAGGTGAAAAACATGAACTCCATGCGCAATGTGCAACGCGCCATCGATTTTGAGGTGGAACGTCAGATTGACGTGCTTGAAAACGGTGGAACACTGTCTCAGGAAACCAGAAGTTTCGATGCATTGAAAAACATTACGATTTCCATGCGTTCGAAAGAAGCTGCCAATGATTACCGTTATTTCCCTGAACCGGATTTACAACCGATTGTGGTGGATGAAGTGTATGTGGCGCAGCAAAAAGCCCTCATGCCTGCTCTTCCGCGCGAGTTGTTTGAAAAATATACCAAACAGCTGAACTTGTCGGAATACGATGCCTTGATTTTGACCGACTCAAAAGCCATTGCCTTGTATTTTGAGGAAGTGATCAAAACAACAACCAATTACAAGTCGGCTGCCAACTGGATTATGGGCGATGTAAAATCGTACCTCAACCAAAATGGTTTCGACATGGAACAATTCCCCATTCGTGCGGCACAAATTGGTGCGTTGGTAACACTGATCGATAGCGGAAAAGTATCACATTCGGCAGCTTCGCAAAAACTGTTTCCTGCGTTGATTGAACAACCGGAAGCGGATGTTTCCAAATTGGCGGAATCGTTGAACCTGATTCAGGAATCGGATACGGATAGTTTGAAACAACTTATTTTAACAGTCTTTGAGCAACACCCCGATGAGTTTGCTCGTTTTAAAGGTGGTGAAAATCAATTGACCGGATTTTTTATGGGACAACTGATGAAAGCTTCGGGCGGAAAAGCCGATCCGAAAATCGGGAATCAATTGTTGCGTGAACTCATAAAAGGATAATTAGTATGAAATACTACGCTTTTTTGCTACTGTTGCTGGGCTTAACCGCCTGCGGATCTTCGGAAGAAGAAGGTTCAGACGATAAATTGACCAACAATTTTCACCTTGAAGGAACCATTACCGGAGCTTCTTTGCAAAAAGTGAAAATTGAGGCTTCTTCACCCAACGGAACCATCGCGGTAGCAGAAACCATGACCAATTCCGACGGAAAATACGTTCTGGATGGTAACATTCCCGGATTAGGCGTTTATTCCATGACTATCGGAAACGATCCTGCAAATGCAATCGTATTGCCACTCGATATCAACGACAGAGCGGTGATTAGCGGTTCGCTAAAAGATTTTGCAATCGCTCCGAAAATGAGTGGTGCCAAATGGGCTAAACCGCTCACGCAGTATATGAAATTGTTCAAAGCCTTTTCAGAAGCGCAAATGGAGCAATTACCGAAAATTACCGAAGACGAAGCACGCATTGCCAAATACCTTGAACTACGCAAACCGTTGGATGCTTTTTTGAAAAAACAAGTCAGCGCAGACCCCGGGAATTCAGTGAACCTTATTTTAGCCAGTTTACTTGTTCCAACTCAGGAATTGGGCATCGAACGTTGGGATCCGGAGAATTTGGAAATCTTGAAAAAAATGGAAAGCGCTTACCTCGAAGAACACAGCGAATCTCCGTTTACAGCTACCTTGAGTCAACAAGTGGCTCAGATTGAAGGCCAATATAACAATTACGCACAATTCAATTCGGGAACCTTAGCGGCACCTGAAATCGTGATGAATAACCCAAGCGGTAAAGAGTTGCGTTTATCTTCTTTAAAAGGAAAAGTGGTATTGATTGATTTTTGGGCATCGTGGTGCGGACCTTGTAGAAAAGAGAATCCGAACGTTGTGAAAATGTACAAAAAATTCAAAGCTAAAGGATTTGAAGTCTTTTCTGTTTCACTGGATGATGACCCGAATGCATGGAAAAAAGCCATCGCCGACGACGGATTAATCTGGCCCAACCACGTATCTGATTTACTCCGTTGGCGAACACCATTGGTTCAGACTTATGGCTTTAATGGTATTCCATATACCGTTTTGGTCA
Source organism: Fluviicola sp. (assembly GCA_029866325.1). GTDB lineage: Bacteria > Bacteroidota > Bacteroidia > Flavobacteriales_D > Crocinitomicaceae > Fluviicola. Next base: position 91,384 of record JARWZO010000022.1, on the reverse strand, counting down.
ATCGAGAAGGAAATATTGTCGGCGTGAATCTTCGCGGTGCGAAATTGGAACAAAAATTGGAAGAAATTCTCAACTAAAACTATTAGTATGAAATTGACAGCATTTGTAGCAGCACTTTTTACCTGTTTTGGAATTGTAGCACAAAAACCGATAACAGTTGAAATATCGGGTAACGTTTTTAATACCAATAAAGCAGATTCCGTATTCATAGGTCAATCACTTACTCAGGGTGGCTACAAGAATTTTATCGGAACTAAAATCGACAAAAAAGGCAACTACGTATTAAAAGGAACGTTGCCTTCAAAAGACTATTATGTATTCCGTTTGGGCACGCAGCATATCAACCTTATTCTGCGCGATAGTACCAAATTGCGGATCAATGCCGATGGTAAGAACCTTGGAGTATACAATAACATAGTAGGTTCGGATGAATCGGTTGCTTTGAATGAATTTGTGACCCAAATGGCGCTTTTTAACGTACAGCGCGATTCTGCCGCTGCTTATTTGAAACGTTATCCTGATCAGCAGGTATCCATCAATCAATCGTTGCAGCAGGAATACATGAAGTTTACCTCATTCCGCCAGCGATTTATCTCGCAAAATCCAAATTCTCCGGCATTGTTACCAACCGTTAGCACATTTGACCTCGACAAAGAATTCAGTACCTACGAGTCGGTTGTGAAACAACTCAATCAATCATTCAAAGGTTGCCCGACCATCGATGCGACTTACGCACAATACTTGCAATTGAAAAAGCAAAACGATGCCATGAACATTCTGGCTTCAGGAAAGCCTGCTCCCAATTTTACGCAAAACGATGTTGACGGGAAACCGCTTTCCTTATCTGATTTAAAAGGAAAAGTCGTTTTGATCGATTTTTGGGCGTCGTGGTGCGGACCTTGCAGAAAGGAAAACCCGAACGTGGTGAAACTCTACAATAAATATAAAGATGCCGGTTTCACGGTGTTGAGTGTTTCGCTCGACGATAACAAGGACAATTGGCTTGCGGCTATCGCAAAAGACAAACTTGTTTGGCCGTATCACGTTTCCGATTTGAAAAAATGGTCTAACGATGCTGCACGCGCCTACCAGGTTAGCGGCATTCCGTTTACGGTGTTGGTTGACAAAGAAGGCAATATTATAGACACCAAACTTCGCGGAGTTGAACTCGAGCAGGCGTTGAAAACAATCTTCGGATTCTAAGCCTATTTTGATGACGCTTCCAGAAGGAAAAAAAATATATTTCGCATCTGATTTTCACTTAGGTGTTCCAAATGCCGAGAGTAGTTTGGAACGCGAACGAAAAGTGGTTCGCTGGCTCACATCGATTGAAGAAGACGCACACGAAATTTTCCTTGTAGGTGATATTTTCGACTTCTGGTTTGAATACAAACACGCTATCCCAAAAGGATTTGTGCGTTTGCAGGGGAAAATTGCGCAATTGACCGATCGTGGCATTCCAGTGCATTTTTTCACCGGAAATCACGACATGTGGATGTTTGATTATTTCCCGAAAGAATTAGGCGTAAGTGTGAATCGTTCCAACATCGAACGGACATGGAACGGCAAAACGTTTTTCATTGGTCATGGAGATGGTTTAGGTCCGGGCGACAAGTGGTACAAATTCATGAAAAAGTGTTTCGAAGCCCGTTGGACGCGTTGGTGTTTTGCCCGCCTCCACCCCAATTTCGGAATCGGGATGGCAAACTTCTGGTCGCGAAAAAGTCGCGCTGCCACAGGAGATACCGACAGCAAATTCCTAGGTGAAGAAAACGAATGGCTGGTCATTTATTCCAAAGAACAATTACAGGAAAAACACCGCGATTATTTTGTGTTCGGTCACCGCCATTTACCCATGGATATTCGTTTAAGCGAAACTTCCCGCTACATCAATCTCGGGGAATGGATTCATTACACCACTTATGGTGTGTTTGATGGTGAGGAATTGTTGTTGGAGAAGTTTGAAGGGTAAATTCGGATCATTTTCAATGTATCTTTTCATCTGTTATTTGAAGGTTAATTTAACCAAATAACAATCCATGATTCAATATTTTATTGCAACTTAACAGCTAGCAAAAAACATCACAATGGAAAATTACAGCACACTTACCGAAGGCATTACCGCATTACGCGAGCAAGGCTATACAGAAGACTTTAACCTAAAGAGCGATTGCATTACATCCGTAATGAATAATCTGGAACTTTATCCGGATGATTTTCACATCGATAAGTATTTTCGTTTTGAGGGCAATACCGACCCCGATGATTCGTCTATTTTATACGCAATAGCTTCCTCAGATCAACAAATAAAAGGTGTTTTGGTGAATAGTTACGGTATGTACAGCGATCCTGTTGCCGACGAATTACTGAAGAAGTTAAACGCTCATTTGTAACCATCACAAGTGTTTATGGAAATTTTACAACAAGAACAATTGCCCAAAGGCACCTTTTACATTGAATTGGATGGTAAACAAGTTGCGCAGATGACCTACGTTTGGGCAGGTGATGATCGCATTATTATAGACCACACAGAAGTGGATGACATTTTGCGCGGAAAGAGTGCCGGAAAACAATTGGTGGCAAAAGCAGTGGAATTTGCACGCGAACGTGGCATTAAAATAGTTCCGCTTTGTCCATTTGCCAAAAGCGTTTTTGATAAAGTGCCTGAGTACCGTGATGTATTGTAGCTGAGGAAGAATCAGAAAATTCACTACAAAGACACAAGGTAAAAGGACAAGTTTGACGTGTTAAGAACACAAAAGAGATGTCGGAACAACACCTTAATCATTTTAACAAATCAAATTCTTCAAGAGATAGTTGAGGTTAATACCTCTTCCAACAAAACAAAAAGCGCAAATCTTTACGATTTGCGCTTTTATTATTTCTGAAAATTCGTTTAGTGTTTCGGAACAATGACCTTCTCTGTTGATCCGTCACTGTATCTGTAAATCTGAAGGGTATTGTATTCAAACTCTACCTTTCGGCCAAGAATATCAACGATTTCAACCAATACTTTCTCTTTTGCAGGAGTTAAACTCGGCGCTTCTTCAATTCCAACCAATGCACAATTAATTGGCGGAGTGTCAGTACTCCAAAGCGGTCCATTCAATAAAGTTCCAGTATGTCCATTCCCTGTTAAATCTTGCGCTGTTGTACCGGAACCCGCTTCAAAATTCCAGAAAGCTTCCAACCCGATTTCATTTCCTGTTGGAGGACAAACAATGTAATTCTGAATTTCTTGTTGTGTCAATTCAATTGACCAAATTGCCTGATTATCGATCTTTCCTTCGCTGAAAATGCTTGCAGACGTGCCTACAGCGTGCGCTGAAAACGTATTCCCTCCAATCGCATCCGCGACATAAGTACCACCTCCGCCATCATATGGACCTGTGATTTCAATACCGTCTTGATACACTTTCATATCATTGGCACCATTAATAATACAAGCAATATTCACCCAACGGTCGAAAACAATCGTATGGTCTGCGAGTTTCGATTGACGAAATTGAGCTCCTTCTCCCTGGCCATCACCAAAAGAAATCTCTACAAAATCGTGATGAATGGTTAACCAAAACCCGGTATAATCTCCACTTCTGTCGTCAGACTGAAACACAAAAAACTGCTCTCCTTGTTGGAAATTGGCAGGTAGTTTTACGTCGACTTGAATGGTGAGTGGAAAACTAGGAACTGATACTTGGCTTGAAAAGTCAATGTAATCATTCATTCCATCAAATTGCATGGAATAATTATTTGTCTGAGCGAAAAATGGAAAAGATGCTGTCAAACAAATCAAAGAAAGTAGGTGTTTCTTCATAGGAGGTAATGTTTTAGAGGTTAAAAATTAAAATTATTCGAAAGATACGAAATAATTCAGCAACCAAGCCTTTGTTTATTTAAAATCAAAAACCACCCTTACGCCCTGAAAAAAAAGTGTTTTAAACCAAAAAAGCGCAAACCGGATTGATTCGCGCTTTTTAAACTCCTGTTGTTTTTAGTTACCGTTGATCTGCTTCAGGTAATCAGTGTTTTGAGGTTCTCCCCAGTAAGGAACCATTACCGTACGCTCAGTCATCGCTGTATATTTCTCTTGTGCTTTTTCAAAGTAAGGTTTCGCTTTTTTCTCACCACCACCAAACATTTTAGGCGTGTAGAAAACAGAAACGGCCTTCAGGTAATATATGTGCGGATTGTTTTCGTTGAGTTCTTTTGCTTTTTTTAAGTTTTCCTCGAAAATCGGTCCGTACTCTTGCCAGCGTTTTTCTCCGTCAACCGCCATACGAGCATTTGCCAACAAGGCTTTCAAAACAAACACATGATCGTTTTCTATTCCAAGAGCAACAATTTTATCCAAGTAAGCATCTGCTTCATCAACATAAAGGTCTTTCTTCACGATATCCGCCTCAAAGTACGAGACAATGGCTTTGGTATACGCACCGTAATACTGTGCCACCCATTGATCTTGATATTTGTTGGCAATCAAGTCAAACTTAGCGGAAGCCGTCATCAATGATGGCATTGTTTTGGCGGTGTCCATGATTGCGTAGGCCTCTTTGAGGTTATCTTCCATGGTTGGCTCTTGTGCACGCGCTGTTGAAACGGTTAGCGCAACTAAAGCAAGTGATGTAATAATTGTTTTCATTGGTCTTTTATTGGTTAAAAATGAGTCTGTTTAAATCTCGTCTTTCAATTTGATTATGTGTCTTTTTGGCTACAAATTCGTTGCGTTTTTTCGCCAGAATCACTCCATTATGACTGTAAAACGCGCCTCTTTTCGCACAAAAATACACTATAATCCTTATCATAATCCGAATTTTAAACAGACTCTATAATTCATCTTTATTAAACTCTGTGAGTGAGAAATTCACTCCTAAGAATATCGAACGGTACATAGGAGGAATAATCGGGAAACGCTGTGTTCCATCGGCACTGTAACGGTAGCCCAATACGTTTTTCTGATTGGTTACATTGTCTAAGCTCAGGTAAAACACCGTAAACATTCTGCGAATGGTAGTGAGGTAGCTGATTGTGACTGAAAAATTGTGAAAATCGGGGGCTTTTCCCGATAAAAACTCCGTAGAATTCGGATCATAGTAAGGACGACCGCTTGCGTAGCTATACGTGGCAGAAATGTTGGTTTGCCACTTCATGATAAAGTATTTGGCAATTACATTCAAGTTATGATCCGAAACGTAATCAGGGGTTACTTTATCGACATAATTTTGGTACAAACGCTTGGTGTCAACATAGCTATAAGAAATCCAGTAGTCGAAGTTTTTGATTGACTTGCGGTCGCGCCAGAAAAAATCAATTCCTTGCGCATAACCTGATCCGGAATTGTCAACCGTTCCAAAGTCAAACCGAAATTGATTCGGTGTATAAACCGTTCCGTTTTCGCGCACCAATTGATCGTAGCTTTTGTAATATCCTTCAACACGCAGGGTACGGTCTTTCTTCATCCATTGGTAATTCAACATGTAATGAATCGACTGTTGAAAGTCGGGACGATAACCTTGCAACAAATAGTTGGTTGAGGCGGCTTGGTAAAACATTCCGGTGGCGGCAGAAACTTGGCTCGCTTCACCGGTTCTAATTGCAAAGGCAGCACGTGGAACAATATTTCCTCTTCCCAAGAACTGCGAATATTCACCACGCACTCCGGGTTTAATAGCAAACCATAAAATCGGTTTCCATTCGGCTTCTACATAACCGGCACTCATTAACTCACTAAACTGACCTATCAAGGTGTCAAAACGTTGCGTAAAGTTGTATCGTTGCACATCTGAACCAATCAGCACATTTAATTTGCGTTCCTTGGTTTCAAACCACAGTTCTAACCTTCCTTGCAAACGATCATCGTTGCGGTAGAGCGGTTCTGCTCCCCAAGAAACATTATCCGTATTGTTGCTGTAAGAAAAGGCTGAAAACAGTTTTACATGCTCATTGATGAAATATTTATAAGACGTTGTTAAAAGGGTGTTTTCATTTTTAATTCCAAAATTAAGTGAAGCTCCAGCCGTTGTCGGATCGGGAATGGTAATCCCGGATTTGTTAAACGCATGCGTAAGATTCATCTTAAAAATTCCGTTGTTTTCTGTTCTGGAAACATAACGTGCCGAAATACCGCCACCTTGCGGAACATCATAAAAGTCCACATTCGTATTGGCAATAGCCAAATAAGGAGCGATATTGGTATAATTAGCAGCGTATTCCACAGCGTTTTTCCCCATTAATTTTGATCCGGAGACATAACCGCCTGCAAAGTTCACGCCAATATTCATATTGTTTTTTTCGGGTAAATCGGTTGTTTGCAAATCGAGTATGGCAGAAAGTGCTTGTCCGTAACGAACGGTATAACCACCACTACTAAAAGCAGTTCCTTTAAACGAAAAGGGATTTAAACGACTGCGCTGCGCCACTCCCGGTACCGAGCTATTAAATGCATTTTGAGTAATTGTACCATCAACAATTACACTGCTTTCACTCACATCACCTCCGCGTACCATGAGTCCGGTTTGATCACCACCATTGCGCTGAACACCAGGCAACGTTTGAATTGCACCAATAACGTCTGCTTGCGCACCAGCTGTTGTAACAATATCTAAGGGTTTCAATACTGCAACTGATCGGTCATTGTTCGCTTCGATGGTTCCGGCAGTAATGGTAACTTCTTCCAATTGCCTAGCTGAAGCTTGTAACTGAATAGTAACGGTATAAACCGTATCGGCTAAATTAATGGATTGAAACGCTTTATTGTATCCGATTAAATTCACCATTAATGTTTGCGGACCTTTCAGATTGGTTGTAAAGCTGAATTTACCATCTACTCCGGTAGTGGTTCCATCTACTGTTCCTTGAATGGAAACACTGGCAAAACTTGCCGCCTCGCCTTTTTGGTTTTTCACTTCACCATTAATGGTACTTTGCGCCATTGTTGCTAAAGGAGTTATTACTAGAAACAGCAGTGAAAGAATAGAAAATAGTGTTATTGTAAACTGTTTTGTCATTGCTTAATTTTTACGGTACAAATGTAGATGTAAGATTCCAATTCGGGGAACAAAAATCGGTGAATGGTATATCTTGCAAGGATATGGGACGAATGGAAAGCCTGAAAAATCTTCATTTTTGGGATGAATTACAGTTTTCATCGGTATGGAACATCTGATTTTCGGAGCAAAATAAGTGTGTCTATTCAATAAACAACTGAATGGTTATTTTGTTTTAAAGCGAGGTAAACTGGAGCGATTGATCGGTGAATGGTGGAAAACCGGAAGTAAAATCAGAGGTATCCGAACTCAGATTTTAACACCTAAATCGGCGCTTTTCAACTATACTTGTACTATCATTTTGAAACACATGCAAGATCTACCTCTCTATAAATCGGATGACCAACGCTTCTACACTACGCTTACCGAAAGGGTGAATACTTATTTTTCAAGCAAAGGAATTTCAAAATATGCAACAACTTCTTGGTATGTGCGAGCAATCTTGATGGTCAGTTTGTTTTGCGGAAGTGTGGTGACCATTTACCTGCAATTGTTCAACAATTATGTCAACATGGGGCTTTGCTTTTTGGCAGGATTACTCATGGCAGGAATCGGTTTGGCAATCAGTCATCAGGCTTCTCATAATACCGTTTCAGAAAAAGCATGGGTGAATCGGCTTTGGAGTTTGTCGTTTAATCTCGTTGGTGTAAGTGATTACATCTGGCACATCAAGCATGATGTTTTTCACCATGCGTATACCAATATTTACGAATACGACGAAGCCCTGAAGGAAGGTGATGTGCTGCGTTTTTCAACAGATGCTCCACACAAAAAGATGCACCGTTTTCAACACATTTATGCGGCGTTGGTTTATGGTTTGTTTACTATTTTCTGGATTTTCATTCTCGATTTTGAAAAACTCTTTCGCTACCGCAGAAACGGGCTTGGTGAGCAAAAGCAACATACGTTGACCGAACACCTCATTTTCTGGATCACCAAAATCTATTATATAGTCGTATTCATCTATTTACCCTTGGCGATTGGTTTTACCTGGTGGCAAGTCTTGATCGGACAGTTGATCATGCACGCCGTTGCGGGAACGATTGTGACGCATGCCCTACAAGTTGAACACTTGAACGAACAAACCGTAATGATTCCATACAAAGCGGACGATAAGCAGGAAATGACGTGGGCCGAAAATCAGTTGGTGGGAACCGCTAATTTTGCTATTAAAAATCGCTTATTCAATTGGTATATAGCAGGAGTCAACCTGCAAATTGAACATCATTTATTTCAGCACATCAACGCGGCGCATTATGAACAATTGGCTCCAATTGTACGCGAAACAGCAGCTGAGTTCAATTATCCGTATGTTGAATTTTCGAGTATCGGTGAAGCGGTGAAGTCACATTATAGATTCCTGAGACTACTCGGGCAGAAAACGTAGGAAGAACTGCATATTCTTTCACCACAAAGGCACAAAGAAAAACGGACAAGTTTGGCGTGTTAAAAGTACACAAAGGGAATACTGGTAGATCACTTTCGTGATCTCCTATTCTTTAAAAAATCTCTTATAAATAAAGGTTAAAGGTGAAGCTACATAAATCCCTTTGTGAACTTAAAACATCTATCCTTCAAAAAAACTTTGTGCCTTTGTGGTGAAAATCATTCCGTTTTTGCTGGTTCAGTGGTCTCGGATTTCGGCTCTTCTCCTTTTTTCGGTTTTTTCTCCTTTTTCTTTTTGGGCTTCTTCTCTTTTTTCTTCTTTCCTTTTGTTGGAACGGCATCATCTTCAGCTGCGCCACCTTCATTACCGCCCATTGACTTGATCAAACGACCTGATTCATCCCATACATATTCTTCGATGAGTACATCTTTTTTGTAGAGTGCACGACGTTTTTTCTTCTGATCGGGGAAATATTCTTCAAACCAACCTTCTTTCACTTCTTTCTGTGGAATGGAAACAACTTGGTGAACGAGCACGACATAATATTTTTTGTCTTTCTCGTAAGGTTTATTCAATCCACGAACCAGTTTTTCGCCTTTAATAAGGGGAGTTTGGCTCGGATCAACAGCCTGAGTTTTCGTCACATTCAAGCCTTCGCCCACTTGTTCACGGATTTTTTCTTCCTTCGTGCGCTTGCCTAATAGTTCGTAGGTCAATTCGGCTTGTTGCTTGGTTGGAACTTCGTAGATTTCCACATCCATGCGCTCCTCGGGTTTTCCGGAAGATTTCTTGTAGTTTTCGAGCGTTTGAATCGTTCCGTCGTAATAAAAGGTCTTAAACTCACCGTTCTTCGTATCCATGGACCAACTTTCGGTACGCAACAACACTCCGTCATCGTAATAATACTTGCTGATACCATCGCGTTTACCTCCTTTGTAATTGATCTCTTCGATGATTTTTCCTTCGTTGTTATACACCAAAAAGGCGCCCTCTAATAATCCGTTGACATAATTGCTTTGTTTGGTGCGCTTGCCTTTGCTGTTGTAGCTTACTTTCGGACCTTGCAAAACCCCGTTGATGTAGTTTTCGTACTTCGTTGTATCACCTGAAGAGGCTTTTGGTTTACGCGAGTAGAAAATTTGCGACCCGTGTTTTTGTCCCACGGAATAGTTCATTTCCCAAGCCACTGTTCCAAGTGAATCATAGAAATAAGTCCAATGTCCGTTTTCAACGCCTTGCACGTGGGTACGAATCACCATGGGGCAACCCGAAGCATAATAAGTCGTATCAGTTCCGTTGGTCTTTCCGTTCACAAAAGTCACACGGCGTTCCAAAATTCCGTTCATGTGACAGGTTTCGCATTGACCCGAAAACGGTTTCTTTGCTGAAGCAGTGATCACGGTATTGGAAGCTTCATCCAATTCCAGTTTTTCGTTGCAATCAACCACTCCGGCCAATTTACCGCAATCCCATTCGGTAAAGCGTTTTCCTTTGCGGGCATCGGCAATTTTGTAGCAACTGTCTTTCTTAATTACCGGAATTCCAGGTTGAGCAACAGCTTTTATAGCAACAAAAAACAGCAAGAGTGTACACCATTTCATAAACATCTTTTTTAATTGTGAGCAATTATTGTTCCAGCAAAAGCGGAATGCGATTGAGACCTTCGCGCATCTTTGCAGGAATGGTAATGGAACGCATAACCTGACTGTCAAAACATACCAACACAGATGTTCCGGTGGTACGTAAATCTTGATTCACACGCACTTCGTAGGTCAGTGTAAAGCTTTTATCGCCAAGGTGTTTCAAATACACTGTTATTTCTACCGGATCATGCAAAAAGACAGGTTTCAGGTATTCCAATTCGTTTTTGCGCAATAAAATCCCCTCACGCTTCCAATCCCAATCTATTCCGAGTATCTGGCGGAAATAATGAATACGCGCTTCTTCAAAATAGTTGAGGTAAACGGCATTATTGACATGCTGCATCATATCGCAGTCGGAAAAACGCACTTTGAGTCTTAACGGTTCAATCATATCGAATTGTTTTTATCGAGTACAGAAAATTCGGAGTTATTGGATATAAATTCAGGCACAATGTGTTTCATAGCTTGTACCACTTCCATATTCGGGGTGGCAGAAACCGCCTGAATAAGCGTGTCAATCTGTGCGAGTTGTTCGGCGTCGCTTTCGCGCACTTTGGCTTTTAAAATCTTCGGATGATGCGTAGGAAGGGCATTTTCAGCAGCGTTCAACAATTCTTCATAAAGTTTTTCTCCGGGTCTGAGTCCGGTGAATTGAATCTCAATGTCTTTGCCCAACTCCAAACCGCTCAAACGAATCATATTCTTCGCCAGATCAATTATTTTCACCGATTCGCCCATGTCAAACACAAAAATTTCACCTCCATTTCCCATTACTCCGGCTTCCAGCACCAACTGACAGGCTTCGGGAATGGTCATAAAGAAACGCGTAACGCGCTCATCGGTTACAGTTATTGGTCCACCCTGCTCTATTTGACGTTTAAACAACGGAATTACAGAACCATTAGAACCGAGCACATTTCCAAAGCGTGTGGTAATGAATTGTGTTTTACCGGATTGATTGGAATATTGGGCAATGATTTCAGCAATGCGTTTGGAAGCTCCCATCACGTTGGTCGGATTAACTGCTTTATCCGTTGAAATCATTACAAACTTAAACACGCTGTATTGCTGAGCTAAATCGACTAAATGTTTCGTTCCTTTGATGTTTGTAAGAACAGCTTCAGACGGATTATCTTCCATCATCGGCACGTGTTTGTAAGCAGCTGCATGAAACACCCATGAAGGTCGGAACGTTTCAAACAATTTTTCCATACGCTCGTGATTACGAATATCGCCTATCACCACTTCTATCGGACAATCGGGGAATAATTGTCGCATTTCAAACTGCAATTCATACAACGGCGATTCAGCTTGATCTAACAGAACTAATAACTTCGGTTTGTATTCCGCAATTTGAAGTACCAATCCACCACCAATCGACCCTGCAGCACCCGTTACCAACACAACTTGACCGATCAATTCTGCGGCCAATTTATCCTGATTCAGTACAATCGGTTTCCGTCCGAGCAGGTCTTCGATGCGCACTTTACTGATCTGTTTGGTTGAGAATTCGCCATTAATCCAACTCTTAACACTCGGTACTTTGCGAATTTCGACATCTGCTTCAAGGCAAGCTTTCACCACACTTGCACGGTTTTCTTCTTCCGGATCCTGAATGGCGATAATGACTTGCGTAATCTTTTCTTCTCGGAGTAATTTTTCGAGGTTAGATGTGTGGTAAATCGGAATGCCTTCCAATCGCGTTCCAACTATCTTTTTATTATCATCAATAAACCCGATGATCTTATAATTCAGTCGAATATCACGTTCAATGGTTCGTTTAGCTATCAATCCGGAAATGCCTGCACCATAAAGCACTATACGAACGTGTTCTTCCTTGTTTTTAACCGATTCCAAATACCAGAGCTTTACGGCAAAACGCGCTACCGTCATCAGGAAAAAACAGATCAGGTATTCCATGATCAATACCGAAGACGGAAACAAGAAATAACCGTCGTAGAAATAATAACGAAGAAATCCTAAAACTAAAAAGATAGCTGAACTAATTGAAACGGCAACAAAAAGCCTTCTAAAATCGACTGTTGACGTATGTCGAACGATTCCTTTATGAATTTTCAGCAAGTAAAATGTGGCAAATCGCACCACAAAAAACACGAGAATGGACTTGGAAAGAATTTCCCATTCGGTGACCCACAATTGTTTGTCGGCCTTTAAATCGAAGCGAATAACATACGCAATGAATAGCGAAACAGCCGACAAACCGAGGTCGAGCAGTATGATAATCCAACGCGGTGTATTGGTTTTCGGGAACATCTTACAAAAATAACGGAATCTCTCAATAATTGGCACTGCTCAAAGGCTAGTCGACACATTATTTTTCCCATCAGCCTTAGGCTGACACTGATTCGGCTCACATAACGGCCTCGCTTGATATTACTTGTTCCGAATGTGAGTTTTACTCATTTAGGGCAGTTAACCTTTAGACTAAAACCAAAAAAATCAGCATATTCGTTGGAATACTTTATACTAGCTATGAAGACCTCCGTTGAGTGAAATCGTTTGTCCGGTCACATAATCGGCGGCAGGTAACAACAGCCAGTCGATGGTTGCTAAAATGGTATCCACTGAGCCTAGTCGTTGCTTGGGAATTTGCAGACGAATTTGTTCTTGCAATTCAGGTGAAACTTCGGTAATCATTCCTGTATCAAAATATCCGAGTGCCAATGCATTTGCGGTGATTCCACTTGTGGCGGTTTCTTTGGCAACTGTTTTGGTTAATCCAAGTAACCCGGCTTTACTGGCTGCATAAGCCGCCGTTCCTGCCACACCGGTCTGGGCAACTACTGATGAAATAGAGATAATTCGTCCGAATTGTTGTGTACGCATGCCAGGCAATACCGCTTTTGTCAACAAAAAAGGAGCTGTGAGATTGATGGCGAGCACGTCATTCCAATCTTCGTTGGCTAGTTTCCAGGATAAACCGTTTCTCGAAATTCCGGCATTGTTGATCAGCACATCAATTCTCCCGAAGCGTTGCAGTACCTCATCCACCAATTGGGGAATAGCTTCCTGATGGCGCAAATCGGCTTGAAACCACGCATGTTCACAGTCCACAGCATAGGTTTCATGCTGATAAGTATGCAGTGCCAAACGCACATTTTTTGTTTCGAAATGTTTCACCATTGCCGAACCCAAACCGCCCGTAGCTCCAGTTATGAAAATGACTTGCTGTTCCATTTATCGCGAAGAGATTTTACTGTTTTCCACCACAAAGGTGCATTATTCCATTGAAGATGTTGGTACGATTGGTCTGTTGCGCCCCAATTCAGGTTAAAACGACGAACTCCTTCGGCATTGGAACCACCGAAATCGAACAACTTGTTCATTGAAAAGGCTTGCCGGATTGCATATTCCATTAATCGGTACATTCCACCTGAACCTTTTGCTTCGGCAGTTACCGTTCCTTTGAGGTACAAAACACGATCTTCAAAAACAAGCAACCACAAGGCTCCTTGCCAGGTATCCTCCAACCACAAATTAATTTGAATCATTCCTTTGTGTTCAAAATCGGTCACCAGGCGCTGTAATTTCGGAAGCGAATGTGCATCAATACCGGCGATTCGTGGCGCTAGTTCCGTTTCCAGTAATTGCATTAATTGTTCGGGAAGCCATTCTTCCGATATGCGGTAAGCAGCTGCTTTTTTGAGCATTCGCTTTGCCTGTTGATTGGGATGATAGCTATCGGAATCAAGTTCCTGATGTACTTTTTCAGAGCCACCGGTGATCATTCTGCAGTTTACATCGGCCACAGGAAATAGTTTCTGCAGCTCTTTTAGTAATACTTCATCCGAAGGTTGATTGGCACCTATCCACTCGATGTACCGATGAAAAAAAGGAGCGTACAAGACTTTTACTCCGGCTTTCACCGCAAACGGACATACAATTCCACCGGAATGATCATCGGTGAAAAGAACTGCCCAATTGTCAGCTGTTGCGTCCAAATAGATTGAGAGAGAAAAAACGGTTCCACCTGATTGATGGACGAGTTCATCCCATTCCTGTTTGTTGACCGCATCGGCTAAAATCAATTGCATGGCAGATCGGAAAACGTTGGAAATGTATACTTATTTCGTGTGGCTTTTAAGAACCGTTCAATTTGCTCAAGGGCATAAACGGTTAATCCCTTCGGGTGACCAATTACAACAAAATGCTCCACTCCTTTCGATTGGTAACTAGCTGCCTGTCGTTTCAGCATTCCTGCATAATAACCATCGGCGCTTACATGGTTCCAGGTAAAATTGGTCAATACTGATTTTTTCCGTCCGGGCTGAGCTAAAAAACTGCCATCACCTATCATTTTGTGTCGACCCGGTTGCAAACGTCCCAACACGTATAGTTTCCAATAAAACATGGGAGAATACTTCCACGAAGCAATGGGATATTCGGTAAAATATCCATTAGGTTCAACAATACACACATCTCTCTCAAAACGGTATGCAGGTGAATAAGCAGGTACGGCTGTAAAGTCGAAATCGTAATGCGGTGATTGAAATTTTCCACCCGGAAAAACACTGGTATCGACTTTTAAACCCAGTTCTTTGAAGACTTTTTGTAATCGCGAAAACGGCTGAATACACCATCCACCGGCTCTAAACGAATGAACAGATTTACCGGTTAATTGCTGAAGGTATAGATAGTAACGCTTTACGATCTGCTCAATTTCAGCGTCGGAAAAATCGTCTAGTTTGTAACAATTATCGGTAACGATTTGCCATTTTTGCCCATCGTAAGAAGATTTTTCCCAATGCGGGTGAATGTGCAGTTGCACCGAGCATCCTAAACTAACCATTTCAGCAATCTGAGCTTTTACTTTTGCCAAATCGCTTTGTAGTTGCGCATGATTTTGAGCATATTCTTCGAGTTTGATCAAATAACCGACATCTACAAAAAAGGTCATCCCGATCTTGTAATTCTTACTCAATTGAAGCAAATCAGCTGTCGGCTCGATCATGCATTTTTCAACAGAACCGGTATCGGCGCCGAAAAACAATTCATAGTCGAAGGTAAACAGGACTTGCATAATGCGAAAGTAGCTTTTTTTGTTGACGGGTAGAAAAGTAGTTCAAGTATCTTATAATAACGTAAGTGAGGAAACAGACACAAAAACATACCCAAAAACAGTCTATAATTCTGTAGTTTAAATTAACATTTAAGTTATATAAACAACAATATTCATTCATTAAAATATATCATTTATCTCATGAATAGTTTTTATGATAATTGAAAGCAACCTTTTGATAAGTCATCTGTTTATTATAAATACACTTTACTATTATTGCAATGCTCAATAACTGCTTTATGATGCCCTTCCGAATAATAGCGTTCATTCTATCTATATCCTTAACGTCTTTCAGTTTTGCCCAAGTACAAGTCTGTCTTGGAACCGATGCTGTTATTTGTCAAGGGCAAACCGTTCAAATAACGAATTGTGCTGGCGTTGGTGGCCCTTTTGGACCTGCAAGTGCCTTACCTTATACACAAACAACTATTCCTTACGCTCCAGATCCATTAACGAATGGAACTTCAGTTGCATTAACTGATGATGGACAATCAGCTACGTTGCCCATTGGTTTTTCATTTTGTTATTTTGGCAACACCTACACAAACTTTGTAATTGGCGCCAATAACTTTATAACTTTTACTACAGGAGGCAGTGGTACTTGGGTTACAACTACTGTTCCAAATGCGGGAGCAGTTCCCAAAAATGCAATCATGGGACCTTGGCAAGACATTAATCCAGGCATCGGAGGTACGGTAAGATACGCTGTATATGGAACTGCACCGTTTAGAAGACTTTCTGTTTCATGGAACAATGTTCCAATGTTTTCTTGTTCTGGTCAGCTTTACTCTAGTCAAATCACCATTTATGAAACCTCAAATAACATTATAACTCACATTCAAAATAAATCAATCTGTGCAGGCTGGAATGGCGGAAGAGCGGTTCATGCTTTGCACAATCTCAATGGAACGGTTGCAGTTGTTGTTCCAGGAAGGAATAACACTCAATGGACGGCAACAAACAATTCCATTCTTTTCGCGCCGGGAACACCAACTCTGGAGTGGACAAATACGCTTGGACAAACTTTTCCTTATAATAATGGTGTTCTCAATGTGAATCCTGTGCCAGCAGGTGTTACCGGATATTGGTTAAGACGTACTTGCGGTGGAACCGGGGCAATATCAGATACTACATGGCTTAGTCAATCAAATGTCACTGCAACTGCCAGTTCGGCAACAGATATATGCTCCGGATCTATAGGATCAGCTACTGCAACACCGACTGCAGGTACAGGTCCTTTTCAGTATTTATGGACGCCTTCCGGACAAACAACACAAACTGCCAACAACCTGAGTGCAGACAATTATCAAGTATTAGTAACCGATACTTATGGATGTACAAACACGGTTTCTGTTGTAGTACCCAACTCAACAGCTACTTATACTGGAAGTACCACTCCAGTAAGTTGTCAAGGAGGCAATAATGGTACAGCAACAGCAACAATGACTCCAGCGATTGGTGTTGTTTCTTATAACTGGTACAATGCTGGTGGGCAAACTACGCAAACAGCGACCGGCTTAAGTGCAGGAACTTACAATTGTGAAATTACTTCTAATCTTGGTTGCATAGACACAGTTCAAGTTACCGTTACAGAGATTGCACCACTCGTTGCACAACTTGTGAGTCAGCAAGATGTGAGTTGTAATGGCTCAAGTGATGGTATTGTTTCAATCAGTGTTTCCGGTGGAACACCTCAATACAATTATTCTTGGAACAACTCATTGTCTGTAGGAGCAACCGCAAATGATTTGTCGGCTGGACCTACTACGGTGACAGTAACCGATATGAACAACTGTACTGCTACTTTTACATCATCGATCAATGAACCAACAGCTCTAAGTATTACCGGATCGACGCCTGTAAGCTGTCTTGGCGGCACTGATGGAACGGCTACAGCAAGCATGACTTCTCTCTTAGGAACGGTTTCATACAATTGGTACGACGCAGGAGGTCAAACTACGGCAACCGCCAATGGTTTAGCAGTTGGAACCTATCATTGTGAAGCAACCTCATCGGTTGGATGTATTGATACTGTTCAAGTAACAATAACACAAATTCCTACACTTACTGCAACACTCTTTCAACAGGATGTAGCTTGTTATGGCGGAAACAATGGTTATATAGCAGTTACTGTCTCGGGCGGAACACCGAATTACAACTATTCATGGGACAACTCTTCGTCAACAGGTCCTTCAGCAAATGATTTATCCGTTGGTCAGCATACGGTTACGATTACCGACGCAAACAACTGTCTGATTACGATGAGTGGGACATTGGATGAACCAACTGCCTTATCACTTGTTTCTTCTACACAAGTAAGTTGTCTTGGTGGAAGTAATGGAACGGCTACTGTATCTATGACTTCTACTTTAGGAACTGTTTCATATAACTGGTATGATGCAGGCGGTCAAACTACAGCCACTGCTACCGGATTAAGCGCCGGTATTTATCATTGTGAGGCAACTTCTACTGTTGGCTGTATTGACACGATTCAAATAACAATTACAGAATTACCACCAATGGTAGTGCAATGGGCACAGCAAAACGTTACTTGTCATGCAGGTAATAACGGATCAATAACAGCTACAGTATCTGGCGGAACCCCTACTTATAGTTATTCTTGGAGTACGAATTCTTCTATCACTAATGTTGCTTCTAATTTGGCTGTTGGTACATACACCTTAACTGTCACAGATTATAACAACTGCGTTACAACAGCTACAGCAATTATTACCGAACCAGCTGCGCTATCACTTACCTCGCTTACTCCGGATCAAACAATTTGCCCGGGAAATACTGCGACTTTAATTGCTTCCGGATCTGGTGGTAGTTCAGCCTACACCTATACTTGGAGCGAAAATGGAACAACTATAGGAACCGGTACAAGCATCACCGTGAATCCAGCTGCAACAAACACGAATTATTGCGTTGTTTTATCTGAAGCATGTGGTTCGCCTACTGCAACAGATTGTATGACCATCACTTTCCCGCAACCAATTGCGCCAATGGCTACGGTTGATAAAACTACTTCTTGTGAACCCGGAACATTTATTTTCACGAATACATCTAATAACCAGAATGACATTGCAAGCGTTTTGTTTGAATACGGTGACGGTTCATCTGACTTACTCACAAATGGCGTGAATACGGCAACTCATATTTACAATGATCCGCAAACCTATGATCTTACGGTTACTGTTACTTCCATTTATGGATGTGTCTACACAGTTACCATGAATTCTATTGTTTCTGTTATAGCTAATCCGGTTGCAGACTTTAATATATCGGCAAATCCGACTACTATTTTTGAAACAACGGTTACCATGCAGGATAAATCCTCAGATGGTGTTTCATCATGGACGTGGAGTTCACCGGATTCAAATCCTTCCTCTAGTACAACTCAAAATCCAACGTTTCATTTTCCTGATGGAGTTGTAGCGCAATATCCCATTCAGTTGATTGTGCAAACTCCGGAAGGTTGTGTAGACACAGTGGAACGCATTCTTTCAGTGAACAGCGACATCATCTTTTATGCTCCGAACTCCTTCACACCGGATGGCGATGAGTTTAATCAAAGCTGGTTGTTTTATGTGAGTGGAATTGATGAATACAATTTTGAGTTATTAATTTTTAACCGTTGGGGACAAATCATTTGGGAAACACATGATGTAAATTCTTCGTGGGATGGAACGTACAACGGTGAAATTGTTCCTCAAGGGGCTTACACATGGGTCGCTCGCGTAAAAGACTTGTACTCCGACGCTAAACAAGAGTTTAGTGGTGGTATCACGATCATTCGATAAACAGTTACTCCATCATTCAGCAACAGCTATTTTGTAAAAAGAATAGCTGTTGTTGGTTTTGAAGATTGTTTCAAGTACCTAATAAATGACCACATTGGGCATAGGTCTATCTATTACAAGACTATCTAGATTGTACAAACTCTTTACAAAAATAAATTGTTCCCCATCACCAACATAAATAAGCGTGTCTTCGGAAAGATGTTTAATTTTTACTCTTGATTCATTCATCAGAATCGTGTTTTCATCAATGTATTTCCATTTATTTGGTAAAATCACATCTGAATACTGATTGGTATTATAAATATTCTCACCCCTATAATGGAAGTTCAGAAACTCACGGTTAGCGGAAAATTTTATACAAACAATCTTTCGAGGAAGGACAAACTTTTCACCATTTTTTCGAATGACCGATTTAAGATTCCAGTATTTGCTACTATTGTTGGTGAGTTTTTCTATAAACTCGGTTTTAGGATCGCCACAGCCACTCAATAATAGAATCAACATCATTAGTTGTAAAAGAAGTTTCATGTTATTTATTTTTTAGTGATTGTTGGTTTCGGAAACAACCGAAAATGCTTTTCTAATTCGTATGCCGATTTAAGGGACATTAGCCAAACATAAACTGTTACTGGTTAGTCTGCTTTTGTTTCGTTTTAATAAATGATCACATCAGGCATTGGACTATCTATTATTAGGCTATCTAAATTGTACAAACTCTTTGTGAAAATAAACTCTTCCCCATTTTCAAAATAAATAAGAGTGTCTTCAGACAGGTATTTTAAATGAACTTTCCCGCCATTTAATCGAATTGTATGTGCATCAATATACTCCCATTTATTGGGAACAATCACATCTGAATATTGATGCAAATCATAAATATACTTACCATGATATAAGAATTCTAAAAACTCGCCATTAACTGAGAACTTTTTACATCTCATTAAACGAGGTAGTATTATCTTTTCACCATTTCCCCTGATAACACACTCAAGATTCCAGTATTTGCTACTATTGTTGGTGAGTTTTTCTATAAACTCGGTTTTAGGATCGCCACAGCCGCTCAATAATAGAATCAACATCATTAGTTGTAAAAGAAGTTTCATGTCATTCATTTTTTAGTGATTGTTGGATTCGGAACAACCCAATGTTCCTCACTCATTCCCATATCATTGGTCTGATAACCTTTGTTGATTGTAATTCCATACTTAGTAAGTACCTTATTCATTTTATCAACTAAAGCGTTTATTTTTACAACATCTTCATCGAACGCATTTTCATAAGCCTTAAGAAGTTGCCCACCAACAGTTGCAATTCCATTCTTAAACTCTTGGGTAGTATGCTTAAAACCCGGTTCTTCCATTTGCGCCAAATAAACTTTTAAATGTTCAACCCCATTTTGTGTTCCTTTTTGATTGTCACTAATACTAGCATCTTTTAGATCTTTATTATACTCTTTCTTATGTTGCCATTCATGATAGAGTGTGCTTTTTAAATTGTGATAATTCGATAATGATGAATTGATCTTTCCTCCGGTATAATTAATGGAAATATCCCTTCCTATTGTGAAAGCAGGAACACCTCCTATTGCAGGTTGATCTGCTTTGGCAGGAATTTGATTTGACGGTGCATTCGTTGGACTTTTTTTCAGGTTAACTAAGCCGCTCCCTTTACGATAACTCCCTTTTTCATACTTAATACCTAGTTGAAGCGCATAGTTTCTAATTACTTTCTCAACAACAGCCCTCTCTTCAGCAGTATTCAAAGGCATATCTGTTAACAATTTCTTTGTTTTTTGATCCGCAGACATGACAAATATCTTGTAGTTAGCTCCATTGTATTTTTTGCTCATTTCCTTATTCCAAGTTCCATCTGCATTAAAGTAATCTCCCCCATCAGCCGGATTGATTTTATCGGCGGAAACATTCAATGATGCATTGTCATTTGAATGTGTGACAGCTTCGTTTTCAGAGGAACGCCGGCTATTGATGGTACTTGCATTCGCAATTTTTGCTTGAACAGTAATGAAAGGTTCTTTTTTAGCTGAATTGTTTACATGAGCTGAGTTCGGATAGTGTTTTTTTATTCGTTCCATAGTGATTTGGAATTTCCATGGTGAAATTTAAGCATTTTTTGTGTCAAGTATCTTCTGGATTGCGATGGCGCTTTTTATTGATGTTATTGAATCCACTCAACACCTTCATTGATTCAGTTATATTTGTCTTATGCAAGAAATCGAACGCAAATTTTTGGTCAATGAACTGATTCATGAAGTCTTGAAAGCACTTCAACCATTGAGTATATGTCAAGGCTATATTTACGATGGTACCGATGGAAAAACAGTTCGCGTTCGTACGAAAGGAACCAAGGGATATCTGACCATTAAAGGCAAAAGCACCGGTATTTCACGAACGGAATTTGAGTATGAAATTCCTTATTCGGACGCGGTTGTTTTACTGGAACAATTCTGCGAAAAAACCTTGATCAAAGACCGATATGCCATTGAGGTAGGCGGAATGACTTGGGATGTGGATGTGTTTCACGCTCATTTGGAAGGATTGATTGTTGCTGAGATTGAGCTGGAACACGAAAAGCAATCATTTGAGCAGCCGGAATGGTTAGCGCAAGAAGTAAGTGACGACCAACGGTATTACAATGTAAATCTTATCAACGGATCGTTGGATTAACCCATTTCACTTTCTTGATTATCTTCAGTTAGACGATTATTGGTTGAATTTTCAATAAGATTCGACTGCTGCGTGTTATCTGATGCAGCAAAAACACGTGGAAGTACAATCCGTGTGACCAGATAACCATTCAAAAATCCGCAAATAGTATAAAAAAGGATTAATGCAGAAGTAAACATTGCTTCGTGACCAATCAACGTCATTTCTTTGGCCATACTTTCAGATATTGAGTGCACTTTGAATGAAATCTTATCCATTTGTGTTAAACCAACTCCTAATAATATTTTTGTAAGCCAATCTGAAATTTGTTCCAAGTTTGTATTCGCCTGATAAACTTGCTTTCCTTCTTCTGTTCTTGCATCTGAGAGCTTTGGAATTGCGAACATAAAGCCTAATAAAGCTCCTAATAAAAACGTTGCTCCTGCTGTAAGTACAAATAAACCGAAAGCATGAACAATATGACCGAAAACTCCTGCGGTTGAAGCGTAGAGTGCAATACAGACAATTCCGAATACGGGAATTCCTAATGAAAGTAGATAGATGTTTTTCCTTTTCAATTGCATACAATAATGGATTAAGTCAAACCAAGATAAGGTTTTTAACTTAATCCGCTATTAAATCTGTTTTTTGAGTATCGAAAACGGTTCCTCCTATGCGTACTGTAAACCATGCCAGAAAAAGTTCCATTGAAGGTTTAGGCCAATATGCCTCATCATCTGTTACAGCAGCGCATTCATTGTGCATGATTTTTTTGAAGTGCTTCTCAATCACGGGTTCGATTTCAAAAAAATCTTCATCGATCAGGTAAACTGTGCCTTCAATGTCATCGTCTTCGTTAAAATCGAAGTCTTCATCATGATCTTTTGCCCAGTCGCAAAAAGGTTGAAGCGGTTCAACCAGTATGTATCCTCTGTTAACTGTTTTCATCTGTTTTTACAATTGGTTTTTCCACACCTTTATCGATGCGTTTCCAGGTTGTTTTACCTGATTTGGGAATGTTTACTAAATAGAGCCAGTTTTCCTTTTTCGGATCATTATTGAGCAATACACGAACTACCTTTTCATCAATAGCTTTATTTCCTTCAATGATCACCATTTCTTTACTTCCAACCAACCACAAGGCCGTTCGTTTCGGAATCCGGATATTTCCTCCAACGGTATACGATTTACATTTAGGACCGAAACAATCGATCCAATTAAAAAAGGCGTTTTTTGTTCGTAAACTGTCTTTGAATTGATAGCGAAGAAGCACCAAACTATCCTTCGAACCGATGGTCATCCATTTTTCTTGTGCATTCGGACCAAAACGATCCGGAAATAACAACGTATCCCATTTCACCCAACGCGATTCGAGCATCATCGTATCCACTATCGCCAGAAACAAACTGCTCTCCGGACGTTCATTCACAGCAGAAGAATCGGGCGTTTTGTCTGCTTGGTTGTTATTGTACTTATCCGAACCGGGAGACAATTCATCAAAACCAATGGTTTCTTCAGGCTGATTGCTACAAGCAACTGTGATAAGCACTAAACAGGCAACAATGTATTTCAACATAACTCAAAGGTACAAAAACTACTATTCGCTAGGCAGATTCCTCACCGATTTCATGGTGAAACCGATTCCCAGCTGAATTTTCACCGCGTCTCCCCTTACTTTATAGAGGTAATAGATCGGCGCATATCCTACTTTCAAACGCAGTTTCCAGAAAAATTGTGCATTGTTACCCTGATAAAAATGCAGAAATCGCCATTCGGTGATCACACCCGCTTCCCAATTATAGGATGCACGACCTTTTGCGTACAAAGAACCTTTGGGTTCGTCGCGATTGATAATGCGAAAGGTGCTTAAACCTCCGTATGGCGTAACTGTCCATTTATAGCGTTTGATACATTGATAACCGATTGTCCAACCGGATTGATTCAACTGTAATCGGCTACTGTCGGTGAATTTGAAATCGCCAATCGCAAAGGCTAGATCTGACTTCGCAAAGCTGTGGAGCGCTGAATAATCGAATTGAACTCTTTTTATGCCCAAGCTAGCTTCATAACCGAAAGCTGGCAAGGTTTGAAAATAATTCGATAAATCTCCGTTTAGCATAGAAACTCCAGCACCTATATCGAATCCGAATTCCCATTTTTCAGATTCAAAATTGGGTAAAAAAGTTCGTGGAGTTGCCAGCAATGAACTATCCATCCAACTACGCCAGAAACGCATTTCCAAGGTATCAAATCCATTATTGGTAATTTCACGCAATCCTTCGATTTGATCGTTCACCCGTTTGTTAGATTCAGGAATCTCCAAATCCATCAAGGCTTCGGATGTATTCAGGCGCTCTTGCAATTTTCTTGATTCCAATTCATAGCAGTCAAAAAACAGTTGCGCCAACGGCAGGTAACGATCTTTCACCGAATCGACTATAAAACTTTCATTTCGCAACCACTTTGCATTTACCGAATAATGTACATGAATGGTCTTATCTAACCGATCTTTCTTCAATCTTACATCCAAATAAGCTATAAACTGAGCAGGTTGCTTGGTCTCATCCGGTTTAGGCCAAACTGAAGTCGTGATTGCGGTGTTTGACCAGAACACTGTATCGGGTTGTTGCCCAAAAGATAATTTACTTGTGAAGGCGATCAATGCCAACAACAAATAACGCATCACACCAGTTTTTTGATCGTTGTCAGCACATAATCAATCTGATCGGAATCAATATCAAGGTGCGTTACCATTCTGATCATTCCCGGACCGAAAGAAACTGTTCGAACCTGTTCATCTGCCAATCGTTGGATCAATTCATCCCGCTGCTCCGGCTGTTGCAACACGATCACCACAATATTTGTTTCTACAGGAATTACGGTTTTCACCCATTTGCAATTGAGTAATCCTTGTTCGAGTAGGCGCGCATGTTCATGATCCGTTTTTAATCGTTCCACGTTATGTTTCAGCGCGTATAAACCGGCTGCAGCCAAAAAACCTGCTTGGCGCATTCCACCACCATATACTTTACGCACACGGCGGGCACGGTGAATAAAGTCTGTTTTCCCGAGCAATAACGAACCCACTGGCGCTCCCAATCCTTTCGACAAACAAATTGAAATGGAATCGAAGGCGGCCCCATAACGTTTAGGATCAATATTATTTACTGCCAGTGCGTTGAACAAACGGGCACCATCTAGATGCAGTGGTAAGTTCATTCTTTTTGCCAATGCTGAAATACGTTCTATCTCGGCAAAGTCATAAATAGAACCGCCACCTCTGTTGAAGGTATCTTCGAGCGAAACCAATTGTGTTACCGGAAAATGTACATCATCGGGCATGATCCATTGCTCAATTTCACTTGCCGTTATCCGACCTCTGTTTCCTGTTAGCAAACGAACCGACGCACCTGAATTTTTAGCAATTCCACCTCCTTCGTATTTGTAAATGTGACTGTCTTCGTGGCAAATAACTTCTCCACCCGGTTGAACATGAACATTGATCGCAATCTGATTGGTTTGTGTTCCTGAAGCGCAAAACAACGCTGCTTCTTTCCCGAAATAATCTGCCGCAAACTGCTGAAGTTCATTTACTGTGGGATCTTCATGAAATACATCATCACCAACAGGAGCGCTAAACATGGTATCGCGCATGGCTGCTGTAGGTTGTGTAACGGTATCGGAACGAAGGTCAACGGGGAGTTTCATGGAAGAATTGTTTTAAACAAACTTACTAAAAAGTCAATTCAGAAAGATGAATTAAAAGCTCCAAAACAAAAAAACCACCTTTCCGAAGAAAGATGGTCAATATCTTGAAGAAAGAACTTCTTACGTATTAACGTTTGTGTTTCGGCTCGTCAGAAACCGTCAATCTTTTACGTCCTTTTGCACGACGTGCAGCCAATACTTTACGTCCGTTTTTCGTTGCCATGCGGCTACGGAATCCGTGTTTGTTTTTTCTCTTTCTTACGGACGGTTGAAACGTTCTTTTCATGATCTATATCTTTATAACGAATTTCTATATTCTCAATTGCGGAGTGCAAAGATAGCCACTTTTTCTAAATATTCAAGAACTGAAGCAAAATATTCAAAAAAAATGCACCAAAAGCATCCGCGACGATTACTTTTGTACCACAAATTTAGGAATATTATGTTGCGTCCCAAAAAGGTCAAGAAAGAAAAAGTACAACTCACTCGCGACAGTTACAAAAAAGCACGACGCATTTTCTCTTACCTTAAGCCTTACCGAATCAGCTTTTTAATCGGTTGGATTTTCCTGATTTTATCGACTTCAGCCGGATTGATTTTCCCGGTTTTACTTGGGCAATTGCTCGGAACCGGAAGCGGTGCCCAAACTTCTATGTCGGAAGCTATAAAAGCCATCGATCTTTCCAATGTCAATACAGTTGCGTTGGCGCTGTTTATTTTATTCGGTGCACAATCCATTTTTAGCTATTTCAGAGTGGTGTTGTTTACCAATGTCACCGAAAATGCACTCCGCGATTTGCGCACAGACGTATTCAATCGCTTGTTGCATCTGCCGATGGATTTTTACAACCGCAATACTGTTGGTGAATTGACCAGTCGTTTATCGGCCGATATTACACAGATTCAGGAAACATTGCGCACAACCATTGCCGAGTTTTTCAGACAATTGGTAATGATTGTTGGCGGAATCCTGATTCTGGGTTTTATTTCGTGGAAATTGGCACTGATCATGCTGGCAACCGTTCCGGTGATTGCATTGATTGCGGTTTTTTTCGGTCGATTTATCAAACGCCTCTCGAATGAAGCACAAGACCAAACGGCAAAATCCAATGCCATTGCAGAAGAAGCCATGATGGGCATCGGCAACATTAAAGCCTTTACCAACGAAGCTTTCTTGATTGGCCGCTTTCGATCTGCGATCAATGAAATTAGACGTTTGAATATCAAAAGTGGTTTATGGCGAGGTGTGTTTATCTCGTTTATCGTTTTTTGCATGTTCGGCGCCATTGTATTCATTGTTTGGCAAGGTTTGCTGATGACTCAAGGTCCTAATCCAACATTGGTTCAGGGTGATTTGTACTCGTTTTTAATGATGACAATGATCATCGCCGCCAGTATCGGTTCGTTGCCTGATTTTTATTCCAACATTCAAAAATCGATTGGTGCCACCGAAAAACTGATGGACCTGATTGCCGAAACAAGTGAGCAGGAACTATTTACAGGAACCACCAAACCGGTCATTAATGGTGCTATAACCTTTAACAACGTCTCGTTTCATTATCCGCAACGAGCAGATATTGAAGTGCTTAAAAACATCTCTTTTGAAATTGGGTCTAATCAAACATTGGCATTGGTCGGAACTTCCGGAGGTGGAAAATCGACCATTGCATCGCTGGTGTTGAATTATTACCAATTGGCTGGTGGAAATATCGAGTTT
Source organism: Fluviicola sp. (assembly GCA_029866325.1). Taxonomy (GTDB): domain Bacteria; phylum Bacteroidota; class Bacteroidia; order Flavobacteriales_D; family Crocinitomicaceae; genus Fluviicola. Next base: position 64,340 of record JARWZO010000022.1, on the reverse strand, counting down.
AACGGGAATAAAAGTTCGGAAATTGATCTCAAATACCTGCGCGAACATATTGCCGTTGTGCCTCAGGATGTCATTCTTTTTGCCGGAACAGTTCGTGAAAATATCGCTTTCGGAAGACCGGCAGCTACCGAAGAAGAAATCATTGAAGCTGCCAAACAAGCCAATGCGCATGAATTCATTATCGGGTTCCCCGAAGCTTATGACACCCAAGTCGGTGACCGCGGTATTCAGCTAAGTGGTGGACAAAAACAACGCATTGCCATAGCCCGTGCCATTCTTAAAAACCCGACCATTCTGATCCTGGACGAAGCCACTTCGGCACTCGATTCCGAATCGGAAAAAGTGGTACAAGATGCACTTGATAAATTGATGAGAGGACGTACATCCATTGTGATTGCTCACCGCTTGAGTACCATTCGCAACGCAGATAAAATTCTGGTGATTCAAAACGGTGAAGTGGTAGAACAGGGAACGCATCAAGAATTGATCGAAACAACGAACGGTGCATACGCAGCATTGGTAGAACTTCAAGTCAATTTGGGTTAAATCATTCGTTCAATTTCCAGAACAATAATCTAATCTTAACATTTCAATCTCTCTTTGTTAAACAGAGTGTACGTATCTTTGCGTCAACAATTGGAATTGACATCCTTGACGCCGGTTTTTTATCATTGAAAACCGTAGCCGAAACCAGTTCAAATTGAAGGTTCGTTATTACAACTGGTCATGTGGAAATCCCGCATCGTTTTCAGCATCGTTTCACTACTTTGCTTTTCTTCTCAAGCACAACAACTTATCATCAACGAAGTATCTCAAGGCGCAAACGCTAAGGAATATGTCGAGTTTGTAGTGATCGGAAATCCGACCTGCCAAACTCCTGTGCCATGCATCGATTTGCGTGGTGTCATTATCGACGATAACAACGGTTTTTTTGCTCCGGGTGGCGGAACAGGAATTGCTTCGGGAGCCATTCGTTTTGCGAATATCAGCTTTTGGAGTTGTGTGCCTCAAGGAACCTACATTGTAGTTTACAACGAAAATGATATAAACGGCGCTCTCCCTCCCGATGACGTTAGTCTCAGCGATGGAAATTGCCGCCTGATCATTCCGGCCAACTCGAATTTATTAGAAGGTACTAGTACCAGTCCGAATACAAGCGTTTCTACCTACCCTGCCGGTGGTTGGACATTAGGTGGCGGATCATGGAACCAGGTAGCAATGAGCAATACCAATGATTCGTTCCAAATCCCCAATCTTGGCGTAAACGGAACACCTCTTCATTCTGTAAGTTGGGGAAACAATACCAGCGGAGCCATTATTTACTTTGCAGGATCTGCTGCCGGTAAAGTATTTTCTTTTACGAACAACACCTCAAACGACTGGAACCTGCAAGCCAACTGGAGCAGCGGAAATGTAGGTGTAGATGAAACTCCGGGCGATCCAAATAATGCAGCCAATGACGCGTGGATCGCTTCCATGAATCCGCAATGCGGAATTGCTGCGGGCTTACAAGCAACCGTTACTGTAACTGATGTATCGTGTGGTGGAAATTGCAACGGAACAGCCACAGTATCAGCTACCGGAGGAACTGTTCCATACACTTATCTTTGGTCGAACGGACAAACATCAGCAACCATTTCTGCGCTTTGTAGCGGAACCTATACTGTAACTGTTACAGATGCCGGTGGATGTACGTTTGCCACTCAGGGAACAGTTCAAACCGCTGTAAACAACCTTCAAGTCAATTTTACCAACATAAACGAGAGTTGTGCAGGGTTGTGCGACGGTTCATCTACAGCAAGCGCAAGTGGCGGATCAGCTCCGTATCAATATGCTTGGTCAAACGGACCGCTTACAGCAGCAAATCCGAATTTATGTCCCGGTACATACACAGTTGGTGTAATCGATCAAAACGGATGTACGACCAGCGGATCGGCAACCATTTCTGCCGGCGCAGCAGCTGGAGATGCAACTATACAAGCAGCGGGTCCATTTACAACAACTGATCCTACTGTTCAATTACAAGCTGCGTCTGCAGGTGGAACGTGGTTAACAGCTGATTGTGCGGGTTGCCTTAGCGCAAACGGATTGTTTAATCCGGCGGTATCCGGTGTAGGAACGTTCCAGGTTTGTTATACTGTTGGCAGCGGAAATTGTCTTGCAAATGATTGCATAAACATTACCGTAACCGAAGGCTGCACGCCGCAAACAACAGAAGAAGTAATTACTTTCTGTGCAGAAGACTCGGTGTTAATTTTCGGAAACTGGGAAAATACGGCTGACACTTATTCACAGACCTTTACCGATATCAATGGTTGCGACAGCACACACAATGTTATCCTTCTTGTAATTCCGATATTTAACAACCAAACCGTGAGTGCTTTGTGTTATGGCGATTCGGTGCTTGTTTTCGGTCAATGGGTCACAGAAGCCGGTGATTACACGCAAGCGCAGCAAACTCCCGAAGGTTGCAATTACATCTTTCACCACATCGTAGTTGACGAATTACCTCAGTTTTGCGAGAATGAAGAATTTTCATTGTTCGTACCCAATACGTTTACTCCCAACGGAGATTTCACCAACGATACTTTTAAGGTCGAATTACTCGGTGCAACACTAAACGAAGGGTATATCTTCAACCGCTGGGGCAACGAAATCAAACGATTCGACAATGAAAACCGCGAATGGGATGGAAAAACTTCTAACGGCGAACCGGTTCAGGAGGGTGTTTATACCTATGTGCTGTTTTATACCCCAACGAATAAAATTCGGGAAACGGTTCATGGGTTTGTGACGGTTATACGATAATTTCTCGATTGTCATCATTATTGTTAGAATCCGTCTCCTCACTTGTGAGAGTCAATCATGGTTGGCGAAGACGTAACAACGACAAACGTTTGCGCGAAACTTGTAAGTGAGGTTGGCAAATGTTTGAGTTAATAAAACACTTTTACAACTACTTAACGGATGATAAACCATTCTAATTAAGAAAAACATATTTTTGTAGTAAATTCTAAAACCCCCGTATGAAATCAATTTTAATCACCTTATTCGTTCTCCCGTTTGGATTATCTGCTCAGATAGGCATGGGAGGAAATAATCCGTATGCCCTTGTAGACGAAATTGCGGGAACGGCAGTCACTGTTTCAAATGTCGACTATTCGTTGTGGTACGATGCCGTATCCTATTTCGGTGCCAATGTTCAAAATATGCCCTTTGAAACTGGAGTATTAATGACAACAGGTAGTAAATATTGCGCAATGGGACCGAATCACAACTCGGGACATGGTGTAGACAATCTGGAACCGGGATTTGGTTTTTTAAATACAATTGTTGACGGACAAACTAAAAACGCTGCAGTTCTGGTGTTTGATTTTGTTCCGTTGGGTGATACTCTTTACCTGCCTTATATCTTCGGATCAGACGAATATCCGGAATACGTTAGTACCACATTTAAAGATGTATTTGTAGTCATAATCAATGGTCCTGGGTATGATAGCGTTAATATCGCCAGAGCCCCTGATAATTCTATTATTTCGATCAATACTGTCAATAATGGAACTGCTAACTTCGGACCTTGTATGAATTGCAGTGTCTACCAATACAACGGTGACGGCAGCACATCTCCCTATTCCAGTTCTGACATGTATTTGCAATACGATGGATTAACGAAACCACTGGTTGCGAAAGCAGCGGTAGTTCCAGGACAAACATACCACCTTACATTGGCGATTGCTGACGTGGGTGATGGTATCCTTGACTCGGGAGTATTTCTCAAGTCAAGAGGTATGACAGCCGATGTACCCTCATACATTCTGGAATCTTCTGTCGATGTATATCCAAATCCTGTTACCGATCAGTTTACCATCAGCCTGAAAGAAGGAAGCCTTTTGGAATCATACGAATTGGTCGATGTTTCAGGTAAATGTCTTGACAAAGGTGAACTCGGATCGTTCACACAGGTTGACTTTTCCGAAATGGCCTCTGGAATGTATCACTTGCATTTAATAGCCAAGACAGGTTCAATTACAAAAAAGGTAGTGAAGTATTGATGATTTTTAGAACCTAAAAAAGGATGGCAGTCCATTTCTCCCCTTGAGTAGTGGTTCCCTCTAAAGCGCATATAATAGTCTCCCATCCGTATTTTAAGACTTTTGTTAATAAACGGGAAATCACTCCATTGATGGAGGATTATGGAGGGTGACAGCTTTTCACCTACAATTTATCGATAGTCACCTCCCTCTGTCCCTCCTCAAGGAGGGAAGTTATCAACCTTCGAAATCAAGAGCTACATTGCAATTCAGAATTGTTATCACTAGTATTCAACACCCAATCTTCCGTATCAAAATTGTGCTTATTTTGGTCTCATAAAATCGACAGACCATGAATAAGCGTTTGAGTTTACTCTACTTTACCGTTCTACTTGTTGCCGGAATCATTGTTGCCTGTTCGGGCGAGGAAGCTTCTACAAAACCTGAAACAGCCGACGTAGTAGCCGAACCGGGTGAAGATACCACCTCACGAGAGTTGGGTTTCTTTGAACTGAGTGATAAACACCCATTCAGTAACCAAATTCTAAACGGTTATAAACTCGCAAAGAAAAAAAACAAACGCGTTTCGTATTTTGCAAACACGTATAGAGGCACTTTTTTCTTGACCCAAAATAGACAAGAAGTGTATGCTTCCGAAAATAAAATTTCCACCAAATTGCGTTTCGGATTGATGGATTCGAAAGGAAATCAATTACTGGCACAGGATTACGAACGCATCGGAAATCCTGGCTTTATCGTAGATGATCACATGGAGTTGAAGCAAAACGGTAAATACGGCTTGTTCAATTACGATAAGAACAAAATCATCCAACCCGAATACGACGCCATTTACCCAAGCAAGATCATGGAATACATTGCTATCGGGCAAAAAGGTAGTTCTTTCTATAAAATATATGCCGACGGAACTTCCAAAGCGTTTGCAGACGATCAACCGGCACCGAACTATGCGCGTTTGCTTAAGACATACCGTTTCAACCTCGAAAGCGAACAATTCGGCATGTGGGTTTCTACGGAACCGTTCGATTATTTCAGCGATGAGTATTTCCTTTCGTATGCTTATGCAATGATTGTTTCCCCTTCCTACTTGCAACGCCTCAAATTTATTCCGGATATATCCTTTACAGGTGGTTTAAAATGGTCGGAATTCGGAAAAGATTCATTGGATATAAACGTGATTGACAGTCGTAAAAGAAGTGAAAACAGTTACTCTATGCTTACTTCTTTCTACAAATACGTTTCGGAAGCACGCGGCTCGGAAACACATAGCCGTTTCTTAACCACCTTCGATACCAAAAACACGGTGAAAGCTTCCAAAGAACTCTTTAGCTATGATAACTACATGCTGATGAATACCTGTTCCAACGATTTGTCAACACCAAAAGTGAAATTCCTCAACGACAGTATGGTGGAAGTGCGCAACTACGTTGAAAACAAAATAGGTGGCATTTCTTACCAATGGTATACAAAGTATGAATATTACAATATTGCGGCTGACGGAAGTGTTACTTCACTCGGAAATGGGTTATTCCCAATGACTGCCGCGATTGTGCTTACCAAAGAGCATTTCAAAGGCTGTTTTACACACGGATTGAATGATGAAGAGATTGCCAATTCAGAAATTTACGACGAAGACATGGGGGGAGTACCTATAAACGTTTACACCGATCATGTTTCCCTGACCGATTTGGCGTATATGCGGAATGAGATTTATGCCCGTCACGGGATGAAATTCACCGATCCTGAATTAACCGCTGTTTTTAAATCGTTCAAATGGTATAAACCGAAACGCACGAGTGTCAATGGTTTACTCTCCCCTATTGAGAAGAAAAACCTGCAGTTGATCCAACAATTGGAAAAAGAATTGAAGTCGAATCCCGAAGCCTACATACATGAAGAACAGCGTTACATGGTTATGGCCGGTTAAGCTGCTGTTTTTCCTTTTTCTCAACTCATTCAACGTTTTTATTGCGTTGGTGGGTATTTCATACCTGCATCCTGACTTTGATAAAGGTTATTTGCTTGGAAAAGAAGGCTTGTTCGATTCCTACTGGTTTCCCGTTGGGTTGGCGGTTCACGCAGCTTCAGCTCCAATTGTGTTGTTACTAATCAGTTTACTGGTGATTTTTAGAGTAGAACGAAAACCGAAGATTCACCGGCTTTTAGGAAAAACCAGCTTAATCGTTTTACTCGCACTCGTTGTTCCCTCAGGGTGGATTTTAAGCTATTATGCCTTTGGGGGTATTTTAGGGAAATTGATCTTCTTTTTGTTGGCCGGATATACTGGATTTGCAGCGTTACAAGGCTACTTTGCCATCCGAAAGCAAGATGTATTGACACACAAACATTGGATGCGCGAAGTGCTGGCCTTATTGGCTTCGGCTATCTTATTACGCTTGCTACTTGTATTGTTTCATGAGCTCGATTTTATGGGGAATTCCGCTTACAATACTGCCGCCGTGTTAAGCTGGATTCCTTCCATCCTGATTTTAAAAGGGATACGAAAAACAGCAAATTCGAAATAAAAACAATACCCCACGCAACCTTTACCTGCTAAAAAACGTATTTTAGTTGCAAGAAAGCCCAAAATAGTATCATGAAAAATTACTTTAACCTTTTCCTTTTTGCCCTGACCACATGTATGTTTTCATTGAGTGCCAAGGCTACACACATTGTTGGCGGAGAAATCTACTACGATTCACTAGGAAACAATCAATACAAAATCACATTTGAAATTTATCGTGATTGCGGACCGGGTAACTCTGACTTCGATAATCCGCTTCAGTACCGTATTTTTTATGGAAACGGTGCACTGTGGTCAGATTTTTCGGTGGATATTTCAAGCCGTAATATTTTGCCTGTTGTTTATGACGACCCATGTGTAACACCTCCAAACGATATATGTATCGAACGTGCCATTTACATTGATACCGTAACACTTCCATTTGATGTTGGAGGATATTTCATTACGTATCAGCGATGTTGCTGGGCCAATAACATCGATAACATCACCAATCCGGGAGATAACGGAATTACACTGACCACTTTTGTACCCGGGAGCGCCTTAACGAATGTACACAATCAAGGAGCGCGTTTTGTCAATTACCCGCCTTTGGTTTTGTGTAACAATAACACACTTACATTCGATCACTCGGCTTTCGACCCAGATGGTGACTCACTGGCCTACGAAGTTATTGCACCTTTTTCCGGAGGAAGTTCATTGGATGCTAATCCTTTAGAAACAGCCCCACCCTATTCGGATGTTATTTGGGAACCAACTTATTCGGCATTAGTGCCGTTTGGCGCCGGATCGAGTGTCACCATTGATCCTGTTACAGGAATGATGGATTTCTCACCGAATCTCATAGGAACGTACGTTGCAGGAGTTGCTGTGAAAGAATACCGAAATGGTGTCTTGATCAATACAAAAACAAGAACGTTTGGTTACCGGGTAGTTGCCTGCGAAGTTGAAATACCAGTAGAAGTTGACGTTACCGGAACTGCCAACTTGATAGAAGATTGCGGTTTCTCCGGATTTATCGTTTCAAGAACAGATACCACTACAACGCTTGTTGTACAGGTATTGTTAAGCGGAACAGCTATCAATGGAACAGATTACAGCTACATTCCTGATACATTGACCATTCCGACTGGTGTATTCTCTGATACGATAGGAATCACCGCTTTCCTTGACGGATTAGTTGAAGGAGTGGAAACCGTTGAGTTCAACATTATTATTGAACATCCATGTGACGGAACATTCGATACAACTTCTATTTCAATTGAAATCACTGACTATATTGACATGGTAGTTACCTACCTCGATTCGACCAATTTCTGTGCCGATCAGGGTGAAACAACACAATTGTGGTGTTATGTAGAAAACGGAAGACCTCCTTTCAATTACAACTGGGGACCTGGATTTTTCCCAAACAACGATACAGTAACGGTTTTACCGAATATGGTGGGGCCGAACCTCAATCAGTTTAACATTATTATTTCGGATGCCTGCGGAAAAACAGTCGATATTTCACCTATCAACGTTTACAATCAATGTCCGTTGATCGTACCCAATGTAATGACTGCCAATGGCGATGGAACCAATGATGCATTAATCATTACCAATTGGGAAGATTACGACAAGGTTTCTCTCACTATTTTCAATCGTTGGGGAAATATCGTTTATGAAAACGGTGACTATCAAAACGACTGGATGGGTATTGACAAAGGTGGAAAACAACTCACCGAAGGTGTTTACTTTTACCTTGTTACTCCAACAAGTGAGAAATACGAATACGATGATGTGAAAGACAATTTGTATACAGCACACGGATTTTTCCAACTGTATACCAAGTAATTTCTCGTTTTGCACGAAGCATCTGTAACAGCATATTTCGCGCAATTGGATCACCCGTTGAAAGACGCGGCTGAACAATTGCGCGATTTTCTTCTTTCAGCCAATCCCATGATCGGTGAACAGATCAAATGGAACTCTCCGGCGTTTTATTATACCGTAGAACTGAAAAATGCCGATCCGAAAACCTACAAAGGTGATTTGGTGGTGTTTCACCTTCGGAGGAAGGATGAAGTGTTACTCATTTTCCCGAACGGAGCAAAGATCACTGACCCTACAGGTTTGCTTGGAGGTAAGTTTACCGATACCCGAAAATCTATTTCATTTACGAGTTTGGAGCAAGTGTTAGCAAATGCCGAAGCGCTTTCTACAGTGATGAACCTATTGGTGCAATGGGTTGAAGAAGATAATTGATGTCGATTTCCTCTCTCTGATTAAAAAAATTCAAGACTCATTTTTGCACAGAATACTCTCCTTTATGAGGAAAAATCAGTGGTTTATTTTCGCAAATGCATAAATGGCACTTCGATCAGATTGTAAATGAGGTACGATAACACAATGGTGATTCCCCAAAACAAGCAATAATCCATTCCCCAGTGTGCGGTTACCGTCCAAGGTCCTTCAAACTGCTGGTAGATTCCGTTTTTCATAATCATGATCAACACCACTTTCCAATTCACCAGATACATGGAATAGGAAATGAGGCTAATGAAGGTGATGAAACGGGTTATCCAGTTAGGCCGCAACACAAACAACGATAAGAAAGGCAACATGATGAGCACGGCACCTGCTTTGATTACATGTGACCAAACGGCATCATAAAGTACAAAATCGACTGCGTTATCACGTTTTACCGAGTAAAGAATAATCCAACCGGTTACAAATAACAGGAAACGAACAGGTAATTTCCATAAGCGCCAAACCGCGGGGAAATAATGCAACAAATAAGCGCCCATTACACCAAACATCAGTGCATCCAACCGTGGTAAAATACGGTAGGTAATCAAACCGTCACCGATTTTTTTTAGTTCCTTGAAAGAACCAATGCTTTCATCATGAATAAGTTGTTCAAACAACAAATAACGGTAGGTAATTGCTGCTGCTGTAACGATAAAGATTACCGCAAGTACCATGTGCTTTGGTTTCGCTTTAAACAGTGCTATTCCGCCAAAAAGAAGTGACGGCACAATTAAATAAAACCATTCTTCCACACTCAAACTCCACGCTTCGCCGTAAAACTCAGGTCGCGGATGCAGCAAATTCTGACAAAATAAGTAAAACTGATACCATTGATCCGGAAAGCGTTCGGGCATTACAATGAGTGTATACACCAAAATAGCTGTCAGCACGAAGAAATAAGCAGGAATGGTTCTGAGCCAACGTCGTTTCCAGAAATAGACTAGATCAGACCAGCTTTTGTTTCCTTTTTCCAGTTGACGAATGAGAATACCACCAATCAAAAAACCGCTCAAAACAAAAAAAATAGCAACTCCATCGAGCATGTAGCGTTGAATAGCAGGTTTGAGCGCCGGTGGCAACACCACTGTTCCATGCCCCAAAATCACCATTGTAATGGCCACAAAACGCAAAAAATCCAATCCGAAAATTCGATTCGACGCATTGTGATCCATTTTAAAGATTTCCCGAAGGCTGTTTTTAAACATCGGCACAAAGGTAATGATAAGAAAAGGAACTGAATCCTTATTTCAACCGAATCCCAATCACATTGGGCAACTTCCAAAAATGGTCGTTAGCATCGTTTTCGTATGTTTGGGAAACGTAACTCCCTACTTTTTCGATTTGTGTCTCACCAACATTTACATACAAACTCGTTTCCGGACCACCTTCCATGTAAATGGCATTGATCAATTTCATCGGAAAGAGTTTCAAGATCCGGATCATATCGTTGTGCAAATAAGGAGAACGGGTAAAAACGAGGAATAGATTTCCTTCTTCGTCTTTTGCCGCTACTAGCATACTGCAAGATTGTTTGCGTTTTTTCCAGTTCATCGGATTTCCGTCGCAATCAAGCATTCGCAGACCTTGAGCATAACTGTGATAGGTTGATTTTGCTGTTTGCCATGGTGTACATTCCAAGTCAATGATATCGTAAGACAACCCTTTCACACTATCTACCGGATGAAAAGCAAGCATGGAATTGAACGTTGGATGAATGGTACCTTGGTTGACGTGTTTTCCGCTTTTCAAATACCCGCGACTGACCAGTTTATTCGCTAAATCATACATTCCGGCGTTGAAAACAATGTCCAAATCAAAGGTATCGGCCCATTCTTTTACGGTTCTGGCTTTTTTATCCAAGCCGGTAGCGCAGTACAATTCGAAATTTACTTTTGAGGGATTGATTCTCAGAATTGTTAATTTGGAATCGTTGACCACAGATTCAAACGGAGCATCGGTTTCACAGAAATCCACGCCTTCAGCCAACGATTCCCATCCGATCACAACTTTTGTGCTATCCCGAGGTGGCGGTATGGAATCACTTATTGGAGGTGTAGACTGTGCACAAGAAGTCAAACTTGTCAACACAAGCATTCCTCCAACAATCCATTCGCTACACTTCCTCATCCCAATCGAATTTACGCTTTTCAAACGGAAAGAGGTCATACAATTCGCCGGAATAAAACTATTGTATCGCAATCGCTAGTAATTTGTGTTTATAAATCTCAGTCAGCAAAGATGATGACGGAACTCCGTGAAATTAATAAAAACATTTACTGGTAAAACTTGAATTGTCAATCTATTATTCCAAAATCAATTTAAGTTTTTGTATTTCACCGGATGCGAACTTAATAATTACATAATAAGCCCCGGGTGCTTCTTTCAGTTTTAAATCTACTTTTTGATCTGTTATGTTATCTGATTCATAAACTATTCTTCCAGTTATATCTTCCACAAAAAGACCGGCATTGTTTACCAATATACCAAAGTCGACAGTAAACTCACCATTACTAGGATTCGGGTACAACTTTATTAGTTCATCTGAAAGGTGCTCAAGACCAACACCCGTAATCAAGAAACAATCTGAAGTATCCAAACAAGAATTTAAGTTAATTTGAACAGCATAGAGTCCGTTGGTCGTTGCAGTGAAATTCTGATTCGTTTCTCCTGCAATTGGCATGTATGAATTACTACAATCCAACCATTGATATGCTGCATTATCCATATCAGCGTGCAAACTCGGACTATTATTTGTAATTGTTGGTATGATGGAAACTATCGTTAAATCAATTGTGATTATACTATCGCAACCCTGCGTATTCGAAATCAATGCAGTGTATATTCCTGAAGATGTATAAACTTGTCCGTCCGGCGCAGTGTAATTGGAGCAAGTAGTTTCAGTAATTGTACTTGAAGTTGGATGCAAAACAGTCAGGTCAATCGTGATGAGACTATCGCAACCTTGGGTATTCGAAATCAAAGCAGTATACATTCCTGACGACGTATAAACTTGTCCGTCCGGTGCGGTGTAATTGGAGCACCTCGTTTCGTTTATCGTACTTGAAGTTGGATGTAAAATCGTCAAATCAATGGTAATGAGACTATCGCAACCTTGGGTATTGGGGATCATTGCTGAATACATCCCCGACGACGTATAAACCTGTCCGTCCGGCGTGGTGTAATTAGAGCACCTCGTTTCATTTATCGTACTTGATGTCGGATGCAAAACCGTCAAATCAATTGTAATGAGACTATCGCAACCATGAGTATTTGGAATAATTGCCGAATAGATTCCAGATGAAGAATAGACTTGATTATCCGGAGCTATATAGTTCGAACAAACAGATTCCATAATAGTTGAACTACTAGCAAGATTTTGCTGAAAAATAATTTTCACTAAGGTATCTATACCAAAATCACCTTCTACAAGTTGAAAATATGTTCCGCTATTCGAATAGGTTATGCCATTTCGAGAATAGGTGTTGTTTCCGCAAAAATTTACGTTCACTGTATCTTGTTCAATCCAAGCAAGGGTTCTAACGTCCTCTTGAATGGTATGATTAGTTGTATTTGTAACAATTGCCTCGTTAAAATCGAAATATATATTGGCTCGATTATTAATTTGCGTTCCATTTGCCAAATTTTGGTTTTGATTAACGGTGAATGTAACAAAACCATGACTTGCATTTTCATTCGTAGTGCTATCTGGTAATAAGATATTAGAAAATGTCCATTCCAAAACTCGTGGACCATGCATCACAAATGAGTACGGATGACTTGATACGCCAGATTGGACAGTAAAAATATCTAGGTCCATTTCCAACGTATCTCTTATAACAACTGTAAACGCAGTATCAGTTCCAGTGTTTTGGAAATCAATCACGTAATCTATTTGTCCGTTTGAACTTACATTATTGGTTGTTCCTACTCCTAAAGGGTACCCTGTTTTCACATTCGGATCATAGCTTAACCTCGCTAAAACACATTCGATATCCACAAATTGATCTGCATCATCCGGAGGTAATAGGTTGACAAGGTTTGGCGTCCAATTACTGAGGTTTCCACATGCTTCAATTGTGAAATTGGGATGCGAGTTACCTGGATGCAGTGGGTGCTGGTCTGCTTCAAAACGCCAAGTTCTTCCATCAGCTGAAAAAGAAAATATGCTAGTTTCTCCTCCAGCTAATTGAACGGAATCCATTAAAATATAAGATCCGTCAATATAAATTCTAACTGGTGAATAACAATCCATATCGCCATAACCCGGTAGTCCATTGTTTGTCACCGAAAAATAAATACTGTCATTTTGACAATACCCGTCGACAGATAAACTCGAGTGATCCCATGGTAAAGTGCAAGGTGAAAAATCTGGAGGTAATGAAGCAGGCACTGTATCATAAACACAGCTATTTATAGGGTATAAGGTAGCATCAAAACAGTAGGTTCTACCAACGATCATCTGACAACTATAGTGGCAATAAAACTGAATAATGGATTCCTGCCCCGGATTTAACGTTCCTAAATCCACTCTATACTGACCATTTCCCAAATTAGTATAAGGCATCGAAGCTGAAATAATGTTAATCAAACTATCCATTTCTACTATTACATACGCATTCGTTAGTGAAGCTGTTGCATAAGGTAAATTCTTAGCATGCACATTAACAGACCCATTGAAGCATGGTCTAACTCTAGAAGAATTAATAGAAACTAATGGCCTTGCACATGGAACTGCACTTATCAATCCAATATTTGTTGGTATAATTGGTCCGCCCCAAGGGACATTGTTAACAGTAAATGTATTGATACAACTAGCGCCCCAGTTGCCATTTGTATCAACTGTAATAGAATAATTACCAATAGCTAATGTGTCCGATTTATAATACCCTAACGAATTTGTCTGAACCACTTGATTCCCCGGTTGAATGAGGGCTAAACGATTCGGGATTCCAGGTTCATAAGCATCTTTAATACAATTCGCATTCAAATCATTAAATATCGTACCTTCAATAAACCCAAAATTTGAAGTTACGCCAAAACTCGGAGCACTAAACGAAATTGCCGTATCTTGAATTGAAAAATTTTGAACCAGCCCACAATTTGAACTATAATTATTTGGTAAATTTATAGTTATAGTATAATTACCTATTGGTAAAGAATCTAGATACCAGACTCCATGAATATTACTTGTCACATGAATGTTTCCCGGTTGAATAGTTAAGCCAATTGCCGACACAGGAATCTCTCCAAAATCTAAATTACAATTTTGATTTGTGTCTAAATAAACTTTTCCAGTAACACCGGCTGGCCTTTTTAATTTTAATACAAAAATGTCATCAGTATGAGAATGCGAATTATAAAGTACAGGATTTTGCTCCTCACCGACGTTGATACTTCCGGTCTTAAAAGCGCCTGATAAGTATAGCTCTCCATCATCATCAACAGTTATACTATTGGGATATTCAAGAGCTGAGCCACCAAATCTTTTAGCATACTGAAAAGTACCCCATTGATTGTATACGGCAAGATATCCATCTATTCCTCCAACAGAAGTGAGATTAAAAACATTACTTCCCGGATCAAAATCAAGTGGAGTATTATTCCCTATTGTTGTTCCAAAACTACCTGCTACAACTATATCTCCACTGGTATGCAGATCCATTGCCATTCTGCTAGCCTTGTGGGCATTAGCCCATAAAAAACTACCGTTAGAATCGTACTTTGCCAGAAATGCACCTCCAAGAACCTGTGTATCAAAGTAATATGTCCCTGCATTAGGATCAAAGTCAACAACACCAAAATATGTTCCTGAAATATAAAGATTTGCATTCCTATCCATTTGAAAACCTGATGGCATGTCATGACCTTCGCTTCCAATTCTCTTTGCCCAAATAAAATTACCGGTTGGACTATATTTTGCAAAAAAAACGTCGATATATGTTGCAACGACCCCTAAATAACCAGCCTGCATATTAAACACCCCAGGACCCGGATCAAAATCAATGGTTGCTCTTAGAGAACCTACCACATATACATTACCTACACTATCTGTTTGCACTCCGCTTGCACTTTCATCTAAATAAGAACCATATTTAAATGCCCATAAAAAATTAAAATTTGAATCTAATTTTGCTACAAAAATGTCTGTTACTCCGTATGATGAAGTAATAGCTGATAGGTTAAATGACGTTGTCGGTGAAGGATCAAAATCCTTCGTTCCTGAAAAACCACCATATACAAGCACATTTTTATCTTTATCAAGGACTATTTTAATATCGCCTCCCATTTTTTTAACCCAACTGAAATTACCGTTAGAATCTAGCTTGAGAATAAATCCGGTTGAGGTGGTTCCATCTGATGTTGGAGAAAATAAAAACTGTCCAATTCCAGGATCAAAATCAATTGTTTCATTAAAATTCCCAGTCAATAAAACCTCATCTAATTCAGTAATCACAATTGAATAGCCAATATCATCTGCAGTGCTACCAAATTGTTTTACCCATAAAAAATTGCCCAGTGAATCAAGTTTAAGTAAATAAGTATCTTGAAGACCATTTGAAACTAATGGAGCCATTCCAGCACCTGCATCGAAATCCATGGTATCTCTAAATGAACCCGTTACATATACATTTTTATGGCTATCATAAACGATGCATCTGCTTGCGTCCCACCCATTTCCGCCTATTCCTAACCCCCAATTAATCTCTGGAACTTGCGATAGTCCTATGGAGAACATAAACATGATCATAGGAAAAAGTAGTAGTAATTTCATAATTTTAGGTGATTATTTGATCTAATAGTTGAACTAAAATTAGCAATAGTAAATGATAGGCCTAAGTTATCATAAGTTTCAAAATACACTTATGGAAATGAATATATTAGTATACCTAATTAGCAAATACAATCTGATAGAAAAAGTCTATGATACCTAATTTAGAGATGGAATTGGTGTTACTACACTTCCTCATCCCAATCGAATTTACGCTTTTCAAACGGAAAGAGGTCATACAATTCGCCGGAATAATAAAACTGGAAGGCAATAGCACCGAAGGAATACGGTTTTTCGTAAATCTTGATGGTTGATCCGCCTACTTTCGGGTTTGATTTGGGAACAGATTGCGGATATCCGACATTAAAAAGTGTCGCTAGAATTTCAGGACGTCCGTCAATCGGATAGCCCGCATTTTCCCATTGAACTTTTACCTGTTTTAGGAAAATAGCTGCGTACAAGTACGAATAATAGTGATTGCGGTAGTTTGTTAATCGTTCAATGCGTTCAACGGCAATTGAGGCTGTATCCGTTGCCACAAAATCGAGCAAGTGTTCGTATTGAGGCCCAGTGTAGTAAATACTGTTCGGATTTTTCAAATGACTTTCGATGTTTTTGGCCGTATGTTCTTTGATGCCGGTAACGCCAAAAGAGAATTGCGATTCAACGGAAAGTATTTTCAATGGTCCTATCACTTTTTTGTAGGTTTCACGCTTGGAATTAAACAAACGGATTTGCTCCCCCACCAGACACGCAACAATGAGACGTGCTTCAACTCCTGTTACACGAGCAGCGGAATCAATCAGTGCTTTGTCTTTGGCAACAGCGATTTTAAAATCCTGCCACTCATGAATGTTCATCCACTCAAATACACTGAGTCCGCTTACTTTTTGTTTGTGCGATTTTTGCTTCGATTTGAGTTCTGCAATGGCTTTTTGATAGGCTTTGCTATCTTTCAGTTGTAAATCAACGGCATCGAGCATTCGTAAAACCTCGCGTTCGTCGCCTTTTTGCTCCAAAACACTCAGGATGTATTGCGCGTTTTTCGGGTGAAAATCATTCAATACAATGATGCGATTGAGCGCTTCGTAACGGTATGCTGCCATTTTCACGCTATCGACTTCAAAACCTTGGTTGTATTTATCGTGAATTTCCTGAAAATAGCGGCTATTGACATCTACAGCCCCGGCTTCATTGGTCCAACCCATTTCGATTGCTGCGTATGATCCGGTTAGAAAAAAACCAATCAATGCAAACAGGATTGTAAACGTATATAAGGGGATTTTCACCCATTTACTGCGAAAAAAGCGTCTCACTGAACTCTTATTTTAGGTACTTAAACGGGCAAAATTACATGAATTCGTGAGATAATTAATTGAAAATGTAAAATATAGTAGAAGCAACTCGCGAGTTGCCCCTACTAGTTTATTTTCATTTACAAGATTTACTTTAATCTCACGAAATAACAATACTCGGGCATATCAAATGGTTGAATGCCATAACCATCGGTACTTGGGAAAGAAGAATACAGGTACACTACTTTATGTTCCAGATCGATGTGTTCCACAATGCCGCAATGTCCCCAAGAACGAGGATACCAAAACTGTACAAAATCGCCGGGTTTTACTTCATTGAGATTGGTAATTGCTTCGCCTTTTCCGTTGTGGGTTAACGCATGTACAACTCCTTTTGGAAAGGGAGATCCGTTTTCCATTTGCAGGTAGACATCTTCAATGCTTTTTCGGGGTTGATTGATGTTGATGTTTACGATATCTTCTTTGCTGAGTGTGATAAAATGTTTCAAAACACCAATGACAAACTCGGTACACACTGCCTCTTGATAAGTTGGTGAAATAGCTTCTCCATACCGAAGAACGGTATCAATGATTTGTTTGTTTTTGGGCGGAATACTGTCGTTTGTTTGCGCATGTAGCAGCGAAACACAACTTAGAAATAGAAAGAGGATGGTTTTTTTCATCTCTTAAAAATAACAACTTGAGGTGAAATGTGCAAAGACTAACGATAAAACAAAAAAACCAAGTTGTTTTTAATATTTATCGTACCAGCTAAACTTCTGTGAAATAATCTGTTGTTTGTGAAGCCTGATATACGACAAATAGGCTTCGGCGACCGGTGAAAACCGTTTATTTTTGAGCCAAATGAGGTTCCAAGCTGATGCTATCGGCAAGCCATTTGCAGGAAGAATATGCAGTTCCTTCGAAGTAAGTTCTTGCCGTAAACCGATGAGTGGCATAATCGAGCAACCCAACCCGGCAATAATCGCTTGTTTAACTGCTTCATTGGAGGTTAGTTCCATTTTTCGGGTAATCTTCAGCTCATTGTCTTCTAGAAACTGTTCCATAACTAACCTAGTAGCTGAACCCGCTTCTCTGAAAATTAACGGAACGGTTACCAAATCATCTGTTTTAATTGCTTTCCAATTTAAGGAATCCTCGGTATTTCCAATTAAAAAGAGCTTATTTTCTAATAACTCCTCATGATCAACTTGCAGCTGTTTGGGCAAAATAGACACCAGCGAAAAATCGACTTCGTTTTTTTCGAGACTTTCAATCACCCGCGATTTATTAGTAACATCTAATACCAATTCTATTCCGGGATGCAGCTTTAAAAAATCGGATAGAAAATACGGGATGATGTACTTACCGGTTGAAACAGCGGATATTTTTAACCGCCCAGACAATTGTCCTCTGTAAGCGAGTGTTTTATAATTGATCGCATGCACTTCATCTATAATGCGCTCGGCTGCAATGGCAATTTCTTTTCCGAAATCCGTGACATACAATTTTCTCCCTTGAATTTCGGTGAGCGGAATATCAAATTGATCCTGAAAATTTTTCAATTGAATGGATACTGCCGGTTGTGTAAGGTGAAGCTCTAACGCGGCTTTGGTAATACTTTGCGTTTGGGTTATTTTCAAAAAAACTTGTAGCTGGTGCAATGTATAGTTCATATTGAAACGAAATGGTTTTAAAACTAAAAGTTGAGGTTGTATACTAAACAACAGTTTCCAATTACCTGTAACAACCAACCCAACAATAAGTTAATTCAAATGTATAAAAAATGATTATGTTTTATATAATAAATATAAATAAAAACATATGACTAATTCTCTTGAATTTTGCCCAAATATTAAAACCAAGGTATGACAACAATCACCATTGCAAAAGGAGATGGCATCGGGCCGGAAATCATGGATGCTACGCTTCGCATTCTAAAAGCAGCAGGAGCACAAATCGATTATGAAGAAATTGAAGTTGGAGAAAAAATGTATCTCTCTGGCAATACTTCAGGCATTTCAAAAGAATCGTGGGATGTAATCCGTCGCAACAAAGTTTTTCTAAAAGCTCCGATTACAACACCTCAAGGTGGCGGATACAAAAGTTTGAATGTGAGCATTCGCAAATTTCTGGGACTATATGCCAATGTGCGACCTTGTAAAAGCATCCATCCGTTCGTTACTACGAAGCATCCGGTTATGGATTTGGTAATTGTTCGCGAAAATGAGGAAGATCTTTATGCAGGTATTGAGCATCAACAAACAGACGAAGTTGTTCAATGTTTGAAATTGATCAGCAGACCCGGATGTGAGAAAATCGTGCGCTACGCATTTGAATATGCCAAGCAGTTTGGTCGTAAAAAAGTTACCTGCTTTACGAAAGACAATATCATGAAGCAAACAGATGGCTTGTTTCACAGTGTTTTCACCGAGATTGCGGCAGAATATCCTGAAATTGAAAACGAACACTGGATAGTAGATATCGGTGCCGCAAAATTGGCTGACACACCTGAACTATTTGATGTGATCGTGATGCCGAATCTTTACGGAGATATCCTTTCCGATGTTGCCGCTCAAATTGCCGGCTCGGTTGGTTTGGCAGGTTCTTCGAATATCGGTGAAGAATGCGCCATGTTTGAAGCCATTCATGGTTCAGCTCCTCGCAGAGCAGGACAAGATGTTGCAAACCCTTCCGGTTTATTGCAAGGTGCCATTTTAATGCTCAAACATATAGGACAAGCCGAAGTGGCTCAAAAAATTCAAAATGCATGGTTGAGAACCATAGAAGATGGAACCCACACGTATGACATTTACACAGAAGGTGTAAGTAAAGAAAAAGTTGGAACAGCCGCTTTTGCTGACGCGATTATTCGAAACATTGATCAAAAGCCAACAATTCTACCGGCTGTTACTTACAATGCACAAGCAGCATTCAAACTTCCAAAATATGTGCGAAAAGCACCTGCGAAGAAAGAATTGGTGGGTGTAGATTTGTTTTTGCACTGGAATGGCACCAATCCAAACGAATTAGCAACAAAAGTTGCTGCTATTCAAACAGCCAATGCACATTTATCGATGATTACCAACCGCGGAATAAAAGTATGGCCTGAAGGATTCGAAGAAACGTTTTGTACAGATCATTGGAGATGCAGATTTAAACCTCAAGAAGGAAATCAGATTACTTCTAAAACAATTATTGAGCTACTTGAATCGGCCTTAGCAATTGGTATTGAGGTTATTAAAACGGAAAATTTATACGCATTCGATGGTGTACCGGCATTTTCACTAGGTCAAGGACAATAATTAATCTGCAAACACATGAAAAATATCCAATTATTCGACGGTGTATTCGAACCGCAAGAAGCAATCGATCTACTGACGCAAATGGTACAGGTAAAAATCAAGTACCACGAAGCTAAAATTTCGTCACTCAGCAACGAAGAAGACGTGAAAATGCGCGAAAAGAGGATCAAATTGTTGCAAAACGAATTGTTTGAATTACGCGATTCTATTGAAAAAATGTCCGGAAAAATCAACGTTTCCGGAGAACTAACTTTTAATCCGTTATTATGAACGAGCAACAGCATCAACTAATCAATGGACTGTTTACACCAGAAGAGGCAAAACAAATGCTCTTTTCACTCATTAACAGCAAGATCAGTTTTAATCAAATAGAGAAATTCACCATTCAGGAAAAAACAAGTGGCGATGTTTCCCATTCAGAAAAGCGAATCAAAGAACTGAAAGCACTTTATCGTGAGGTGGAAAACATTGTTTCAAAGGCTTCAGATACTTCCAAACGTCTAAAAATTGAAAGTACCATCACTTTTGAATTGGTTGATTAAGCATGTCAAACTGCATAGTAGCCCATGATTGGTTTCGCGATAGACAATTGATTATTGCAACCAATCACGGAAAAGAGCAGGTAATCTCTCCATTGCTTGCTTCACGTTTAGGGGTTCGGTGCTCGGTCGCCGAATCCTTAAATACCGACCGGTTCGGCACATTTAGCGGCGAAATTGAACGACTTACTGATCCGTTAACTGCGGCACGTAATAAATGTGAAGCAGCGATGGATTCGGATAAGGTTGATTTGGCCATTGCGAGTGAAGGATCATTCGGCTCTCATCCAACACTTTTTTTTGTACCGGCAAACGAAGAATTGCTTTTATTGACGGATCGTAAAAACAACGTAGAATTTTCGGTGAGTGAGTTGTTTACCGAAACTAATTTCGCCTCCGAATGGGTCAAAAGCGCAGAAGAATTAATGAACTTCGCTGAGAAAGCACTTTTTCCTTCTCACGGACTCATACTTCGCACTTCCGATACAAATGCCGAGCACTTGGTAAAAGGTATTGTGTCACAAGAAGAACTCCTTCATCAATTCAACCTTCTACAAACACATCGCTCAGATATTTTGGTTCAGACCGATATGCGCGCGCATCTGAATCCAACACGGATGAACAACATCCGAAAAGTAACCGAAAAACTAGTTGAACGATTGAATACCGAATGTAAGGAATGTGGTGCTCCCGGATTTGGTGTGGTGCGTTCTTTGCCGGGTTTACCTTGCGAATGGTGCCGCTTCCCTACTCCATCCACGCTTTATCATGAATACGGCTGTGTCGTTTGCGAGCATACAGAAAAACAGTATTACCCTTATACCAAACAAGTTGAATCTGCCACCTACTGCAATTATTGTAATCCATAAAACGTATAAATGAATACAGAACTACTTGTAGAAAACATCACCAATCCTGCACTGCTCTTTTTTGTTCTCGGAATTATTGCCGCCCGCTTAAAAAGCGATCTTGAAATCCCGGCTAATTCTTCTAAATTCATTTCATTATACCTGTTATTTGCCATCGGTTTTAAAGGCGGACAAGAACTAGCGCACAGTCATCTTTCGATGGAAATTTTATGGTCGGTTTTATTGGGTGTTGCGGTTGCTTGTTTGATTCCTTTATACACGTTCTTTCTGCTCAAACGCAAGTTGAGTATCGATAACTCAGGAGCCATTGCAGCAGCTTACGGATCGGTGAGCGCAGTAACGTTTGTAGCAGCAGTGAGCTTTCTGGAAATGCAAAAAATCGATTTCGGCGGACACATGGTAGCAGTGATGGCTATGATGGAAGCTCCTGCAATCATCATTGGCGTTTTGTTGATCCGCATTTATTCGGCAGAAAAAAACACAACAACAAAACTAGGATCGGTGGTCTTGCATTCGTTCACCAATGGAAGTGTGTTAATGATTGTAGGAAGTTTGATCATCGGATTACTAACCAGTGATCAGCAAGCAGAAGGCATCAAACCGTTTACCACCGACATTTTCAAAGGCTTCTTGGCCATCTTTTTATTAGACATGGGGATTGTGAGTGGCAGAAAACTCAATGACTTTCTGAAAAGCGGATGGTTTACCGCCGTATTTGCCATGGTCATTCCACTCGTCAATGGAAGTTTGATGGCGGTAGCGAGTAGCATTGTGACAAGCGATACCGGAAACCGATTTTTACTTTCAGTATTGGCAGCCAGCGCTTCGTACATTGCCGTTCCAGCAGCGATGAAATTGGCAGCTCCGAAAGCCAATCCCGGAATTTTTCTCCCAATGGCATTGGCTGTCACCTTCCCTGTTAACTTAACCATCGGAATGCCTTTGTTTCTCTCGATCATTCAATAATTAGCCTTCCCAATCACTCATAATATTATGAAATTATTAAACTCAGAAAGCAGTTTGAAAAATCACTAATTTCAATGGAATAATAACTGAAACAATCATGAAACAGTGGAAAAAAACACAAGAAGGTGTTTACGAATTTCTTGTGAATGATCAACAAATAGGCGTCATGAATATTGCTCAAGCCAAGATGGAAAGAAAAGCAGTAGTTCAGATGCAAGCTCAATCGTTCACGATCAAACGAGCCGGATTTTGGAAATCGTCTATTTCTATCACCGACCAACAGGACCTTTCCGTTGCAGAAATTTATCCCACCAAATGGTACTCCAAGTCATATACGATGGATTACAACGGAAAAAAGCACCGTATTTCTGCTCGAAACAATCCGTTAGCGGAATGGGTAATCAAAGAAGACGATGTCGAACTAATGGCCTATGGTCTGGAAACCGTTGATGGGAAAATTGCTGTGAAAATCACCTCATCTGAAACAACAGATCACTTTTTCGATGCATTGTTGTGGTACCTCTTTTTACCGATTGCTGCTGAAAACAGTGGCGATGATGTTACTTTCCTGATGCTAATAGCGTAACATGAGTTCAGAATAAGGGCTTGTGTTTTAGGCTAAATCCAGTCGAAATAACCAATAACTGATTCCGAAGCGGTCAGGTAATTTTTCGATCTGTTTAAATCCGAGTCCTTTGTAGATATGTTGTGCTCCGAGCATTAGTTCAGACGTGTGGAGGGCTATTGTTTTCTCGCCTTCCTCCTTCGCTTTTTCGATGCACCAATTGGTCAATTTTGTTCCTATTCCTCGTCCTTCGTAATCGGGGTGCACACCAACAAACCGAATGTAGCTCCAATGAGCCGGATACACTTGCCACGGATTCCCGCTGAGAAATAGAAAAGCCATTCCTGCAATGCGATCACCGTCAACCGCAACGATTGGGATTGATTTGGCGAACATCCAGTACCAATTGGCTTCGCTGATGATACTCTGCCTCATTTCTTCCCAATTATCGAATCCAAGCTGATCTTTGAACTGACCATAGGCCAATAGGCCCAATTCGATCAGTTGCGGTTTATCGGCAGAAGTTGCCGTTCTGTATATGAGGTTATTTACCATCAGGAATTAGTGAATGTAAAAGTGTGAGAATATTTGTAAACAATTGGTATTCTTCTACAAAAGGACCAAAATCATTCATCAATTCAGGGTTTCCGTAATGGTACCTTCTGAAATAGGGGCCAACTTTGTATTCAAGCCAATAATGGTTCCCGTCAATCACCATATCAGAAGCCATTCCATAAAATGCTTCATCGTTTGCTTCCGGTTCAAATATTAATACACTTTTTTCTTGCATAATGGAATCATCATCCGGAAGTGAAAAGACCTTATTGGTCACTAAAACCGCGAAAACACTATCCAAATCAGTTCTTTCTACCTCCGTAAAAACAGTTGAATCAATGAACTTTTTTGGAGCACAAAAGTGCATTGACCAATAAGTATCAAAAGTCAGGATGATCATATCATACTTGTGGAATGACCGATAGGTAAACAATCGTATCTCTACCTTGTGTTTCGATTCCTGTATTGGAGCAACTTTGATTGGTCCGGATTTCAACGGATAAACAATCGTTGACGAATCTTCTAAAAAATGTCCGAGATACAGTTCTGTTTTTGTCGAATCCTGAGCCAAAAGGTGTCCTTGAACTGCAAGTATCATCAATCCGATCAAGCACGCCCTCACCATACTACTTCCTTCGCAGGTATATGTGTTTCACGTGACTTTTATTGGTTGTTCGCTCATCTATTTCAAAGGTATTCATGCTTTTGATGAGTGGCAACATCTTAGAAAAACCGTAATTCCGCGGATCAAAATCCGATTTCTTTTTCAAAACCAGGTTCCCCAATTCACCCAAGAATGTCCAACCGTCTTCATCAGCCAGATCTACAATACTATCGTTGAATAATTTGATGATTTCCGGATCGATTTTGCTTAACGGTTCGCGTGCCGGAGTCGGTGTATTCAAGGCTACTTTCTTCGGATCGTTTTCAACCTGAGCTGCAACCTGAGGTTTTAGAATTTCCAGGTAAATGAACTTATCGCACGCTGTAATGAACGGATTCAGGGTCTTCTTCTCTCCTATTCCGATCACTTTCATGCCGGCTTCACGCAAACGGGTTGCCAATCGCGTAAAATCGCTATCACTCGAAACGATGCAAAAACCGTCAACTTTTCCGGTGTACAAAATATCCATCGCATCAATGATCAACGCACTATCTGAAGCATTTTTACCGGTACTATAACTGTATTGTTGTATAGGTGTGATTGCATTTTCGAGCAGCACCTTTTTCCAGCCGGAAACGGTCGGTTTGGTCCAGTCGGCATAAATGCGCTTAAAAGTCGGGGTTCCGTATTTGGCGATTTCTTCAAACATTTCCTTCACATTGGCATAAGGAACGTTATCGGCATCGATGAGCACGGCTAATTTTAATTCTTTTGTTGATTCCATGTTACTCAAAGGTACGGTTTTTAATTTGAGGTGGTAAATGGTGAAACAAATCGTGCAATTTCGGACTGTTTTTAACTGAATCCCAGTATTTACAGTGTCATAAACGTTTCTAACCACGCCCGAGGCGGACAGGCCGATAGAAACGTTTATCGGAAATATCAAAATCAGGTTCGAAAAATGAATTGGAAAACGAATCTTCAATTGATCGGATTATACTCTGGATTTCTATTCATTCGAAAGTAAATACCACAGACTGAAAGATGGGTAGCAATCGTTTCTATTTCGACCTCAATTCTGCAATCAATCGTTGAAGTCCGATCAACAACAATGCAAGGACAATATACTCTGCAAAACGAATGAGTAATACCCAAACGAGATTGATTTGTTTAACCACATTTCCTTGTTGGTCATAACAGGTGAAATCTTGGGTGTAAACTGTCTTTCCTCCGTAAGGATGCGTGACATCTGTTTTACGATCCAAGCTGGTTCCTTCATCACAATTGCACAATTCCACCGGTTTGTTGTACACCAGATTTCCGGTTTGATCAATGACTCCTCCCATCAGTGCATAAAACACTACTACAGCACCTAAAATCGACTTTCCCGAATTTGTTTTTACTTTTCGTCGCAACGGGAACACTATGAACACGAAGATACCGATGGTTAAAAATATCAGGCTGGCAAATCCTTCAAATGTTGAAATGCTGGCAACCAACAAAATAAAAAATGCAATAATTGCAAGGAAACCAAGAATCACAATAATGGCAGTTAGCCATGAAGGCATTCGACTAAACAGCGATTTAGACGGCTCCGCTGATTTACGAGGTGAATCTCCTAGCCAATTACCACAACGACTGCAATATGATGCATCGGTCTGATTGGAGTGATTGCAATGTGAGCATGAAATCATTCTATTGTTTTTGGTTGTAACGAAGAAAAGAAAATTGTCAGAATTCGTAGCAAACAAAATTGAATTGTTGAAAAATCAATCTAACAATTTACTGGAAACGACTTAATTGTAGGCTAATCTCTCTGATCATTGCGATTCACTTTTCGCGCTTTTTATCCGTCAATACAATCTCATTAGAACTTCCTTATATTTACCCGTCGCAAATGAAGGCTTCATTCATTCAAGAATCATTTAACGGTTTATGCTGTATCCGATTATTCTTCTGCTCATTTCATTGGTTCCGGCAGGAATACATGCAGTTCTCAATCCGGCTTTCTTCCGGGAATTATGGCTCGATCTGCGTTTGGGTCGAATTTTTCATTATTTCGTATTGTTCCTCTTCGGTTTTGTGGTTCATCATTCCTCCATTACGCAGCTGGAACAAGTGTCTTCTTTAACATGGATCAAGTTGCCTTTGTATTTTATTGCGCTTACTTACGCCGCCGTTTTTGCCATCGCAACCAACAACAAAGAAGATCTGGAAATTGATAAAATAACCAATGTTAATCGACCTTTGGTGAAAGGAACTGTCAATCCGCAACGATACCTGCGCGTAGCTTTTTTGAGTTTGGTAATTTCGTTGGTGGTGGCTGCTTGTGCGAATGTGTTCATGTTGTTGGCAATTGTCGGAATTTCAGCAGTGTATTACGTTTATTCATGCAAACCTTTTAAGATCAAACGTTTTGTGTTTTTAGCCAAGTTTTTGATTGGTATCAACTCGTTGATTTCAGCAGTTTGCGGCTTTCTTATTAGCGGTGGTAAATTGACTGAATTTCCAATTTTCTGGATCGTTTTCATCTTGGTTCCGGTTTCTTTAATGGCCAATTTCATTGATTTGAAAGACACAGCCGGTGATCGGATTGCCGGAATAAGAACTATTCCAGTCATTTGGGGTGAACCAACTGCAAAATTACTCATCGCTTTGTTTACGGCATCAGCTTACATCTATGTGTATTTCTATTTTCATTCATTGCTGATCGGTTTGCTGCTTCTCTTAACCGTTTCGGTACATATCTACTTAATTTTTCGGAAACCATATCAGGAAAAACCCTTATTTTTATTGCATAACAGCCTGTTTTTGGGTCTGATACTGTTGTTGTTGATTCGACCATACATCCATTAATACCGTGAAAAAACGAACCGTATTTCTTTTGTTGCTACTCATGAATCTTTCGTTAACGGTTCGTGGTCAGATTACGAAGAATGCACTTATTGTTTCATCCGAGAAGGCGTCGACCTTTTTGAAACAGGCACAAACGGAATCAGGATCTATCAACGATTCCACCAACACCTTGTTTAGTATTTGGGAAACGATTTTGGTTGCTGATGCTTTATTGGATCAATTTCCTGCCACCGATTCGACCATTCAACGTGCTATCACATGGCTTCAATCGCTTGAAACCGAACAAGGATTGGTGTGTCACAACGTAAAATGCTCGCGCAATTATTGCATTGAAACTTCAGCCTTGTACATCCGCTTGTTGGCACGATTACAATCAACAGATAGCTTAAGTTTACTACAGCGATTAAAGACAATTGAGCAATTGCAGGAAAAAAACGGTTCGTGGAAAGTTGGAAATCCGGATGTACTCGATAAAACTGATTTTCCATCCGTAACCGGTTTTGTGCTCAACTTGTATTCGGCCTTACACTTCAATTCTTCCAGAAAGTTGGATGCAGAGTTGTTTCTCATCAGTAGTCAGTTGGAAAACGGGTCTTGGGGACAAACATGGGAATATTACAATTGTCCGGGTTATGCGCTCTGGCAATGTCTTCCGTCCATCAAAAAATGCCCTTCCGGAGCAATTACGTTTGAAAAAGCAAAAGCATTTATTCTGAAAAGCCAATTGGAAAACGGGAGTTGGTATGTCGCAGAAAATGAACAAACAAACCATGTATCGGCTGAATTACAAACCGCGTTTATGCTCAGTTGTTTGCAAGAAGAAGCCGATGAACTTTCTCAAAAAGCATTTTATAAAGGCATCTCTTTCTTGCTCAGCAAACAACTATCGAACGGTTCATGGGAAGGCGGCTTTTTCCCCATTCCGAACGAACGCTACAAGAAACGGGAATACCTCATTACAACAGCATTAACCCTAAAGTTGATGATTGCGGCGCAAAACACTTTCCGAGATGAATAGATTGGTTTGCTATTGGCTCTTGATGCTCACTCTTTTTGGTTGCGGTGTGAATAAACTGAAACCACAGGAATTGTTTTTAGCTCCCGACTCAAGCAATGATAAGATTTATATTCTTTCAGCTTTTCCCAAACACGCAGATAGTTCTAGTCTTTATCTGAGTGTATTGCTCGTGAAGCATTCTGATGAAAACAAGCGTCAACTTACCTCTTTTGTTAGCATTTATGATCGTTCAGGACTATATGCGCTTTCCCTTTCTGATTTCATAGACACTTTACTGTTGCTCAACGAAAATCAATTGCCAATACTCTTAAAACCGGGAAATCTGGGTGATCGAAACAGTTCATTTGTTTTTTCAATAGACCGTAATTCGATTGGCATAAACTTAGATTTGGCTGAGAATGAAGAAGATGATTACAAACTTCAATTTCCGACACAAAAACCATTTAAGACCAAAGCCATCGGTACAGAATTTCAACTCCATGCAATTGAACCTATTTCATCAGAAATCACCAGCTGGGATAACGAAATAGTTGCTGAACCAAGTACGCTCATGTTGCATACACTTGATAACGGCACTTCGCTTTTTGATTCGCAATCAACAGGGAATTATTGCTGGCTCGATTGTAGCATCGATGGAACTAATTATAGTCTTTTCTTTCAGTACGATTCGTTGGGAAAAATCACTCCCATTTATTCTTCATTCCCGGAAGGCGCCCCCCACTCCATTGAACCTAATTCGATTTTTGAAACCCTAAAACAACCCGAAAATCAGGCCTCAAGTACATTTACAATGAAGTTTACGACCGAAAACGGATTTGATAATGTTACCATTCAATTAGCTCCCAAGGAACAAAATCGGATTTTAAGCAAAAACACTTTTTCTGTAAGAGCAGTCGACATTCTGATCAAGAACCGCTTGGCGGGAACCGGAATTCTGTATATATTGTGATGATTCATGCAAAAAATCCAATCGTTTTTTAAGCAAACAGTAGCCAAAATAGAAGACTATCCGCTTCCATTGAAACGGTATTTATTGCTCTTCATCGCCATTTTAAGCCTTCGTCTTTGCCTTGAGTTCTATGCCAATAACCGCCTGTTTCAGGCAGCTGACGTAATGCATATAGGTCTGTGGTTTTTGTTTATCGTACAGGCTTTTATGCTGCAATTACATTTATTCTCGAAGGTAAATGTGGAACAGATTGTGAAACTCGTTGTTTGTTGCTTTTCTATTGCGCTTACCGCTCCGATCATTGATTTGCTTATTTCACAAGGCAAGTTTTCGAAGATGAATTACCTTTCTGTGAATTCGTTTTCAGACATAGCTTGGTCGTATATTACAATCGGTGGTGCCAGTTTGAGTCGTGGGGCAACATTGGGCATACGGATAGAAATTGTGTTGCTGGTGATTGCCAGTTTTAACTACGTTTACCTCAAAACGGGGAATATATGGCGCGCCTTGGCAGGAACTTTTTCCATTTATACTGTTTTGTTTCTATCAGGGGCTATTCCTTATTTTTTGGGGAAAATCAATAGTGCATTTAACCTCACTTATGGGGTGGATGATCAATCGTCGAGTTACCTGCTTTTTACCTTAGACATCGGTCTGTTTCTATTTCTGGCGTATCGTTACAACCGAAAAATGATTTCGTTTACTTTCGATTTCTCGATTATTCTCAGACTACTCGGTTCAATTGCACTGGTTGTTTTCGGAGCTTATCTGGCACAAAAATCCTATCCTACCAACTGGACGCTTGATCCTACCACGCTCTACTATTTTCCTTTATTGGCGATTGTTTGGCTGTTGTTGTTTGCTTATGAAAATTTCGGAAAACAGCATCTTACAAAAGATACCGGTGATTTCACAATTCAAAACGGTCTGTTATTGGCACTTGTTTGCACCAGTGCGTGTATTTCTTTCCACACCTTATTTGCCGTGCTTTTTACATGGGGAATGCTTTTTTTCCTGTATGAAAAGCCACTCCGTTTTATCAATATACCGTATCTATCCCCCTTATTACAAGCAGGTTTGATGTTCGGCTATCTACTAATCGGTTTTATGGCTTTCAGAGCCCCTATGGTGGGAATGGAAACAAGTGTTATATTCTTCACATTAACTATTTCATTTTCAATCTATTTGGTATTATTTTATTTAAATCAATATATTTACAAAAAGTAACTCACTGCTAAGCTTATGAAAACGACGTTTCAACTTCAGGGTTCGCTATTCACACTTTTCTTATCACTTTTTTTCGGGCTCAATTCATTTGGTCAAACGGTCATTTGGTCGGATAATTTCAACAATGGTTGCGCCAGTGGATGTTTAGCCAACACGTGGAATGGCTGGACGATTGTGAATAATGATGGCGGAGTTTCCGGAGGTTCACCAAACGATTGGTTCATTAGCTGCGCTGAAGAAGGAATAGTTCCTCCAGGATGCGGTTCAAGCTGTATTGGTGACGCGAGTTTACACATTGGTGCCGATCCTGGCGGAGGTGGAGATATGGGAGCTAGTTTCAATGAAACCGGTGCTGCAAATGCCACCTATAAAAGAGCTACATCACCAACAATAAGCACACTTACTCATACAGGTGTCATCACGCTTTCATTTGACTTTATCGCTTTCGGAAGTGCAGGATGTTCCGATGACCGACTTCAATTGCGTTTGAGCACGGACAATGGCGCTACCTGGCCTGTTGGCTATCAATATTGTTTAACCAGCGTTTGTTGTGGTGCTTGTAACGGCTATAGTCAAGGTCAATGGACAACTTACACGCTTGCCTTGCCTGCCGCTTTTAGCAACAACCCGAATGTGCGAGTTGGTTTTCACTGGCGTAACAACGGTAATGGTTCCGGTACAGATCCATCTGCTGCGATTGATGATGTGAGACTTACAACACCCATTGCTCTTCCGGTTGATTTATTGAACTTTTCTGCGGAAAAAAGCGGAACATCAGGTACCAATGTGTCGTGGAATGTTGAAAATGAACGCAGTTTTTCACGTTACGAATTGGAACGTTCTTATGAGGGAGACGAAGAATCGTTTGTTAAAATTCATTCGGTAAACGGTAACTGCTCTTCTGGAGATGGACCGTGCAGTTATACTTACAAAGACATCAATCATACAAAAACGGTGTATTACCGACTGAAAATGATTGATCAAAATGGTGATTTTTCTTATTCTTCTATTATTAGTTTGGATGAATCGGTTTCAAATGAAAACAATTTCACACTCATTTCCGATTATGTTGAGAATGATGTAGTCCAAGTGAAACTGAGTGCCAAGAAAAAGTCAACAGCTAAGTTTGTACTTTACAATGTCGGAGGAAAAGTGGTTGTTTCGGAAGACAACGTGCCGATTAAATCAGGGTTCAATCAGAAGAATATTGACCTCAACAAACTAACAAACGGCGTTTACATTTTAAAGATTTACTTTGATAATGATAACGCGGTATTGGGCGGGAAGGTGATTAAATCTTAGAATACAAAATCGTCTCATTTGACTCATTCCCGAATTCCATTTTTAAACCAACTTGTTTAACTCAAAACTCACACTTTAAACTATTCGGACCTCTCTAAAACAAAAAATCGGCTCATCAACCTACGCTGACAAACCGATTTCATCTATTCTTTGTTGTTATATCTTATTCTGCATTTGCCTCGGGCGCAGTTTCCTTACGCTCCGGTTTCGGCAACAAAATACGACGTGACAATTTCCATTTTTTGGTCTTAGGATCTTTTCCAACTACCTTGAATTTCAACACATCACCTTCTTTACAAACGTCTTCCATTTTGGCTACTTTCTCCCAAGAGAATTCCGAAATATGGATCAAACCGTCAGTTCCGGGAAGAATCTCAACGAAACAACCGAAATCTTTCACCGCTTTCACTTTTCCTTCGTACTCCATACCTTCATCCACTTGTGGTGGGAAAGCAATCATACGAATGCGTTGTGTAGCCGCTTTCATATCGTCTCCGTTGTTTGACATCACCTGTACACGACCTTCACCGGTTTCCAATTCTTCGATGGTAATCGTAGTATTGGTATCTTTTTGAATGCCTTGAATGATTTTTCCTCCAGGTCCGATAATAGCTCCAATCATATCATTCGGCACATTGAATGCTTCGATACGAGGCGCTTGCGGTTTGAAATCAGGATTTGGTTTAGCAATCGTTTCGATGATCTTATTTAAGATGTGTAAACGACCTGCACGAGCTTGTTCCAATGCTTGAATCAACACTTCATAAGGTAAACCGTCAACTTTGATATCCATCTGACAAGCAGTGATTCCTTTTGCTGTTCCGGTAACTTTAAAGTCCATGTCACCCAAGTGATCTTCATCACCTAAGATATCCGACAATACGGCAAATTTACCTTCGTCAGCTACCAATCCCATTGCAATACCTGAAACCGGTGCTTTGATTTGCACACCACCATCCATCAATGCCAAAGTTCCTGCACAAACAGTTGCCATGGAAGACGAACCGTTCGATTCCAAAATCTCGGAAACCAAACGAATGGTGTATGCATTATCATCAGGAAGTACAGGCTTCAATGCACGAAGCGCTAAATTTCCATGACCAATTTCACGACGGGAAGTTCCACGAATAGGTTTCGCTTCACCTGTAGAGAATGGAGGAAAGTTGTAGTGCAACATGAATTTCTCCGTTCCACGGAACGTTGCATTGTCTATCAATTGCTCATCCAGTTTACCACCCAATGTCAACGTCATCAATGCTTGAGTTTCACCACGTGTAAATACAGCCGAACCGTGAACCATCGGTAAGTAATCGATTTCTGCCCAAATCGGACGAATTTCATCAAACTTACGACCATCCAAACGTTTTCCTTCGTGCAACATGACGTAGCGAACCGCTTTTTTCTTTACTTCAGAGAAATAAACAGAGATAAATCCACCTACTTCTTTTAGTTCTTCTTCGGTATACTGAGCTTTGAATTCTGACTTAATTGCGTCGAACAACTCTGTACGTTTTGCTTTATTTGCCAATCCTTGACGCGCAACTTCTTTACATTTATCCAATGCAAATTCGAATACTTTCGCCTTGATCTCTTCGTTGTGTGTTTCGTGTGAGTATTCACGTTTCGGTGAAGCAGTTGCAATTTCAGCAGCCAAATCCAATTGGAACTGACATTGTAATTTGATAGATTCGTGCGCCAATTTAATGACCTCAACCATTTCCAATTCGGAAATCTCTTGCATTTCACCTTCCAACATCACGATATCTTTCGCCGTACCGGCAATCATGATATCAAGATCCGATCCTTTCATCTCTGAAATAGTCGGGTTGATAATGTATTGACCATCGATGCGACCTACACGTACCTCAGACATTGGTCCGTTGAACGGGATATTCGAAACAGCAATAGCAGCCGAAGCGGCCAAACCGCACAATGCATCCGGATTGTTTTCACCATCATAAGCCAACAACTGAATCATCAATTGTACTTCGGCATGGTAATCATCCGGGAATAATGGACGCAAGGCGCGATCCACCAAACGCATGATCAGAATTTCGCTTTCGGAAGGACGTGCCTCACGACGGAAAAATCCGCCCGGAATACGACCTGCTGACGCAAATTTTTCTTTATAGTCAACTGTTAACGGAAGAAAATCAACTCCTTCCTTTGCTTCAGGTGCAGCAACCACTGTTGCCAACAACACCGTGTTGCCCATTTGTAACACTACTGCCCCATCGGCTTGTTTCGCCAATTTTCCGGTCTCGATGGAAATTTCTTTCCCGCCAGTAACGATGGACTTTTTGATTCCTATGTTCATATTTATACTTTACTTTTCTAATATAGACCAAAGACTTTTAGACTTGAGACTGAAGACATATACATGTCTTTGGTCCAAGAGTCTTTGGTCTTGAGTCTTTTTTGCTGTCAGTTCGAGTTCTCAGCAGCAGCTTAGCGAATAGCCGAGGTATCGAGAACTGATAGCAAAAAAGGGGACATACGGAATAATCCGAACAAGCCCCCTCTTTTTAATATGTGTATCGTTGTAATTAACGACGTAAACCTAATTCTTTTACCAAAGCACGGTATTTCTCAATATCCTTACGCTTTAGGTAATCTAATAAACTACGACGTTTACCAACCAACAATTGCAATGCGCGTTGTGTTCCGTAGTCTTTACGGTTCTTTTTCAAGTGCTCTGTTAAGTGAGCAATACGGAAAGTAAACAATGCTACTTGTCCTTCTGTTGAACCTGTGTTCGTTTCAGCACCACCGTGCTTTGCGAAAATCTCTTTTTTCTTTTCTGTATTTAAGTACATGCCAATATTACTTGAATGATTTTTATGTAGCCATACCGAACTTTTCGGATATGACGCTGCAAATATAGCTAAATATTGTTGAATGGGAATGGAACGAAGAATATTTTGCAATTTCAAGGATTCAAATACATCCAGTTATGCCATTTAAAATCTCTTTTAAAAAACTTGCTTCACTCTTTATAATCTTTATTGTTAGTCATTTTGGAGAAGCTCAAACCGGTTTCCGGAAAGCTAAAATAATCAGGAATTGTACCGGGACATATCTTCGGATGGCTGGAAGCAACTACTTAGTGTGTAATGCAGCTCTACTTAATGAATGGGAAGATAACAAAAACGTAAAAGTACAGACTCGCAATTTAACAACTTGTGCACCACCTGAGGGCGAAATTTGCGCATTGTATGTTGATTATAAGGCTATTGTAGAAATAACACAGATCAAAACGAAGCGGAAAAGAATCGAGTGATCGTTGAAGGAATTGAAAATTACTACTGTTTATTACAACACTCCATCCGATTCGTAAACACCATTTTTGTAGAGGCGCACTTTCAGTAATACACCATCATGGTCGTAAACAAATACTTTACCGGTATAGAGTTGTCCATTCATAAAATGACCATCCATCCAGATTTCGGCGCTTTCGGTATAGACTTTATTCAATCCATTTGGCATGAACACCATTCCTTTGGAAACACGCGGATCTTTCAATACCGGTGGGTGATAATAAGCCAATCCTTTGGTATTCGGGTTCTGTTTTTTCTCTGTAACCGGTGAAACTGCAGAAGTCAAAGGCTCTATACGCATTTTCTTTGGTGTGCGAATAGCAGTGTAGGTCATCAAAACTTTGGTGTAATTGGCATTCAGCCAAGAATAATCAACCAATTTGGTTTCCGATTTTACTTGTTCGAGTGATTCGCCTACCCAAAACTGAAACGCTAAATCCTTTTTAAACAAGCGGTGCGTGAAGAATACTTGTCCGGCAATCATTTCGCGCTGATTGAACATCATTTTACACGAATAAATCGAGTTGCTGCTTTGAACGGATTGTTTGATCGAGATGCGTTTTGGAACGGAACTTGCCTGAACCAATTCACCTTTTTTATCAAATCTAAAATACGTTCCTGCCGGTCTGTTGTCGGCATATTCACCAATCAATCGCGGAGTAACTCCATCTTCATAATACGTAATCCAAACTCCTTCTTTACGTCCGTTCTTGTAAGAACCTTCTTTGTATTTTAACGCCTCACCATCCACAATCGGATCGTTGTCTTTTGAAACAACCCAGAAGCCTTCACGTTCGCCTGATGCATTCAAATGATTGCGCGTCGATTTATTCTTCAGATCATTTGCCTGAACAAATCCAACTGACAATAACAACAGGGTAAGAAGTAACAGTTTAGTCATGGGTAATAATGTTAAAGTGAAAATACTACTTCTTCCCAAAATGCCATTGAATTAAAAATAAATAGTGCCGAAAAATGAATATTTGGGTGCTTTTGACGAACAAAGGCAAACTAGCTTATACTTTTCTCTTGAAAATATCTTGGCAAACCTTGATGAGAATGATAGTTGAATTAACCATAGCGCGAATTGCAGTTGTGCTATTTGTTTCCACTGCGCAGAATTCATCGGTTTTACAGTATCCAGACGGCGTAAGCAACTCACCTTCAATAACCCATATAAAATAGCGTTCTCCTTTTGAAGTTAGTTCTTGTGCCTCGTTTTCAGCATAACGAATAATCTCGGCAGAAGCATTGTATTCAGGTTTGTAAATAATGTTGAAGTCTGTCACTTTGCCGAAACCCACCACTTTCAGGTCTCCTGGGAATGACACTTGTTCTAAGGGCAATAATTCAACTGTGGTAGGCTTTCCCGAATCTGTGTGGTATTCCATGGTGAGCTCACCGGAAAGCACACACAAGATTCGTTGATAGCCCGTTAAATCTGTAAATTCGGAACGATCTGTTTCTACAGTAGCAGTGCTTATTCTGTAATCAAAATCGCGAGAGACATAGTTAGAATTTTCCGGATAAATAAACAACTCGGTGGTTGTTCCTCCACTCCATTTGTTAGCTATCAATTCGCTTTTCCGGATGATCATAACGAAAAAAGGATGCCTCGTAAGACATCCCTTTGTATTTAGTTTCTAAAGAATTTCAGCGATAAGCCTACTTTTTGTTTCAGCTCTCTTCGGTCTACGATATAATCCAAGAACCCATGCTCTAATACAAACTCAGATGTTTGGAAACCGTCGGGTAAATCGCGACCAATGGTTTCTTTTACTACACGCGGACCGGCGAAACCGATCAATGCTTCAGGTTCAGCAATGTTCAAATCGCCCAACATTGCAAACGATGCTGTAACACCTCCTGTTGTAGGATCGGTCAAAAACGAAATATAAGGCAGTTGTTTTTCTGACAACAAACTCAATTTACCGGATACTTTGGCCATTTGCATCAAGGAGAATCCTGCTTCCATCATACGTGCACCTCCTGATTTGGAAATGATCATAAACGGTGCGTTTAATTCCAACGCTTTGTCAACGGCTCTAGCAATTTTCTCGCCCATTACAGAACCCATCGATCCTCCAACGAAGGAAAAATCCATGGCAGCAACCACAAACGGGTGTCCGTCTAACAATCCGTGAGCAGTGCGAATAGCGTCTGTTAAACCGGTCGCTTTTTGCGTTGCTTTAATACGATCGGTGTATTTCTTGGTATCCACAAACTCAAGTGGGTCACCGGAAGAAAGTTTTGCGTCTAACTCAGTGTATTTTCCTTCATCGAAAAAGATGTGGAAGTATTGTTCGGAACCAACACGTTCGTGATTCGAACAGCGGTCGCAAACCCAAAAGTTCTTTGCCAAATCTTCGGCTGTGAACAATGTTTTACAACGAGAACATTTATTCCAAAGTCCCTCGGGAGTTTCTTTTTTATCTTTTGTGGAAGTGGTAATTCCTTCCTTAGCGCGTTTAAACCAACTCATGTTTTAATTCGTTATTGCAGTTTTATAATGTGTTGATGTTATTCAAATCAGCGAATGCTTGTTCCAATCGTTTGATAAAGGTAAGTTCACCTTCTCTGATCCACTTGCGTGGGTCATAGTGTTTTTTATTTGGAGAATCAGCTCCATCCGGGCTACCGATTTGTGTTCGTAAGTATTCTATTTTCGATTCTACATAATCGCGAATTCCTTCGGTAAACGCAAATTGCAAATCGGTATCAATGTTCATTTTAATGACTCCATAACCGATTGCTTCGCGAATTTCTTCGAGCGTTGAACCGGATCCGCCGTGGAATACAAAATCGACCGGATTGTGTCCCGTTCCAAATTTCTGCTGCACAAAGTCTTGTGAATTTTTCAAAATCTTAGGAGTCAACTTCACATTTCCCGGTTTGTAAACTCCATGAACGTTGCCAAAAGCAGCTGCGATAGTAAAACGCGGACTGATTTTCATCAATTCCTCATACGCATAAGCTACTTCTTCGGGTTGTGTGTACAATTTAGAGCTGTCTACATCAGAATTATCGACACCATCTTCTTCTCCACCGGTGATTCCCAATTCGATTTCAAGCGTCATTCCGATTTTGCTCATTCTAGCCAAATACGCTTTACAGATTTCGATGTTTTCTTCAATCGGTTCTTCCGACAAATCAAGCATGTGTGAGCTATACAAGGGTTTTCCGGTTTCTGCAAAGTGCTTTTCGCCTGCATCGAGTAAACCATCGATCCAAGGCAATAAATTCTTGGCACAGTGGTCGGTATGCAAAATCACGGTTGCTCCGTAAGCTTCAGCAAGGGTATGAATGTGTTTTGCTCCGGAGATACCGCCTAAAATAGCAGCTTGCTGCTGATCATTCGACAAGCCTTTTCCGGCAAAAAAATGAGCACCACCGTTCGAAAACTGAATAATTACAGGGGCTTTTACTTTAGCGGCTGTTTCCATAACGGCGTTTACCGTGTTGGAACCTGTAACGTTAACGGCAGGAAGAGCAAAACTTTTTTCTTTCGCGTACTGAAAGATTGCCTGAACTTCGTCACCGGTAGCTACTCCTGCTTTGATATTGTGTGCCATGTTTCTTTTTTTCTGTTTCGGGCTGTAAATGTAGTGAAATCTGTTCAAAAAACGGGGGTGAAGTAACTTCATTTTTAGGGTACACCTCTTTAGAATCTTGGGATAAAATGACACTTCAATCGTGAAAAATGTCATCTTACTTTTTGCCAAGGCTGAAAAAGTAAGCAAAACATCCTTTTACGCCATTCATAGCCGCTCGTAAAAAATGGCTCTTTCTGTGTTTTATAGTCAAAAGTGTCAGATCAGGATCTGAAACGCAACGTACAGCAGTTTTGGCAAACGCTGTACGTTTTAGCGCTTTTGACAAAACACAACGAAATAGCCATTTTTCTTACTTCGCTTCCTTAAATGGCGTTGTCCGCAACCTATGTTTTAGTTAAAAAGAAAGTCATTAACTACGAACTTTTGTTTCTACTCAACTTAGTCCGTTGTAGGATTAAAAAGACTTTACCACGAATAATCAATCACCCCCTGACAATGAATATGCTTCTTGATTTTTATCTGAATAACGTGAGTTCGTAGTAAAAAAAATATGTTTTGCCATGGCGAGCCTTCACCAACGAAATGGAAACTTGTTTCCACTATTAGCTAGTGATCATACACTAGAAAGGAAATCCGATACCGATATTTAACCGCGGACTAAAAGGAGCGCTGATTTTGAGGCGTTGCTCATCAGTGAGTGTGCTAATATCATCCAAATAAGGCTGTCGTGATTGAAAAATCCAACGAGCACCTTCGGGCAATGCCGGATTTGTAAACGGAATACCGAGGTCGAAACGGACAACAAAAAAATCGAAATCCAGTCGCAAACCATATCCAATTGCCATTCCTAATTCTTTGTACCATGAGCTTGAGAACTTACTTCCTAAGCGATTCGTATCTTCATTGAATGTCCAGATATTTCCGACATCCATAAAGAAGGCACTTTTGAAAAAGCCTGAACCCAATCGGAATTCAACAGAAGCACCCAAACGAATATCGCCGATTTGGGTAGCCGTACGATTGGTATCCATATAATATTTGTAGGAACCGGGTCCTAACGCACGCGCTACGAATCCACGGTTATCATTGGCTCCACCGGCAAAGAATGAGTAATCGTAAGGTAAGGAAGTCGGTGTATTTCCATAAGGTATTCCTAAACCAGCTAATGTTCTAACGGCTAACATACGTTGGCGCGAAAAATTGTAGTAACCAATAAATTTGGTGTCAAACAAAAGGAATTGAGAGTAAGCCACACCGAACGCCATTTTGCGGTTATTTGCATCTACTTTCTGACTGCTTTTCCCCATAGCAAGCGTCAATCCGGCACTATTAAACGTAGCATTGAAGGTCAATCGCAATTTATCCGTTATCTTATCATCATGATCGCGGTTATCGTAATCGTAGACTACTTTAAAGTCCTCCCAAATTAGCTGATCACTGTAGGCATTTTTTAAAAATAAATCATTGAGTGTATTGATGCGTTCTTCAAAGGTCGCCGTTTTGGTTAATCCAACGTACTTGATTACAGATACAAAAGGTACACCGGCCGAAATGATCTGGGTTTTGCCCACATACAATTTCCATAGGAAGTTCATTTGAAATACTCCTCTTGTAAAATCCGGACGTCTCTGATAATTAAATGCCGTTGAAAGTACCGTTCTTGGTCGGGCACGCTTGGGCAACTTGGTAATGTTAATCGGAAAGAAACCGGGTAAATCGAATTTCAACGTTGGTCCGAATTCAAAAGTATTAAAGCTTCGACCTGATTTTTGAACCTTCTGTCCATCGATGGTTTCATCAAACACCGGAGGTTGCGATTCAAAACCACCACTCAAACTTAGCGTTGTCAACCAACCCGACCGAAACAGGTTTTTATTGGTGTAATTAATTGTGGCCGAAACTCCCAAAAATCCATTGGAGTTGGTTGCGCGCGGCTCGAAACTGTAACTTTGTTTTTTGGCCGGAACAAGGTAATAATGCACTTCAATTTCGCCACTTCCGGGTACTTCTATGATTTCGGGTTTGATAACCGAAAACAATCCGAGTTGTAACAATCGGTTATAAGTACGGTCGTAATAATATTCTTTGTACGGATTGGTGTATTCGAGGTAATTTTGAGATTCCAGCAATCCGGGTTTCACAAATAAGTCGCCATTATAGTAAAACGTCGCCATCCGAAGCGGATTCAGTTCAAGCGAATCTTTTGGTTTTCCAAACAGGTTTTTCTCGACCGCACTTTTGTAATAGGTCGCCTCCTTATCATTTCCATCGTTTCTGTTTTCGACAGCCCGGTAAAGCGTTGCATAATGCAAGGTATCCACTGTGGGTAAAAATCCGGCCTTCGTATCCAATACTTTCTCGAACTCTTTTTCGTAGAATGCTTTAAAATTCTGGTCAAACAAGGTAGTATCACAAATGTGGAAAAACACATTCGACACAACTGTAGATCTGTGTTTCACCTGAATAATACTATCCTTGTAAATAGGCGATTTCACTGTGCGATCCGTAAAAATAACCTTGAGCGTAATACTCATAGTGGCTCGTGTTGTATCTGCTCTGTAGCGAACATGCTGCGCACTAAAGCCATAAAACGCATCGTCTTTCATCGCCTTTGCTATAATGCTTCGGTAAGCATCCAACTGATCTTCATCAAACGGAATCCGAAAAGGGGTACTATCTTTCAAAAACGCATAAAAGTGTTCGTTGAATCCGAATTTATCATTGGTTTTCCGCAAAAAACGTTTTGTGTACGAATTTTTCACCTCAAAATTATCCGAAATCACTACCAGAGAGTCGATGTAATAACGTTCTCCGGTTGTGATTGCATACTTTGCCTTGATTTTTTGTTTGCGGCCATCTCTCAATGTATCCAACACCGCAGTAACCGTGTTATAGAAATAGCCTTTTTTGTTAAGGTAAATCTTTAACTGCTCTTGCGATTTCTGAAAAAGAAACGAGTCTACAATCACCGGTGCTTCTCCGAATTTATACTTAATCCGTTCACGAATAGTCAATCGTGGAGTTACTGTGTCTTTTAATTGAATGGTTCTTTTGAAATAGGTGCTATCGCCTTTTGCCGTTGCTTTGGCTATTTTTCGCTCATTGATGCGGTTTTCCCTGCGCTTACGTTTCGCATTTTTTGTGTGAATATGGTTAAGTCTCCTCAAGCGCGCTTTTTCAGCTTTTTCAGGGCGAACCATGTTGTAGGCTACCAACCGAAATTTTATCGATGCAGTGCTAAGATTGGGTTGCTGTCTGATGATTTCCTTCGCGTCATCTTCATCGATTTCACCTCCCGAAACCGTTAACGCATTGTCCTTTAGCAGGTATTTACCTTCGGGCACATACTTTGTGACTTTGCATTGCACCAGCAACAACACTACGGTCAATAGCATGAAGTGAGGTAAAATGCGCGACAACAATTTATATGATCGTGTATGTGAACTCATCGCGACAAAAATAACAAAAGCAGGTCAGTGTTTGAAAACTTCTTTCGGTAAAACGGTTTCATTGGGTTTCGTTAACAGTTGTTAACCGTTAGAAACACTTATCATGCCATGGATACTGACTTCCATGAAACACTCCCTTAAAAATCCAAAAAAAAACCAACCTATCTTCTCACTTGGCAACTAACCAAAAAACTGTAAGTTTGAACCTCTTATAGAAACATGGAAAAAATCTCAAAGGCCAGAATTAAGTGGATTCGAAGTCTTCAACAAAAAAAGGTGCGCGAACAGGAAGGCGTTTTTGTAGTTGAGGGTGAAAAAATGGTGCTCGAAGGTTTGGCAAGTAAACTCCATACGCTTGTTGCTCTGTTGGTGCACAAAGACGAGGTTGCCATTATTCCACAAGAGTTCAGAGACGTTGCTTTGAGTGCCGACACTACTGAAATGGAACAACTTTCAGGATTGAAAACGCCCAACAAATTACTGGCGGTTTTTAAACGTCCTTCGCTTCAATCAACGTACAGTAGCTTTGAATTGGCGCTAGACAGCGTTCAAGATCCGGGAAATATGGGAACCATTCTCCGTTTGGCTGATTGGTTTGGCATCAACCGAATTGTATGTTCAAAGGAAACGGTTGATTGTTATAATCCGAAGGTGGTGCAGGCATCGATGGGCGCTATTTTCCGCATTCAGGTTGTTTACACCGATCTTTTGGGCTATTTACCCGATGCTAAACGTCCTGTTTACGGCGCGTTGCTGAATGGCGAAAATTACCGCACGGTTTCTTACAAACCGGATGGTATTTTGCTGATGGGAAATGAAGGGAACGGTATTTCGGAACAATTGATTCCGTTGATTACGCAAGCGGTAACGATTCCACGATTCGGAGCTGCGGAATCACTCAATGTAGCAACTGCAACAGCCATTTTACTTGCTGAAGTGCGCAAAGACGATTGAATTGTGTTTTTGCAGGCGATTCCGCCATTTAATTACTCAACTTTTATAGCAATTGACGTACTGTGAATTTTCCCGCCACGAATACACTAATAACATACCGTGTACAATTCATTACGAATGACCGCCATGGCGATCTTCACTAATCAAAACGGAAACTTGTTTCCGTTATTAGCTCCAAATTCACGTGTAATTTTAATTCGTTTATTCGTGGGAGG
Source organism: Fluviicola sp. (assembly GCA_029866325.1). Taxonomy (GTDB): domain Bacteria; phylum Bacteroidota; class Bacteroidia; order Flavobacteriales_D; family Crocinitomicaceae; genus Fluviicola. The sequence continues at coordinate 21,170 of JARWZO010000022.1, read as the reverse complement.
TCAATGTGCTGTTCAACGGGAAATCACCTCTTTCGGATTGAGCTTTTCTGCTATGGCGTCCATGCATTTCATCCCATCAATTGCTGCTGAAACAATTCCGCCGGCATAACCTGCTCCTTCTGCACACGGATACAAGCCTGCAATTTCAACGTGCGCGCAGGTTTCAGCATCCCTTGGTATGGAAACCGGTGACGAAGTACGCGATTCTGGGGCATGTAAAACAGCATCGTTGGTCAAATAACCACGCATTTTGCGGTCGAAATCAGAAAAGGCCTTGCGTAGTCGTCGAGCGATAAAATCAGGTAAAACAGTATTCAAATCGACACTTACAATGCCGGGTTGATATGATGTTCTAGGGAAATCTTTAGATTTTTTGCGTTCTATAAAATCGACCAATCGCTGAGCGGGAACGCGTTGTGTTTTTCCGGCTGCTTCCCAACATGTTTTTTCTACCTGTTGCTGAAATTCCAAGCAAACAAACGGATTATCAGGTGTGTAATTGGGCAATTCTTCAGGTTCTACACTCACCACAATTCCTGAATTGGAAGTGACGTTGTTACGTTTGGAAGGCGACCAACCGTTGGTCACCACTTCTTCTTGGTCTGTAGCACAAGGAGCAATAATTCCGCCCGGACACATGCAAAACGAATAAACGCCTTTGTCTTCGACTTGTGTTACCAAGGCATACGAAGCCGGTGGAAGAAATTCATCGTTCAATCGGCCATGATACTGAATCGTATCAATGAGTTCTTGTGTATGTTCGATCCTGACACCCAAAGCAAAGGGTTTTGCCAGCAATTTTACTCCGCGATCATGCAGCAGGTAAAAAATATCTCTGGCGCTATGTCCTGTTGCCAAAATCACGTTAGCGCAATCAATTCGCTGACTTCCGTTGATTTCAATACCGACCAGTTGTTTCTTGTCGATGAACAAATCTGTTAGCTTCGCTTCAAAACGCACTTCGCCACCGTATTCGATAATGCATTCGCGCATAGCAACGATCAACTGTGGCAATTTATTGGTTCCGATATGCGGATGCGCATCCACCAAAATGTCTTGCGGAGCGCCGAAATGAACCAACCATTCCAATGTTTTCAGTACATCTCCCCGTTTTTTGGAACGCGTATAGAGCTTTCCGTCAGAATAGGTTCCTGCTCCGCCTTCACCGAAACAATAGTTCGATTCAGGATTCACGAGTTGTTCTTTGTTGAGTTTCGCCAAATCTCTGCGGCGAGCACGTACATCTTTTCCGCGTTCGATCACAATGGGTTTTACCCCCAATTCCAATGCTCTGAGTGCTGCGTACAAACCTGCAGGACCGGCTCCAATAATATAAACAGGAGTTGCGTCTGAAACATTCTTCGGGTGAAAAACGGATTCTTTGACCGGAACTTCCCCTTTCGGGTAGATCAACAATGTTGCGTTGATTTTGATATCTCGCTTGCGTGCATCGATGGAACGTTTGTGCCAAACAAATTCAAACGAATCGGGTGAAAGCTTCAATTGATTGGCAACTAGCAAATGGAGTTTTTCCGAATCTGCTGCTAGCTCGGGAGATAGTTGGAGTTGGAGTTGTTTTGGTTCGTGCATGGAGGTTGTAAAGATAACTGATTTTCGGATGTTTGATGCTTGATTTTTGATGTTAAATGAATGACCAATCCAACATCAAAAATTCAACATCCAGCATCAATTTAGCCTTCGAAAATGAGTGAAAACCACCACACTTTGTTGAACAACTGATCGATGGGTTTGGAAGAAGGTGTTCCGTCTTGAATGAAAGAGTTGGAAAAACTTTGTGAATATTTGATTTCCAAACCAAACTTAAAGTACGGTAGAAAGAACTCTAAACCGCCTCCAACCTGACCTTGAAAATCGTTGACTCTGATTTTGATAAACGGATCAATGAACGACTGCGATGCTTTTTCCTGTGACTGAAAATCGTACGTATACTGTCCACCTATTAGCACATAACTTGCAAAGTTGTTGAGCCGCAAGGTGCGAAATTGCAGCATCAATGGTAAATCAAAATTCGTAGAATTGACCCGCTCTTCTGCGTAGATTTCTTTTTGGGTAGGTGAAGACGGATTTTCATAGAAGTATCCGATAACTCGTTCTTGAAACGACAATGTTGGAATCATCCGCAGGCGCACAACAGGGTGAAATAATTTCAGGGTCGTAACGGCACCGACTTGTCCACCCGGTTGACTTTTATTTTGTAACGACACGATCCGATACTTTTCGTATGCGTCCATCACAGGGACAACATTGAAATTCGCCACATTTGCACCCAACAAAACGCCAAAGTGAAGGGCGCGTTCATCAAACCGTTTGTAATTCTTGGTTTTTTCAATTTGTCCGATTGCACTTTTCGTTAGCAGAAAAAAGGCGACTAAATGCAGGTGTTTCATAGGAAAGTTCAACGCAAGATTGTCGAACTTATTCTCAACGAGTCAATTTTTACCCCTCGAAAATGAGTGAAAACCACCACACTTTGTTGAACAACTGATCGATGGGTTTGGAAGAAGGTGTTCCATCTTGAATAAACGAGTTGGAGAATCCTTGAGAATACTTGATTTCGAAACCGAATTTAAAATACGGCGCAAAGAACTCCAAACCTGCTCCTACTTGACCTTGAAAATCGTTGGCTTTGATCTTGATAAACGGATCAATGAACGATTGTGAGGCTTTTTCCTGCGATTGTAAGTCGAATGAATACTGGCCACCAACCAAAACATAACTCGCGAAATTATTCAAGCGAAGTGTTCTGAATTGCAACATCATCGGGAAATCCAAGTTGGTGGAATTGACCCGTTCTTCGGCGTAAATGTCTTTTTTGGCCAACGGATCCGGATCTTGGTAATAATAAGCAATTACGCGTTCCTGAAACGAAAGCGTAGGAATAAATCGCAAGCGCACTACCGGATGTCCCAATTTGAGCGTGGTTACAATTCCTACCTGTCCGCCGGGTTGACTTTTATTCTCCAGTGATTTGATTTCGTACTTTTCATACGCATCCGGAACGGGAATAATATTGAAATTGGCTGAGTTGGCTCCCAGCATAAACCCAAAATGCAATAACTTCTCATCGAAACGACGATAGTTCTTTGTTTTTTCGGGCTGTGCAAATGAGCCGATTGCTAAGAAACAAAACAGTATGGAAATCGGGAACTTCATATTCAACACCATAACGCTACTAGTCGGAACTTATTTTATACCGGAATAAATGGTAGCAATACCTCCGCCAACCAAGCGCGACTTCACGTTTCGGTACCCCACTTTAGTCAGAATGTCTTCAAAATCTTTTCCTTCGGGAAATGCCGCTACCGATTCGGGTAAATACGCATAGGCTCTTTGGTCGTTCGAAATGCGTTTTCCAAAAAACGGAATGATGTATCTGGAGTGAAATGCATAGTATTGTTTGACAGGGAATTTCTTCGGTTTCGAAAATTCCAATACAATTCCCATTCCGTCAGGGCGCAAAACACGCAGCATTTCAGCCAATCCTTTTTCAAGATGTTCGTAATTGCGAACACCGAAACCAACTGTAAACGCATCGAAATAACCGTCATCAAACGGCAAGGCTTCAGAATCGCCCAAGTTCATGGAAATGATGTGATCCACTTTCCGCTTTTTCATCTTTTCACGTCCAACTTCCAACATGCCTTCCGAAATATCGATTCCAATGATTTCTTCCGGATTCAGTTTCAAGCTTTCGATGGCAAAATCGCCGGTTCCGGTAGCCAAATCCAAAATGCGTTTCGGGTTGATTTCGCGCAGCATGTTTACCGCTTTCTTGCGCCACAATTTATCTATTCCTAGCGATAAAAAATGATTGAGAAAGTCGTACTTACCTGAAATATTGTTGAACATTTCGGCCACTTCTTCTTTCTTCGACTGATCTTCTCTGCCGTAAGGCTTCACTTCTTTTTTCATCTTCCGTATGCTCGTTTTCCCAACAGGGAACTACTTTCTATTCTAACAATCGAAACAGCGAACTGTTGACCGATTTGTTGTTAATTCCAGGTTCTATCTGAACATTCTTCCACCAACTGTTCGGGTTGAATGGAAACCACACCACTTTTCTCACACACCAATCCTCCGGCAAGGTTCGATAATTCGGCAATTGTTTCGATTGAACGCCCGGCTGCCAAACACAATGTTGCCACACTAATTACGGTATCACCTGCTCCGCTAACATCCGAAATGGTACGCAAATGAGCCGGCACATGTTTTTCGTTGCTTGCATTTTTGATATAAACGCCATTTTCTGAAAGCGTAACAAACGTAATGTCATTCTGCAATTCCTGTTCCAGAATGGCAACTGCACGGTCAAACTCAGGTCTGTTGGCAAATGTGCAGGAAATGCCCACACCTTCTTTCAACTCCTTTAAGTTCGGTTTAAATAAGGTAACGCCTTTATAAGTCAGGAAATTGGTTTTCTTCGGATCAACCGTGGTTGGAATGCCCAATGCTTTTGCTTCTTGAATCAAGGATTCGATGACATTTTCTGACAACACACCTTTGTTGTAATCTTCAAAAATAATAGCATCTATTTGTTCTGTTTGCAAGAGTTGTTTCACCGTTGCGATGAATGTTGTTTCTTCTTCTTGGGTAAGCATGTGCGTATCTTCAGAATCGATGCGCAACAAATGCTGATTGTTACCGATTACCCGCGTTTTTACGGTAGTAACGCGATCATTGCTTTTTACGATTCCGGCAACAGACATTTGTTGTTCAGTCATCAGTTCGCACAACCGTTTCCCGTGATTATCATTTCCGATAACGGAACACAACAAAGCGGTAGCGCCTAAAGCTTGTAGATTCAACGCTACATTTGCAGCTCCGCCAAGTCGTTCTTCTTGTTTTTCCAAACTTACAATGGGCACGGGCGCTTCCGGACTCACACGGTTTACTTTTCCAAGGGTGTAAGCATCAATCATTACATCTCCTACAACCAGAATGCGCTTTGAGGCAAAATTAGCTAACAGTTCGTGAATCGTCATTTACACCAGATTTTTCAAAGCGAAGGCCATACGACGCATTGCTTCGGTCAATGTTTCTTCGGAAGCGGCGTAAGAAATGCGCAAACAATTCGGATCGCCGAAGGCATCGCCGGTAACAAGTGCCACCAAGCCTACGTTGAGTAAATACATGCACAAATCGCTAGCATTTTCAATGGTTTTGCCATCGTATTTCTTACCGAAGAACGACGAAATATCCGGGAACACGTAAAACGCTCCTCCGGGTTTATTTGATTTCACTCCGGGCATTTGCGCCAATGCGTTCAACACCAATTCACGGCGTTTGGCAAAGGCGGCAATCATATCTTTCAAAATCGCAGGATCGGCATTAACAGCTGCTATCGTAGCGCGTTGTGCGATGGAACAAGTTGCAGAAGTAAATTGGCCTTGTACTTTTTCGCAGGCATCAGCAATCATTTTCGGAGCGCCCATATAACCTACACGCCAGCCTGTCATCGCCCACGCTTTGGAAACACCGTTAACAGTGACCACTTGATTGTAAACATCATCAAACTGCGCCATAGAAGCATGACTTCCGAAGAAATTGATGTGCTCGTAGATTTCGTCGGAAAGCACCACCAAATCGGGATGTTTCACCAATACATCGGCCAAACCGCGAAGTTCTTCCTTCGTATAAACCGTTCCCGTTGGATTGCATGGCGATGAAAAGATCATCAGTTTTGACTTTCCTGTAATTGATTCTTCGAATTGTTTCGGGGTAAATTTAAAATCGCTTTCAATGGTAGTTGGAACAATAACCGGAATACCACCCACTACTTTAACAATCTCGGCATACGATACCCAATAAGGCGCGGGAATAATCACCTCATCGCCTTCATTGATCAAACTCATCACCACATTGGCAATGGTTTGTTTGGCACCGGTTGACACCACAATCTGGTTTTTATCGTAATGAATGCCGTTGTCGCGTTGAAATTTATTGGAAATCGCCTGGCGCAAATCTTCGTATCCTGGCACAGGAGTATACATTGTAAAGTTTTGATTCATTCCCTCTACTGCCGCGTCTTTGATGAATTGCGGCGTAACGAAGTCGGGTTCGCCCAAACTCAATGAGATCACATCTTTTCCTTGTGCTTTGAGTTCGCGGCTTTTTTTGGACATTGCCAAGGTTGCGGATTCTTCCATCGCTTCTACGCGATCAGATAATTGAATCATACGTTGGTTTCTTTTAGAGACAGCACAAATTTAGTATTTAGAATCTGAAAACGGTGCAAATCATCGGCAATGATCGTTTGCTTATCTGATTTTCAATTCAATCAACAATTCACCATAACCCATTGATAATTAATCCTTATGAAGGATAACCCAGTCTCCCCCTTTGGAGGGGGATGAAGGGGGAGGATATACTACGACTGATTATCAATTGTTTACAAAAAGTTGAGTTGTCTTAAAGAAACTTAAATCTATTAGTATTAACTGATCGGGGGATTGCAATAGAGTGGGCGATTGGTTCTCTTCGCAGTCTTTTATTTTGAAGCTAAGGTAACAAGAGTTGATGCTTAATAAAACATCTTAACTGTGGCCTTTTTTCCATCTATCTACTCGCTCAAAAATTTTATTCCCTAACTCCTCACCTTCTTGCCCCACAAAATCATCCCATGCACACGTTGGAGCAAACCACAACCAAAATCGCGTCAAATCTGTTTGATTTCCAAATTCTATATCATCAATTGCATCTATTAATGCTTCATGAAATTCTTCAGCAGATAAAAATTCTTCAGAATATCCACCTTTGTATTCTGACAGCTGCTTTTCCGCTGCATGTAAATCGTCAAGGAGTTCAAAAAATTCCCATTTCTTCCAATAATCAACTTTTGAAAGATTATCAGGTCGATTGCCCTTAAATAGTGTACTTAGAAACCCCATTATTTGTAAAGTTCATTAAAAAAAGTGATTTTGAGTTTATAGTCAATGATAGAAATTTCCGTTTGAGAAGCTGTCGCAACACAATTCGGACAGTTTTGAGCTGGATGAAAGGACAGTTTTATTGTGAGTAACGTTTTTCAACTAGGAGACGCGGGCTTCTCGGTTGTGGTTGTTCAGCCCGTGGCTTTTAGTTGATGTTATGAGCATTTCTTTAATAAAATTCGTAATAAATCTGTTCTAACTTAAATACTTTCTTTCGATTTGAAAATTCAATTTTAATTAACAATCCTTTATCATCATAAAAATAAGATTCTTCATAATCTCCTGGCTTTGTAATCTTCGAAATATTACCGTTTTCTTTATAAGATATAATTGTAGTATCAGAATAGCTGTCGTAACTGTCATACCACGTGGTTCTTACAACAAGTTCTTTTTCTAAGGAGTTATTCTTAAATACTTGTTTTGTTGTAATTTGTGTCGAGTCGGGTAATGATGGAACGTTAACTGGACCATTCCACTTTAGATCATAATCAATTAAGAATCCATTTTCGTTATACTTGAAATCAATCAAGTGATATCCGATTTTCCAGAAGTCGTTCGTGTCTAAATTTTTGACATCAACTTCTTCAAATCTCATTAAATACCCCTTTGACGAGTAATCTTTCCTTTGTTTCCAAATTGTGTCATTTTGATATGATTCAAGTTTAATTATGCAAACAAATTTTGACTTAATGTGATGGATTGCTGCTAAAGAATCTAGTCCAGATTTCACTGCATGAATAGTTTGGCAGTGAATATTTGTCGTTAAACAAGTAAAAAATATTATCAATGACTTTAATCTCATTCTTTGTTCATCTTTGTTCGGGTGACGGTTGCTCATAACTTATTAAGATCCGCAACTTTAACTATTTACAACTGATTAAAATCGAATTCCACACTGATTCTCCGGGATTTCACCAATTCCACTTTGCGAATAGTTCTCGTTACGTTATTAGCTCAATGATACACAATAATCCTGAAAAAAAGAAACAATGTTTCAAGGTTCTTGGAAAGAAATTTGATACTGAAAATCCGGCGAGATTCGAACCGCTTTGACAAGTTGGAAAATGGAATGAAATCAATGGTTTGCGGGAGATTTGACTTATCCTCTCCCTTAATCCCTCTCCAAAGAGGGAGACTAGATTCTTGCTTCGAACACGGATTCCCACACTCAAATCTCACACTCCAAACTGAAAAGAGTGAGTGTGAGCGCGTACCGATAGCCATCGGTAGGAGAACAAAAAAGAAGTGGTGCAATCGCTAACGCGCTCACACCACTCTTTTTGAGTGATCCCGAAGGGAATCGAACCCATATCTAAAGTTTAGGAAACTTCTATTCTATCCGTTGAACTACGAGACCTGATTTGTGGTACAAGAATACAAAATTCAGCCGAATTAGGGAACAGGTTTGGGCGGTGATAAGTAATTGAATTATCTGTGTAAAGTCAATGATTATTGTTATTATTGAAGAACATATCAACGTAAAAGAAGGCATTCATAAAAAGCGCTATTCATTCCAACCAAATACAAGTAATTGACTTACTAATAGAAATTTGATCATAAAATGAAGACCATTTTAATACTTATCATTTGCATCATTTTTCCACAAATGATGATAGCTCAAGAAAAACCAACACTTTATCAAGATGAATCCGTTAAAGTATCCTTGAAAATAATAAGTGACAACTACGCCTATCTACTGGAGGATTATTATAGCATGTTTGGAGGTGTATTGGTAGCGTATAAAATCAATGGTGACGACTTTATCATTCAGGAATTGGATACGACGATAATAATCGATACAATGGTCTTTTATGAAAACAGAAACTACAAACAAGATTCGGTGATGCTTTCATTTGTTTCTAGGATAAATGAATTTCCGGGTACTTCGATGCGCTATAATACGTTGAAATATATCATCAATGACTCTTTGGAATTTGATGGAACAAAAATGTATAAAAATGACAACTTGCACAGGGCTTTAATCCCCCAGTTTAAAGAGCCCTACACATTACTAATTGAAGCAGGCAACGATACATTTGGCCCCTTCAAAATTGCTAGCAAAAACGACATTGGAATTAAAATAGTTGTTCTCATGTCATCATTGACCTTTGAGTTCGATTTCGGGAAAAATCTACCTAGTGAAGTTCAATTTAAAGGTAAAACCTATCAACTAAAACACAATTTTATTGAATGGAAATAAAACGAATAATAAAAATCTAACTGCCTACTAGTAAGAATGGTGTTGTGAACCAAAATAAGCTCACAAAACCCTATTTATCAGTAGATAATAAATTAGATCATCTTGTAATTAATAAAGGAAATTACAGATAAAAATTAGCAACATTCAATTTCTTTTGATAGTTAAGTAGTAAGAAAAAAATAGTATAAACTCCTAAAAACGAATCATGATTAACGGACGATTTTATTACATACAAACAGACAGCGGCAACTTGATCGGTGAATATTCCAACTAGACATCGCATAGCAATACACCCGAGAGTGCAGAAATGATTGATCGAAATGGAACATTTATTGGACGCTATAATTCCACTTGGTTTGAACGCATTGATGGTGAATCAGTTGCAATGATATTAACCATTAATTTCAAACCTCTAAGTGAGGGACGAATACTGGTATTAACTTGGCAGGTAAATAACGATATTTATTATTATGGCGAAGGTTTTATCTTCAATAATATGCTCATTGGAAATTATTGGGACGATGAGTTAAACAGTCTGATTCCGAAAACAGCTTGAACCATTTTACCATCCCAAAAGTTGCGGTTTTATCCCTTTTAATAGGTCTCTCAATTTTTAGTATTCTTGGTCTTCGCAAATCCTGATAATATGAAAATCATTCTTGCTTCATTAACGCTGATCCTCGTTTTCGTTTCCTGTAATTCTGAACGTGAAACAAAAATGATAAATGAAGATTTTCAAGCAATCGGATTTGTTGGTAAAGGCAATGAAATTTCGGTAGGTAATGGCCTGTTCATGCATTCGTTCAAATTTCAATTGATTCTATTTGTGTATCATGACACCATTTTTCAGATAGAAATCAATAACGATAAACCCACTTACTCTTATTTAAAATGTAGTAAAGAAACCAAGGGGACGTTGATAACTGCGCTTGACCGTTACAACCAAACTTCACTAAAGGAACAATTAATCGACATTAAGAAAAATAATCTCTTGGGTAGTTGTGCTCCGGATGGTTATTTTCTTTTTAAAAAAAATGCAAAATTGAACTTCGGACTATTTGCCTATGAGTCGATTAACGACTGGATTAGAAAAGATAAAAGACAGATCAAGTTAACTGATCGCGAATTTCCAAAAATCTATGAATCCATTTTTCATACCTTGAATTCAAAAGGATGGGATTATTTCATGAGCGATGATTACCACTACAAAAAACTGAGATTCTACTACAAAGACACCGTACCGTATGTTGTTAATCCACTAAAAAATAGTGTTCGTTAGGTCTGTTAAACCATTTTTAAACCTATTTACGAGACATCTCTAAACCCTAACTATTAAAATCACAAGATACATTTCCCCATTCATGGCATCATTTATGAAAGAAATTTAAAGTAACATTGTCTCACAAATCAAACGATGAAACAGCTATTCTACGGTCTGATGCTGCTTGTTAGCGGCACTGCCATTTCGCAAGGTCTTATTCCGCTTCCGGAAGAACAATATGAAAAACTTCCTGCTCCGCCAATGCTTGCGGGAGCATCTACGCGCAGCAGCCTACCGGTATCGTATGTGATTCCGGAATCGTACTTGCCTACTCCTGGAAATCAGGGAGGTCAACCGTCGTGTACAGCTTGGGCTACCGGATATGCGCTTATGTCTTTTTATCAGGCCCGCGTCAACGGTTGGAGTTTGTCGGAAGACAATACAACGTTTAGTCCGTCTTATGTTTACCAGAATATCCGTCAGGGAGATTGTACAAGCGGCACCTATATAACCAGCGCACTTGATTTTATGAAAACATCAGGCAATGTGCCACTTTCGTATTTTCCTTACGACGAAAATAGTTGTACAAAACCTTCGGCAGATTTAAAACAAGATGCGATCAACTACACCATCAAAAACTGGTTCCGGGTTGAGGACATCAATAACCTGACAGAGATCAAAACCTATCTTTCTCAAGGCATCCCGATTGCGATTGCTTCGTATACCGACAAAGCGTTTCAGAATTTTGAAAACAAATCGGACAACGATGTTTTCACCTGGAAAAGCGGCAATTACAAAGGTGGTTATCATGCCATGTTAGCTGTTGGGTACGACGATTTGAAAGGTGCCGTAAAAGTCATGAACTCTTGGGGAACCAATTGGGGAACCAGAGGGTTTGTGTGGATCGATTACGCGTCTTTCCGAACAATGGTCAACGAAGGTTATGTAGTGGAGAAAAATTACTCCATGGAAAACGAAGAACCGATTCCTGATCCAGTGCCCGATCCTGACCCTTATTTCGACGCTGACAACTCAATTGCCAATTATGCCGAAGAAGGACTGGAAATGTATGGTTATAGTGAGGAAATTCGCGAAGGACGTAATTTTTACTCGTTTGGTTTTGTGGTAAGCGGCGAATTACTGCCATTGGTCACCAGCGTTGTTTATTTCTACAATCATCCTTCGTTTGAAAACCAGTACGTAACCATTTCCGAAGGTCCTTATTTTCAAAGTTCGTATGAAGGCTATGGCTGCATAGAGGACATGGAAGCAGAGGTTTATTTCGAAGACGGTTCTTCGCTGCTATATGCTTTCGACGGCTGTGAATTGATCGCACAAACCCTGGAATTTGAAGAGGAATACGATTACGAATATGACATTACGGAAGTGGAAATTGAGCCGGTTGTAACAGCATATTCAACCGATAAGGCAGACAAATATAAGTTCCGAATTGAATTGCGTGGTATTGATCAAATCAGTGACCGGATCACCAAAGTGGTCTATGACCGAAATCACCACAGCTTTAAACAGCCGCAAATGACATCTGTAGATGCTGAACACGATTTCAGAGCCGAATACACCGGTTGGGGTTGTTTGAGAAACGTGATTGTGACCATTTATTTTGATGACGGATCGGAGCAGTCATTTGAGTTGGATATGTGTGCTTATTTGGGGTGGTAAAATAAATTCCCGTTTTGGGAACTTTTTCGTAACTTTGTAAAAAGTCCGGGCATTTGAGAGTGATTGCTAAAAAAATATTGAGAGATTTTTGGGAAGTACATGCTGATTGTGAGCAACAATTGAAATCGTGGTATCAGGAAGCCCGTAGAGCCGAGTGGAAAAACCCGAACGAAATCAAGTCAGAATATCCAAACGCCAGTATTTTAAATGACAATAGAGTTGTTTTCAATATTAAAGGAAATAGTTACAGATTAATTGTCAGGATAAATTATGACTACCAAATGCTTTGGATTCGATTTATCGGGACACATGCAGCGTATGACAAAGTGAATGCAAACGAAATTTAATGATCATGGAAATCAAACCCATAAAAACAGAAACAGATTATCAACAGGCATTGGAAAGGCTTGAATTGATTTTTGATGCAAAAACGGGTTCTTCTGACGGTGATGAGCTTGAAATACTCGGTATTTTGATTGAAAAATACGAGACTGAACATTTTCCTATCGGACTTCCGGATCCAATCGAAGCCATTAAATTCAGAATGGAACAAATGGGTTACAATCAGCGCGATCTGGCCGATATTTTCGGGCTAAAAAGTCGCGCTAGTGAGATTTTAAACAGAAAAAGAAAACTTTCATTGGAAATGATTCGATTATTACATGAACGCCTCCACATACCGACAGATGTTTTAATTCAGGCTTATTAAATTAACGTGAGTTCGGGGGGAATGTTTCATTTAGCGTTTTTACTAGGTGTAAGATAGTTGAAAAAGAGCCGGCTGTTGGAATGTCATTGTTAAAAAATGACTTGGGAGCATCTGCTATGAATCTAACTTTTCCCTATATTTACCTCACCACTGGTAGCATTACCAAAAAGCTGAATAAGATGAATGTATATACCGAAAAAACAACCGAACAACAAGCCAAAGCAACTGCCGATAACGGAGCACGTACTTCGCTAGTCAACAATCGTCCGGAAGCTCAGGCGATGCAAAGCTTGCAGCATTCAGCATCCAATAGTGCGCAAGTGCAACAATTGAGAGCTTACCAATCCATGGCAGATCAGGCTACGGTTCAGCGACAAGCCAACACTACCGGAATGCCTGATAATCTGAAATCAGGGATTGAGAACCTTTCAGGCTATTCCATGAACGATGTAAAAGTGCATTACAACTCCGACAAACCGGCGCAACTCAATGCACATGCTTATGCGCAGGGAAATCAGATTCACCTTGCTTCCGGTCAGGAAAAACACCTTCCACACGAAGCATGGCATGTGGTGCAACAAAAACAAGGACGTGTAAAACCAACCATGCAGCTGAAAGGGAAAATAGCGATTAATGATGATGCAGGTTTGGAAAAAGAGGCCGATGTAATGGGAGAGAAAGCTTTGGGAATTTCAACCGGGCAGATACAGCCCAAATTGCTTCACAATTCTTCGAGCACAAATCAACTGAAATTGATTCAACGTTATGCATACGGCCATGGCACAACAAGAACCGTAACTGTGAAAGGAGCCAAAGCATCGCATTCATTTGAAGAATGCACCTACAATTCGGTAACATTTAATAAAGGCGACGCAAAACCCAACACAGGCACAATCACGAAGTCTCCTGCTTCATGGGCGTATTGGTTAACGAATAAAAAAGGTGGTAGAAATGCAACCCAGTTACATGTAGTGAACAAACGTTGGGGAGGAAAAGGTGAACAAGACCAAAAAAACATTGTACCGGGTACTCCGGCAGAGAACAGTCATCATTTGCATCAGGCAGAGGTCGAATTTGATAAGTGTTTTGACGGTTCTGATAAAGCCATCAATAATTGTAAATACGAGTGTACGGTTGCACCAAAGTATGGCACAAATGTAGATGTCTCACTTGGAGATAAAGATTATGGTGACCCAACAATATCGGTAGATATTACTGACAATGGCGTTAAGGTGACACATCCGGTTGACGACGGCGTTGATGGCCTTACCTTCAAGGATGCCAGTTAGAAAAAAGCAACCCATTTTTTACTTCAGCTTCTGTATTCGACAAAATTAAAGAGGGTTTTAATTAAAGTCTTTCCACATTCAATAAACGAAACCAAAGGCTTCAAAATCCCCTTCCCTATTTCCAACGGAACTTGTCCTAAACAGGTAATAAGCTTATTCTACCACTACGCAAAAGCCGTTCTCCCCTACTAAACTCATTACTTCCGAACGATTAATAATGAATTGATCAATCACCGAATTGAGCGTTAAAAATTAAAAAAATCATAAAAAACGCTTGGTGATGTATAAAATATTTTACATTGTGTAAAATATAGTTAACTTTGTGTCGTAATAAGTTTACAATTTATCATTCAAACACAGGTCAACATGGAAAATAAAGAAAAACAATTGCTCGTATCCACACTGAGTAACATACTCATTCTTGGGTCCTACACATTTTATGTATACAATCACTTTGTGGCTAACAATCTCACTATTCTTAACGACCTCCAATTCTGGGGAAAAGCGTTCTTGATCTTGATTCCGGTTTCAATCGTCGCGCAAATCATTATCCACATACTTTTTGCTATTCTTACCAAAGTTGTCACCAATGAAGATCTTGATACAAGGAGAGATGAACGCGACAAACTCATTGAACTGAAAGGTATTCAGGTTTCTCATTGGACATTTATACTTGGCTTCTTGCTATCTATGGGTTCTCTTGCTTTGGGAATGGAAATCTGGGTGATGTTTCTGACATTAATTCTTTCGGGATTTTTCGCCTCTATTCTATCCGATTTGACCAAGTTTTACTTTTATAGAAAAGGATTTTGATATGAGTAAATCCACTAACATTCAAAACTGCGTCATCACCAACAATATTCGGAAATTGCGCTTCAACACCGATGAAATGACCCAACAAGAATTGGCTGATAAAACGGGGGTGACACGACAAACAATTGTTGCTATTGAAAGTGGTAAATACTTTCCCTCACTCGAGTTGGCATTTCGAATGGCAAACACATTTAATGTACCACTAGGAGAGGTATTTAAGGCTACTTTCGAATAACTACACCATTCATTATCCTATAAGTATGAAGCTCAGCATCGTCTGGACCAGACTTCTAACGCACTTTATTTTGCCACATCCATTTTATTCATCACTAAAAAAAGCAGTATGATTTCACTTAAAAAAACAGCTCGCATTTCAGGATTACTCTACCTAATCATGGCCATTACCGGTGCCTATGGCATCATGTACGTTCCTTCTCAAATCATTGTAGCCAATGACTCGGCCTTAACAGCACAAAATTTACTCGACAATGAGTTCTTGTTTAGGACGGGCATATTGAGCAGTTTAATCTGTCAAACTGTCTTCGTTTTTCTGGCATTGAGTCTCTATAAATTGTTTGAACAAGCCAATAAGTATATGGCTAGAACTTTATTGGTACTCGTGATCGTTTCTGTACCTATCGCTTTCCTCATAATATTCAACCAATTTTATGCGTTGTTGGTCTTAAAAGAAAACTGCTCAGCTTCTTTTAAACCGTCAGACGCAAATGCTTTTGTAATGACATTCTTCAAAATGTACGATTACGGCAATTCAGTGATTTCTATTTTTTGGGGACTTTGGCTAATTCCTTTCGGAAAATTGGGTTGTCAATCGGGTTTTATGCCTAAAATAATTGGTCTTTTGTTGGTTCTTGGTGGTGTATCATATATCATTGATGCCGTTACCTTTATTCTGTTTCCGGACTTACGTGTTTATTCAAATTTACTCGTGTCTATTTTAGCTTCCTTAGCCGAATTATCAACGGTTTTTTGGTTATTGATTGTTGGAGTGAAGTCACCTAAAAAAGTAGAAACAGCTTGAGTTCACCACAACGGTTTCATCAGAAATATGGAAAATACAGCCTGAGTTGACGCGGTTTTCAGCAGGAAAGGACATGTCTTGTAATTGATTATTCTTAATCATACCATTAAACGATTTTAGTAGAATCAAAAATTCGTATCGTATAACGTTCTTTTTACCGTAAGTTAAGTTTGCGGACAGCGCCAATTCAAGGAAGCGAAGTAAGAAA
Source organism: Fluviicola sp. (assembly GCA_029866325.1). Taxonomy (GTDB): domain Bacteria; phylum Bacteroidota; class Bacteroidia; order Flavobacteriales_D; family Crocinitomicaceae; genus Fluviicola. The sequence continues at coordinate 5,021 of JARWZO010000022.1, read as the reverse complement.
AATGGCTGTTTCGTTGTGTTTTGTCAAAAGCGCTAAAACGTACAGCGTTTGCCAAAACTGCTGTACGTTGCGTTTCAGATCTCGATCTGACACTTTTGACCTTAAAACACAGAAAGAGCCATTTTTCACAAGCGGCTATGAATGGCGCAAAAGGATGTTTTGCTTACTTTTTCATCAGCCTGAGGCTGAAAAAAGTAAGAGAAAATTGTGATACGATTGAGACCAATCAATTTTCTAATTTACACTCAAGCAATAATTCCCTATTTCCAACGGAAAACTATCTTTGTATTCAAAATTGAATTACAGATGAAAAACGTAGCAGTAATTGGTGCCGGAACAATGGGAAACGGCATCGCTCACACCTTTGCTCAATTCGGATATACCGTTTCGTTGATTGATATTTCGCAAGCTTCTTTGGATAAAGGAATTGCCACCATTACCAAAAACCTAGATCGCCAAGTAGCGAAAGAAGCCATTACCGAGGCCGATAAAGCAGCTACATTGGCTAATTTAACTACGTTTACTTCGATTGAAGAAGGTGTGAAAAATGCCGAATTGGTGGTTGAAGCTGCTACCGAGAATGTTGATCTGAAACTCAACATTTTCAAACAATTGGATGCTGCTACAGGTTCTGAAGTGATTTTGGCAAGTAATACTTCTTCCATCTCGATCACAAAGATTGCTGCTGTAACATCTCGACCTGATAAAGTAATCGGAATGCATTTCATGAATCCGGTGCCGGTAATGAAATTGGTCGAAATCATTCGCGGTTATTCTACTTCCGACGAAGTGACGAACTTGATCATGGAAACTTCGCGCAAGCTGAACAAAGTGCCGGTTGAGGTAAACGATTACCCTGGATTTGTGGCCAATCGTATTTTGATGCCGATGATCAATGAAGCCATTTATACCTTGTTTGAGGGTGTAGCCGGTGTAGAAGAAATCGATACGGTAATGAAACTGGGAATGGCACATCCGATGGGACCACTTCAATTGGCTGATTTCATTGGATTGGATGTTTGTCTGGCCATTTTGGAAGTATTGCACGACGGTTTTGGAAATCCGAAATACGCTCCTTGCCCACTATTGGTAAACATGGTAATGGCAGGCAAAAAAGGTGTCAAGTCGGGCGAAGGATTCTATTCGTGGACACACGGAACGAAAGACCTTGTAGTTGCGGCTAACTTTAAGAAATAATTGATCCAACTCCCTGAATCTTCGGGGAGTTTGTTTTTTCATCATGGCAAAGCATCGCAAAAAAACACATACAGCCAAATCGCGAAAAAAGAAATCCAACGGCACGAAGCTCGTGATGTGGGGTTTGATTCCGGTTGGGATCATAGCATTCGTCTTTTTTTGGTACGTTGCCGATACGAAGGAAGAAACACCGCAACATTTCCGAACACTTATTCCTGAAGGTTACGCCAGCGTTGGTATCGATGTTTCGCATCATCAAGGCACGATTGATTGGGAGGAATTGTTTGAAGAAAAAGGCTTCGATACCTTGATTGATTTTGTGTATTGCAAAGCCACCGAAGGCGCCGACCATCTTGATACACAATGGGAACGCAACCGTGAAGTATTAAACGAAATGGGGGTATTGAACGGAGCTTACCATTATTTTTCCACCAAAAATGCTCCCCGACCGCAAGCTGCACATTTCTTGAAACACTGGGACGAACGTGAAATTGACCTTCCACCGGTATTGGATGTGGAAGAAGAAGGTTTTTCTGACGAAGACCTCATTGCCAAAATGAAGATCTGGCTCACGGAAGTGGAACGTGTCTCGGGCAGAAGACCGATCATTTATACGTCGCTCAATTTCTACGAAACCAAATTCAGGAATCAATTCTCCGGCTACAAATTCTGGATTGCCGCTTACAGTCGCGAACCGCAATACATGAGTGATCAAGATGTTATTCACTGGCAGTTCTCTGAAAGTGGAAGACTACCCGGTATCAGCAACAAAGTGGATTTGAATGTGAGTGAACTAGAGTTTTAAAAACAGAAAAGAGCTGCCAAAACCGGCAACTCCTTCCCTACTGTACTTAGCTAGAACTGAACAGTATTATAATTGAAATGAAACCGGAAGAATCATTTCAGATTTCACCTTTTTCCCTTCTTTTTCTGCAGGAATCCAGTCAGGCATAGCTTCCACTACTCGCTTCGCTTCCGCATCCAAATCTGAATTTACACTTTTCAGAATTTTAACGTCGGTCACTTTTCCCGTTTCGGTAATGACAAAAGAAGTCATCACTTTTCCTGTAATCTTACTTTTGGCAGCCGATTCAGGATACTTGATATTGGTAGACATATAGGTTACCAATGCATCCATACCACCTTTAAACTCGGCAGGTTTTTCTGTTTCATCCGATACGGCAACGGGTGTTTTTGCGACTTTCTGTGGAACTTTCTGTTGTTGAGAAGTCCACGAAACAAGGGTAAGAGCGCCGGCAAACAAAGGCAATGCGAGCACAAGAACCCATCTTTTTTTAGTTGTGTGTTTCATAATGTTGATACGTTTAATCAGCGTGAGCTTTGTCAAGAACTGATTGGTTAATAGATATGATGATGAACTAGTTCCGAGGGAATACGCTACTAACGATTGCATATAGTGCACGTTATATTTCGTGTACATTAGTTGATCCACTTCAAATTCGTGAACGTGAATCAAGTCTTTTTTGATAAAAAACAGGAAGGGATTGAACCAGCAAAAACAATGCACCAGTTCAAGGTAAAGAACGTCAAAAGTGTGTCCTTTTCGAGCATGAATCAATTCATGTTGCAGCACAATCTCACGATCTTGGGTCGACAAACCTGCGCGAATTTGAATCCACTTAAAAAAGGAAAAGGAATCTTTTTCAGGGATTTCCACCCAGGAATACCCGTTGGCTGAAAAACGTTCATTTGACAGAAACAACAAAATTGTTCTACCAATTCGCCAAAGCACCCAACAAGCAAACAGTGCGGCAATGATCCAGTAAATGAACTCAAACGACCACAATTGTTCTTGCACATTCGGTGCTGTTTTTCCCGATTTTATCACAATTGGTTCCAATTCTACCACCGGAAAAGCAACAGTTAAACCACCGGTCGACAATCCGTTTTTTACCAGTAATGTCGCAACCGAAAGAAACGGAATCGATAACAAACTCAAGCGCTGCTGGCCGAAAGACAGCTGACTTCTAACCAATCTAACAACCAACCAGAGTAGCACCATGGTCATGTTCACTTCCACCAAATTCCACCAAAAACTAGTCATGCTGCTCTTTTTTAATGATTTCTAAAATCTCATTTAAATCAGCCAAGTTCAAGTTGTTTTCCTTCATGAAAAACGATAGTAATTTGGTGTTTGAATTCTCGAAGTAATTCTCCTTTAACGACTGAAAACGCTGCGCAGAATAGGCTTCTTTGGTGATCGTAGGTGCATATTCATTCGATTTACCGTATGTTTTATACTCCACAAAACCCTTCTGTACCAAAACACGAATCACCGTGAGAACCGTATTATAAGCTGGTCTCGGTTCGTCCAACTGTTCGTGAATGTCTTTGGCAAATCCTTTTCCTACCGACCAAATAGCCTGCATGATCTGCTCTTCTGCACGTGTCAATTCCTTTTTCATACAACAAACATATAATTAGTTTTCTAATCACACAACTATATTTATAAATATATCGTTATTTTTATAGTTATCTGCGTGTTTCATTGATTGTTCTGTTTAATTTGAACCAAACTAACGGCTTGGTGTACGGAAACAAAACGATTAAAAAACCGGTTATGAAAGCATATTTGATTCTCGCAGCGACTGTACTTAGTACCAACCTTTTTGCCCAATTAGAAAGCTTTGAGCGATCTGAACTAGTGAGTTTTGACGATTACAAGTACCTCGCTCAGGAAGTGAAAACCTACAGAAATGGTCGCTTAGTCGATTTAAGTACCTTCAACCAATATGCCGCTGAGCCAAAAACCGTGATTCTGGACACTCGTTCCGACTCAATGTACAATGCGAAACACATCAAAGGGGCCATTCACCTCAATCTCTCCGATTTTAACCAAGCCAACCTGAGATTACTCATTCCTGATCCCTCAACACGAATTCTCATTTATTGCAACAATAATTTCATGCAGAATATTCAACTTTCCATTCAAGATATGTCCTTTGCTAGCAAAGTTTCGGCCCCGGTTCAGGTTGAACAGATATTCGAATTAGACAAAAAAAACAATCGTAGTCGCGGCGGATACAGAGCAGAACCAATCGAAGAAGAAGTGAGAACAACTCCTGAATCCCGTCAATATACCTTGGCGCTCAACATTCCTACGTTCATCAATCTATACGGATACGGTTACACCAACATCTATGAACTAGGCGAGTTGGTAAATACGTCTGATCCGAATCTCCTGTTTGAAGGAACTGCCGTACCGGAAGGTGAAAATGAAATGAAACGGTTAAACGGTCAGAATGCTTCTAAAGCAAAACAACCGCTTATTCCTTCCGTACTGGTCAATTTTGAAGATTACAGTGAATTAATGGCTGAGGTGGAGACTTACCGCGAAGCGCATTTGGTGAGCCTTGATCGTTTCAATGAAATGAAGAAAGAAAACACCATTATTCTTGACTTCCGTTCCAAAGCACAATACGATGCCAAACATGTAAAAGGTGCCATCAATCTGGATTTTACGGAATTTACACAAGATCGTTTGAATACACTTATACCTGATAAGAATACGCGTATTCTAATCTACTGCAATAACAATTTTGTTACTGATTTCAATTCATTAAATGAAGATCCCTATTTGCAAAGTAAAGCGATGAACTATCCGAAAAAAACGCTTTCTGGTTTGGAACGAGTGACCTTGGCACTCAATATTCCGGCTTACATCAACTTGTATGGCTACGGATTCAAAAATGTGTACGAATTGGGTGAATTGGTATTGGTTACCGATAAGCGTGTTGAGTTTGAGGGAACAGCCGTTCCAAAATAATGATCAATTGAAAATGTAAAATACTGTAGGGGCGAGT
>JARWZO010000023.1 GCA_029866325.1 Fluviicola sp. | reverse complement strand
AGGTTAAAAACTTGACTCCTGGTACTTACCAACTTAAAATTACAAGTGAAGGTCAAGTTTTCTCCGGAAAATTGAACGTTACTAAATAAGTAAAGACTCGCTCTTTAGAAGCCGGAAGCACTTAGTGTTTTCGGCTTTTTTGTGCGATAAACTTGCTTACAAGTTTCATTTGCTTAATTTTCGACAGCTAACACAAACAAAGTGGAAGATACGTTATTGCGGGAATTGTTGACTGATTCAAGGGTATTAACCCTTCCAAAAAACCAATTTCTGGTAACGGAAGGCGTTGTTGATCAGCATATCTACTATATCGAAAGTGGAGCCGTCAGGGTTTTTCTGCAAACGGAATTCGAAGAATTGACCATTCGTTTCGGATACAAAGATTCGTTTATTACGGCGCTGTCATCGTTTATTAATGGCACACCTTCCGAATTTTACATTCAAGCCATTCGTAGAACGCAAGTGCGCGCTGTGTCCAAACAGCAGTTTCAAGCCGCTATTGATGCCAGCCCATCTTTTCTGAAATTGTACAATGCTATTTTGGAAGGATTGGTCATTCAGCAATTGGAACGGGAAGTTGATTTACTCACCGCATCTCCTTCCGAACGTTTGCAGCGTGTTTTGCAACGAAGTCCGAGGTTATTTCAGGAAATCCCTTCCAAATACATCGCGTCTTACCTGCGTATGACACCCGAAACACTGAGTCGTGTTCGGAAAATCAATGACTAAAGATTTCTGATTCCAACGTGTAATTCTTGATTTCAATCAATGTTTTTGGCAACTGAAGCACCGAATTTTGTTCTGTACTTAAAACCAATACATGATGAAATTTAAGACCGATGAAATCTTGACCGATTTGATAAGACGATCAAAGAATGTCCAAGATACCATTTCAGAATACCGTTCGTTGAACGAGGAAGTGTTGAACTTAAAACCCAATGCCGAAAGTTGGAGTAAGCTCGAATGTCTGGAACACTTGAATTTGTACGGTGATTTTTATTTGCCTGAAATCGAGCGAAGTATACTTATGGCAAAACGACCTAGCTGGCATGTGTTTAAATCAGGAGTGATCGGAAATTATTTCGCGAAACTTATGCAGCCCAAAGAAAATGGCACCATTAAGAAAATGAAATCTCCCGATGATAAAAATCCTGCAAAATCTGATCTATCGGTAGCAACGGTTGATCGATTTTTAAAACAACTCGACCATTTATTGCGCTTATTGGAAATGGCTAAAAAGGTAGATTTGACCCATACAAAAACAGCCATTTCGATCTCTAAAATGATCAAATTGCGATTGGGAGATACGCTACGGTTTTATGTCTACCACATTGAACGGCATGTGGTGCAGGCGGAAAGGATTTGATTGATAGTCAACTGGGAACAATGGAACTGGGGAACGAGGAGGTTCCTAACCTAGTTCCCCAGTTCCCTATTTTCCTAGTTCTCTCAAAAAAGTGTCTAATCGTTCAATTTCAAAACCGCCATAAATGCTTCTTGCGGCACTTCTACACGACCAATCTGGCGCATACGTTTTTTTCCTTCTTTTTGCTTTTCAAGTAATTTTCGTTTTCGGCTAATATCACCACCATAACATTTGGCGGTAACGTCTTTACGCAAGGCTTTGATCGTTTCACGGGCAATTACTTTGGCTCCGATAGCGGCTTGAATTGGAATTTCGAATTGCTGACGTGGAATCAACTCTTTCAGTTTGATGCAGATTTTCTTCCCTAAATCGTAAGCATTGCTGCGGTGAACCAAAGCAGAAAGAGCATCCAATACTTCGCCATTGAGCATTAAATCCATTTTGATCAGGTCAGATTCTTTGTAGCCGATTGGGTGGTAGTCAAATGATGCATAACCACGCGACACCGATTTCAAACGGTCGTAGAAGTCAAAAACAATCTCGGCCAAAGGCATTTCAAACGTAATCTCAACGCGGTCTTGCGTCAAATACACTTGATTTTTTAATTCACCACGCTTTTCAATACACAAGGTCATAATCTGACCGATGTACTCGGATTTGGTAATCACCTGTGCTTTGATATACGGCTCTTCAATACGGTCAACACCAGAAGGATCAGGCAATTCAGAAGGATTATTCACAATAAACGCTTTCTCCGGATCTTTCCGCATATAGCAGTAATACGATACGTTGGGAACGGTGGTAATCACGGTCATGTTGAACTCGCGCTCCAAACGTTCCTGGATGATTTCCATGTGCAACATTCCTAAGAAACCGCAACGGAAACCAAAGCCCAAAGCGGCCGAAGATTCCGGTTCAAACACCAAAGACGAGTCGTTGAGCTGCAGTTTTTCCATGGAGTAACGCAATTCTTCGTAATCATCTGTCTCAACAGGATAAATTCCGGCAAATACCATCGGTTTCACATCTTCGAAACCTTTGATAGCTGCTTCGCAAGGGTTATTTGCCAATGTAATGGTATCACCCACTTTTACTTCGTTGGCTTGTTTGATGCCGGAAATGATATAACCCACATCGCCTGCACGTACTTCTTTCCGAGGACTCAAATCCATTTTCAAGATTCCGATTTCTTCGGCGTTGTATTCGCGGCCTGTGTTGAAGAATTTCACTTTATCACCCTTGCGAACAACCCCGTTTCTTACACGGTAGTAGGCTATGATTCCACGAAACGGATTAAATACCGAGTCGAAAATCATGGCTTGAAGCGGCGCATTTTCGTCGCCTTTCGGAGCAGGAATACGTTCAATTACCGCTTTTAGAATATCCAATACACCCAATCCGGTTTTTCCGGAAGCGGGAATGACATCCGACGGATCACAGCCGATCAATTCAACAATCTGATCAGTCACTTCCTCCGGCATAGCGCCCGGAAGGTCCATTTTATTGAGGATAGGAATGATCTCTAAATCGTGTTCCAACGCCAGATACAAATTCGAAATGGTTTGCGCTTCAATTCCCTGTGATGCATCAACAATTAGCAAAGCGCCTTCGCAAGCGGCGATGGAACGCGAAACTTCATATGAGAAATCCACGTGTCCGGGAGTGTCAATGAGGTTAAGGATATAATCTTCGCCATTGTATTTATAGCTCATTTGAATGGCGTGCGACTTGATGGTAATACCACGCTCGCGCTCCAAATCCATATCGTCTAGCGCCTGAGCCTGCATTTCGCGATCCGAAATGGTACCGGTTGTTTGCAATAAACGGTCGGCCAAGGTGCTTTTACCGTGGTCAATATGGGCAATAATACAAAAGTTGCGGATGTGCTTCATGGCGCAAAGATACGGAATTAGTGTTGATTAATTTTCGGCTGTTTTGAGTAAGATTGTTGTCACGATTCCTTCGATGCGTTCAGTCATTTGATCGGTTGGTAAATCGTTGTCGTCCATACCAAACGGATCTTCGATTTCTTCTGCAAGAATTTCCAAACTCACAAACACATAAAAGATAAAGGTAGAAATGATGGCTGAGAAATACCCGAAATTCACCACGAATGCAAGCGGAAGCGTTACCACATAAATAAAGATAAACTTCTTGAAAAACATGCTATACGAATAAGGAATCGGCGTGTTTTTAATGCGTTCACAAGCACCGATGCTGTCCAGAAACCCGTTCAGGTTACGATCTAAACGCAGGATATCTTCTTCCGACAAGGCGCCGGATTTTTTCAGTTTGTTGAATTGGATGTAAATCAGCTCCACAATTCCGGAAGGAATGTGATCAACCTTTCTAAGAAACAAGATTTCTTCCTGAGTAAGATTTAGGATTTCAAAATTCACCCCTTCACGCAAATGTTCCTTACAAGCTTTCGCGAAATTCCCAATATGTCGGGCAAAAAAAGCGTTGGTTTCCTCATCCAATTCTAGGGCAGCAATTTTTACAGCCAGATTGCGGGAATCATTCACCAATTCACCCCATTTTCGGCGACCTTCCCACCAGCGATCATAAGCAGTATTGGTTCGGAAAACCAATAATAGCGACATCACAAAACCCAAAATTTGGTAGACGGGGAACAACCTGTCAAGTACCGTGGCTTTCGGGAAATAATGCAATTCCACAAAAGCAATCAAAAGGGTAAATGCAAAAATCATTACCAGCTCTTTCCACAGAATTTGCAGTGTATCACTTTTCGTGAGGTGGAAAATCATTCCCAGCCAACTTTTGGGATTGTAGTTAATCATGTCTGTTGTTTGAAGAACCGTAAAATTACTATTTAGTTCAGTACCTTTGTGCTTTCAAAAACAGAAGTATGCACGTTTTGTATAATGTTACGGTTAGTATTGATCCCAACAGCGAATCAGAATGGTTGGAATGGATGCGTTCGGCACACATTCCGGAAGTGATGAACACCGGTTGTTTTCTTGAAAGCCGCTTATCGAAAGTGCACGGTGAAGAAGAAGGCGGAGTGACCTACGCAATAACCTACGTTTCTTACAGTCAGGAACACTTAGACCGCTACGGACGTGAATTCGCCCCAGCATTGCAGGCAGATCATTCCGGGAAATTTGCCGGACGATTTGCTGCTTTCCGAACAACATTATCCGTTATCGAACATTTTGTACATGAGCGTTAGAGCCAAAAAGCATCTGGGGCAGCATTTCCTCAAAGACAAGGGGATTTGCAAGAAAATTGCCGAGCAGTACGGTCGCCATAACGATTGTAAAGTAGCGCTGGAAATTGGTCCGGGAATGGGTGCGCTGACCGAATTCCTGATGCTCGACACCGAAACCGAATGGTGGTTGATGGATGTAGATACCGAATCGATTGATTATTTGAACATACATTATCCGCAGTTGAAAGGTCATATTATCAATGGCGATTTCCTGAAAATGAACCCAAAAGATTTTGTTGGCGACCGACCTTTTGCGGTAATAGGTAATTTCCCATACAATATTTCGTCGCAGATTTTGTTCCGTTGCATTGAATTCCGAAACCAGATTCCCGAAATTATGGGCATGTTTCAGAAAGAAGTTGCTCAAAGGATTGCCGAAAAACCTGGCACCAAAACCTACGGAATTTTGAGTGTTTTACTGCAAACTTATTACGATATCACCTATTGTTTTACCGTCGACGAGCACGTGTTTGATCCGCCTCCGAAAGTAAAATCGGGTGTCATTCGTTGTGTTCGAAACGAGCGTACCAGTTTACCATGTGATGAGAAGTTGTACAAAACCGTGGTAAAAATGTCGTTTAACCAACGCCGTAAAACCATTCGCAATTCCATTAAAGCCCTGTTGCCGGCTAACTATCCTGAAAATGAGGTTTTACAGTTGCGACCGGAGCGTTTGGGTGTGGAGGAATTCATTGCGTTAACCTGCTGGTTGGAAGAAGTAACCAAGAACGCTGAAACCGTTTAGTGTTTTAAGTAAAAGATGCTTGACCAGACTGGTTTTTTGTTCCCACAGATGCGCAGATTTTAGCGTTCCTAACGGCAGCGCATTTATTACACCCTCGTCAAGCGAGGGCGTTAGCCGAGCAGAAATCCTGATATCCGTGGTAAAGAAATAATGTATCAGCTGGCTGATACAGAGTAATGAAACAAATTTTGGTAAATGACCAGGTAGAAAAGACTGACAAGCCCAAATCGTTGATAAGCCTGTTGCTCTTGTGAATAAGTAATGTCAGCCATTTGCAAAATGTCTGTGAATGGTCTGATTTTTCGATTATTTTTGTCCGTCTTTGAAAAAAGATTGTTTAAACAATAAGCATATATGTCAGTAGAAAAAACACGATACTCAGATTCAGAATTGGATGAATTCCGAGTGCTGATCAATGATAAGTTGAAAGAAGCTTACGAAGATTACGATTTGTTGAAAGGTTCACTTTCGCACAGTGATAATCATGGTACCGACGATACCGGAAGAACCTTTAACATGATGGAAGACGGTTCTGAAACCCTTTCGCGTGAAGAAGTAGCGCAATTGGCTGCTCGTCAGGAAAAATTCATCGACAGCTTGAAAAGTGCCCTGAATCGTATTGAGAATAAGACTTACGGAATTTGCCGTGTAACCGGGAAATTGATTCAAAAAGAACGTCTTCGTTTGGTGCCTCATGCTACCTTGAGTATTGAAGCTAAAAACATGCAAAACAAATAAATGTCGCCTTTCAAACGCAAATTATTGATTGTTGGTGCAGTAGTTTTTGCTGTGCTGTTGATTGATCAGATCCTCAAGATTTGGATAAAAAACACGTTTAATTATTACGACGAGCCGGTTCCTATCGCTGGAAATTGGTTTCGTTTGGTGTATATCGAAAATCAAGGGATGGCGTTTGGAACCACTTTTGGCTCGAGCATGTGGGCCAAACTCGGGTTGAGTGTATTTCGCATTGCTGCCATTTGTGCCATTGGTTATTATTGGTGGAAACAGGCGAAAAAGGGAGTGAAAACCGGATTATTAATCGCAATTGGATTCATTTTTGCCGGAGCTACCGGAAATCTGATCGATTCGATGTTTTACGATTTCATTTTTGATTACGACGGCTGTATTGCTTTTAACCATTTGGAAGGCTCAGGCGTTTGGACCGATTGCGGTTGGCTTGGCAAACAGGAAACCAGGCATACCGGATTCTTATTAGGTAACGTGGTAGACATGTTTCAGATCAATCTTACCTGGCCCGAATGGATGCCATGGGTTGGCTCAGAAGAAGTGTTTCCTGCCATTTGGAACATTGCCGACGGATCGATTACGGTTGGTGTAGTGATGATCATTTTGCGTCAACGTGCGTTTTTTGCAGGGAATGTTACCAGTGAAGAAATGCAGCGTGAATTGGCTTCAATGCGCAAAGTAGGGTTGTTTGGCGGTGTTGGAATGATTGTTTTGTATACCGTTCTTGCTGCAGGTTTGGTAACTGTTCCTGTGGAACATGCATTTAAAGCCTTTGTTGTAACGCTTGCGCTTTACCTGATTAGCGTTTACGTGACATCTCGATTGGCAAATTTACTCGGCCGTTCGGCTTTGCTGTGGGTGTTGCTGGCAATTGTTATTCCTGTACTTCCGTTGATCGCTTTATCGCGTTTGGAACGGCAAGGTGGTAACAATATCACTTCAGCAGGGGAAGTACCTTCAGAATAACAGCGATCACAATTTTTTCGGACGTCTCAGTTTTATTCCTTCCATAAATAGCACCAGTCCGATAAAGACTGCAATCAGGAAATTATTGACGATAAACTTAAACACACTTCCTTCTTCGAGGTGAAAGAATCCTGCCAGAAAGAAAATCACTAAACTGAACCCCATATACAGGAAAAACTTACGCAGGTTGTATTTGATCGGGAAGTATTTTTGTCCCAGGAGATAAGAGGCCACCATTTGCGCACCGTAAACAATGAGTGTAGCCCAGGCACTCGCCATATAACCATAACTTGGGATAAACAGGTAATTGATCAGAATGGTTAGAAACGCACCACCTAAAGCAATATACGCTCCGAATTTTGTTTGATCGCTCAGTTTGTACCAAATACTCTGGTTGAGGTAAATTCCCAGAAACACATTCGCCATTAACAAAATAGGAACTACAGGCAAACCGATACGGTAGGTTTCACTAGTGATGAAGTATTTGAAAATGTCGAGATTCAGTGCAATTCCAAGGAAAATAATGCACATGATGGCCACAAAGTAGTTCATCAGTTTCACATAAATCCTGTTGCGATCCTGGTTTTTGGATTGATTGAAAAAAAACGGTTCGGCAGCGTAGCGGTATGCTTGCAATAATATTGAAACCAACATGGCAAGTTTGTAACACGCGCTGTAGATCCCAATTTCCGCGTCGGCGAGTTTGGGTGTCATATTGGGTTGTTCTGAAAGGATTTGTTTCAGCATTACCCGGTCGATGGTTTCATTCACAATAAATGCAAAGCCTGCAATCACTATCGGAAAAGCGTATTTCGACATTTCTAGTGCCAGTTTCCAATCGAATTTAAACGAGATGTTCAAGAAATCTTTGTAGAGCATGGCCGGTTTCACCAAACTCGAAATCAGGTTGGCGATCAGAATCATAAACACTCCTGATTCGGGATGTAACGGATCGAACAACACTAGTAGAAAAAACAGGTTGAGCACGATATTCACTCCAATAGAAGCAAACTGGATTGCGGCGAAGCGTTTGGCTTGTTCTTCGGCTCTCAAACGCGCTAGAGGTAAACTAGCAACTGCATCGATACCAATGATGGCTGCAATGAGAATCATGTATTCACTGTGGCCCGAAAAGAGCAAGAGATCGGCAATGTCTTTGTTGAAAAACAATACAAGGATAAAAAACAGCACGTTCAGACTGATTACCGTGAGAAAACTGTTGCGAAAGACCTGTTGTTTGTCGGGTTTGTCCTGAATAAACCGAAAGAAAGACGTTTCCATTCCGAAAGTTAGAAACACCATCAGAAAGGCGGTAAATGCGTATAGTTGTGAAATAACTCCGTAATCGGAAGGATCTTTAAAGACGTACAAATACAGCGGAACCAGCAGGAAATTCAGCATTCTGCCAAGAATACTTGACAGACCGTAAACAGCTGTTTGTCCGAGTAATTTCTTTAAAGGATTCAATTATCCGCGAAAGTTTGGTTTGCGTTTTTCGATGAATGCGGTAGTGCCTTCTTTAAAGTCTGCTGTTCCGAAACACGCTCCGAATTCGGCAACTTCGGTATCAAAACCTGCCTGTCCGCCTTTGCTGTACAATGCATTTACTGAGCGAATGGCTGCGGCAATAGCTGTAGCGGAATTGTTAATGATTTTTCCGGCGATTTTCTGCGCCAGCGGTAATAATTCTTCTTGTGTACACACATGGTTTACCAGTCCCCACGAAAGTGCTTCATCGGCTGGAATCATTCCAGCGGTAAAGATCAATTCGTTGGCTTTACCACGACCGATCAATTGTGCCAAGCGTTGCGTTCCGCCATATCCGGGAATCACGCCCAGTGAAACTTCTGGTAAACCCAATTTAGCGTTATCCGAAGCTACACGAATGTGCGAAGCCATGGCCAATTCCAATCCTCCACCCAAGGCAAAACCATTTACAGCAGCAATAACCGGAGTGGTCATATTTTCAATGAACGAGAACAATAATTCCTGACCCTTAGCGGCCAATACTTTTCCTTCTTCTACTGAAAAGTGTGCAAATTCTTTGATATCGGCTCCAGCCACAAACGATTTTTCACCCGAACCTGTGAGAATCACTACGCCTGTTGAAGCATCGTTGTTAGCCGCTTTGAGAGCTGCATGCAATTCTTCAATGGTGGCTTTGTTGAGCGCGTTGAGCTGAGCGGGGCGGTTGATGGTAATGGTTTGAATGTGCCCTGCTTGTTCTACAAGGATGTTTTCGTATGACATGATGAATGTTTTTGTAAAAATATCGACTTATTTTCAGAATCCTATCGGCGTGCAAGATAATGGTTTTTAACTGATGTTTGAAAATTCCGTAATATTGCGGGATTACTGAATTTAATTAATTGAATAACAGGTATTTAAATGATTAAAACTGTGTCTTTTTTAGTTTTTTTTGCACTAAAAAGAACCATTTTGTTGTGCAATTCTTTTTACTTGGAAATGATTACTTTTTTCAGAATCAATTTGGAGATAAATGTCGTTTTTCATTATCTTAAATAAGAAAAGCCTTATGGGATCATCAAAAACAGCTCAATATTCAACAAAAGAAAAGACATTCGCACGCACAGCAAAAGCTATTGGACACCCTGCTAGAATTGTTATTGTTCAATTTTTAGCGACTCACGGATTAGGAACAAACAAACACTTTATGAAAATCACCAAACTGTGTGATGCAACTGTTTGTCAGCATTTGAAAGAATTGGAACATGCAGGAATCATCACCGAATTTTATATAAACAACAAGCATTTTTACAGACTGCGTTCAAAGGCAGAAGAATCGGTTAAAGAATTGCAGTTGGTATTTACCCAACCACAGGTATTTTGAGGCGTTTTTCTAAATTATAAAAACTTCAGTAATATTGCGGGATTACCGAAGTTAAAAAATTGATTTTCAGATCAATATCATTGAATATATCTATTTTATCAAGGCCAAAAAAAAAAGACAAAAGCACGATTTTACCATCAGCGCTTTTGTCTTTTCGAATAATGGTATCCGAAGAACCTCTATTTCATCCGCTCGTATTTCGTCTCAAACATGCCACCAACATTTCCCACCATAGTTTTATCATCCAGTGTAGTCAATTCAACAGATAACTCTTCCGTTTCACCTTTTTCGGTGTTGTACAGCGTAGTTCCTTCTACACGGTACTTTCCTTCTTCGGTAGTGCCGTCGTCAAAGCTGATTAAATAAGTGCCGTCGGCTTTGTATTCGCTGACGCTAGTGCCAGTGCCGACTTCTTTCCATTTTCCAACAATCAATTCTTTATTGTCTGCTCCGCACGAGAACAGCATCAGGGTAGCAATAACGGCAACCAATACTAATTTATACATCGATTTTATTTTAAGTTAGAACCTAAAGATAGTATTGATTGCGAAATTTTTCAGAAACTTCCAGTTAAATCACTTCTTCCGCAACCGCTTATACAACTTTATCCCCATCATCAATCCGATTCCAACTCCAAAGAAACCGATAATTCCACCTGTCCAAGAAAGCGTGTCTTTTTTGATGACCAAAAACACGATGGCAACCAGCAATAACGTTGCAACTTCATTCCAAATGCGCAAGTGCCCCGAAGTCCATTTGGAGCCACCGTTTTTCAAGCGATTCATGATGCCTTGCGAAATGAAATGGTAAACGAGCAAGATTCCTACAAATGCCAATTTCAATTGCATCCAAGGCAGGCTCAATAATCCCGGAATGGCAAAGAGCATTAAGGTTCCGAAAACGACTGTCAGGATCATTGCCGGAGTGGTGATGATGTACCACAAACGCCATTGCATCAGATTAAACGCTCGTTGAAGAATTTCTTTTTCGACTTCCGGTTTTTGATTGGCTTCTGTGTGGTAAATAAACAAACGAACAATGTAGAACAAGCCGGCAAACCAACTCACCACAAAAATGATGTGCAACGCTTTGAAAACATCGTAGTATGCAACCATGTCTGACAATTCTATCTAAAAAACGCCCCGATTACTCGGAGCGTTTCGTTTATACTTTCAAACCTTTAACCGTGCGGTCTTTGCGTTTGGTTTTTTGCAATTTTTTCAGGATTACCTGCAAGTGAGCACTTCCAGCACCTTGAGCAACAGTATATGTTTCGTTACCGTAGTCTACAATTCCGGCAGTGTTTTCTTTGGCTTCCGTTACCAGGTAATATTTACCACTTGTTTGAGTAGTACGTGTATTGAATCGCAACACTTTACCTGTACCCAATTCAAAACGAACCACAATCGCATTGTTATCGCCCATTTTCTCAAACACACATTTTGTTCCCGGATTGATGATCACACGGTCGGATGTTTTGTTTGAGTTGACTACTAACGCACCGTCATCACCTGTTGATTGATTGCCGGAAGAACTGCTTTTCTCTAAAATGATCACTGATGAAGTGAAAAACTGCACTTTCATCATGTTTTCGGGAGATAAATCAAACTCTTCTTTCAATTGGTCAGTAAACGGAACTTTGGTTCCACAGCTGGCTACAATCAATAGGACTGCGAAAAAAACAAAACTTCTCATAGGTATTTTTTTTACAAATGTAACAGTTAGCTTGCAAAATCAGTGCCGTTGATAGCGGAAAGTTCAAATCCGGCTAAAAATCGGGTTATTGATCTTCTGCATTTCGGTGTATGGGGTATATAATTGGTCGGCTCGGAGTAGCATCATTTACAAACGGAGCGGTTTCAATCGCCAATAAATAAGGACCGTCTTCTGCCGCATCATCTATATAAATGAGCTCGGTAATTGTGCGATCGAAACGCTGATTATCAGGCACTCCCCAAAAAGCGTGATGGAAAACCAAAGCACCACCGTCTTCTTCACGATCTACCGAAGGAACATCTACCAACAAGTGCTTGATGCCAGATTTGTCGAGCAATTCCACCATCGCCACATCCAAATAAGTCGGGTTAGTTGACGAATAATTCGTTGAACGTTTTTTCGGATCGTTTGGCAAGGTGCGAATCAGCAGAGCCTCCATTTCCGAAGATTGAAGCAAAGAAGCTATTTGTGAAGCGGTTACAACAGAATCGATTGTTCCATCAGGCATTGTTCGGTTTTCTGGAGTAATGCTGATGAGTTGTGCTTTTACAAAGGGTTCAATTTTTACATCATTGATCGAATAAACTTCAGGCGTGATGTGCCCTAAGCATTCTGTATGCGTGCCATGACCGTGTGGGTTGAAAAAGATATTGCGAAAATTCACGCTTCCACCTTCGGCTACCGAGCCCGTCCATTGTTCGGTTCGAACCGGTTCTATGATTGGAGCATCAACGTACCACGCACGCGGATTTTCGGAAGAAGCTTCCAGCGGAATGGAACAGTCTATTCCCTCATTCGTAAGAATGTATGAACCGTCTTCTAGAAATAATTGCATGTTCGGTAAATTAAGGAAGCTTGGCCAACATGGCTTTGTATTCCGCAGCGTAACTGTTGGTTCCCTGGCATCCCTGTTCGATTTTCGAATTTTCGAAATGTTCAATTCGTCCATCGGGACTTGGGTGAGTGCTCAGAAACTCAGGAGTTCGGCTTCCACCCATTTCCTGAATTTTTTTAAAGAATCCCGCTCCGCCATCAGCTGTATAAGGTGTCGGACACAAGTAGCGAACCGATGCTTCATCCGCTTCAGTTTCATGGTCGCGTGAGAATTTTAAACCTACGATTCCGGTAGTTACTTGTCGAAGCAATTCGCGGTCACCAGCCAAAATACCTACAAGAGCATCGATGCCATAAATTTTGGTCATTTGACGTGTTGAATGACGCAAATCCGCATGACCGATTTCATGACCCAACACTCCGGCTAATTGTGCTTCGTTGTCCAAAAATTTCAGAATCCCGGTATAGACATAAATGTATCCGCCCGGCGTACAAAAAGCGTTTAACGTGCTGTCATCTTTAATAACGCGAATGCGCCATTGGAAATCGTCTTTGTGTTTCACGTTTCCGGAATTCAATATACTGTTTCGAATTTTGTACAAATAAGCATATACTTCTTTGTTGCTAGCTGAATCCAATAACGGATATTCTGCCTGATTACCATCAATTTCAGCTGCTACTTGCGCGCCCAATTGACGATCTTGGTCGATTGTAAACAAGTTAAAACCACCGCCTCCTGTTTTAGAGGTTCCGCACATCGAAACAAGTAACCCGAGGGTTAAAACGATTGAAGTAATGAATGCTATTCTTTTCATCTGACTGATTTTGTGCAAAAGTAAGTTTATTTTCCGTGGGTTGAAAGTTGAAACTCGCTTTCTGAGTACAATTCGATAGTGCGAAATCGTTTCGGGTTTCCGTGAGAAAATTGTGAAATTTTAAAATTTTAAATGTTTAAAAGTGCGCAATTTTAAAATTTTACACTTTTCAAAGAAGTCTATTTTTACTGGGCTACAGAAGACGCTCCTCCAATAGAGACCCATTTCAACCCAATCTCACGCTTCCAGAAAAATCGTTTCCGAAAACATCCCAGAAATCCCATCAATGCGTACATTTGCTTGTGCAGACTCCCCAAATGGATATTCAACTCAAATTAAAAACCCTTCCCGATAAACCGGGAGTTTATCAGTATTACGATAAAACGGGAACGATTATCTATGTTGGGAAGGCCAAAAACCTCAAAAAGCGCGTTACTTCGTACTTTACCAAAAACCACGATCAAGCCAAAACGCATATTCTGGTCAGGAAAATTGCCGACATTCAATACATTGTTGTAGACACCGAAATGGATGCCTTGTTGCTGGAAAATAACCTGATCAAAAAATACCAGCCCAAGTACAACATTCAACTCAAAGACGACAAAACCTATCCGTGGATTTGCATTAAAAAAGAACCGTTTCCGCGCGTTTTTTCGACTCGTCAAATGATCAAAGACGGTTCCATTTACTTCGGACCGTATGCCAGCGGAAGAGTCATGCAGACCTTGCTGGAATTGATTCGTGAAATGTTCCCACTGAGAACCTGTTCGCTTGATTTGGCGACCAATAAAATCGAGAAGCAGCAGTACAAAGTGTGTTTGGAATACCATATTGGCAAATGCAAAGGACCGTGTGAAGGACACCAAACGGCTGCTTCCTACAATGAAATGATCGATCAGATCAGCGGAATTTTAAAAGGGAATATCGGTTCGGTGGTGCAGCAATTAAAAACATTGATGCACAATCATGCGGCCGCTTATCGGTTTGAAGAAGCACAAGACTTGAAAACACGTATCGACTTGTTGGAGCGTTACCAAGTGAAATCTACCATCGTTTCGCCAACCATCGACAGGGTAGATGTAATCACCATGGTGGAAGACGACGACACCGTTTTTGTCAATTACCTGGTGGTGAATCACGGGGCCATTATTCAAGGGATTACCGTGGAACTAAAACGCAAACTCGACGAAACGCAAGACGAAATTATGTCGTTCATTTTACCCGAAATGCGCGAACGTTTTCACAGCGAAGCAAAAGAAGTGCTGGTGGAACAACCTATGGATTGGGAATGGGAAAACACCCGGTTTTTTGCCCCGCAACGCGGTGATAAGAAAGCCTTGGTCGATCTTTCATTGCGAAACGCCAAATTTTACCGACTCGAAAAACTGAAACAGGAAAAGATCAAAAACCCGGAACGCCATACGGAACGTATTCTAGAGCAAATGAAAAAAGACCTGCGTTTGAAGGAATGGCCGGTTCACATTGAATGTTTCGACAACTCCAATATTCAGGGAACCAATGCCGTTTCAGCGTGTGTTGTGTTTAAAGATGCCAAACCGAGCAAAAAAGATTACCGTCATTTTAATGTACAAACGGTAGATGGTCCCGACGATTTTGCAACCATGCGCGAAGCTGTTTTTCGCCGTTACCGTCGGATGCTGGATGAAGGTCAAAGCTTGCCGCAACTGATCATCATTGATGGTGGAAAAGGACAATTGAGCGCAGCTTTGGAAGCATTGGAGAAACTGGAATTGCGCGGAAAAGTGGCCATAGTTGGGATCGCCAAGCGTTTGGAAGAATTGTTTTTCCCAGGCGATAGTTTGCCGCTTTACCTTGATAAACGTTCTGAAACCCTAAAAATCATTCAACATTTGCGAAATGAGGCGCATCGTTTCGGAATCACGCACCACCGCAATCGTCGCAGCAAAGGCGCGCTCACCAATGAATTGGAACAGATCGAAGGCATCGGACAAAAAACGGTAGAAGCGCTCATCAAGCAATTCAAATCGGTGAAACGCGTCAAAGAACAATCATTGGAAAGTTTGGCAGCCGTAATCGGAAATGCAAAAGCAACAGTCGTAAAAACCTATTTTGAGCAGACGAATCCGGAATAAATTTCAACGATCCAATTGAAAAGTATCAAAGGGGCATTCTCATTTCGATTTTGCACCGAAAAAATAATACATTTGTGACCGATAAATAACGTTTTAGCAGAACAGTAGTGTGGAGGCGTTAAAAGAACCTGAAAACAACAAAAAACAAAGAGCATGAATATTCCAGCTACATTAAAGTATACCAAAGATCACGAATGGGTAAGCATCGAAGGGAACATTGCAACAGTAGGTGTAACTGACTTCGCGCAAAGCGAATTGGGCGACATCGTATTCGTTGAAATCGAAACCGAAGGTGAAGTAATGGGTAAAGAAGAGGTATTTGGAACTATCGAGGCGGTAAAAACCGTTTCTGATTTGTTTATGCCACTTTCAGGTGAAATCGTTGAATTTAACGCAGGATTGGAATCAAACCCTGAAGCGGTAAACAAAGATCCTTACGGTGATGGTTGGATGATCAAAATTGCAATGAGCAATCCTTCAGAGGTAGATTCTTTGCTTGACGCAACCGGATACAAAGCATTGGTAGGATAATATTTCCTTCAAAATATGAATTCCCGTTATTGTCGGTTTACACTGATGGTAACGGGATTTTTTGTAAGTTAGCTCACACTTCGGTTGTAAAAAATGATATGAAGGGCCTACTGATTGTAATGTTGTTGTGTTTTTCTGGAACAGTTTTCGCCCAAACTGCTGATTCCGTTTATACCGTTGTAGACCATCCTGCTGAATTTCCGGGGGGAAGCACTGAAATGATGAATTGGATCAAGAACAATTGGACGTTTCCGACCTCGAATGAAGACGATATTGTGAGTCGTTTTGTAGCTTCATTTATTGTGGAACCGGATGGACGACTTTCTGAAATACGTATAGTTCGTGGTGGAAGCCCTGAAACAAACCGTATTATAGCTGGAACGATTAAATCGATGCCGCATTGGAAACCCGCTACATTGAACGGAGTAGCAGTTCGTTCGCGGTTTTATTTACCCGTTAACATTTGCTCGAAATAAAAAACGATGACCAAAGCGATCATTGTTTCCTATCGATTTATTGTCTGTTATTAATTCAATGTCGGATAATCAATGTATCTCGCCTTGTATCCAAACACTTTTCTGAATTCTGACTGGAATTCTTATCCCGAACTCACGTTACTTATAATTGTCCCATTTTACCGCTTTGGTAATCCTGAATAACTTGTTGTATTTGTAGTTGACTGTTCATGACAAACGAAGCATAAGCTACAATGGGTTCGTTTAATGGTTGACCACCCAACACCATAAAATGACTATCGGCAATGGCTTTTACGGTAATGCTTTCTCCTTCTTCGGTGTAGCGCGTCATTGTTGATGGAAGCATCGTGTTTTCTCCGGAAATGGCTTCGCCTTCTACAAGGTAAATGCCACACGTATTACCAGCCTGAATGGGTAAGGTAATTTGGTTGCCTGCGGGTAATTTCACTTCGTAGATGTAAGCAGGTGATGAACTGACAACCGGAGAAGTATGTCCGAATAACTCACCACAAATTACTTTGATGGTTGCACCTTCGTGATCAAATTCCGGGAGCGTCGATTTGGGATAATAGAAAAAATCGGGGTCAATAAACTTGTCTTTCGCCGGAAGCGAAATCCAGAGTTGAAGTCCGTGAACGGTTTCTGCTTCGGTACGTCCTTCGTTCATTCCTTCTGCATGAACAATTCCTTTTCCGGCGCGCATCCATGCCAAATCGCCCGCATAAATCATTTCATCATGACCGTAACTATCCTGATGGCGGTTACTTCCTGAAAAAAGGTAGGTAATTGTTGCGATTCCTGCATGCGGATGCGGAGGCACGCCTTTTCCATTTGGTTTTTTCTCAACCGGTCCGAAATGATCTAAAAAAACAAACGGATCAAGGTGTTCTACAGCGCTTGGAATGACTTGTCGTACGTGTGGCCCCATGCTTCTGCTGGGGTACGCTTTTCGTGTAGTGATAATGTGTTTTGTTTCCATACATTTAGTTTTATATACAACTAATTGGATCTGTAATTAATCTGTTCTGAATTTGTCAAGTAAGGCATTCAAATGAAACGATTCCGAAACGGTAAGCCCGTTCATGCTAGGAGCGGATTCTTGAAAAAGCACATCAATTTCTGCTAGTACAGCCAGCCCTTTTTCGGTAATGTTAATGCTGTATTCGCGCCTATCATGTTCCGACTGACCCATTTCTACCAACTGCTTTTCATTGAGTTTACGCATCAGTGTTGTGAGGTTCGACTGCGGAGCAATCATGCGTTGCAGCACATCTTTCTGACACATCGATTGTGGATGTTTGCCTCTGAGAATGCGTAAAACATTGAATTGCTCATGCGACAATTGGTAAGGTTTCAGCTTTGAAGAAATCCGAGCATACAACCAATTGGCTGTATACAACAAGTTAATGTTGGCTTTTACCCATTCGTTTTCAAAGGATTTACTCTTGATCGCTTCTTCGATTGTTGCCATGTTTGTAATTAGTTGTATGTAAAACTAATTATCTTTCTTGAATGGCAGTGAAATTTTGACAAAAATTAGGATTTGGCTAATGACAATAGTCTGAAAAACGGCAATACCATTAAGTAAACGGTTACATTGCCACTTGAATATGTTACAAGTGTGGTAAAGTAACTTGCACTGTATTCTGAAATTTGGTTTGCTAGACGATTCGTTACTTGTTTTGCCACAGATGGCTCAGATTTTCACAGATGAATTTCGCAGTTCAATTTGAAGTCTATACGCTAGCGTATAGACCAATATCTGAGAGAATCTGAGCCATCTGTGGCAACGTATAACTGCGTTTCACATGTTATTTTGAAAAATGGTTGTCCGATTGGCATATTCTTTATTCCGAACTCAGCTTACTTACCAAGGGTGCTCTGTTCCGTCATAGTTCAGAAATTTTCCTGAATCGTTAATTGTCACTTTGGTTAACACGTTGTCGATGAGTTGTTTCACCGCTTGTTGAACGGTAAATTGTCCCTTGGAACCTCCCATATCTGTTTGCACCCATCCCGGATTTACATTCACAGTGATAATTCCTTCAGGTTTCAATTCCAAGGCCATGCTTTTGTTCAATACGTTGAGTAAATTTTTGCTTCCTACATAACCGTAATGTCCGCCAAAACCCAATTGACTCACCGATCCCAACCAACTTGAAATATTGATCACAATCGGTTGCTGACTTTTTACCAACAGGTGCCGAAAATGTTTTACCATCAACAAAGGAGCATAACTATTGATATGAATTACTTCATCCATTACGGCAGGATCAAACGCCTCTAATCGAAATGCTTTGGCCATTTTTTCTTTATCGGGAAAATCCTTCGGATTGATACCTGCGTTGTTTACGATCAGATCTACTTTTCCGAAATATTCGCTGCACCAACTCACCAATTGTTCTATTTCGGTTTCATTGGCTACATTCAGTTCTTTCGGGTAAACAACCAATTCTTGTTCGTTGAGTTCGTGCGCTGCGGCGTTGGCTTTTTCAAGATCGCGTGCAGTAAGCACTACTTTATATCCTAAATGCGCCAGTTGGTTGCACCATTCAAATCCTAAACCTTTGTAGGCTCCTGTTACGATAGCTATTTTCATTTCAACGTTTTAGTAATTTAAATCCTATTTCTCGTCCTTGTCCTTGAAACATAGCGAGGTTTATCCAAAACCAAGCAAATTTTTCCATGAGCTCAAAATGGTCATTTCCACCTATTGAATAACAAGCTCCAAAATCGGCATCCAAGGCCAATTCATGAGCGATTTTGGTTCCCAACTCGCTGGTTCCTGCAACAAACGCATCAATTTTTTCGGTTCCGTAATGTGTATCACGCATGTTGTTAAAGCCGGTTGTGTTAAAACATTTGACTACATCTCGGGTTTCTGTGTGAGCCAAAATGGCGTCTGTGGTGGTTGAAAATCCAATTGGCCCGCGTCCCATAACACAATTTCCGGTATCAATGATCACTTTTCCGGTGGTATCACCCAACGATTTAGCCACTTCAATTGCCGCGGTTGCCGGTGTAGCAATTAAAATCACAGAAGCCGCAGCAACTGCTTCGTGGATGGAAGTAACTTTTGTGTTGGGATTGGATAACAAGTTTTCACCTTTAAAATTGGCTTGATCCTTTACACCTAAGTAAATTTGATATCCTTTTTCTGCCCATTTGGTTGCAAGTGTGCCACCTACGTTGCCTGTTCCGATGATTGCGATGTCCATTCTGAAGTTATTTAATTGCTGATCTCCCAAAGTTCTCACTTTATACGGTTATTTGTATCATACTCACCGATTAAAGTGATACACACTTTTTGGAAAGTATTGTCGTTGATAAGGCTTTAATGGTTTCCTTTGTGCTAGAACAACCTCAAAAAATAGCAAATGCCCGAGTTTTTATTCAAAAGTAAACTGTATTACAATCCCGTTGAGTTTGCCATGGATCGGATTGGCGGAACCTGGAAGATGCCCATTTTGTGGCGATTAAAAGGCCGGATCATGCGCTATGGTGAACTGAAGAACGACATTCCGCACATAACTCACAAAATGCTTACGTCGCAGCTGCGCCAATTAGAAGAAGAAGGTTTTGTAAACCGAACTGTTTACGCTGTTGTGCCACCCAAAGTGGAATATTCCATTACCGAACGAGGAATGCGTTCGATTGCTATTATTGAAACGATCCGCAATTATGGGTTGGAGTTAATGGATGAGTTTGGGGTAACCGATAAGTAACAGGCTCTAAAGTTTAAGACAAAAAAAGCGACCCCGTTTACCGAAGTCGCCCGTTGAGGTGTTGCGCTACCCAACAGTATTTTTATTGCCGAATGACCCTTGTTGTGAAAACCGATTCACCATCCTTAATGCGCACGATATAAGTTCCGGCAGGTAAGATTGTCAGATCCAATTCCTGTCCTGAAAGTGTTCCTGCTTCAACAGATTTTCCTTCCAATGTAAACAGGTTGTAAATGGCGTTTTCCGAAAAGGTAGTTGAAAAACGGATTTTCCCGTCAGTCGGATTCGGTGAAACCGTAAAATCAGCCGTTTCGCTCATTAAGTCATCAGTTGAAAGAATCGCTAGCGGAACATTGGTGACGACATAACCACTGTCTCCAACACCGAAAACCACCGAATCACCATAGGAAGAAAAATCATAAATACCTTGATCTACGGTTTCGTAATCCCAAATTTGCTCTGTGGTACGTGTAAAAATCAATCCGGTTCCAGAATTTTCTGATTTCGCACCAGCATAAGTTTTTCCGTTTGTAGCCAAATGAATGCCATAGTAATCAGGGTAGAAGAAAGTTGCCATATTAAATTCTTCAGACCAAGTGAGTCCGGCATCATGAGAGCGCAAGAGCCCAAATCCTGAACCATCCACTTGGTCATAACCAGCATAACACAAAGTGTCATCAATGATGGCTATCGAAAGCAATGGAACCGTAATTCCATAAGGACTAGTTATCGAATCCCAGGTTTGTCCACCATCAGTTGAACGCAAGAAACGTCCGCCATAACTTGATGCTAATCCGAGAGAACCTTTGAAGTCAATATCTGTGATCATATCCATGGAGTTAAAAGTGGCAGAGTTGACTGTA
Organism: Fluviicola sp.; assembly: GCA_029866325.1. GTDB lineage: Bacteria > Bacteroidota > Bacteroidia > Flavobacteriales_D > Crocinitomicaceae > Fluviicola. Next base: position 137,521 of record JARWZO010000023.1, on the reverse strand, counting down.
GAAGCCGACCAGGTTCCACCCGACAAGCGATCTACCAATTCACCCTGAAAACATCCTGATCCGCCAATTACTCCATTGTTTTCATCAAAAAAGTACAAGCCTTGGTTAAAACAAAGATTACCTGAAAGCGGCAAGGCTGTCCAAGTGAGTCCGCCGTCGGTAGTTTTGTACGACCCGGAATAAGGTCCAACAGCTGCGAAACCGATCATTTCACTAACAAATTGTAGTTTTACAAAGTGATCACCTTGGTTTGCAAATGTAATTCCTGAAAAAGCAACCGGATTCCATGTTTGACCACCGTCTGTTGTTTTAAGTAAGAGGCTGTCGTTTCCGCCGATATAACCGACTGTTGAAGAAGGAAAATCAATCGTATTGAGTTTCTTGGTTGTTCCAGTAGGAACTTGAAACCACGTTTGAGCTGTTGCCGACATTCCGCCGGTAAGCAAAGCAAGGAAAAGAAAGAAGTATTTTTTCATAACGAATGTTTTATCTAACACAAACATACTTCATTCATTATCAATGATAAAGGTACAATTCGTACTTAGGCATGTACTTTTTGGAATTCGGAAGGTGGAATTCCTGTTTGGTTTTTAAAGAATTTACTGAAATGCGCCGGATCGTCGAATTGCAGATCGAATGCCACTTCTTTGGCGCTCATTCCCGTATTCAGCAAACGCTGAGCTTCCATGATAATTTGCTTGTAGATAATCGTACTGGCTGAATTTCCCGTTTGGGTTTTGACCAATTCATTGAGTTGTTTTTCCGTTACATGAAGCAAAGCAGCGTATTCTTTCACCTTCTTTAGTTCACGAAAACTACGGTAAAGCAATCTTCTGAATTCCTGATAGATTTTTCCGTTGGTCGTAGATTGGGTAGGTACAAACGCCGGACGAACACGCAGGCAATGAATGCAAAGTAAAGCCAATTGATGCAGCACAAATTCTTGTTTCAACGGATGATCGGTTGAATAATCTTCCCAAATGCGATTCGCGGTATCACAAATTTGAGCTTGCTGCAGTTCGTCGAATAAATAATTGGGAGCATATTCTTGTATGGAATAGCAGGTATGATCAAACAAAAAATCGCCGATCAATGAATCATTGAGCAACGCCGCATGAAACAAAATGACGTAACCGTTGGAATCTAAAGCGCGGTTTACCTGATGCACCTTTCCGGGCGCAACAATGTGTATAGAGCGGTCGTGAATGGGAAATGTTTCAAAATCTATATGATGCGCTCCACCGCCCTTTTCAAACACAAATAATTCGAAGTAATCATGGCGATGTGGAGCTGTAGAATCATATTCTGTTAAGCTACCCAGTTGATTGACAACAATCTGTAGGTGTTTCTTGTCTTTAAACTCATGAATTGGAATCATGGACTAAAAATAAGAAAAGGAATGTACCGAAACAATGTAGATGTTGGCGTATTCTTAGAATCCAACGGATTAGCATTTCAACTTTAGAGGAACTGATTGGTAGGTTGGGAAAGAGCGTTTGGAGGTCAAGAAGGGATTGTAATGTTGCTTGATAAAAGCTTAATTATCTCATTTTGAATACGTTGATTTTCCTAGTGTTCGCAATATTGCGAACACTAGAATTTGCAAATAACCGAATTCGCGAATTTCATTTTCAATTTCCAAACATTTGGTCGAGCCAATCACCCATCAAACCCGCTTTTTTCGTTACTTTGATCAAAAATTAACTGAATGAACATTCTCCGCTTTTTTACAATTGGTGCTTTGGTGCTGATTGCTCTCGCTTCATGCACGATCGTTACTACAACCAATATACCTGGTAAAACAGCGACAAAATTCCCGAAAAATCTAAACGGCAAGTACGTTTTGGAATACCCGGAAGCACTGTCGATGCTGGCAGTAGAAGGTGCTGATACGCACATTACTTTCAAGGGAAATGAAATGATTATTGATAACGCCGAAGGACAAACAGTTGCCAAATTGGGCGATTCCCTGTTTTTTTCAACCATCGGGAAACAACAATACCTTTCGTTTGGTGTATCACCGCAGATCAATGTATTTAAGTTGGTGAAAACGGGCAGCGACATTCAACTCTTTTCAATGTGTGGCGACGTTACTTCAAGTGATGATTTGAATAGCTTTTTCTCGAATGTGAAAGAAATTCCGGGTGAAGCTGATGAAAACGGTGAAGTAGGTGCTTCCAGTTACGAAGTCACAATCGAAGACGATAAACTGGATGATTATTTCAATAGTTCCGTTCCGATGAAGGAACCGTTTTTGCTCAAAAAAGTAAAGTAACGTTCCATTTTTACTAAGAATGATACGCAAATTACTCGTTACCGGTTGTTTTTTTTGGTTGAATGCTGTTGTATTTTCACAGCAATACGGAACCATCCTAATCATAGATTATGATGATGTAACGGCTTCCGTTGAGGGCGTTTCGGTTTACTTTGGAGACGAATTGTTGGGAACTACCAACTATTTGGGAAGTTTTCACTTGCCGCGCAAAGTAAGAGGTAAACTCACCTTATCACGCACAGGTTACCAGTCGAAGGAAATCAAGTTCAAAAGCAAAAAAGAGACTTCTACAGAGGTGCATTTGCAGATTGTGCAGCAACAGTATGACTTGCAACGGGCAGCAACCGAAAAAGTCATTTACGCAACCTGCATTCCCGAAAATGTAGCAACCGCATATCCGACAAATAAGCAAGACGAGGTCATGACCGCCAACATGAATGAATACTTTGAAAGCTATATGCGTTATCCCAATCGAGCGCTGGCGAATAAAGAACAAGGTATTGTTCAGGCGCAATTGCTGATAGAAGCCGATGGAACGATATCGTGTGTGCAATTGCTCAACCGCGTTTCGTTTGAACTCGACAAAGAAGCTTACCGCTTATTGACCATGATGCCTTCTTGGAATCCGGCTAGAAAAAATGGCACTCCTGTGACATCGAGTTATATAATTAGTATTCCGTTTAGTCTCCCAAAGTAAGGCGTTGGTCGATTTATGAGTCACCAAGCGTCTCATTTATCCAATAGTGTGTAGTTTTGGTAATCAATACGAAGCGTAAAACAACTTATCCAATGAAATTAACCGTTATCCGTTCATCCCGAATCTTTCACTATTTCCTTGCGATTGTTGCTTGCACAGTGATGTTTTCGGTGAGCGCGCAGCAGGATTTTAATAATTTCCAGACCTTGGTGGCACAAGGAGAAATTCCGGATGATTTTGTAAAAACTTCGCGAGAAAAGGTAAATGAAGCCATTTTAGAAAATCGGTCTGAAATAAGCAGTGCGAAGAGAAAAGTGTTTGCAGAAACAACTAATTATGGAATCGACCAGATTTTGCATTCAGGATTGGTTGTTTATGGCGATGAAATATCTCAATATATCCAAGCAGTGGCCAATAATTTGTTAAAAGATGAACCCGAATTGTTAGCTAATTTGAGATTTTACACCATCAAATCAAACGAAGCAAATGCTTTGTCAACCGATCAGGGAATCATTTTCGTGACTACTGGGCTTATTTCACAGTTGACTTCAGAGGCGCAATTAGCATTCATACTATCACACGAGATTGTTCATTACGAAGAAAAACACGTTATTGAAACGTTTGATTTAAAAAGAACAATATCCAATAAATCCAAACGTATTCTTCAATTAAGTAATTTTTCCAAAGAAAATGAGTTTGAAGCAGACAAAAAGGCATTAAAACGCTACAGTAAGGCAGGATATGACCTAGGAGAAATAATTTCAACCTTTGACGTATTAATGTATTCATATCTGCCATTTGATGAGGTAGAATTTCCCAACACCTATTATTCATCGGATAAAATGTATATCCCTGAATCTTTTTTTGCATCAAAGGAATATCCGATAATTGCTGAGGAGGATTACAATGATGAATATAGTTCGCATCCGAACATCAAAAAACGAAAAGAGGCCATCTTGTTGGAGATGATTAATTATGAAGCAGGAGATCTTATAAATTCTCTTGGAGAGAACACGTTTGTTAATATTCGAACGATTGCTCGTTTTGAAACAGTGCATACGTACGTGATCGATGGTGAATTTGCAAAAGCACTGTATGCTATTTTTCTTTTAGAATGTCAATTTCCGAAGTCATTGTATTTAGACCGTATGAAAGCGCAATGTTGGTTTGGGTTAGTTAGGTTGGACTTGGTAGGAGGTATTGGCTACCAAGGTATTCCTGAATTGAGTTCGTATGAGGGAGAAAGCGCATCATTATTCTATTTTCTGGAAAATATGGATGGTTTTGCTGTCATGACATTGGGTTTAAGAATGTTATATGATTTATATAAGGAAAATGAAAAGGATGTTATGATTAGGTCTCTTTTAGATCGATTCATTCAATTAGTTATTGATAAGAGTGATTTTAAATGGTCAAGCTATTCGTTTAAGAATTTTCACGAAAGTGCTGTTGAAGCGCGCAATTTTGTTTTCTTTCCTGAAAATACTGATTCGTTAAAATCGGTAGATTCTATATTTGAAAAAATTGAAATAAAGAAAAACAATATTGATGTAGAAGATTTCGATTCTTCAAAGTTTTACGTTTATGGATTGTCTGATATTGTCCTGGATTCTAATTTTCGAACTTATTTTAAAACATTTAAAAGGGTAGATGAAAATTTACAGAAACTTGAATACTCTCAAAGCAGCAAAGAATTCAATAAAATTTATGGAGAAATAGATATTGATACTTGTATCCTTGTAGACCCGAATGCAATCTATGTAATGAAAGAGAAAATGGTGTGGTCTCGAGTTGATTTGACAGAATCAATGATGAAAGCAGCATTTTTAAAGGCGGCCACAAATAGAAATATTGTGCTACGAAACATAGCTCGTGAGGACTTTAAAGCATTCGGGACTCAACATTTTAATGATAGAAATCAACTGTTTATACTTTTGGCGCAAACCATAAATAATAGTTTTGACTGTGTTCCAGTTGATGATGTTTACCTTAATGGCATCGGAAATAGATTTGGATCGAGTAAAGTTGTTTTCTCGAATCTTATTTACTTTCAAGACGTTACGCAAGATAACGTTTTAATGGTAGACTTAAAAACTGGTAAAGTGAACATCGATGTTGGAATTAGTAATCCTCGAGAACCTAGTTTAAAAGAAAATACAGCATTTTATACAGACTTATTACAACGGCTTCAAATTAAAAGAAAATGATTTTTTACGGTTTAGATTTTACAAAGAAAGCGATTAAAACAGGTATAAATATTCTCTGTTTTTTATGTACACTTTTCGCAACCGCCCAACAAGACTTCAACAACTTCCAAACACTTGTTGCGCAAGGAACCATTCCCGACGATTTCACCAAAACCACCAACGAAAAAATCCTGGAAGATAGAGGAACACGTACCGGTGATTTATCCACTACGCAGGAACGCATTTTTCTGGAGGGAATTCACCAGGGAATTGATCAGTTGCTCCACTCGGGATCGGTGATTTACGGCGACGAAATTTCGATGTACGTGCAAGCAGTAGCGGCTAACTTGTTGAAAGACGAACCCGAATTGCTGGCCGAGTTGCGGTTTTACACCATGAAATCCAACGAAACCAACGCGTTGTCTACCGATCAGGGAATTATTTTCGTGACTACCGGACTCATTTCGCAGCTGACTTCAGAAGCGCAGCTGGCTTATGTTTTATCGCATGAAATAGCCCATTATACCGAAAAACATGTCATCGAAACCTTTGATTGGAAGAGCCAGAATAAGTATCAGCAAGACCGTATTGAGCGACTCAGCGTTCATACCAAAGAACATGAATTTGAGGCCGATAAAATAGCTCTGAAACGATACCACGCCGCCGGTTATTCCGATGAAGAAATCATTTCAACCTTCGATGTGCTGATGTATTCGTACCTGCCTTTTGATGAGGTGGAATTGCCTATGAGTTATTACTCGACCGAAAAAATGTACATTCCCGAAGCGTTTTTTGCGACGAAAAAGTACCCGATCAAAGCCGAAGAAGATTACAACGATGCCCGCAGTTCGCACCCCAACATCAAAAAGCGGAAAGACGCTGCCTTGGAGGCACTTTCCAATTACAACGATTGGGGAAAAGTGGTCAATTCTCAGGGTGAAAGTAAATTCATCTATATCCGCAACTTGGCGCGTTTTGAAAGTCTGCGCACGGATATCATCGATGCCAATTTCGGTCAGGCATTGTATTCGATTTTCCTGCTCGAACGCGAGTTTCCGCAATCGGTTTACCTCAAACGCATGAAAGCGCAAGCTTGGCTAGGACTCACGCAGTTTAAGGCTGAAAACATGGAAAGCAATACCATGCCTAGCTCGAGCGATTATGAAGGCGAAAGTGCGGCGATGTATTTTTTCCTTAAAAAACTCAACGACAATGCGGCCTTTACACTGGCCATTCGCAACGTATACGATATCCAAAAAGAACTGCCGGAAGACGAATTGATTGCCGGTGTGATGGAGCGATTGGTGGAAACCATTGCGGCTAACGAACAATTTACCCTGAGCAAATACTCCAAAAAGAATTTTCACGAAAGTGCTGAACTCGCCAAACCGAAAGTGGACACCGCGAAGGTAATTGAAACGCCTAAAACGGAGGACCAGAAATCGAAGTACGAAAAAATCAAAACCAAAAAAACCATTGGTAACGATAGTTTCGATTCTACCAAATTTTACTTCTACGGTCTTTCGGATGTGATGCTCGACTCGGCGTTTATCTTAAAGTTCAATGAGATTGCAAAGCGTAGCAAGGCTGAAAAAGAAGGGGAAATCGATTTGAGTAAGCTGTCGAAAAAGGAACGCTACGAACTGGAAAAAGCCACTAAAAAGACAGGAGTAAATCCGTTGGCGATGGGTATGGACAAGTACATTTTAGTGCAACCTGGAGTGGTTTATAACCGAAGAAATGGACTCGACAGAGCACAGTCGGAAAAAACCTTGACAGTGCTGTATTCGGTTTTGGAAGAAACCTCCTCTGAATTGGGAATTACCCAAACAACCATTGATCAGCAAAGCTTGACCACTGATGGAACAGTAGCATTCAATGAACGCAATACCTTGTATTCCATGCTGGAACAAACGGCACATTATGAGGGAGTTGAAATGTATCCGGTTGATCATGATGCATTGAAAGAAATTGAGCAACATTATGGCACATCCAACATTCTGTTTACGGCAGTTGAGCATTATTACCATGCAGAGATTAGTCCTGTGATCGTAATTGGAAGTATGTTGCTCTTTCCAGCGTTTCCATTAATGGTGTTGGGTTATTTACCGGTTCAATTACTCACAGGCCATCACACGGATGTAACGGTATTGGTATTAAACGGTTCAAATGGCAAGATGGCTAAATCATCACTGGTTGAGCTAAACATTAAACCGAGTAAACATTATTTAGGGGCGCATTTTTATAATGTACTAAGCTCACTTCAACAAACACCACACTAATGAAAAAGCTGTTGATCCTTCTTTGCATTGCTGTTTTATCTACCACAACTATTGTTGGCCAAGATAAAGGGTATTATGGTAAAAAAGCATTTGTCGAGATAACGGGATTAGGTGCAATTCCGATGATTAATAATTTAGATGCCGATTATGGTTATTATGTCAAATCAGGAACAACAATTACGAGTGGAAAGGATAAATTTAATACCGGCTTTAATGTGAATATTGGAATCACTTTGAATCCACAAAATGCATTGAGTTTTAGCGCGGGATACTCTTATTTTAATATTGAAGGACCAACCAATTTGTATTATTATGAACCGCAATACAATTCATATATGGCAATACCTGTAAAATTCGAAAATTTAAAAGTTCGATCGCTTGTGTTGATGCCAATTATACAATTCTCAACGAAAAGACACGCTATGCTACCGGTTGGATTTTCACATGAATTGGGCTTTGGAATAGTGCGTTCAAAAGTTGTCGACAATGATTATAGGTATACTGGGAATGCGAACCAAGATGGATCATTCTATCACAATGGCACTTCTAAAGACGTGATTGAATTTATGGATAGCGTTTCAACGGTAAATGGTGATTTGATTAATTATGATCAGGTTTACAAAGGATTTATTGTGATGTACGGCTTAAATATGCGAACTCCTATTTCCAAACAATTGGCCATTCATTATGGGTTGCGATACACACTTAATCTTGCAGCGAATAATCAATGGTATGACTACAACGGACCTATTAGCTCTTATGAATCAGCATTGAATGATCAACTAGCCAATTCAATTCGAATAACGCGGCTACGCTCTATTATTAGTTTGCAATTGGGTCTTACGTATCTGTTTTGATGAACGAACTCCGCTATTCGATGTACAATGACCAAATGATACAGCTATGAAACCTATTCTTAAAATCCTCATTCCTATTTGCTTCCTTGGGCTGATCGGCTTTTTTGTGTGGCAGAATAGCAGAGGGGCAGGTGAAACTGTGTCAACTCCACAATCCATTCAACCAGCATCTGATCGAAAAGCTAACGAGAAAGAGCCGAATCAGGATACTAAAGCAAAAAGTGAAGCTCTTAGCGATACGGCGAAACCTTCAAAAACGAATGAAAAACTGCTGAACTACGCGAAAGAGCAATTCATTACAACAGAGGCAGAAAAGCGCCGGGTGATCATGAGTAGCAGCAAATCAATGCAGGTGTCGCCTGCTTTAACTCCGTATTCGCCTACTAGTGATTTCAAGCTTGAACCGGCGAAGCGAAAAACCATTATGTCGAGCACAAAATCAACGCAAGTAAAATTTGATCCTTCTTTACTGAAATCGAATCGAACAGTAATAATGCCGAGCACCAAATCGGCTCCTGTCAGGTTTGAGCCTACAGCTTTAGACACCAACCCGTTTCGGAAAAAATAGGCCTTGTGGAGAAACTACTACAGGAAATAGGAGTCACAGCATTAAGTATACTTTTTCTCATCGCGGTTTTTCGCCCGATGGAATGGATTTTTCCTGCCAAAAAACAACGCTTGCTTCGTCAGTATTGGGGATTGGATCTCAGTCATTTTTTGGGACAATACCTCTTGTGGGGATTCCTGATTTTATGGGTCATGCAAGCATTTGATTATTGGTTGATATCATGGATTCCGGCCTCGTTTCGACACACAGTTGCTAGTCAACCTTTTTGGCTTCAAGCAGTGGAAGTGATTATTTTATCCGATTTTTTGATCTATTGGGGACATCGCCTTCAGCACAAAGTTGATTTTTTGTGGCGCTTCCACAAAGTACATCATACCACCCAACACATGGATTGGTTGGCCGCTCACAGAGAACATCCCTTGGATACGGTCTACACTGTTGGCATCATCAATCTTCCCGCATTTTTATTGGGTTTTCCGCTTGAAACCATTGCCGGGTTGATTGCCTTTCGGGGTATTTGGGCCATTTACATTCATTCCAACGTGCGATTCCCCATTGGTCCGTTGCGTTGGTTTATCGGTGCACCCGAGTTGCATCACTGGCACCATGATTTAGAGCGCGACCGTGGAAATTACGCCAATATTTCGCCGTTGATGGATCTGCTCTTCGGAACCTACACGTGCCCAGACCATGAACCCGAACATTTTGGTATCAAGGAAACATTTCCAACCAACTACCTCGGGCAATTAATCTACCCGATTGTTCCGAAAAAGGTGGGGGAAAAATTGGTGAGACAAGTAGACAATCAGAAAACATCCTCTTTCCAAGTGGAAGATGGTTCTTTAACAAAATTCAAAGAAAATAAGGGTGAAGAATAGAGTGCGAACGAGACTATTTCCCTTTCACTTCCTCTAACTGCTTGATACGTGCTTGTAACTCGGCAATTTGTTGCGAAAGCAAAATGATTTGTTCACCCATCGCGTTTTTGTACACCAAATCATCCTCGCCGATATTTGCCAGTGTTTCCAAGCCGAGCAATTCAATCGGATCTTTGTCTAAGATGTTTGCAATTTGAAACAAACGAGAAACGGTGATGTCGGTAACACCTCGTTCAATGTTAGAATAAGCAGCATTGGTCAAGCCCAATTCAGTTGCTACATTTTCTTGACTCAAACTCTTGGTCAAGCGAGCCATTCGAATACGGATTGCGATCTCCTCTTTCATAGCCCTAAAAGTACAGGAGGGATGCTTAGCTGCTGTTGAGCCAAAATAGAATAAAGTCATTCTGAGTAGACTTCATTCACTTTCGTTTATTTTTAGATAGTAGAAATATGCTTTTAGCGTTTCAAACTTAATAACTTGAAGTGGCACCACCTACATGTTCAATCGGATGCCAGGTCGTTTTCAACTCTTGTACATCGGTAATGAAATACGGATTTTCCTGTGTTGCATCCGCAAAATTATGGGTGTAAACCACAATGCGTTTCACATTCACCACGGCTCCAGCCTCCAATGCGGTTGCATGATCTGTATTTCCACCGGCGTAAATCACAGCGTTGATATCCATGTGCGAACCGAATTGATCCACCAATTCCGTTTCTTTTCCGGTGAGAATATTTACCACTCCACCCGGTAAGTCTGATGAATTCAATACTTCGGCAAACGTAACGGCACACAACGGCAATTGTTCCGAAGCCAGCACCACACAGGTGTTTCCGCCCGCAATGACAGGCATAATTACCGAAACCAAGCCAATCAGAGACGAATCTTGCGGCGCAAGAATTCCTACCACACCCGTTGGTTCGTATGTCGAAAAGTTAAAATGCGAAGACGCCACCGGATTTACCGCGCTGAAAACCTGCGTAAACTTATCGCACCAACCTGCATAATACACAATGCGGTCAATGGCCAGATTTACCTCCTGCGCAGCTTTAGTTGTTGTAGAACCTTGCTTCACCAATTCAGCAATAAACTGATCACGTCGACCTTCCAGCATTTCCGCAATGCGGTAACAGATCTGACTGCGGTTAAACGCCGAACGTTCCGACCAGCTACCAAATGCTTTACGTGCAGCAACCACGGCATTTCGCAAGTCTTTCCTCGATGATAAACACACATTGGCCAAGGGCTGTCCCTTTTTATCAAACGGTGTATAATATCTCCCCGATTCGGTTCTGGGAAATTGCCCCCCGATGTAGATTTTGTATGTTTTTAAAATTTCCAAACGTTCCATAATTCTAATCTTGAATTTAAAATGGAAAATGTAAAATTGAAAAGGGGATTATCGCTTCGTCCAATTGGCATTTTGCTTTGTTTTAAGAATGATTGCACTTAAAATAAGCAAGAGTTCATAAGCCTCCTTCTTTAATTTTACAAGTTCTACGTAATCCTGTTCAATAAATTCAGTTAATAACTCTAACCAATACAAACTTTCATCACACTCTTTTTGAGCGATAGCCAGCTTGTTTATAAAATCCTTTTTGCTAACAGCATTTCTTGCTTCACGAATGTTCGCTCCAACCGAGGTAGAAGAGCGCGAAAGTTGCTTTGTAATAACATATTCTCGTTCATTGTCAGCAATTATTTTACACAATTTCAGGGTCTCTAAAGCGAATTCAAATGAGCGTTCTTTGATGTCTTTTGGTTTCATGATTTTCTTAGCTTTCTTATTTAAGTTAATCAAAAACATCATTTAGAACCAATCACTTGAAATAATTTCCTGTATCCCCTTTTCAATTTTACATTTTCAATTTTCAATTAATTTTAGTTGTCCACCTTCAAATAAGCCCCCAACCCATGAAGCCCACCTTCACGACCAAAACCACTTTCTTTATAACCGCCGAAAGGCGAAGTAGGATCGAACTTGTTATATGTATTCGCCCATACAACTCCGGCTCTGAGCTTTGTTGTGAGGTTAAAAATGCGTGAACCTTTATCTGTCCAAACACCGGCTGCAAGACCGTAAGGCGTATTATTCGCTTTTTGAATCACTTCGTCTATTGTGCGGAAAGTCTGAATCGTAAGTACCGGTCCGAAAATCTCTTCCTGCGCAATACGACTCGATTGTGCCACATCAATAAACAAGGTCGGTTTGCAGAAATAGCCTTTTTTCGGCAATGCACAACTGCTTTCAAAAATGGTAGCACCTTCTTGTTTCCCGATTTCGATGTACTTGCGAATGGTTGTCAATTGATTTTTGGAATTAATCGCTCCTATATCTGTGTTTTTATCCAACGGATCACCTACATACAAGGTTTCCAAACGGTCTTTTAGTTTTTGAATCACCTGATCTGCCACCGATTCTTGCACAAACAAACGCGATCCGGCGCAGCAAACGTGACCTTGATTGAAGAAAATACCGTTCACAATTCCTTCTACTGCTTGATCAATAGGAGCATCGTCGAAAATGATATTAGCCGATTTTCCGCCCAATTCTAATGTGAGTTTTTTCCCCGTTCCGGCTACTGCTTTCTGAATCAGTTTTCCAACGTTGGTAGAACCCGTAAAGGCAATCTTGTTCACATCCGGATGATTGACAATAGCAGCGCCCGTATCACCGTAACCGGTCACAATATTTACCACTCCTGCCGGAAGTCCCGATTCGTGAATGATTTCTGCTAAAAGCATTGCCGTAAGTGGCGTTGTTTCGGCTGGTTTGAGCACTACCGTATTTCCGGCAGCTAAAGCAGGAGCTATTTTCCAGGCGGCCATCAACAGCGGAAAGTTCCAAGGAATGATTTGTCCGGCAACACCCAACGAAGTCATTTTACGGTTCGGAAAAGCATAGTCCAGTTTATCGGCCCAACCGGCATAATAGAAGAAATGGTTGCACGCCAACGGCACATCCACATCGCGCGATTCGCGAATGGTTTTACCGGCGTCAAGTGTTTCTACTACAGCCAACTCGCGCGCTTTTTCCTGCATCATACGCGCTATGCGGTAGATGTATTTCCCGCGTTCCTTCGCTGAGAGTTTCGACCAAACGGTTTCGTAAGCTTTGCGTGCCGCTTTTACGGCTTTGTCAACGTCTGCTTCCGATCCGTAGGCCACTTCTGCAATGACCTTTTCGGTGGCAGGATTTGTGGTTTCAAAATACTTGCCCGAAGTTGGTGCTACAAATTTTCCGTCGATGTACAAATCGTAGCGCTTTTTCAGCTGCACATGCGAAGTGCTTTCCGGACTTGGAGAATAATCCCAACCGCCTGAAAAATCGAATGCCGGAGTTTCTTTATGCTTGTTTTTTGCCATGTTCGTTTCGTTTATCGGAAGCTGATTCTTCCCTTAGAGCCTGTTTAAATTTCCCATTTTAATCCGATTCTGCGTCTTTTCGGCTGCAAATTCGTTACATTTTTTCGCCGTAATCACTCCATTATGTCTGTAAAATGTGCCTCTTTTCGCTCGAAAATACGCAACAATCTTTCTCAAAGAAGAATTTTAAACAGGCTCTTAATCAATCGAGAAATAATCCGCCGATTGGTAATGTCCTGTTTCTTGTTTCATGATCTGCATCAACACATCGTTGGCCAATGAGCTTGCCCCGAAGCGAAACCAATTGTTATTGAGCCAATCGTTGCCCAATGTTTCTTTTACCATCACAAGGTTGTGAAGCGCCAATTTTGAGTTGGAAATTCCGCCCGCAGGTTTCATCCCTACTTTAACTCCTGTTGTTCGGTAAAAATCCTTGATGGCACAAAGCATGGTATACGTTACTTGCATGGTTGCAGCCGGTTGAATTTTTCCGGTAGATGTTTTGATAAAATCGGCACCCGCGTACATAGCGATATCACTCGCACGACGCACCTGATCCAGCGAAGCCAGTTCACCGGTTTCCAGAATGACTTTCAACCGCGCTTTACCACAAGCTTCTTTAATCGCCGCAATTTCATCGAAGACAAAATTGTAATCACCTGCCAGAAATTTACCGCGCGAAATTACCATATCGATCTCGTCGGCTCCGTGCTCTACCGCATATAAAGTATCGGTGATTTTAATCGACATCGGGGCTTGTCCGCTGGGGAAAGCTGTAGAAACAGAAGCAATTTTCACACCCGAATCTCCGACCGCTTTTTTGGCCTCGGCAACCATCGAAGGATACACGCAAATGGCTGCTACCGTTGGCAATCCGGGATGAAGGTCATGCAAATGTTGCCCTTTGTAGCACAATTGACGCACTTTTCCGGGAGTGTCTTTACCTTCGAGCGTAGTGAGATCGATCATGTTGAGCACCATTTTCAGCCCTTGCATTTTTGCTTCGTTCTTAATGCTTCTGGTCTGAAAACGGGCTACGCGTTCTTCCACACCTACTTTATCAACCGTTGGCGATAAGCGAAAGTCGGGAACGTTTTTGTGTGTTTTGTTTGTCGTCATATCCTTGACACAATGGTCTGTGATTCAAAGATAGGAAAGAGGAGCAAAGAACAGCTCACTTTTGTTAAAGAACTGATGCTAAAAGGAATTAGTAACCGCGTGATAAATCGCGCGGCTACTAATTTCTCATTACCTTGTTACTTTTCCACCATCCCTACATTGTCTCTGGAAACAACTCAGTAATTATGAAAACGATTTTAACCCTTATTGCATGCAGCCTCAGCTTGATGGTGTTCTCACAGTCAACAGCTCCGTTGGATGTAAAAGTGCTCAGCGAAAGCGGAAAGCCATATGTAGGAGATAAGATTTATTTTGTGGGACAAACTTCCAAAACATCCTTTTCGGGCGTGACCAACTCAGCGGGCAAATTTCACATCGAATTGCCGCCGGGAGATGTTTACGATATTCGTATCATGAGCATAGGTGATGAATTGGAGTACAATACGCTTGAGATTCCGGCGCTGAAGGAAGGGGAGCGCTATGAAATGATGGAATTGGAAATCATGTACGAGGCGGCGAAGAATTATACCTTGGATAATCTGCAGTTCGACACCGGAAAATCGACGTTGAAATCAGTCAGTTTTCCCATCCTCGACAATATAGCCGAATTGTTGTTGCTAAAGCCGACCATGAAAATTGAAATTGCCGGACATACCGACAGCGATGGAGATGACGCGGCTAATCTGATTTTATCGCAGCAACGTGCCGATGCCGTAAAACAATACCTGATCAAAAAGGGAATTGCCACAAACAGAATGACTGCACAAGGTTATGGTGAATCGCGCCCTACGGCTGATAATGCAACGACGGCTGGCAAACAACAAAATCGCCGAACGGAAATAAGAATTCTGTAATTTTTTTTGGGGGTAACAATGTTGTAACTCGGGATGCGTCCCGCGCCACTACATTGTTTATAATTGGGTTGTTGGAAACAAAAAAGGCTCGGGATACATCCCGAGCCTACAACAAATTTATCGAATAAATTGAATCAAATCAGGCTTTGCCCAATTGATGCAACAAACGTAAATGCTGGATAATCGCACCACCGAACGTACGGTGATAATGATAGGTTACACCAAATTCTTGGGCCGTTTTACGCACAATTCTAGAGATTTTCGGATAATGAATGTGTGAGATATCCGGAAACAAATGGTGCTCAATTTGATAATTCAAACCACCGACATACCATGTAAATGCCGGATTCCAACGAGAGAAATTGGCTGTTGTCATCATTTGGTGTTTTGCCCAGCTGATTTCTTCGTTTTTGTCATCGTATGTTTCTTTGGTAAGGAATTCCGTTTCAGGCATTACGTGTGCAATCTGAAATACGAACGCTAAGATCGATCCACAAACGAAATGCATCGTGAAGAATCCGATCAACCATTGCCACCAAGCGATATCCATCACCAACATTGGAATCAACGCAATGTAAACGTAGTACGCTATTTTTGAAACAATCAAATAAGAAAGCGATTTTCCAAGACTGGTGTTTTGTGATTTCAACAAACCGTTTTTGTGGTAGCGAACCAATTGCATGAAGTCTTTGTTCGTCATCCACGAAAGCGTCATCAAACCATAGAAAAACCAAGCGTAAAACACTTGAAAACGGTGCATTTTTTTACGTGGTTCGTTCGGAGAGAAACGCAATACGCCAACCGGAGCGATGTCTTCGTCCATGTCGTGTACATTGGTAAAACTATGGTGCAACACATTGTGTTGAATACGCCAGTTGGTGCTGTTGCCACCCAGAATTTCCATGGAAAAACTCATAGCGCTGTTTACCCATTTGTATCGAGAAAATGAACCGTGATTGGCATCGTGCATAATTGAAAGCCCGATTCCGGCCATTCCAATACCCATAATTCCGGTAAATAAGAGCATAGCCCAAGCATTATCGATGACACCAAAAATCATTAAGAAATAAGGCAAAAGATAAACAGAGAACATCAATGGAACTTTCAATAGAATGCGCCAGTTTCCGTATTTCTTTAGGTTGTTGGTTTTAAGGTATTCATCGACGCGTTGTGAGAGTTTCTTGGAGAAAGCGTCACTTTTAGTGAGTTTAATATACTGCATAATTCATTGAAGCACAAGGAAAATAAGAGTGCCTCGAAAACAAAGGTAAGCATTCTAAAATGGCGTGCGTTGTGTTTTTCGACGAATTCTCACATTCCTATGTGAAAAGCCTGTTTATGAGCCACTAAGCAATTGTTAAAAATTACTTTCCGTTCCAATTGGTCATGGTAAGACCCAATCCGATAGTAGCAAAACTTTTGATGAATTCGGTGGCTGTTGCAATGCGTTCGGTGAGTGTTTCGCGTTCTTCTGCTCCCCATTCGCCCAAGACATAATCTACCTGCTGTCCTTTGTGAAAATCACTTCCCACCCCGAAGCGAAGTCGCGTATATTCAGTTGTATTGATAGTGGCCTGAATGTCTTTCAATCCGTTATGTCCTCCGTCGCTTCCCTTTCCTTTCATGCGCAATTTGCCAAACGGAAGCGCCAAATCGTCGGTAATCACCACTAGGTTTTCGCGCGGAATTTTTTCCTGCTGCAGGTAATAATTAACTGCCTTCCCTGAGAGATTCATGTAGGTAGTCGGTTTCACCAGAATCAAGGTTCGACCTTTGTACTTTACCTCCGCTTTTTCAGCCACTTTTTGAACCGAAAAAGAACCACCCAATTCTTTGGCAAGAGCTTCAACTACTTTGAAACCAATGTTGTGGCGTGTTTCGGCATATTTTGCTCCGGGATTTCCAAGTCCGACTATCAGGTATTTCATCAGATTACATTTGCGGTGCAAAGATAGGAATGCTGACGGAAAGTTGTTTGTGGAAGTCGATGACTTATTCGAACGCAAATTTTATAGGTATCCGAAAGATTCTTCCTTTTGGCTTACCGTTGTGATATCTGGGAAACCAATCAGGCATCTCTGAAACAACGCGTAATGCTTCTTTTTCTAAGATTGGATGTGCGTGCCTAACAACATAAGGATTATCTACTTTGCCGCTTGGAAGAACAACAAACGCTACTAATACTCTACCTTCAATCCCTTCTTCCATGGCTTGTTGAGGGTAAACGGTATTTTGCGCGACCCAATATTTAATGCGGGAGTTTCCACCTTGAAAGAGCGGTTCGCTATTAAACAAAAGCTCCTCAGAAGCCATTTTTACCCACTTGAATTTTTCCAAGGATTGTTTCTTACAGCCGAATAGGGCTATTCCTACAATAAAAGGGAGAAGGCATCGAATCATGAAACGAACTTACAAAAAAGAAGGCAGATTCAATCTTGCATCGCGCTAAAGGGAGACACAGTTTTCAATTCATAATTCAACATTCAGAATTGCATTTATCTTTGCAACATGGTGAACAACGAACAACTCAAGGAAATCAGTCAGCGAATTACTGCTATTGCAGACTATCTGAAAATTCCTGAGAAACAAATGCAACTCAAGGAAGACGAACTAAAAACACAGGATCCCGGTTTTTGGGACGATGCCAAAAAGGCCGAAGAATCCATGAAAGCGATCCGGACGTTGAAGTTTTGGATTGATTCGTATACCCATTTGAAAACCCAATATGATGATTTGGAAGTATTGATTGAGTTCTCAAAAGAAGGAATGTCTGAAGAATCGGAATGCGATGAAGCTTACCAAAAGTTGTTGGGGGAAGTAGAGGAAGTGGAGTTGAAAAACATGCTTTCGGGTGAAGAAGACGGTTTGAGTGCTGTGCTTCAGATCACCGCCGGAGCGGGTGGAACCGAGAGTTGTGACTGGGCATCGATGCTGATGCGTATGTACATGATGTGGGGACAGAAAAATGGCTATAAAATTACCGAACTCAACTACCAGGATGGCGATGTGGCTGGTGTAAAAACCGTGACACTTGAGTTCGACGGACAATTTGCTTTCGGTTACCTGAAAGGCGAAAATGGGGTTCACCGTTTGGTGCGTATTTCACCGTTCGATTCCAATGCCAAACGTCACACTTCGTTTGTTTCCGTTTACGTTTATCCTTTGGTGGATGACAACATTGAGATTTACATCAATCCGGCAGATTTGTCGTGGGATACTTACCGTTCGGGTGGAGCAGGAGGACAAAACGTGAACAAGGTTGAAACAGCCGTTCGTTTACGGCACGCGCCTTCAGGCATTATCATTGAAAACTCCGAATCGCGCTCACAATTGGCTAACAAAGAAAAAGCCATGCAATTACTTCGTTCACAGTTATACGAATTGGAATTGCGTGCACGCTTGGAAAAACGCAATGAAATAGAGGCCGGCAAGAAAAAAATAGAATGGGGATCACAAATCCGTAACTATGTTATGCATCCGTATAAATTGGTGAAAGACGTTCGAACAGGCCATGAAACAGGAAATGTGGAAGCGGTTATGGATGGTGATTTGAATGAATTCCTGAAAGCTTATTTGATGACTTACGGAAACTAGTATTCTTTTTGCTTATTTTCGGAATGGTCGAAAAATGAGAACATTTCTATTGACATGCGGTTTTAGTTGGATTGTTGTTCTTGGAACAGCACAGAAAAATCTTGATCAATTGTCGCAAGCCGAACTAGAAAAACAAGCATTCGAACAATTGGAGTCGGGGGAAGGCGATCCTTCCGAAGCAGCATTGCTCATTCTCCAAAAGGCCGGTAATCAGCCGTCAAAATATGTCATCAATGCCAATACTATTTTAGGAATTGTTCATAAAAATGGTGGACATTACATTTCGGCGCTTGAGTATTATATCAAAGCCTTGGATGCTTCGGAACAACTCGGTGACAAAGGGCGGATTTCGGCTTCGTTGAACAATATCGGCATCATGTATGTGTTGCAGGAAAATTATTCCAAAGCCATTTATTATTTCAACCGGTCGCTGAAACTCGAAGAGAAACTCAACCAACCTTTGCAGAAATCCATTCGACTGTTTAATCTGGGCGATTGTTACAAGGAATTGGAACAATACGACGAAGCATTAGGTTATTACACCAACTCGTTACTCATCGAGAAAAAGGAAAAAAACAAATTGGGAGTGGTGTATGCCGAATTGGGAATAGCCGATGTTTACGCACATACCAATCGCCTCACGGATGCTAAAATCACTTTAGAACAAGTACAGAAATTATTACCTGAGGCCGATTTGGAAGCTGAGTTACTCTACTATAAACTTACCGGAGAAACCGCCATGGCAGAAAATCGGTTTTCCGAAGCGGAGAGTTCACTCAAAAAAGCCGAACAATTTTCGTGGAAACACGATCTAAAAAACCAACTCTTGGATATTTATCAATTGTTAGCACAGTTGTATTCTGCCAATAATCAAGCAAATCAGTCGGTTGTGTATTATCGTAAATACATTGAAACTGCCGAACAATTGCAGAATAATTTTGTTAAGAATCAACTCGAAGACTTGACCTATCAAAACAAGTTGAAACGGAAACAGCTTCAGATTCAGTATTTGGAAGAACAACAAAGCTTAGCTGAAAAAAACGCTAAAGCCATGCGTGAATTGCGAAAATACGATTGGAAAATCATGATCTTTAGTATGTTTGCGCTGCTTGCTGTGATCACTGTGGTATTTATCGGTGTTCGAAAATTAGTACAATTCAATAAATGAAATTAACGAACCGACATAACGCAATCTTATCCGCTGTTTTCGGGGTGTACCTCTTTTTGGTACTGCGTTTTTTCGGGATTACCGGTTTCTTTGAAACAACGTTCAACCACGATTTACTGTTATTATTTGCAACACTTGCGATGTGCGGATTGAACTTTGTTGGTTTGGTCATTAGTAGAAAACGACAAGCAAATCAGCTGAAATGGTGGTACGCCACTAGTTTTATGCTTCCGGCATTTATAGTTTCGCCACTTTTAATGGCTTTGGCTTCGATAGATAATCTTTACCTGGCGGCTTACTTTAGTGGGTTTTTGGTGGTTTCTTTTATACCGGCCGTTTTTACCATACTCTATGCAGTGTACCTCGATGCGCAATTGTTATTGAAGCGCAGATTATCCGTGAATGTTGCAGCTTCGCAAGATCCGGATGTTCCTTCCAAGGCACTTCTAACACTTGAAAACACCAAAGGCAGAACCCGTTTGGAAGTTCCGGTTTCATCGATTATTTGTTTCGAAGCCAACGACAATTATGTGGTAATTTACTTCGAAGATGCTACCGGTAAGTTGAATAAAAAGATGGAGCGCTTATCGATGCGCAGAGCCGAAGAATTAATCTCCGAGTACGCAGAGAACTTTATTCGAGCGCACAAATCATTTCTGGTAAACAAACAATTTATTCTGGAAGTAAAAGGTCGTGCGCAAGCCTATCGCCTTCATGTAAAACACCTCGAGGAACTAATCCCTGTTTCCAGAAGATTAACAATTCATGAAATAACAGGATAACACTTCACCACTAAAAAGTAACTATTCGCCCCTAAAAACGGCACTTCACAACCAATTCTAACTGCTTACGGCAAAGATTTTCAGGCTATTCAAACTTGCTCTAGTTTCGTGGTGTTCATATACGTTGTATGACTTAACAGTTACATCATGAAACACAAAGTTGAATTGAAATCGGTAAAAGGTCAGTTGCTTGGAACATGCTTGTGTATGTTAACATTGGCATTTAATGCGACAGCTCAGTTGACGATCAATAATACCACCAATACTGTTTCACAATTAGTGAACGGAATATTGGTTCCTTCTGCCGGCGGAACAACTGTTTCAAATATTTCATTCGGTGGAGTTTATAATCAAAGCTCACGTTATCAGGTTGGTTATTTTTCAACTGCGGGAACAACCGCAACTCAAATGGGAATTGGTTCCGGAGTGGTTCTTACAACAGGTCATACGAGTGAACTTCCTTTAACACTAGGGGTTGATCCGAGGGCTGCGCAATACACACGCAATTACGTGAGCTGCACAACCGGTGAAATTCGTAAAGGAGGAACTTGTCCGAATGTTCAAAACGATTTGAATGTACTTTCAGGAGGAGGAACTTATTACAATACGGCGATATTGGAGTTTGATTTTGTACCCGTTCTAGGTGCTGTATCGTTCCGATATATTTTCGGATCAGAAGAATATTCAGACAACAGTGGACTCATCAATTACCAGTGTTCAGATTACAGTGATCGTTTTGGATTTTTATTAAGCGGCCCCGGTATTTCAGGTGGACAAGGATATACCAACGACGCGAAAAACATTGCTCGTTTGAGCAACGGTTCAATCGTATCAATCAATTCAGTTAACAGTGGTGTGGTAGGTTCTTCAGGAGGAGGTCCAAGTGCTGCAAAGTGTTTAGCAGCTAATGCCGCATGGGTAAACGGTAGCCCAACGGCAGACTATTTGGGCACAATTGATGGAACGCAGATGAACGGAAACACGCGCATTCTGACGGTTTATCAAAACGGACTCACTCCGGGACAAACCTACCACATCAAACTGATCATCATGGATTTGAGTGACGGTGCTTATGAAAGTGTCGTGTACTTTGAGGGCGGTAGTTTTACTACTTCCGTGTCAGGATTGCCAGTTGAATTAACCGATTTTACAGGAGAATGCAGACCGGAAAACGGCGTAGAACTCAATTGGAGAACCGAAACGGAACACAACAACGATTATTTCTTGGTTGAGCGCAGTGATGCGGCAATGGATTTCCAGGTAATCGATACGGTGCAAGGAAATGGCAGTAGCAACGAAGTGAACTTGTATTCTTATGCGGATAAAGCAGCGCCACTTGGAATCAATTATTACCGCCTTCGACAAATTGATTTCGACGGTCGTTCAGAAGAATTGCCGGTGATTTCTGTTGATGCATCGTGTGGAATCACCAATCCTTACGGTATCGAAATCGGATACGATCCTCGCACCAATCAACTGATTGTTTCATATGACGTGAAACATCCCGAAGAAATGGTATTAAACATTACAAATATGCTGGGTCAGCGCGTGGTAAACGTTGATTTCAGATTAGAGCCCACCAAACATGTATTCCAGTATCAACTTCCAAGCGATATGAGTGCAGGAATGTATGTAACGGAGGTCTTGAATAGTATGATTTCAGTGCAATCAAAAATCATCAAATAAGCAGGTTAGATAGGTGAAAAAAGGTAAATCTACAGCTACTAAAACAGGGTTGCCTTTAAATACAAGTCATTCAAGATAACATGGATGACTTGTATTTTTCAACGACACGAATGAAAAAAAGAATTACATTTGCCCCAAGAAATGAACACACAACGTATCCATATTATTCTTATTAGCGTGATCGTCATTAGCGACGATACGGTGGGATTGGTATAATTATACGTGAAGATAATTGAGAGCCGTTCCCACAAGGAGCGGCTTTTTTTATGCTCGGAAATTAAATTGAAAAAAAGATGAAACAATTAGAAATGCGCGTAGCGCTTGTGCAAGGAATCGTCATTCGTATCATTATTCCCAATTGGGAGTGAGAAGGAAAATCTATACTACAATGTAGCCCTTCTCGCGAAAGCCGGAAGGGTTTTTTTATGTCAAAACAATCAATAAATATGAATTATTTCAACGAACACACAGTAATTTTTAAAGATGGCGATTTTGTTTCGGCAAAAGATGCCACAACCGATCTCTACAGTCAAACACTCCATTATGGTAACGGCGTGTTTGAAGGAATCCGTGCGTATGACACCTCCGACGGAACCCGCATTTTTAAAGCGAAGGATCATTATGATCGCTTGCACTATTCTGCGCGAATGATGCACATCGAATTGCCTTATTCTTCTGAAGAGTTGGAAGCGATCACCTACGAATTGCTTCACAAGAACAACCTCAAAGATGCATACATACGGCCGTTGGTTTATCTGGGGAGTAACATGTCGCTTACACCAACGAATGAAGTACATGTGGTAATCATGGCTTGGACATGGGACAAATACCTCGGCGATCAGCGCTTGCGGGTAACACTTTCTCCCTATCAGCGCCCCAATCCGAAAGCGTGCCACGTAGAAGCGAAAGTGGTAGGTCATTACACCAACAGCATATTGGCAACTACCGAAGCCAAACAACGTGGTTTCGATGAAGCGTTACTCACCGACCAAAACGGTTACGTTGCTGAAGGACCTGGGGCGAATTTTTTCTACGAAAAAGACGGCGTGTTGTATACGTCTCCACTCGGAAATATCCTTTCCGGAATCACAAGAGCTACGGTGTTTGAACTGGCAAAAGAACTCGAAATCAGAGTAGAAGAACGACACTTTACGCCCGAAGAAATCAAAACCGCCGATGCTGCTTTTTTCTGTGGAACTGCCGCCGAAGTAGCCGGATTAGAAGCGTTTGATGACTATGTATTTCCGCTTGCATGGGAAGAATCGGTGAGCGATCTCATCCAACGTCGCTACAAATTACGTGTATCGGTAAACGAATATCAATCATTACATATCTAGGCAATGGAACTCAATAAATACAGTAAAACTGTCACGCAAGACGAAACACAACCTGCAGCGCAAGCCATGCTCTACGGAATCGGATTTTCTGATGAAGATTTCAATAAAGCTCAAGTTGGAATCGTGAGCACAGGTTACGAGGGAAATACCTGCAACATGCACTTGAACGCTTTGGCCAAAACAGTAAAAGAAGGCGTGCAAAAAAGCGATTTGGTAGGACTTGTTTTTCACTCCATCGGAGTGAGTGACGGAATTTCCAATGGCACAACAGGCATGCGTTTTTCGCTTGTTTCAAGAGATGTGATAGCAGATTCTATTGAAACCGTAATGGGCGCACAGTGGTACGACGGTTTAATCGCCGTGGTTGGCTGCGATAAAAACATGCCCGGTTCCGTAATCGCTATGGGGCGACTGAACCGACCTGCTATTATGGTTTACGGTGGAACGATTCACTCCGGAAAGTGGAAAGGAGAGTCACTAAATATCGTTTCGGCTTTTGAAGCACTTGGACAAAAAAGTGCCGGAAAAATGACGCCCGAAGACTTTAAGGGAATCATCCGAAATGCCTGTCCGGGTGCGGGAGCTTGCGGAGGTATGTATACCGCAAACACGATGGCGTCGGCAGTAGAAGCTTTGGGAATGAGTTTACCGTATACGTCTTCCAATCCTGCATTAAGCGAAGCCAAACAAAAGGAATGCGAAGAAGCCGGAAAAGCAATGCGTTTGCTGCTGGAAAGAGACATCAAACCACGCGATATCATGACGCGAAAAGCTTTCGAAAATGCAATGACCGTGGTTTCTGTATTGGGCGGTTCTACCAACGCGGTTCTCCACTTGATCGCCATGGCGCATTCGGTTGGAATTACGCTTACACTAGACGATTTTCAAGCCGTTAGTAATCGCGTTCCGGTGTTAGCTGATCTCAAGCCGAGTGGAAAATACCTGATGGAAGATGTACACCGAATTGGGGGTTTACCGGCTGTGATGAAATACCTCTGGAATCAAGGAATGCTAGATGGCAATTGCCTAACGGTGACTGGAAAAACGGTTGCTGAGAATCTGACGGATGTTCCCTGTTTGCCAGTCGATCAGGATGTGATTAGACGTGTTGAAAATCCGGTGAGTGCGCAAGGTCAATTGCAAATGTTGTTCGGAAACCTTGCACCCGATGGTTCTGTGGCGAAAATCAGCGGAAAAGAGGGTTATTTTTTCAAAGGAAAAGCGCAGGTATTTGAAAACGAATTCGATCTGATTGATGTTGTAAGACAAGGAGGAATCAGTCCTGGAACAGTGATCGTGATTCGTGGCTGCGGCCCCAAAGGCGGACCCGGAATGCCCGAGATGCTGAAACCGACTTCTGCCATCATGGGCGCAGGTTTAGGCGATAAAGTTGCACTGATCACCGACGGACGATTTTCCGGTGGAACTCACGGCTTTGTGGTCGGACATATTTCACCCGAAAGTGTAGTCGGCGGACCAATAGCACTCGTCAAAAACGGCGACCAAATCACCATCGATGTGCAGAATAACAGTTTGCAATTGGGTGTTTCGGAAGAAGAATTAGACCAACGAAAAAACGAATGGAAACAACCCAAACCGTCGGCAACACAGGGCGTTTTGTACAAATACATGCGCTGTGTTTCGTCGGCTTCGTTGGGTTGTGTAACAGATCAATAACATGGAAACACAACGCATAACAGGAGCAGAGGCTGTGATGAAATGCCTCCAATCAGAAAACATCAGCACCATATTCGGTTATCCCGGTGGAGCGATTATGCCCATTTATGATGCTTTGTACGATTATCAGGAAACCATTCGCCACATTTTGGTGCGACACGAACAAGGTGCGGTACACGCTGCACAAGGTTTTGCTAGAGCCGGCGGACATACGGGTGTTGTCTTTGCAACTTCGGGTCCGGGCGCCACGAATCTTATAACCGGTTTGGCAGACGCACTGATCGATTCCACACCGCTTGTGTGTATTACGGGTCAGGTGGCTTCGCATTTGTTGGGAACCGACGCATTTCAGGAAACGGATGTGATCGGAATCTCGATGCCGGTGACCAAATGGAACATTCAGGTAACACGTGCAGAAGATATTGCTTCGGCGCTAGCAAAAGCATTTTACATTGCCGCGAGTGGCCG
Organism: Fluviicola sp.; assembly: GCA_029866325.1. Classification (GTDB taxonomy): domain Bacteria; phylum Bacteroidota; class Bacteroidia; order Flavobacteriales_D; family Crocinitomicaceae; genus Fluviicola. The sequence goes on along the minus strand of JARWZO010000023.1, from coordinate 111,723 downwards.
CCCCGGACCTGTATTGGTCGATATCACCAAAGACGCACAGTTCGGACTTACGGATTTTCACTACGAACCGTGCACTGAAATCAGAAGTTATCGCCCTGTTCCTGTGCCGGATGTGGAATTGTTGGCTGAAGCGGCAGCTCTGATCAACAACGCTCAAAAACCGTATTTGTTGGTCGGGCAAGGAATCTTGTTGAGTCAAGCCGAAGAACGGTTGCTTCAGTTCGCGGAGAAAACAGGCATTCCGGTGGCATCAACCTTGTTGGGATTGGGAGCTTTTCCGGCAGATCATTCCTTGTATGTGGGTTATTTAGGAATGCACGGAAACTATGCCCCCAACTTACTCACCAACGAATGCGATGTGCTGATTGCAGTTGGAATGCGTTTTGATGACCGCGTTACCGGAGATGTATCGCGTTATGCCAAACAAGCGAAAGTGATTCACATCGATATCGACGCTTCCGAGCTCAATAAAATCATTCCGGCTACTGTTGCGGTTCATGCCGATGCAAACCGAGCTTTGGAGTTGCTCTTCGATCTGGTTAATGAAAACCAACATGGTCAATGGTTGCAACAGTTTCGCGATTTGGAAGCTGTGGAAAGAGCTGAAGTTATCGAACCTGCTGTTTTTCCCGATAGGGAAAAGCTCAATATGGCGCGTGTTGTAAATGAATTGAGCACTTGGAACAAACAACACCAAGATTTGATTGTGGTGACGGATGTGGGTCAACATCAAATGATTACTTCTCGTTATTTCAGCTATCTGAATGCTCGGACCAACATCACCTCCGGCGGTTTGGGAACCATGGGATTTGCGTTGCCCGCAGCTATTGGAGCCAGTTTGGCACGTCCGGATAAAACAGTGGTTGCCATCATTGGTGACGGTGGTTTTCAGATGACTATTCAAGAATTGGGAACCATTCTGCAACATGGGTTGTCGGTAAAAATCATTATCCTCAACAATCATTTTTTGGGAATGGTGCGCCAGTGGCAACAGCTGTTTTTCGACCGACGTTATTCGTTTACCGAAATCGTGAATCCCGATTTTGTGACCATCGTTTCAGGTTACCGCATTCCTGCTCAACAGGTAGATGCAGGTCATGCTTTTTCACAAGCGCTGGAAACCTTGCTGAGAACCGAAGGAAGCGCTTTTTTGGAATGTGTAGTGGAACGCGAAGAAAACGTATTCCCAATGATAGAAACCGGCGCTTCGGTAGCCGAAATAAGACTCAATTAACATGGAAAAGCAACGATACAATATATCGGTTTTTACCGAAAACACCATCGGGATCCTGAATCGATTGACCATCATTTTTACCCGAAGACACATCAACATCGATAGCATTACGGCTTCTGAAACCGAACTCAAAGATGTATATCGCTACACGATTGTTTTGCGCGAAACTGAATTGCAGGTGCGTAAAGTGGTGGCTCAACTTGAAAAACAAGTCGACGTATTGAAGGCTTTTTACCACTGTGATACCGATATCGTTTACCAAGAATTAGCGCTGATGAAAGTCAGAATGGATGAAAACCGCATGACTGAATTAGAGCAAATCATACGTCGTCACAACGCGCGACTGTTATCGGTTTCTCCGGCTTATGCCGTATTTGAATTGACCGGTCATGAAGAAGCGATCAATCACATTGTGGCCGATTTAGACACATTCGACCTTTTGGAATTTGCCCGGTCGGGTAGAGTAGCGGTTACCAAACCGATGAAAACATTGGAAGCATTTATCAACGAATTAGTATAATCAAATAACAAAAAAAATGGCAACAATCAATTTTGGAGGAGTAGCAGAACAAGTAGTTACCCGTGAAGAATTCCCACTCGAACAAGCGCTCGAAACCTTAAAAAACGAAACCATCGCTGTGATCGGTTACGGCGTGCAAGGTCCGGGACAATCATTAAATCTCAGAGACAACGGTTTCAACGTCATTGTTGGTCAACGCCAAGGTGGAAAAAGCTGGCAAAAAGCCTTGGAAGACGGCTGGATTCCGGGAGAAACCTTATTCGACATTGAAATGGCTAGTAAACAAGCTTCGGTGATCTGTTATTTACTTTCAGATGCCGGTCAAATCGATGCGTGGAAATCCGTTTTACCGCAATTGACCACTGGAAAAACACTTTACTTTTCGCATGGTTTCGGTGTCACTTTTCACGAACAAACAGGCATTGTTCCACCGAAAGACGTGGACGTGGTATTGGTAGCTCCGAAAGGATCCGGAACATCGCTTCGCCGCTTGTTTCTAAAAGGCGAAGGCATCAACTCGAGTATAGCAGTGTATCAGGATTTCACCGGGAAAGCCAAAGAAACCGCCATTGCACTCGGAATCGGAGTGGGATCGGGCTATTTGTTTGAAACCGATTTCCGCAAAGAAGTCTATTCCGATCTCACCGGCGAACGTGGAATTTTAATGGGAGCTTTGGCTGGAATGTTCGAAGCACAGTATCAAGTCTTACGTAAAAACGGTCATTCACCTTCGGAAGCATTTAATGAAACCGTAGAAGAATTGACCCAAAGTTTGATGCCGTTGGTTGCCGAAAACGGTATGGATTGGATGTATGCAAACACCTCGGTAACTGCACAGCGCGGGGCGTTGGACTGGAAAGGGAAATTCCGCGACGCAGCACTTCCGGTATTTGAATCATTGTACGAAGAAGTAAAATCGGGCAGAGAAGCAGCACGTGTGATCGCCGCAGGGAGCAAAGCCGATTACCGCGAAACCTTGAATACGGAATTGAAAGAAATCCACGATTCGGAATTGTGGCAAACAGGTCGTGAAGTCCGCAAACTGCGACCAAAAACCGAAGTGGTTCATGGTTAATCTCGATCAAGTAAAACAAGCAGCAACAGCCATGCGCGGGGTAATTCCGGTTACTCCGCTGTTGCTCAACCAGCAACTTTCGCATCAATCGGGGGCGCAAGTATGGCTGAAACGTGAAGATTTACAACGCGTTCGCTCTTACAAAATCAGAGGCGCATTTACCAAAATGAACTCCTTGCTTCCGGACGAAAAAGCGGTAGGAATCGTATGCGCAAGTGCTGGTAATCATGCGCAAGGCGTGGCATTTGCCTGTGCCGAAATGGGTGTCAACGGAACCATCTTCATGCCAGAAACTACGCCCAAGCAAAAAATCAATCAGGTGAAATTGTTCGGGAAATCGTGGGTTTCGGTTGAATTATGCGGAGATACCTTCGATGCAGCCTATTCGGCGGCGCTTGCTTATTCCGAGAAAAACAACTTACCGTTTATTCATCCTTTCAACGACCCGCTGGTAATTGCCGGACAAGGAACCATAGGTTTGGAATTGTTGGAACAAACCGATTCACCCATTGATGTGGTATTGGTTCCTATTGGCGGCGGCGGTTTGGCGGCGGGATTGCTGACGGTATTGAAACAATTGAGTCCGGATACAAAAGTAATCGGTGTGGAACCAGCCGGAGCGGCTTCCATGAAAGCTGCGATTGAGCATGGAGAAGTAACACGGTTAACCACCATCGATAAATTTGTAGATGGTGCCGCTGTGCAAAGCGTGGGTGAATTGACCTTCGATATTTGTAAGGCACACTTAGACGAAATCAGAACCGTTCCAGAAGGAAAAGTGTGCGCGACCATTTTGCGATTGTACAACGAAGAAGCCTTGGTTGTAGAACCGGCGGGAGCATTAACGATTGCCGCTTTGGAGGAATCGGGAACCGAGTTTGTAGGGAAAAATGTGGTGTGTATCGTGAGTGGAAGCAACAACGATAATCTGCGTATGCCTGAAATTCAGGAACGCGCGCTCTTACATGCCGGAATGAAGCATTATTTTCTCATTGAATTTCCACAGCGCCCAGGAGCATTAAAGACCTTTGTGACCCAAATTTTGGGTCCGGATGACGACATTACCTATTTTCAGTTTTCCAAAAAAAACAACCGTGAAAGTGGTCCGGCTGTGGTGGGAATCGAGTTGCAAGACCGTTCGTTTTTACAACCTATTTTCGACCGATTGGATGAATTTGGATTTTCGTATGAGTACCTCAATGAAAATTTTGCGTTGTATAGTCAGTTGATCGGGTGAAGATTATTTTATTAGTTTTGACTAGTTATATAGTTTATTAACTACTTACTTTTCAGTAAGTTGAAATTTTTGGTGTTCGCAATTTCCCGAACACTAAAAATTGCGAACACTAAAATTCCCGAATTTCATTTCGTGATTTTTTCGGGAAAATCAACAAATCGAACTAGCCACTCCAAGGCTAACATCATCCATGTTAAACGTACGTTAATTTTCCCACTATCTTTACTCTCCAAGATTCGTTGTCATGTCAGAAGAAAAAATTCAAATTTACCACAACGCGAAGTGCTCCAAAAGCCGCGAAGGAATGTGTATGTTGGAAAGCTTTGGTGACGAGGTGGAAATCATCGAATACACCAAACATCCACTCACAGAGGAACAGCTTTCGACGTTGATCGTCAAATTGGGAATCAAACCCCGACAATTGGTGCGAACAAAAGAAGAAATCTATAAAACCAAATTTGCCGACCGCAAAATGACGCCCAAGCAATGGATCAAAGCCATGATCAAGTATCCTGAGCTGATGGAACGCCCAATTGTGGTAAAAGGAAACCGGGCCGTGATTGGTCGTCCGGCAATTTTGATCACCGAATTGATTCAATCATAATCCGAAGTGCGATGCTAAAGGAATTCGATTTTTTACTCAAAATGCTACCTGAATTGTTGGTAGCCACTGCCTGTGGAACCATCGTTGGAATTGATCGGGAGATCAAAAACAAAGCCGCCGGAATCCGTACACATGTACTCATTTGTGTGGGTGTAGCTATTTTCACGTTGGTAGGAATCAGTTTCGGTGAAAAAGCCGACCCAACACGTGTTATCGGACAAATCATCACAGGAATCGGATTCCTAGGTGGTGGTGTTATTTTTAAACAAAGTGATCGCCTCACAGGAATTACCAGTGCTGCCTTTATCTGGTTTATCGCAGCAATTGGTGTGCTGTGTGGTTTGGGATATTTGCTTTCAGCTGGCATTTTAACGGTTGGATTTGTGATCATTACCAATGCTCTCAAGTACCTGGAACGATTTGTTGATTTGAGACAAAATTCCAAAGAGGAAGAAACCAAAAATAGTGATTCGGATACTATTGATTAGGTTGTTAATCTGTTAGTCACAACCCCTCCAGCATTTTCATCACTTCCGGCCGCTTGCGCGTTGAAACGGGAATCATTGAGTTGTCATTCAGAATCAAGTGTCCGCCTTCGGTTTTTACATATTCGCGGATGCACTTGGTATTGATGAGGTGTGATTGATGCACGCGGTAAAATCCCTGATCGCTCAACAAATCTTCAAATTCCTTCAGCGTTTTGGTCACCATCATTTTCTTTCCGTTATTGAAATGAAAACAGGTGTAATTCACATCGCTTTCGCAACGAATGATATCACTAATGGTGACAATGTGGATTTTATCCTGCGAATGCAAAGCCAGCCGTTCGTGCGGTTTCGCGTGATTTTTCAGTGAATCGTTCAGCAAACGATACTTCGCGTTTTCGTTGAGGTGTTGAAGGCGAAATTTGTCGAGGGCGCTTACCAATTCGTCCGGATCGATGGGTTTAAGCAAATAATCGATTGCCGCATACCGAAACGCTTTGATCGCATGTGCATCCGAAGCGGTAATGAAGACAATTTTGAAATTGATTTCAGGCAATACATCCAGTAAATCAAACCCGCTGCCATCCTGCATTTGAATGTCGAGAAACAAAATATCCGGCTGTGTTTTCTTCAACAATTTAGCGCCTTCTACCACACCGCCGGCCTCGGCAATTACTTCTACATCTTTGGCATAAGTAAGCAGGTCAGTGCGGAAAGTTTGCCGCGCCTGTTCGCTGTCGTCTATGATGATGGCTTTGATCATGTTGTAAATTTAATCGGGATAATGAAAATTTGGTTTATTACAGTGAATTTTTGTTGAGCACTTTCATATTTTATGGCATTACATTCATCGTGTAAGAGAACAAGCGGAATGGAACGTAACCAAACCCTGTTTGAGCACAGTCATCGGATTCTTTGTAGAAGAATTCGTTAATGACGTTAGCGAGTTGGGGTGCGGTAGTGAAATGGAGGGTAGTTCTCAAGCGAGGGATGTACAGCCTTGACTTTTTTGTTTCTTTTCCGCCTCAGGCGGAGACAAAAAGAAAAGCTATCATATCACCATCACCCTCACCACTACTTTTGTCCCAAGCGCAACCCCATTCTCATCTTCCAAATCAACAATCTCCAACGAAGAACTTCCGGCATCACTCTGCTGCAAATCAAGGCGTTCCTGCGTTACGCGCAAAGCCGTTGATTGATGATAGGTTTCCTTACTGTTTTCATTCAGGCGTTCGGCTTCTCTACGCCCAATTCCATTATCTGTTACCGTACATTCCACAAACTCACCTTTGTCAGAAAAATGAATGGAAATGTGCCCGCGTTTGCCTTGGTGTTCTTCCCCAAAGCGAAAGCCATGTTTGATCGCATTTTCAACGAATGGTTGCAATAACATCGGAGGTAGTTTGATGAAATCCTTTTCCAGTGATTCATCGAAGGTAATGCTGTAATCAAATCGATTTCCGGTACAATACTGCTCAATCAATAGGTAATTTTCAAGCGTTTGAATTTCCTCGTCCAGTGTGATGTGCGTATTGCGCGAATTGTCCAAAATCTGACGCATGAGGCGCGAGAATTTTGCTAAATAATACCGTGCTTCCTGCTCGTTTCCGTTCCCGATTTGCGATTGAATGGAATTGAGTGCATTGAAAATAAAATGCGGATTCATCTGCAAACGCAAGGCTTTTTGTTCCAATTCAACTACTTCTTTTTCCAGTTGAAGTCGCTGTTGCATTTCGCGCGATTTGGTGCGAATGCGATTGGTTTGCCACCTAAAAATGCCGAACAAGACGCCAAGACCAATTGCGATTTCCACTAAAATAAACCACCAGCGCTGCCAGTATGGAGCTGTAATTTCGATGGAAATCAATTGCGGGTTTTTATTCCAAATGCCGTCTTCATTGCAGGCTTTTACCATGAAAACATATTTCCCGGGACTGATATTGGAATACACAATGCTGTGTTCTTTCGTTTCGGGCGACCAATCAGCATCAAAACCAACCAGTTTCCACTTGTATTTCACCGCTTCGGGATTGCTGAAATTGATAGCGAAAAAGTCAAAACTCAGGTGATTTTGATTGTAAGGCAAATGGAGTTTAGTGACAGCATTCCAGTCGCCAATTGCCGATTTATAAGCTGTTTTATTCAACGATTCGTAGAACAAACGCACATCTGTGATTCGAGTAATCGGTTCGTGTTTATTGATACGTGAATTGGCCGGATTGTAACGCGATAAACCGTTAATGGTACCAAACCAAATCGTTCCGTCAGTATCATTAAAAACCGCATTTTGACAGGTTTCTATCCCCGTAAAGCCTTCTCCTTTTCCGAAGTGTTTAATGGAAACGAGTTTGCGCTGATTATTTAGGTAAATGTAATCAAGACCCGTTTCGGAACCTATGATCAGGTTGTTGCGCTTATCTACGGTTAATAAATACACATTCGAAGAGGTGAGGCCGCTTCTGTGATCATAATTCACCGGAACCGGATTTCCATTGTAAATAGAAACACTTGCTATGCCTGCGCCCGCCGTTCCGATCCACAAATAACCGCTTTGGTCTTCGGTAAGCGAACGAATTGCGTTTGAGCGCAAACCTTGTTTGGTGCGCACATGCAATCTGATCGGTCGACCGTTTTCCACCACACCAACACCGTTATTATCTGTTCCATACCAAATGCGATTGTGTCGATCAATATGAATACAGGTCAATCGATCTTGCAACAACCCTTTGCGCATCGTAATGAAGGTGATTTCCGGCCGCAGTGTTCCGTTCGGAACAACTTTTATCAACCCCGAACCGGCTGTTGCGATCCAGATAATGCCATCTTTATCGGTCAACATTCCGCGCACATAGATTTTTTCCAGTCGTGGAATGAGTTCAAAACGCGTTCCATCGTAAGTATATACGCCTTGTCCGTCGGTTCCGAAATACAGCCAGCTATTTTTGTCTTCGGTGGTGGCTCTTACCTTCAAATCGGCAAAACCATTCTGCGCATTATAGGAGTTAAAGCGTGATTGGGATAATACCGACAATCCTTTTTGCGATGTACCGATCCAAAGCCGTTGCTTGCTATCGCGAAACACGCTGTAGATGTAATTACCTCCCAATCCGGAAGATACATCGTAGGTGGTAAACAATTTCCCGAAGTAATTGCAGATTCCGCCACCCGAAGTTCCAAACCACAAACTTCCGCTGTTATCCTGCGCAATGCTTCGCACATGATTGTTGCTCAAACCCTCTTTTTCGGTCAATGTCCCAAAGACTTTGGTGAGCGAGTTATAGTGAACGATGCCATGATTGAGTGTTCCAAACCAAACGTTATTGTCGTCATCGCAATAAATATCGAGCACCGTTCGGGTATACAATTCATGGTGCCAGTCGATGCGGGAATAATGATAACCGTCGTAGACATAAGCGCCATCACCGTAAGTACCGATCCAAATAAATCCGTTTGGACTTTCTTTCACTACATTGATCGCATTCGACATGTAATGCGACTCGTCACTCAGACGCTTCAATACCTGCTGATCTCCTTTTTTGTCGATGCGAAAAAGCCCTTTTCCGGTAGCCAGCCAAATACGATCCTGACGATCAATGAGAACGCTGTTAATGGTGGTTTTCGGTAAACGGATTTTGTCCGAAATTGCTGTAAAAATGCCTTTTTCAAAACACATCAATCCGTCGCTTGTGGCAAGCCATTTGCGATCATTCCGATCAATGGCAATGTCGTAAACAATCACTGGACCACCTTTCGTTGGTGGTTTGTAATTGGTAAATGATTTTCCGTTGTACACCGAAAGGCCATCATCGGTAGCAATCCATAAACGGTGATGGTTATCTTCTTTTATTTTGCGGATATAGCTGTTGACAAGTCCGTTTTTTTCGGTAACCGTTTCAAAGCGCGTTCCATCAAACCTGCATAGTCCGCCACCTCTGGTTCCCAACCACAAATACCCTCTGTGATCTTGCATCAGCGTGTAAACTTGCGATTGAGCCACTCCGTCTTTTACGGTAAAATTTCGGAAATTGTATTGCTGACTCCAACCCGAAACTGAAAGGAATAAACCGATAAAAAGTAACCGAAATGGTGTTGCCAATGGATGGGGTTTGTTTGTGGTGCTAATGTACTGTTTTAGCGGAAAAAACGGGTGAAAATCTGCAATGAAAAAATTCAGTAATATTGCGGGATTACCGAATTTAAACCATTGTAAATCAATTATATAAACAGGTTTTTTGCTAAAAAACAAGAACAAAAATCCTCCTAACAATACAATTCTACCCGATTGCTTAATCAACCAACCCTAACGGTTTTCACCTAAACCACTGCGAATAATAAAGTGAGCTATCAACTTTTTCGGATTGAAATTAAGTTCACCTTAGAATTATAGGGAGCAGCATGAAACGAATCATCAATCAATGGAAACGTTACCGTGAATGGCGTAAGCGGACCAAAAAAAATAGAAGGCGCATTCAGTTAGTATTACTGACCATTTTCCTCATTTGGTATGCGCAATGCTTACCAGATCAACTGTTTCATGATAGCACTTCCACCGTTTTGGTAGACCGCAACGGAAATTTATTGGGAGCTCGTATAGCTGACGACGGACAATGGCGATTCCCCGAAACAAAATACGTTCCGCCCAAAATGGCAACCTGCATTATCGCATTCGAAGACCGCAACTTTCACAGTCATATTGGCATTAGCGTAAAAGGTATTGGTCGGGCAATTCTTCAAAATTCGAAAAGTGACAAAATCGTAAGCGGAGGAAGCACCATTACCATGCAACTGGCGCGAATCATGCGTAAAAACCCACCGAGAACGTACAGCGAAAAACTGCTGGAAATGATTCTGGCAACCCGCATCGAATGGCGTTACAGTAAAGGTGAGATTCTGGCGCTCTATGCTTCACACGCTCCTTTCGGAAACAATGTGGTTGGTCTCGATGCTGCTGCCTGGCGATATTTCGGACGAAGCGCACATCAGCTCAGTTGGGCCGAAAGCGCTACATTGGCGGTGCTTCCAAACGCTCCGGGACTTATTTATCCCGGAAAAAATCACGATTTGTTGCTCAAGAAACGCAATCGCTTACTGCGTTACCTTTTCGAAAATGGCACCTTGAATAAAACAGAATATGAATTAGCCCTCACTGAACCGCTACCTGAAAAGCCTGTTCCTGTTCCACACTTGGCGCCACATTTACTGGATCGATTAATCGTCGAAGGACACAAAGGTGAACGCATCGTTTGTACCCTTCAAAAGGACATACAGGAAAAAGCGTTGCATCAATTGCAGCTGCACCACCAAATTCTAAGCGACAACCGCATCATGAACGGCGCCGTAATGGTAACGGATGTGAATACCGGAGAAATTTTAGCCTATGTTGGAAATACAGCTACTACCGAAGAAGAATATGCCGGAAATGTGAATTGTATCATGGCTCCGCGAAGCACCGGTAGTATTCTGAAACCTTTACTGTATGCAAAATGTCTGGAATCGGGGCAACTGACGCCTTCTATGCTGATCACCGATGTTCCGTCGCAGTTCGGGAGTTTTTCACCCAAAAATTATTCAGGGCAATTTGATGGCGCAGTGCCCGCCAATCAAGCGCTTTCCAGAAGTTTGAATATCCCGATGGTGCATTTGTTGGAAAACTATGGTGTCACCAAATTCCGCGATGATCTTCGGGAATACGGCTTCACGACCATTCACCAATCGGCTCAGCATTACGGACTTTCACTCATCTTAGGTGGAGCAGAGGTGAAGCTGTTTGATCTCAATTCGGTTTACACACAAATGGCGCAGGAACTGAAATTCGGGAAACGTAGATCGATTGGAGCAATCAAAAAAGAGATTCGCGAAATTCCGTCAACCGCCGTATTAACAGATCGCGCTTGCATTTACACCACCTTCGATGCCATGATTGAGGTCAACCGCCCCGACGAAGACAACAACTGGAAAATTTTCAGTTCTTCCCAGAAAATAGCCTGGAAAACCGGAACCAGTTTCGGATTTAGAGATGCATGGGCGGTGGGTGTGACGCCGAAATATGTAGTATCTGTTTGGATCGGCAATGCCGACGGTGAAGGTCGACCGGGACTCACAGGCGTAAAAGCCGCCGCACCATTATTATTTGATGTATTCCGTCAATTACCGCAGGCCGATCATTGGTTCAGTGCTCCAAAAAAGCACATGAAAACCGTTGCTATTTGCCGTGAAAGCGGTCATCGTGCGGGTGAATATTGTAATGATGTTATCCGAAAACGCATTCCGGCAACGTGCCTAAAAACAATCGTTTGTCCGTATCATCAACGCGTGTTTCTTGACAAAACCGGAACCTATCGGGTGGATAGTGAATGCGCCAGTGTCTTCGAAATGCAGCGTGTGAACCGGTTTGTATTGCCACCTGTTATTGAGCGGTATTATGCGTTGAATCACCCCAACTATACCATTTTACCCGATTTCAAGCCCGAATGCCTAGCCAAGATTGCCGATGGTTCGCTACACATTGTTTACCCGAAAGCAGGAAGCAAAATCTATGTACCTATAACGGTTGACGGTCAACCTGGGAAAGTCATTTTCGAAGCCGGACATCGCAAAAGCACCACCCGCATTTATTGGCATTTAGATGATTATTATTTAGGTGAAACCAAAGACGTGCATCAGTTTTCGCTGAATCCGCCAATCGGAGCGCACACTCTCAAACTTATTGACGAAAACGGCATTTCCTCAACCGTCAATTTTGAGGTTATTGGTTCTTCGAAAACCCAAAAATAGTAGGAGGAACCAGCCTCCCCCTTTGGAGGGGGATTGAGGGGGAGGACTTTAAAAGTAGAGTCTAGCACTCCATTCGTGGCTAAAAAAAGGGTTATTAATAATGTGAAATTTGGTAATCAGGGGGTATTTTTGTTACATGAATTTAAATCAGGTTACCATTCCCGTTTTGGATCTCGAAAGATCCATTGCGTTTTACCAAACTCTCGGTTTACAACTCATCGTACATTCCAACGATCATTATGCGCGATTCGTTTGTCCCGATGGCGGTACTACTTTTTCACTGCATCTGGTAACCGAATTGCCTTCCGGTGATGGCATCTGGATTTACTTCGAAGTGGAAAACGTGGCAGAAGAAGTAGTAAAACTGGAAACAGCAGGAATTGTATTCGAAGAACAAGCCACCGATCAACCATGGCTGTGGCGCGAAGCCCGTTTAAAAGACCCCGACGGAAATCAATTGCTGATTTACCATGCCGGCGAAAACCGCTTAAATCCGCCGTGGAGATTAACTTGAACGACATTGATTCATTGTATGGTTGAATATGAGTCAATTAGCCTGCTTCAAGCGCTTCCGTTAGGAACGCAAAAATCTGCGCATCTGTGGTAGACAGGATGAAGTGTAATTCGTAGCACATAGAATCTGTGTTTATTCTACCAACAATTATTTCGTCATTTTAATTTTATTGCTACTTTTACCCTCGAAAGTTGAACATTAAATAACAACCGAGATGAGTGTTTTTGGAATCGTATTGTTTCTTTTAATTGGTGGAATGGCCTTTTGGATGCTATTGTTTTTATTAGGATTCATTGTTCCTTACTGGATTCACTTGGGTATCATGCAACAACTTCGCCCGAAGAAAGTTTTTGAAAAAGACGAAGAAGAAGCAAACTAAGTTTCTCTTCCCTGAAGATAATTGAACGTCTTATTTACTTCGGTAAGTAAGGCGTTTTTGTTTTAAAATGGTTTTCAATCATTATCTATTCGGTACTGTAAACCGTAATTATTAACAACAAATTATTTTTGCGGACCACGCGCCATTCAAGGAAGCGAAGCCAAAAAAAATGGCTGTTTCGTTGTGTTTTGTCAAAAGCGCTAAAACGTACAGCGATTGCCAAATCTGCTGTGCGTTGCGTTTCAGATCCTGATCTGCCACTTTTGACCTTAAAACACAGAAAGAGCCATTTTTGGCAAGCGGCTTGGAATGGTGCAAAGCATTTTTGCTCCACTTTTTTTGCTTTGGAAAAAAGTGGAATGTAACTTAATCTAAGTTTAGTAGCAGCCAACTTTTTCATTTTATCCTTTACTATTCGCCACACGAAGCCTATATTTACCTCGCATTATCAATCCGTTATGAAACAATTACTCCTACTGATCGCTTTCACAAGCGTTAGCATCTCTTCTTTCTTCTCTCAGGAACACCTGCATTGCGGAACCGACGAAATGCACCAACAGCTGTTTCAACAACATCCCGAGTACAACGAAGGCATCCAGCGGGCGCATGAGCGCTTACAAGTATACACCAGTGAGTATTTGCAGGCCGCGCATCCGAAATCGGGAGCAACTTATATTATTCCGGTTGTGTTTCATGTCATTCACAATTATGGAATTGAAAACATCAGTGATGAGCAAATCTTCGATGCCATTGAGCAAGTAAACATTCAATACCGCAAGCTCAATGCCGATACGTCGGATATCGTGAGCCCCTTCCAATCCATAGCTGCCGATGCGCAGATTGAAATTCGCCTAGCGCAAATCGACCCAAATGGAAACTGTACCAACGGAATCACCCGTACACCTTCATTGTTGAGTTATATTGGCGATCATCAGGTAAAAAGCCTCATTCAATGGCCTCCGGATAGATACCTGAATATTTACGTTTGTATTGGCGCTGCAGGATTGGCCGGTCATGCATTAATGCCTCCTGTAGCCGATACGATTCCGGAATGGGATGGAATTGTGATGCAACACAGCTACGTTGGAACTATCGGAACATCCGATTATTTTAGACGAACCGTTCTTTCCCATGAAATTGGACATTACTTAAATCTATACCACATTTGGGGCGGAAATAACGTACCTGGTTTTCCATACTTACCGGTTGGTGATGCCGGAAATTGCGCGTATGATGATGACGTAGTGGATACACCCAATTCCATCGGTTGGTCAAGCTGCAACCTCAATGCTCAAGCATGTGGTGTAATCGAAAACGTGCAGAATTACATGGATTATGCCTACTGTGCCCGCATGTTTACCGAAGGACAAAAACAACGCATGCACGCCGCACTCAATTCGCCCGTTGCTAATCGCAACAACTTGTGGCAACCCGCAAACCTCGCCGCTACAGGAACCGATAGTGCCAATTATGTTTTATGTGCCGCACTTTTTGAAGCAGAAAAACGCATCGTTTGTGCCGGAGATCCGGTTGACTTCACCGATATTTCGTTTCACGGGGTTACAGATCGTTTGTGGTCGTTTGAAGGCGCAACGGCATCGAGTTTGACCACCGCTGTTACCACAGTTACGTATACCGCTGAAGGAACGTATGATGTCACTTTATTGGTGAGTAACGGACCGGATACGGTGGAATTGACTTTAACGGATTACATAACGGTCATTCCTGCAACAGGTGCATTGGTTGGTATAACCGAAGACTTCGAATCGGAGCCATCGTTCCAAAACAAATGGTTTGTGCAAGAAGGCGCAGCTCTCAATGACTGGGAATTTGCTCCTGTCGGTTTCACGAGCAGTCAGTCCTTTTCTATTGACAACTTCAACTCTGAAGAAAATGCCACTTTCGGTTTCTATTCCAAACCTATTGATGCCAGCGGACTCACAACTTTCGCCATTTCATTCGATTGGGCGTATGCACAGCGTACCAACAACGATGCCGATCTTTTTCGCATTTCCATCTCCAACAACTGCGGTGATAGCTGGGTTATCAAGAAAAATTACAGCGGACTTTCAACCTTGCCTAGTATTTCCGACACACTCGTTTCATCATTCACACCGGCCGATGTTACCGAATGGAACAGCGATACGGTATTGATCAATGGAGCTGCCAATCTTACCGATCATTTGATGGTGAAGTTTTCATTTGAAAGTAAAGGTGGCAATGATTTCTTCCTGGATAATATCCGCATCGGACACCCGTCGGTTTTGGGACTGGATGACCAGGCCGTTATTCAATTACAGGTATTTCCAAATCCGTCGCAAGACTTGGCTACTATCACCTGGGAAAAATCGGCAGAAATAAACGAAGTAGTGCTCATTGACGCCGCCGGACAGTTGGTAAAACGAATGGCAATTGATCCTTTACAATCAGCAATCAATCTTGATTTATCAACCGTTGCCACAGGTTATTATACCATTTTGGCTCAGGGAAAATCAGGTCAGGTACGACTGCCTCATTTGGTCATGCGCTAGAAAAGCAATGAGCGAGTGCAAATTTTTAGGTTATCAACATTGATTGTTGAAAAAGATTGCTATCTTTGCCCTCCAATTTAATAATTAAAATAACTGTTATGTACGCAATAGTAGAGATAGCAGGGCAGCAATTCAAAGTGCAAAAAGACCAAAAGATCTATGTACACCGTTTGAACGCCGAAGCAGGAGCAAAACTTGATTTTGATCGTGTGATGTTGGTAGACAACGGAGGAAAAGTGACAATTGGCGCCCCGGCTATAGATGGAGCTTCGGTTTCCGCAGAAGTAAATGGACATGTGAAAGGTGAAACTGTAATCGTTTTCCACAAAAAACGCAGAAAAGGTTACCAAAAACAAAACGGTCACCGTCAATCATTTACAAGTTTGACAATTACAGGTATTAAAGGATAAATCTTCCTGGTTGGTTTAGACCGACAGGATAAAAATAAAAGAACATGGCACATAAAAAAGGAGTCGGTAGTTCCAAAAACGGTCGTGAATCGGAAAGCAAACGTTTGGGAGTTAAAATCTTCGGCGGACAATCTGCTATTTCCGGTAACATTATTGTTCGTCAACGTGGTACTCAACACCACCCTGGAAACAATGTAGGTATTGGAAAAGACCACACATTGTTTGCTTTGACTGACGGTTTGGTTGAATTCCGTAAGAAAAAAGATAATCGTTCGTTTGTATCGGTAGTTCCATTTGAAACTGCTGAGGCTTAATTGAATTGAAATAATTTAGAATAGGCGAACAGCATTAGTTGTTCGCCTTTTTTTATTTTCGGGCTGAATTTCGGAAACCAACGGAATCCCGATTGACTATTAAAAGTTTTTGTTATGCTAGAAATGACACGCATCCGCGCAGAGCGGAACGAAATTATAGAAGGATTGAAGAAACGCAACATCGACGTTACGGAAACCATCGATGCCGTTTTGGAAAAAGATCAGCAGTGGCGTGCTGCTAAAACAAGCATGGAATCAATTGCTTCTGAATTGAATAAAATCGCCAAAGAAATCGGTGACTTGTTCCGTCAAGGGAAAGCTGCCGAAGCAGAAGCTGCCAAAACAAAAACTTCCGAATTAAAACAAGAAGAATCGTCGCTGAAAACACAGGTCGATGAGTTGGAAGCAGCCATTACCGAATTGCTGTACCAGATTCCAAACGTACCGAATGCGCTGGTGAAAGCAGGTAAAAACGAAGAAGACAACGAAACGGTTGAAGAAGTGGGTACGCGCAAACCGTTACATGAAGGCGCTGTTCCGCACTGGGAATTGACCAAACAATACAACCTTATTGACTTTGAACTGGGTGTAAAAGTAACAGGAGCAGGTTTCCCGATTTACCGCGGAAAAGGTGCCAAATTGCAACGCGCACTCATTCAGTTTTTTCTGGATGAAGCCGAAAAAGCCGGTTACGAAGAATTCATTGTGCCTCACGTGGTGAACGAAGCGAGTGCTTATGGAACAGGTCAGTTGCCCGATAAAGAAGGTCAGATGTACTACATTCCCGAAGACGATTTGTACATGATTCCAACAGCGGAAGTGCCATTGACCAATATTTACCGCGATGTGCTGTTGCCTGACGAGAGTTTCTCCATCAAATTGACTGGTTACACGCCATGTTTCCGCAGAGAAGCAGGAAGTTACGGAGCGCACGTGCGTGGATTGAATCGTTTGCATCAGTTTGATAAAGTAGAAATTGTACGCATCGAACACCCAACTAATACCGACAAAGCGCTCACTGAGATGATCGATCATGTGAAAGGTTTATTGGCAAAATTGGGCTTACATTACCGCGTTTTACGTTTGTGTGGAGGAGATACAGGCTTTGCTTCGGCTATGACCTACGATTTCGAAGTGTATTCTGCCGCACAAGAAAAATGGCTCGAAGTGAGTTCTTGCTCACGTTTCGACACTTTTCAGGCAAATCGCTTGAAGTTGCGTTTCAAAACAGCTGATAAGAAAAACCAATTGGTTCATACCCTCAACGGAAGTGCGCTGGCGTTACCACGAATCATGGCTGCGTTGATGGAAAATCACCAAACACCCGAAGGAATTGAAATTCCGGAATGTTTGCACAAATACACTGGTTTCAAGGTTATTAATTGATTTTTTGATTTGTTGTTGGGACAGGTCGCGACCTGCCCTTACTACAAATCAAAAAATCATTAAATTTGGATATGAAGTGGTTTTCCGTTTGTTTCTTAGGATTGATATTCGTGCTCTCAGCAGCGTGTTCGGGCAAAAAAGCCCAATACATTGCTGATTTAGACCAACTGAAACGGACTTCCGATTCAATCACGTTTGATTTGAAAAAGATCAACATAAGTGAACTGGAAGCGTTGTTGGTGCAATCAATTGAAGGATTGGAATTAATGAAACAATCCTTTGGAAAAGACACGCTTGATTTGGAGTTTGCGCGCATGCTCGAAAGATATTACCTAGCCTATATGGATCTTAAAACACTCGAAAACGAAATCGATCTTTGTAAACTGGGAAACAAACTTGAAACCGAGCGAATCCGATTACTCAAAAGAGACATTGAATACGGTTCGGGTGACCGGGTCGATTACGAGAAGAATATCAAGACCGAAACCCGCGAATTAACAAAGATTCGCAACCATAGTATCGAATTAAAGCGTAGATTCGAGAAAGCTAAATCAGCTATTGAACAATTTCAACCTGAACTCGAACGTTATCTAACTCAAAATGTACCTTCAATACCATGAAGTCTTTCATCGTTTTATGTCTAGTTGTTTTTAGTGCTTTTTCAGCTTCAGCGCAAGAAAGTACCGACCAACAATTAGCCAATCTTTACTACAACAACGGCGAATACGCGAAAGCATTGGAGTATTTCGAGAAACTCGTCAATAAACAAAGTACCAAGTTTGATTTATTGCGCTATGCCGAATGTCTGGAGAAAACAGATAACCTCAAAGAAGCCGAAAAAATATTCAAGAGAGCTAGAACACAATTTCCGGCCGACATGGAAATGCCTATTTTATTGGGTGAATTTTACGAACGTACCGAACGCGTTGATCAAGCCAATAAATTGTACAATGAACTCATAAAGACAGCTTCTACAAGTGGTTATCAGGTGGTAGAGTTGTACGATGTTTTCCGCAAAAAGGGAAAAACCGAAACAGCTCTGAAAACTCTGGAAGCAGGCAGAAAAGAACTCAAAAAAAGCTATCCGCTGCAATTGCAGTTTGCCGAAGTTTATGGTTTGTTAGGTCGCACAGACGATATGGTGGACGAATATTTTGCCATGTTGGATGAATTTCCAAACTACCGTAGCGGCATTGAAGCCAGTTTGTCAAAACAAATTGATTTCGTGAACGATGAATCGGGAATCTACGGCAAACTCAAAGACAAATTATTACAACGTATTCAGAAAAAACCCGGCGAAACCATTTACGCAGAGATGTTGATTTGGTTGTTCATTCAGAAAAAGGAATTCAAAAGTGCGTTGGTGCAAGCTCAGGCATTAGACAAGCGCGAAAAGGGTCAAGGAAATCGTGTGATGGAACTCGGCGAAACCTGCCTCCAAAACAGCGATTATGCCACAGCACGCAACGCTTACAAATACGTCATTGAGTTGGGTGAGGCCGAACCTAATTTTTACCGTGCTTACAGTTCTTTGCTCAACGTGCGTTTCAGAGAAATTACGTACGAGAAAAGCTTCAACGAAGCGGATATCACCGCTGCAGTTATCGAATACAGAGCGGCACTAAAAATCATTGGCTGGAACCGCAATTCGGTTCGTATAGCCCGCGAGTTGGCCATCATTCAGGCGTATTATGGCAACGATGCAACTTCAGCAGCTCAATTGCTCGACAGTTGTTTGGCAATGCCGGGCTTAACTGATATGCAAAAGGCCGAAGTCAAAATGAGTTTGGCAGATGTATTGGTGTTGCAAAATGATATTTGGCAGGCTTCGTTATACTACATGCAGATCGACAAAGAGTTTAAATACGAAACCGTAGGCCACGAAGCGAAATTCAAAAATGCGCGTATTTTCTACTACGACGGCGATTTTCTATTTGCGCAATCGCAATTGGATGTATTGAAACAATCGACTTCCAAACTGATTGCCAATGACGCCATGAAACTATCTATCCTCATCACCGACAATTTGGGGCTCGATAGCAACTATACGGCTATGAACTTGTTTGCCAAAGCAGATTTGTTGCTCGAACAACACCAATTCGCGGCTGCGTTTAAGCTCTATGACACGATCAATGAGGCATTTCCTTACCATGGGCTAGCTGACGAGATTTACCTCCGTAAAGCACAAGCTATGCAGCAACAAGGCAAATGGGAAGATGCTGTGGGTTATCTCGAAAAAATCGTTTCACAACACGGCGAAGATATTTTGGCCGATGACGCAGTTTTCCAATTGGGTGAAATCTATGAGAAACACTTAAACAATCCGGAGAAAGCAGCCGAATACTACAAAAAGATTTTATTCGAATTCAAAGGAAGCCTCCTTACAGTTGAAGCAAGAAAACGCTTCCGTACCTTGCGTGGTGATGCGGCGGTGGAAGATGACATTTAAATAATGCTTGATTTTTGATGTTGGATTTTTGATGAGATTCCCCTCTTAACTTAACTTCAACGTTCTAAATAAAGTTTCCGAGAGTTTTGATTTTATCGAGATCTCATCAAGCATCAAAAATCAAGCATTCAACATTAAAAAACGACCCCAAACTTCAACGACCGCTGTGTCATTCCGTCACCGATCTGACATTCATACCCCAGATTCACAAACTTCCAGCGAAACTCAAGACCTACAATTCCCCGCAAGGCAAAACTGTTTTCGTTCATTAAATCAACATCCGAAGTGATTTCTCTACTGTGATTCCAATTGGTAGCCAATCCGGCATAAGGCATAAGCACGCCGAATAACTTTTTACTACCCAACACTTCCAATCCGGTAGACGAGATATTAAAATCCTTAATATTGGCATCCATTGCATAGCTGGCGCGCGCTGCAACTGCCCAACCTTTTTCAGTATCGTTCAGCAGCACATACTTGGTTTCGAACCCGAGGAACCCGTAATTGGCGCCAAACGGTTTGGCTGATGTGTAATAAATTCCTGCGTCCCAACGCTCTGAAATTCCCATCCGAAAACGAATTCCGGGAACGGAAAGCCGTCCGCTTGAACCGGTGAGGTAATGTGTTGAATCAGGATGATGAAAGGTATTGTTCCAGGCACCGCTTTCTTGATCAACATGAAACGAGTTGTTTTCGAGGTTTAACGCCCAGTTTCCTTTTCCAAGTGGTTGAGCTGCTGCCAATGGTTCAAGATAGATGGCGTTTCCTACTTCTTTGGTTGCTCTTGCCCATTCTTGTTGGGTCAACAAAGGAGAGATATCAAAATCGCACATGCCAAGCCCGGTGTTTATGTTGAGCGTGACATCAGGATGATCGTCTCCGTGCTTTTCTTGTTGCGAAAATGCCGTATTTGCGCATAAGGCAGCAATTGCAAGAAGGATAAAAATAATGGAGTGAACTGAAAATTTCGGAGTTTGTAAATGTGTTATCATGATACCAATTTATCATAAGACAACTAACGAAGGGAGAACCCTTATCCTTTACCTGAAAAATTTTGAATGTTTGATTTTGGATGTTGAATGTTTGATGAAATTTCAGGTAAAATAAAAAATTTACGTCCTGCAATTAATTTCTTGATAGAAGTTTGAACTTAAGTTAAGAGGCAAGTCTCATCAAAAATCCAACATCAAGCATTCAAAATCATTTTAGAGGTTCCACTTCTCCTTGAACAACTCCATTTTCGGATTGTCCTTCAAGCCTTCCGAACCGAGAAATAATACATGTGTGCATTGTGTGCGTTCGAAGAAAAGCGAGAGATGAGAGATAGCCACGTTCATGGTTCCGCTCATGTCAATCTTGTGCATGGCCACCTGACGTTTGTCAAAAAGATCGCGCAATTCAGCAACATGCTTGTCGAAATTGTGGTTTTCGTGGAAAATAACGACTGCGTCAATGCGTTCCACTACATCCATTGATTCGTCAAACGATTCAACCGTAAATCCGCGATCAACCAACCAATTGCGCATGTCTGCAGCGAAGGCCGATTTCTCAGGTGTGTATATTGTTTTTATATGCGTTGTCATGCCAGTGGCAATTTGTAACAGGGATGCCAAAAGTAGTTCTTTCTTTACGTTTCCTTGTAGAAATTGTGAATAATTTATTAACTAAATTAGAATCTCACTGATAGCCAAGGATTCGCAGGTAGTCTTGCGCGGTCTGTTCCTCTGAAAACAGCTCGGTTTGGATTTTTCCTTGATCATCTCTGCGAATCAACACGTGTTTTGGCTCCGGAATAAGGCAGTGTTTGAGTCCACCGAACCCTCCGATTGTTTCCTGATAAGCGCCTGTGTTGAAAAAGCCGATAAAAAGCGGGTTGTTTTTATCAAACTTAGGGAGGTAAATCGCATTGGAATGTTGCTCGGAGTTGTAATAATCGTCGCTGTCGCACGTCAATCCGCCTAAAAGCACACGTTCGTAATCGTCGTTCCAGCGATTGATCGGTAACATGATGAAGCGTTGATTGATCGCCCAAGTATCCGGAAGATTGGTCATAAACGAACTATCGATCATGTTCCACTTTTCACGGTCGTTTTGCTGTTTCTGATGCAAGACATTGAAAATAGCGCCACCGCTTTCACCTACGGTAAACGATCCGAATTCGGTGAAAATATTCGGCTCCGGAATATCGTTGTCGGTACAAACGCGTTTTACCTGCATCAGGATTTCACGCACCATGTAAGCATAATCAAAATCGAAGGCCAATGATTTTTTAATCGGGAATCCACCGCCAATGTTCAATGAATCGAGCGTCGGACACACTTTTTTCAAGTCGGAATAAATCCGCAAACACTTCGTGAGTTCATTCCAGTAATACGAGGTATCGTTGATTCCGGTATTGATGAAAAAGTGGAGCATTTTGATCTGCACCCGCGGATTGTCTTGAATAAACGCTTTGTAAAACGGTACAATTTCGCGGTAACGAATGCCGAGGCGCGAGGTATAGAACTCAAATTTCGGTTCCTCTTCCGATGCAATCCGAATCCCGATTTTGATATCGTTGCTTTCGCAAGCCGCCAGAATTTCGTGAATTTCGGTTGTGTTATCCACCACCGGAATCACTTCCACCTTCTCGCTATCGATCAGCGTTGCGATGTTTTTGATATACTGAGGCGGTTTAAAGCCGTTGCAGATCACAAAACTTCCTTCTTTCAGTTTACCTGTTTCCAGTAGTTTGTTCACGATATCGATGTCAAACGCCGAAGACGTTTCAATGTGTACATCGTTTTTGAGCACTTCATCCAACACGAATGAAAAATGCGAACTTTTGGTGCAGTAAGAATAAAAATACGAACCGGAATACCCCAGGTTGTTCATGGCTTCCCTAAACCAGCCCTTGGCGCGTTGAATGTTGTTTGAAACCTGTGGAAGGTAATTGAATTTCAGCGGTGTGCCGTACTCTTCAATCAAACGCATCAAATCGATACCGTGAAAGATCAGCCTGTCTTCGCGTAAGTTGAATTCATCTTGCGGAAAATCAAAGGTTTGATCAATAAGGTCAATGTATTTGGTTCTCATTCTTTTTCAGTCGTTCTTTCTCTCTTAATGACTTGCCAGCTTGGTAAGCCGGTGCAAATGTACGGGAAAGTAAAACAGGTTGATGCAGGTAGGGGATTTTATTCGTGAAAGAGGGTAAATATTGAAAGAATACAGTAGGTTCTAATGCCACCCTCCTCGGTCCTCCCTCAACGGAGAAGGCCATTTTCAGGTAGTTTTTTCGGGTTTCTTTCTAGTGCTAAATTCAGGTTTGAAGTCACTTAACTTCTGAGGGAAATCCACTTCCTCCCTTGAGGGAGGATTGAGGAGGGTGGCCACTTTAGCAAATCACCACCCAAACCCAAACCCCCACAATCTCCTCAATTGCGGGGGTTCCGCCAAACTACGTTTGCTTCACAACCTCTACCCATTTGCCGGGAGCGCTGGCATTGATGAGGTGGTTGTACATCGCGTCGGAGTAGGTGGTGGGCAGGTAGAAACGACCGAGATAAGTGGCATTGAGTCGTATCGTAAACGATTTGGTTTCGTTGGGTTCCAGATCGTAATAGGTATACACGCGGTCGTCACGGATGTCCAGGTAGCGCGCTACCGAAAAAATACCACCGTCGTCCATGCGGGAGTTGTGGATTTCCCAGCCGCTCGGGAAAATTTGCGTTAGTGCCATTTCGCGGTAAACGCCTTTGTTACCCGGATTGGTCATCGTTACTTCAACAAGGAAATCGGTTCCTTGTGGCAATTTGTCGGGTTTGATGTCTTTGCCGTTTGCATCGCGGAATTTCAAGCTCATTTTCAGGTTGTTCGATGCGGCTTTGCTCTCGCCTTTCAACGGAACACCTTGCACCATTACTTTTACGTACAAGGGAAATTTCCCTGAGTTTTTGCAACGGAAATTTCCCCGCTTCGCAAAGTCGTTTTCGCGGTAACGAATGGGTGTAATGGTTTTTCCGGAAGTGATTTTCTGCGTTGTTCCACCGTTGAGCTGGTACGAACAATTCACCCCGCTTCCGGTTTTCACGCCGGCGTATTCGCACATCGCCAACAAACTGTAAGCGGTTTCCTGGGTGCTCATCCACACGTCGGAGTTGAGTTTCTGTGCTACTTTTTCAGCAACAGAGCTTGCTTTGGTCGAGCGATTACTCAAACTCAATACTTCCAGAATCATGGCCTGATCGCGGATTTCACTACCGTAACTATCCGACAATTCACGGTAGGTAGAAACCGTAAGCGGCAACGCGTCAATCAACTGTTTGGCGACTTCCTGTTGACCGACCAATTGATACGCAGCTGCCAAACGCCATTTAGCCGCTGTGCCGAGGTTTTTGGTTTCGCGCAGGCGGTTCATAGCGCCCAATTCCTGCTTTTTGCCTAATGCAAGCACAAACAGCCTGTATGCCTGAATAAGCGCCGCCGGATTTGTCCCGCTGCCTGACGGATCAAAATCGCGGGCGGCTTGCTGCTGATAAGCCAACCAGCGACTTTTCATATTCCCCGGCAGGTGATAGCCCTGTTGCTCGGCTTCGAGCATAAAATGTCCGGCGTAGTTGGTCCCCCAGTCATTCTCAGAGCTTTCACCCGGCCAGTAGGAAAATCCGCCGTTGGTGGTTTGGAAAAATTGCAAGCGCTTCAATCCCGCAGTGACGTTTGCCGATGTTTGCGTTTGCTGATCGGGAGTGAGATCCATCAGGTTGTCTACGTACAATTGCGGGAATACGGCCGAGGTGGTTTGTTCGATGCATCCGTGAGGGTATTCAATCAAGTAATTCAGGCGTTTTTCCAACCCGATAGAAGGAATGCTGCTAAATTCGATGGTTGCCTGATTGGTTCCGCTCAATCCTTTGAATTGCAATTCGGTATCCCAGCTTTTTCCGGGTTGAAGCGTCATTTCCTGACCTTCAAATACATTCGGATTAGCCGGACGAACATCCAACTCAATTTCTTCTACTGCTTTTTCACTGCCGCAGGTGGCTGTTATTTTCACTTTAGCAATTCCTACTTTTTCGGCGACCTGTAGCTTGAAATGAAGCATATCGTCGCCCGGTTGGGTGAAGGAAATCGATTGGGTTCTACTACCGTCAATGCTCAGAAAATCGTTTACTTCGACCGTTACTTTTACGTCTTTGATGTGTTTTTCCATCGCGAAAACGGTTACGGGAAGTTGCACGCTTTCGCCCGGGCCCAATACACGCGGTAAGGAACTGAGTACCATCAACGGTTTTTTCACCGCGACAGCTTTTTCAGTATTTCCGTAAGCACCGTCTTGTTGTGCAACCACCATCACGCGCACCGATCCCACATAATTCGGAATGTCGATGGTGTGATTTCCGGTTTGTCCGGCTTCCACCACAAACGGTCCCAAATGCGTAACTACGGGCTTGAATCGATTGGCTTTCGGACCTTTGCTTCCGTCTAAATCACCATCACCACCAATGCTGAGCAGTTTGTCGATTTTTCCGGCATAGGCACCAATGACGTGATCGTAAATATCCCAGGTAGTGACGCCCAGTGCTTCTTTGGCGTAAAACGTAGTCCATGGTTGTGGCGTTTTAAATGCGGTAAGATCGAGTAATCCTTCATCCACGATGGCCAACGTATAGGTCATTTTCCGACCGTTTTGTTCCTTGATTTTGATGGAGGTTTTGGTTTCCGGGCGCACTTGGTCGGCCATCACAATCTCCGGATGCAAGTGCGTGTTCGGATCGTCGACCATTACCGGAACAATACCGTACATACGAATCGGTAAGTCGTTTTGTGTGGAAGCATGCGGTTGAATCAAGGTCACGTGAATAAAGGCGTTGGGCGACATATCAGCCGTTGCTTCGAAGGAATGAACCGTTTCACCTTTCACGGTATTGATCCAGAATTTCTTCACCACTTTGCGGCTGGTTTCAACGCTAATGAGCGCACGACCATTCGATGGCGAAGGAATAGACACCTTGATTTGCTCACCTTTGACATAATTTTGTTTGTCGCAAGCAAAACTGAGCATATTGGCGCGTTCGTTGTCGCGGTGATTGCCCCGGCTTTGGTACGGATAATCGATGGTAATGATTTCACCCGTTTGGTGCTGACCTGCTAAATCGGTGGCTGTAATCAGGTAACGACCATAATCAGGCGATTGCACTTTGAAGTGAAAATTCGCTTTTCCGTTTTTGGCAGAAACGATGGTGTCTTTCACGATAATAGTTCCGGTACGAGCCATGTAATCCGAAATTTTTTCGTTGTCTTTTTCGTACCACCAACGCCATTCCAATTTATAGATTTTCACCTGAATTTTATCCGCACTGGCCGCTTTTCCGTTTTCATTTAGCGCCACCAAATCGAAGGTATGTCGCTGGTCGGTTTCCAAAGTTCCGTCCATGTGGGTATTGGCCGGTTTGCGCAACCCGATGTAGGTTTCAAACGGCGAATAATTAATACTGCTGCGATCGATGCTGAAATCGCCACCGGCCTCGTAAACTTTGGTAATGTAGTGCGCGCGCAGCATTCCCGGCGCGGTGGTTCCCACATCGAGTTTGGTCTTGATCCAAGATTCACCTTTGTCGTTGAGGTAACCGTCGTGGATCAATTCCATATCGGTATGACACGTTCGAATAGGCGAGTCGAAGGTATAACCTTTGTAATTGTCAAAAGCCGTTTCCAGCTGACTCACTTTCACTGAAACAGTGGCCCGCAGTTTTTTGGCAATCGCGCCGTGAAGCCATTTCACCGTCAGTTTTGTGCTATCTCGCGCCAATTCCTGATCTACATTCATCAGGATTTTCAAGCGATTGGGTTTAATGGTTTCGATGCGCAGGTTTTTGGCGTAGGTACGATTTCCAACGGTTACCAATGCGGTGTAATTTCCCGTAGGTGCTTCGGCAGAAGTTGCGGTGCGGAAATCGTACATGCCGTTGACGTGTTTCACCCGCGATTGCTCGTCGACCACTTGTCCGTTCGGATCTTGTAACTGAAATCCTACCGGATGATTGGGTGGCAATTTCTTGAGTAAATCTTGTAAAACAAAGGTCAGGTAAAGCGAATCGCCCGGTCGCCAGACTCCGCGTTCTCCATAGATATAACCTTTTACGCCGTTTTGCAGTTCTTCACCTTCAATATCGAATTCACTCAGCGAGTTGGAATAACCATCACCCAATTTCATGTACCCACGCTGATCACCGCGTTTGGTAATCATCAAAAACGGTTTTTCTTTCAGACGAATTTCCAGCATGCCGTTGCCGTCGGTTGTTCCCTGAGCAATGACTTGTTTGGTGAAATCGTAGAAGGTAACTTGCGCTCCGGAAACGGGAGATGTTGATAGCATATCGCTCACAAAGGTATGTGACAAATGATCTTCGTCCAGTTTGAAAACCGTTCCCAAATCAGACGCAAGAATGTTCCGACTCACCGCTTTTCCATCGTAATAATCAGCCTCGCATGGTGAAGAATCGTCGCTGTAATAATACCAATTGTCGTAGCCGCTGTCGAAACCGTAACCGTGCCAGTTTTCTTCCGTCCAATTCGGATCGTTTTCTTCTTCATATTCCGCTGATGCTTCTTCGGTTTCTTCCTCCGCGGTGGGTGAAACCGGACAATCACAAACGGCGTAGTCTTTTTGAAATTTGATACTTACGCGGTAAATGGCTCCCGGATCGGTTTTGATAAACTTATTGAGATCAATGATGTGCGTGTTCCACTGTTTCAGGTTCATGGATTTGTCATAATCCAAAGCGATTTTTTTCTCCGCAATTACTTTCCCGAACCGTGTTAATCCATCATCGCCATCCAAATCATTGATCTGCAAAAAGTGATGAATGTTGTTTTCGTAAATCTTGATGATCCGTACGTCCACCGCTTTCAAACTCACTGCTTCGAATGGAAAAATGAGTCCTTGCGAGTTGGGCAAAATGCTTCCGTTGCCTTTGATGCGCACCAGCGGTTTCGGTTCGTGGAACTCCAATTTGGTAGAATACGGTTTCAGCATTTGATAACCCATCACATTGCGCAAACCGTCGGTAATGCGTAAGGTATATTCACCCACAAACCGGTTGGGAAGGTAAACGGTAACCATACTTCCGGTAACGTTAAATGTCAGATTGTCGATTCCATCTATGGATACGATTCCATTCAGATCCTGCGACGCTAGAATGGGTTCGCTGAAATCGATTTCTACGTATTGATCGCCTTCGTCGATAACCTTGGCGTTGATTACCGTGTAATCTCCCAATGCCGGAATAATGATTTCTTCCTTTCCGCGACTCATTGCATTGATAGGCTCGCCATTCCAGGTCACGATGAGTTTTCCTTCTTCTTTTTCCCTGCGAATGCTGTCTACCTGAAAATAGTATAGATTGTCTTCGTAAGCTGTTTCTAATGTAAAAGGCAATTCCTTCCCGTTTTGAGTGATTTTAAGTGTTTTACGCAACAAGGAGGTATCTTCGTAATCACTGGTGCGGAGATCGCCCCGCAAGCTTTTCCATTGCGAATTGTAGTCGTCTTGACTGTATAGACCATTTGTTGAGACGGTCAATTTTTGCGGATAGGTAGCAAACTGGTAGTGAAATTCTTCATAGCCGTCTTTTACCTGAACTAGTTTTTCCAGGTTGAAATATACATCGTAGAACTGATTGACGGGTAATACTTCGTCTGGAACAAATTCTACCGAATGGGCATCGATCCAAACGGCATGACCTTTGATCTCGGGCTCAAACGAAAAGATTTCTTTCAGAAGCGTGGAATCAGGCAATCCAAGTTCGTCTTTGCGGATGGTCGCCAAAATATCTTCCGACAACACATCCTGCAATTCCACACGGATATTACTTGTGCGAGATCGCATGCCAGAAGAATAAGCCGAGATGTATTCGTTAAAAGCCGGATCGACCTTTACCAGTTCGGGTTTTCCTGAGCCGCAACCGCTGAGGAAAATAACAAGAGTAGCAATGAATGCAATGCACGAGGAGTAAGCAAACGTTTTCATAGTTTTCGGATAAATAACTATCCAAAAGTGTCTGAAAGAATGCGATTGAAACGCTTGGTTTTATAACGCGCGATTAGTGACTGATTAAGTGTGGCGATTTGGTGATTATTTGAAAAGCAAGCGTAAATTTCTGTTTCAACAAATTACAACTTCCCCAACAAAACACGCGCACGCTCCAACAGCGCAACCGTATCCAGTTCCGAACCACCGAATCCATAACGGAAATGGTCGCAAATTTCAATTACTTCCCGCAAATTGTGCGCTGTGTCAGCATCTTTATCAGCCAATAGAGACATGGCTTTCTCTCTGGTCAGAAATTCCTGACGGAAATGTTTTTCAATGCGTTGAATAATTGCTTTTGGTAATAAGATCGCAAATTGATTGTTGTCGCCAACGGTATCCTGAGCCATTTTCCAGAAATCGGTTTGTTCAACTAACGGAGTAAGCATGATTTGTGGGGCGCTATCTGCGGTTTTCTCTTCTTCTTTACGTTTGCGTTTGCCCATGAAGAGAAAAAGTAATAAACCGAGTAAGCACACAGGTGTTGCAATACCTACAATCAAGGTGGTGTTTGAGCCTTCTTTTTCGTCGTTATTTTTGGAAGTACCTTGTTTCATTTCCTGTCCGGTTTGCGCAGGAGTATCCTGGGTATGATCTGCAATCGGTTGGAATGAAGCATCTTTTTCAACATCGAGTGAAAATGCTTCGGCGCGAACGGTGACGTATTTTTCCAATTGAGGATCGAAATACGAAATGGCTTGTGCGTCAAAATCCACTTTTCCACTGCTTCCGACCTGAATGTTGTAAACAAAAGTCATGGTTCCTTCAACGCCTTCTTCTGTAAACTGAAAGTCTTCTTTGCGTTCGGGATCACCGTAAACGACACATCCGTTCGGTAAATTCAGAATCGGAGGATTGATATTGTGCAGGTTCCCCAATCCGGAAACGATCAGCGTAAGCGAAAAGACATCGCCTTGTTTGAGTTTGGTTTTACCTAAAAGCTGATCCACTTTAAATTGACCAACACCACCGATAAATGTTTTCGGAGCGCCATCTGGCAACGGTTTCACATTCAATACGGCAGAAGATGATTTAAACGTGATGGTTTTATCAAAGAAAGAAGTGTGACAACGCAGTGCCATTTCAAACGGACGAATCTTGCATTTTCCCGTCGAAATAGGGAAAATCAGTTGTTTACCGTAGTCGAAAGTGAGTATGTTTTTGCCATTGTACTTGGTTTCTTCCACCACCTGACGTTGATTTTGAAACACATGTTCTTCAGCATTTTTATCGGCCTCAAAGGGTTTGTATCCTTCCAGAAAATAAATGTTGTAGCGTGAAAAAACCTTTGCTTTCAAGAGCACACATTCACCTTCGTAAACAGTGGTTTTTTTCGCTTGTATCACGCCGAAAATCGGGTCTTTGGAATTGTAGCCGAGGTTTTCTTCATCGTCTTCATTTTCTTCCGAAACCTTTAGGGTTATTTTGTTCGACTTATACGTTTTACCATGATAATCAACCGTTGCAAAAAACGTATAACTTCCTTCTTTGCGGAATGAACCGCTTTGCTGAACGTAATAATAGGTTTTGATTTTTCCGGTGGAAGGATCAAGATTTTGATCCATACCGTTCATTAAACCATAATCGACCGAAAATTCAAGTGGAAAATCAACTTTTACAGTACCATTTAGATTGGTAGTAACGGTAACGGTAACGGATTCTTCGGGAGCAATATTTTTGTCACTCACCGTAAGCGATACCATCGGTTTTTGCGCAAACAGACATGCCCCCAATGTGGGGAAGAAGCATGCTAAGAGCAGCACTAACCTACCAGTCTTTTTTTGCTTTTGATCCATTTGTTTTTCCTTTCGATCCATCCAATCGTTTCTTGGCATCCATTTCCTGACGCATCAACTCATTAAGTTTGCGTTCGGTTTGTTGGTCTGTCAGTTTTTGTTTTTTACTTGCACTACCGGGTTGGGGTTTGGCGTCGTTGTTATTCGGCTTGCCTTCGCCATCCTGCGGTTGCTTCGGTTTATTGTTATTTTGACCCTGTCCTTCTCCTTGTTTGGGATCACCTTCACCTTCATTCGGTTTGTCGTCTCCCGGATCTTTAGGATCACTTGGTTTCTTTTCCTGTTGTTTTTTCTTTTCTTGTTCTTCCTGCTCTTTCTTCAATCGTTTGGCTTCTGCCAATTGTTGACGCGCCTTTTCATTCTTCGGATCGAGCCTCAATGCTTCTTTATATGATTCCTCGGCACCGGCGTAATCTTTTAGCTTCATACGCGCGTTTCCCACGTTGTGATAAGCCGAAGCTTTTCGCTTGGTGTCGGTCTGTTTGCTTGCTGCTGTTCTAAAAGCTTCCTCGGCTTCTTTGTACTTTCCTGCACGATAGGCCGATTGCCCCTTTTCCTCTGACAAATCTACGTCATTTGGCGCTAATCGGTCGGCGGATTTATAATACTTTAACGCTTCTTTGTAATTGCCTTTTTTGTACAACTCCCGTGCACGATTCAACGTATCGCGCCATTCCTGCGCCATTCCCAAGTTGGAAGCCGCCGTTACTATCAAAAAGCAAAGAAGAACAATTGTTTTCATGACCGTGAACGATTTACGAAAAATGGAACAAAAAGATACCCTAAAAAGCAACAAAAGGCAATCACGAGTGGAATTTGGTAGTAGTTACGCTGAACGGTAAACTCCATGTTTTTGACTGTTTTGCTTTTCACTGAAGATAAATCGCTTGCTACCGCAGTCATATCGGGGTAGGCAGAATTGGCAAAATGCAGTGCACTTCCTGTTGCATTCGCCATGCGTTTTAAACCGCTTACATCCAGTCGTGATACCACAGCGCCTCCACCATCGCGTTTGTAACCCAGAGTTGGGTCTTTAGGGTCGTTGGGAATCAATCCGCCTTGCTCAGTCCCGATACCAAAATAACTCAGTTCGATGTCTTTTTCTACAATTTTGGTGACTTGCTCGCGCCATTGTTGTTCATGGTCTTCACCGTCGGTAATCACCAATACGGCATGTCCCGATTCACTATCCATGAATTGAATCTGCGCCATTTCCAATGCTGCTCCGATATTGGTTCCTTGGTTGGTGATCATTTCGGTTTCAATTTCTTGCACAAACATTTTGGCAGCACCGTAATCCATTGTCAACGGCAATTGCGTATAGGCTTCGTTGGCGAAAATAACTACCGAAATACGCTCGCCTTTCAGGCTGTTGAGCAGTTGAATCACGCCGCGTTTGGCAACGGTAAGTCGTGATGAGGTAGCGTCCATGTCCACGGTATTCATTGAGGATGAAACGTCTAAACAAATCACCAGATCCAACACGCGTTTGGAGCCTTTTACCTTGCGATTTCCCATGACAGGCTGCACCAATGCAATCACCAGAAAAAAGAGAATATTGCGAATGAAGAAATATTGCAAAAAGTAACGAAGAGGATGAAAGGTTACCCAAAGCATCCGTGTTTTGCCCATGCCACGATAATTGTCGTGCAACTCGCTTTTCCATTGCCAGCGTTTGAGATAGGCCAGCAAAATAAGCGGAATGAACAACAACATCCAGAAAAAGCCCGGGTGGAGAAATTGAAAGTTGGCTCCGGCCATTTCAAATGAACCGTATAACAAACCAACAATTGCCCAGAAAGCAATTTCTGCTATGAGCGTCCAAATGACCAGTTTCCGGAATACGTCGCTGTATTTCTTAGTCATCCAGTTTGAATTTTGCAGCGTTGAGTGTCCAGGCGCCAACCAAGGCTAAAATAGCCCACAATATGAACGGAACAATCGTAACAGGTGGTTCGGCGCCAAAATGCATGTCTTCCATTTTACGCTTTTCGAGTTTGTCAATCTCTCCGTAAATGGTTGACAAGCTGTGTTCATCTGTTGCGCGGAAGTATTTCCCACCGGTTTCATCGGCAATAGCCTGTAAGGTGGCTTCGTCAATTTCTACGGGTAAATTTTCGTACGAAATTCCGTATGGAGTCATTACCGGAGTTGGAGCCGTGCTGCGTGAACCGACACCAATGGTGTACACGCGGCATTTTTTCTCACGCGCAAGTTTGGCGGCTTCCATCGGTTCTATGGTTCCGGCATTGCTGCTTCCGTCGGTGAGTAAGATGATGACTTTCGATTTCAAACTATCGCTTCGCAAGCGCGTTACAGCAACACCTAAGCCGTTTCCAACTGCCGTTCCGGGTTCCAGAAAGCCGGGTTGTATTTCGGCGATTTGCCTTTTGAGCATCGGGTAATCCAATGTAGCCGGACAAGCCGTGTAGGCTTCACCTTCGTAAACCACTAAACCAACACGATCACCTTTTCGAGTGTCCACAAATTGTTGGGCAACCGACTTGGCGGCTTCCAATCTGTTTGGTTGAAAATCCTGCGCTAACATAGACCCCGATGCATCGATGGATAAGATGATGTCAATTCCGTTTTTGTAATCGATTTTTGGGGGATCGTAACCTGAATGGTAAGGTTTGCACATCGCCACAATCATACACGAAACGGCAAACATTTGCAGAAACGCAATTCCCCAACGGAAATAACGTACCCAATCGGTTCCGAGCGAATGCTGTTCTTCTTCTGAGCGCGAGAAACGTAAATGACCGGAATGATTGCGCGTGAGGTAATAATGCAACCCAAAAATAACAGGCACGACAAGCAGCAACCACAGCCATTCAGATGCGTAGAAATCGTATTGCCAAACCGCTATGTTCCAGTATCTACTCATTGATCAATTCCAGTGGACTCAATTCCAAGATTAGTTGTTCCATATAATTCATACCCAACACAATGCTTTCATCGTCGGGAATACCCAAAGCAAATTTCACAATGTCGGAATCTTGCAATAACAGACGAATTCGCTCTAAAGTAGGCTCTGGGATTTGTTTGGCACGCAAGAGGGCAATCGTTTCATACGTTGTTCTCTCCATAATGTTTAATCCGTAACGAGCGCTCAAAAACGACCGCAGTAAAAACGAAAACTCGATGTAATGGCGGTTAATGTCGCCTTTTTTCCAATAAGCTTCTTTGCGCAGTGCATCCAAACCGAGCAAGGTTCTGTCTTTCAGCGAAAGGATACGAACCACGGGTTTATTGTTGCGTTTGCGAATCCACATGATAAGGAAGAATGCTAACGGAAAGAGTGCGATCCACCAATAATCTTTTAACCAACGCCAATAGTCTGTTTCTACATTCACAGGTACTTCATCCAATTCATCGCCTATTTTTTTCTTCACGAAAGAAACGGTTAGCAAAGGAGCTTGAGTTGTGTAAACGGAATCGGGGAGTGCAAGTTGTATGAGCGGAAAAATATAAACTCCGGTATCCCATGCTGTAAGCGTATAACGACCCTCCCAGAATTGTTGACCGTTTTTTTTATAAGTTGTATCGTTGAAATTGCCGATTATTTCCATTGTTCCATCGGTGGTAAGGGTGGAAGAATCGTTTTTTATTTCGCAGGGAACTTCACCGGTATAAGATTTAAAATCGACCTTCTTCGGTGCTTTTTTCAGCTGAATGGTCAATACAACCTGTTCGCCGATCTGACAACTATCGGTGCTCCACCAAGCGCGTAACTCTTGCCCGAACGCTTGTCCTGAAACCATCAATACCGCTATGTAGAATGCCCACTTCATTTTCGTTGTTTGAATAAATGCATGAGTGGCATAAAGATGGAGTTTCCGCCTTTCAGAACGCAGGTATCAATGCCCAATGAATCGAAAATTTCCTTGTTGATTTCTTTACGTTTTTGCTGACGTTGGGCATATTCATGTCGCACATTCGCTGAAGAAGTATCCACCCACGTTGTACGTCCGGTTTCAGCGTTAATCCACTGAACAAATCCCACATTCGGCAGACTGCTTTCACCATCGTCCTCCAACTGCAAAGCCACCAAATCGTGTTTGCGGGAAAGAGTTACCAAACCGTCTTTAATACTTGGCAGATCCATGAAATCGCTGATAAGGAAACAAATACAGCGTTTTTTATGGACGTTTACGGCATATTTCATTCCGGCATTCAAATCGGTAAGCGCCTGATTGGGCTGAAAATAAATCAAGGCCTTCATCATGGCATATACGTGCTTGACGCCTTTTTCTGCAGGAATGTATTTTTCTACTTTATCGGTGACGAAAATGGCACCTACTTTATCGTTTTTCTTCGCTGCGGAAAAAGCCAATGTTGCGGCGGCCTCAACGGCAGTAACAAATTTCGAATCGTCGGTTTGTCCAAAATACATCGATCCGGAAAGGTCGATGATGAGCAATACTGTTAGCTCACGTTCTTCCTCGAAAATCTTAACATACGGTTCCTGAAACCGGGCAGTAACGTTCCAATCAATGCTCCGAACATCATCGCCAAACTGGTAATTGCGTACTTCACTAAACGACATACCGCGACCTTTAAATGCAGACTGATATTCACCCGAAAAGACCTGCTGGGTCAAACCGCGTGTTTTCAGTTCGATGGTGCGAACCCGTTTGAGTAAAGACTGATGGTCCATGAGTTACGAAATCAAGGAACTTCGACGCGTTGAATCAGTTGCTCGATCACTTTTTCTGCAGTTACGCCATCGGCCTCTGCTTCGTAAGTCAAACCGATGCGGTGGCGCAACACATCCATACTAATGGCGCGCACATCTTCCGGAATCACGAAAGCACGTCTTTCCAAAAATGCATGGGCTTTGGCAGCCAATGCCAAGTTAATGGTGGCGCGAGGTGAACCTCCGTAAGAAATGTACTTGGTCAATTGTCCGAGTCCGGCAACTTCAGGGTTGCGCGAGGCGGTCACAATATCTACGATGTAGCGTTCAATTTTTTCATCCAGGTAAATGGAACGGGCTAATTGTTTTCCTTTAATAATATCATCGGGGTGAATGCACGGCGAAACGGTAGCCAAACCTTCTGCCCGCACATTGCTGCGCAAAATGAGTTGCTCTTCTTGTTTGGAAGGATAACCCATGCTAACTTTCAGCATAAAACGGTCGACTTGAGCTTCAGGAAGCGGATACGTTCCTTCTTGTTCAATCGGGTTTTGGGTAGCCATTACCAAAAACGGTTTCGGTAATTGATACGTGGTATCACCAATGGTAATTTGACGTTCTTGCATGGCCTCGAGCAGCGCAGATTGCACTTTTGCCGGGGCACGGTTGATTTCATCTGCCAAGACAAAGTTGGCAAAAATAGGTCCTTTTTTTACGGCAAACTGCTCCGATTTCTGCTGGTAAATCATGGTTCCGGTTACATCGGCCGGCAACAAATCGGGCGTAAACTGAATGCGTGAAAAATCGGCTGAAATTGCTTGTGAAAGCGTTTTGATAGCCAATGTTTTTGCCAACCCGGGAACGCCTTCGAGTAATACGTGACCGTCAGCCAGAAGCGCCAATAACAGGTTTTTCACCATGGCATCCTGACCCACAATGACTTTTGCTATTTCCTGACGCAATAGTTCGAATTTGATAGCTTCCTCTTTAATGGAAACCGAAAGCATTTGCAATTGTTCAGACGGAGTTAGTGCCGATGAATCCAACATAGTTTTTTGCCGTTTAAATACAGTTTTGAGAACCTGGAACAGTTGTACAGGGGTTTTCGGTTCTAATATATTGCTTTCCGCCGCAACAGCATGACATTCGTTCACAAAATATGTGAAACCGTTGAAAGTTAATTACCGTAGTAAGCAGAGCAATAGTTGGCAAAGGTGTAAAAGAAAGGTTTTGCGACCTGTTAATTTTTGTTAAGTCGTCTTTTGGGATGTTGGATTTTTGATGCTTGATTTTTGATTTGATGCCCTCCGTTCTAAACAGACGATCTTTCTTCTTTTCCGAGAACTTTCATCAAACACCGTGTCCGCCTTTGGCGTGATTCAAAATCCAACATCAAAAATTCAACGTCAGGCATCAAAAATCAATTATCTTCATCCCGTTTTTCAACTTTCACAGCTATGGAAGAACGTAAGTGTTTGGAATGTGGACAAAAACTATCCGGAAGAAAAGATCAGAAATTCTGCTCCGATTATTGCCGCAATACCTTTAACAATCGTCTCAATGAAGACGCTACCAGCTACGTGCGTCGCATCAACAATATTTTGCGCAAGAATCGTCGCATTTTAGTTGCACTTAATCCGTCGGGAAAACGAACCGTCGACGCGATCACCTTGGCCGAAGAAGGATTTAACTTCCATTATTTCACCAACATCTACCAAACTCAAAAAGGCAGCACGTATTATTTCTGCTATGATCAAGGATACATGCGGGTGGAAAATGATCAATATGTGTTGGTGCAGAAGCAAGATTATGTGAAGTGATTCTCTAATTGTTTCCACTTTTTCCCGAAGCAAAAAAAGTGGAGCAAAAATGCTTTAGCGCCATTCCAAGCCACTCGTCAAAAATGGCCTTATTCTGTGTTTTTAAGTCAAAAGTGTCAGATCAGGATCTGAAACGCAACACACAGCAGATTTGGCAATCGCTGTACGTTTTAGCGCTTTTGACAAAACACAACGAAACAGCCATTTTTTTGACTTCGTTTCCTTGAATGGCGTTTCCTCCGCGTCAATAGTTTTTCCTTAAGAATTTTTCGGATTTTAGTAACGAAGGAAGATTAATTTCAGAACTGATCCTCCAAATGCGTTCATGTATCTTCATTTTTTTGATAAATCCGAGTGCGGCAGGAACCGGCCTTTATATCGAACTTGTAGAAAACAAAGTGAAGTGAAACGTCGCCTAACCCCTGTTTGAGCTCAGTCATCGGTTTGTTTGTAAAACAAACCGCATATGACGTTTTGCGAGTTGGGGTGCAGGCAGTGAAACGAGCTGTAGTTTTCAAAAGTTTCGATATACAGCCTTGACTTTTTTGCTACTTTTTGTGTCAAGACAAAAAGTAGGGAAGATTAAAATAAAGGCATAAAAAAACCCAAACACCTACTACAATGTTTGGGTTAACATCATTTCATTTGGCAATTGGTTCAAATCAAATGATGTGCTGCTCTACTAACTTCTACAAATTTATCAATTAGTTTCAATTTCAGGCTTTTCGGTAACTGAAAAAGTCGTTTGATTGAGTAAATGGTTGTTTTTTAAATATTAACGGTTCGTTTCGTTGATTGAACTTATTGTTTCACTAATCGACTTAATGCAGCGTTTGTCTGAGTACGAATCAAATAAATACCGTTCGTCAAACCACTCACATCAATCGTCGTATCTGCCCCATTGATGTGTTCTTTGCGCAATACAATTTTACCTTGAAGGTCGGTGATCAGTATGGTTTCATCCATAAATTCCTGATTCGTTCTTATGGTAATCAGATTATTCGCCGGATTGGGGAACAATATCAGTTCTGCAACAGATGATTCTTCGATACCAGCTCCCAAACAATTGTAATTGTCTAAATCATTCTGGAAAATCAAGTTTGACACTTCATTGGTTCTGATCGGAGGGTTGAAGTCGAAGTAGATGTCGACTAAATTGGCGATTTCGGTGTTTTGAGGTAACCACGCTGAAACAGGTTTTACTTCAAAAATCACATAACCGTGACTTTCAGGTTCGTTGCTGGTACTATCCGGCAAGTTGATGTTGTCAAAGTGAAATTTCAACACGTTTCCCGGCAATACTTCCGTCCACATGGGGTGACTCTTGCCAACCACACGAACCGTATTCAGATCTAAATCTGTATCCAATGAATCAATAACTGCAATGTTAATCGCTTCGGAGTTTCCAGTATTTTGAAATTGAACAGTATAAGTCAGTAGCTGATCTTGTTTGATGTAACCGACATCACATTTCCCGACAGGATAAACCGATTTGATATTCGGATCATAGCCATTAACAACAGGTGAACTGTAGTATTTCACATTATTGGTGGTATCGACATCACCGGCAATTGGAGTTATGATCGTAGTGAAATGAATGGTGTCACCAATCACGGCCTGAGTGGAAGTGTTGAAGACGATTTGTGGCGTTAGGTGCGCTGAATCATAAGTAATATCGGTGAAATCCCAAATCAACGTATCACCGTTTTGGGATGTTGGAGCAGGAGTTGAACTGATGAAATCTAGCAAAGGATCGTACGCCAGTTTGAGTTGGCCGGAAACGGGGATACAGCCGTCGTTGAAAGCGTTGATCCAAGTGGTGGAACTAAAGCCGGGACGGAAAGAATTGGCAGTAAGTGTTGCTTTTAGATCGTTACCTGCGAGTGATGACGGACCTGAAATTAACAGCGATCCAGTTATAGAATCATTATTAGAATCAGTTACTGTACATGTATATATTCCAGGTGTTGTAACAGTAATGATAGAGTCAGTAGAACCAAGACCATTTTGCCATTCAAAACTATATGGAGGCGTACCGAAGAGTCCTAAAACTTTAACTGATCCAATTGAATTACAATCAATGTCAGTTACTGAATCGAAGTAAATTTGAAAAGGTTCGACGAAAGGCTCACTGGTGCCTATTGAAACAATGCTGTTGTGAAATTTGTTTTGGTATTTTGCAAAATCACCAACCACAATTAATCGTTCATTCTCGAATACAAGATCAAATATTGCTCCTGCAAATTGCGGATCATTGATGAAAGTATTATCAGTAGTACCATCTGGATTTAAACGAAATAGACCTGTTTCATTGGCTAGAATGA
Organism: Fluviicola sp.; assembly: GCA_029866325.1. Lineage (GTDB taxonomy): Bacteria > Bacteroidota > Bacteroidia > Flavobacteriales_D > Crocinitomicaceae > Fluviicola. Next base: position 72,165 of record JARWZO010000023.1, on the reverse strand, counting down.
TTTTGTTTTCGGCATCTAAGTTAATAATTGTAGACTCAAAACCAGGGGTTGTCCAAGTAAAATCAGGACCAAAATTAGAGTTGTATCGTTTTGGACCTTGAAATTCACCTACAACTAATATCTTCCCGTCATCTTGAAAAGCGTAATCTTTCACCAGTTCACTGAAACCAATACTATTATCTGCTGTACCAGTTGCTAACATTACTCTATATAGAGAATACCATCGAATAAAATATATTTTATTGGAGATAATTTGTATTGATTTTATAGGATCAGATCCAGAATAATTAATGTTAAATCCTAGGTCAACTGTTGCTCCATCAGCACTTATTCTAGCCATTTTATTACGTAACACACCATTTACAGTGGTAAAACCTCCACCGATGACAATGTTCCCATCTGTTTGAATAGCAATAGAATGTACAATACCGTCGGTGCCATAACCGTTTCCAATCATGAAGCTCGGATCAATTGTTCCATCAGAGTTGAGACGTATTAAATTGTTGACTTGTTGATCATTGAACATGGAAAATAATCCACCAACTAGTATCTTACCGTCTGGTTGAAGAACAATTGATTTAATTTCATAGTAGGACTGGATAACAGCCTCTACATCCGTTGTCACATTAAAAGTAGTGTCCAATGTTCCATCTTGATTTAATCGGGCAATTCCCATTCTTCGAATTCCGTTGTACTCTGAAAAAGTACCACCGATAAGCTTTTTACCATCAGGCAGAGATACAATTACATTTATTGCCGCAATTGTAGCATCGGTATTAACTGGCGAAGCAAAAGTTGCTCCAGGACAGGGTGAAAAGGTCTGATCTATTTCCCCCTCAGGTTTCAGTTTAACAATTCCGGACTTATTGTAGTCTCCATACATCTGGAATAATCCTCTAAAGAGAATTTGGTCATCAGGCAGCACTTGCACATTTTCAATTCTCCCCGCGTCAGGTAAAATAGTATTGTTAAATGTAAGGTCAATTGATCCGTCCGGATTCACCCTGTAATATTGGTGATTCGGTTCACCAACAGTTGAGTTATCAAAATCACCTACTAAAATGATTTTACCGTCTGATTGAAGATCGATGCTCCCCACAAAAGCATCATTAGGTGTGCTTGGAAACTGAAAGGTTGGATCAAAGCTTCCATCTGGGTTAGCTCTAACAATATTGAATCCACCATTATTGGTATAATAACCACTAAAATCACCGCCAATTAAAATTTTCCCATCAGGTTGAACTGCCAGTGCAATTACTTCGCTTTCAAATCCTGCGATTCCATTCCCAGCATTGAATAGTGGATCTAATCCACCATCAGCCGTTAGTCTTGCAATTCCATATGTGTTATTGTTTTGATATTCATTAAAATAACCACCTACAACTATTTTGCCGTCTTGCTGCAAAGCCATACAATTAATACCAGGCCCGTCAGGAGTTTGAGCCCCTGATGTCGATCCAAATGTTTGATCTACAGCACCGTTTGAGTCAAGTCGTACAATGGCTCTTCTGACTATATTGTTGAATTGCGTGAAGTCGCCCATTACAATGATTTTCCCATCAGAAGTGATTGCCAAGTCCAAAATTTCTTCATTATTATCAGGATTGTAAGGCCCAGTCCCAATTTGGAAACTTTGATCAAGTGTTCCATCTGGATTAATTCGGATTAAATCTTTACAACTAACTCCAGCATAACTGGTGAAATTTCCGCCAAACAAGATTTTTCCATCCGTCTGCACAGCTATTGCATTGACCGTGCATGGTTCGGCAAAATAGGTCACAAATGATTGGTCAATTGACCCATCACTATTTAGTTTTATAACTCCGCTTGAAGGAACACCGTTGTAAGAAACAAGACTACCACCAATCAATAGTTTACCGTCAGATAAAACCTCGGATGTACAATCATAATAGTTGTTAAGTAATCCTCCACCATGCCCAAAGCGATTGACTAAGTAAGAATTAAACATCGTATCCAAACTCCCTGCCTGCCCCAAAGCACCCAACGACAACAAAAGAGTAACAAGAAAAACAATCGATTTCATGCGGCAACTAAATTAGATTCACCCCAAAAATAAAGAAATCAGTCGAAACTACCCGAGGTAAAATCACCCGATCTGCCCAAACCCCTTTATCCAAAGAAGAAAATGCCTTTCGCTTCGATAAAAGCGCTGTTATGTGGAATAATTCTAAATAACTGTTTTTTACCCCTGCTTACCGTTAAAATATATTAAATTCGCGGGTCTAAAAAATGGTAGATTATGTCTTCTCCAAATGATTACATTCCAATACTCCTCCAAGCCGTTGTGGCACTGGGATTTGTGGTAACGGTTCTTGTGGTAACCCATTTCTTGGGACCAAAGCTAAAAGGCAAGAAAAAAGATGCAAACTGGGAATGCGGAATCGAAGAAGTTGGAAACGCTCGTTTCCCGGTTTCCATTCGCTATTTCATGACAGCCATCCTCTTTGTATTATTCGATGTGGAAGTTATTTTCTTCTACCCGTATGCGGTGAATTTCCGTGATCTGGAATTGGATGGTTTGTGGGCAGTAATGATATTTGTCGGGTTATTCCTCACCGGATTTTTCTACGTACTCAAAAAAGGAGCTTTAGAATGGGAAAAGTAGAAGTTGTTAATGGCGTCGAGACGTTCAACGGAGAAGGATTCCAGTTGGCGATGCTCGATAAAGTGATCGCCGCAGCACGCGCCAATTCGGTGTGGCCGCTTCCGTTCGCTACTTCGTGCTGTGGAATTGAGTACATGGCAACGATGGGAACCAACTACGATGTGGCCCGTTTCGGAATGGAGCGTATGTCGTTTTCTCCACGTCAGGCAGATTTGCTCATTGTGGCAGGAACCATTTCAAAAAAATTGGCGCCGATCCTGAAACAAGTGTATGAACAAATGGCAGAACCGAAATGGGTTTTGTCTGTTGGTGCTTGCGCTTCTTCGGGTGGTATTTTTGATACGTATTCTGTATTACAAGGTATTGATCGCGTAATTCCGGTTGATGTTTACGTGCCTGGTTGCCCTCCGCGTCCGGAGCAAATCATTGAAGGAATTATGAATGTACACCGTTTGGTGAAACACGAATCGTTGCGTCGTCGCTACTCGGATGAATACAAACATTTGCTCACTAAATACAACCTGAACGAAGATGAGTAATCCCATCACAAGCGAATTGCTGTTGCAACGCTTGCAAGAACGTTTCGGTGAAGCGATTCTGCAACATGAATCTCCTTATGATTTATTGACGGTTGAAGTAACTCCTTCTTCCGCACACGCTATTGTTAAGTGGTTGAAAGAAGACAACGAATTGGCGCTTTCATTCCTTACATTATTAGGTGCTGTGCATTATCCCGATCAAACTGGTCGTGAAATGGCGGTTGTGTACCACTTACATTCATTGGTTCACAATGTCCGCTTGCGCTTGAAAGCATTTTTGCCGATTGAAGATCCGAGCATCGCGACCATTACCGATATTTATGTAGGTGCTAACTGGCAGGAACGTGAAACCTTCGATTTTTATGGAGTGAAATTCGTTGGACATCCCAACTTGGTGCGCATCCTGAATGAAGATTCCATGGACTATCATCCGATGCGCAAAGAATACCAGTTGGAAGATGCTACACGTGAAGATAAAGATGATCGCTTCTTTGGAAGATAAAAACGGGAGTTATGAGCGATATTGAACAACTAAAAAAGCAAAGCCTTTTTTCCAACGATACCATCAATGGGGAAATCGCTACGCTGAACCTTGGACCTACGCACCCGGCAACACACGGTATTTTTCAAAACGTACTGAAAGTTGACGGTGAGAAAATCCTTTCCTCTGAACAAACGGTAGGGTACATTCACCGTGCGTTTGAAAAACTGGCCGAACGTCGTCCGTACAACCAGATCACACCGATCACCGACCGTTTGAACTATTGTTCTTCGCCGATCAATAACCTTGGTTGGGACATGACGGTTGAAAAACTCATCGGTGCAGGTGTTCCAAAACGCGTTGATTACATGCGCGTGATCATCATGGAATTGGCGCGTATCGCCGATCACTTGGTGTGTAACTCGGTAATCGGAGTGGATACAGGAGCTTTGACAGGATTTACGTACATGTTCCAGCAGCGTGAAGCCATCTATGAATTGTTCGAAGAGGTATGCGGTGCACGTTTGACAACCAACATTGGCCGTATCGGTGGTTTTGAACGCGATTTTTCTCCTGTTTTTCATGAGAAACTGAAGAAATTCCTCAAAGATTTCCCGAAACACTTCAACGAATTTGATAGCCTGCTTTCGCGCAATCGTATCTTTATGGATCGCACCATTGGTGGCGGACCTATTTCAGGCGAACGTGCATTGGATTACGGTTTCACAGGCCCGAACTTGCGTGCCGCCGGTGTTGATTACGATGTACGTGTGATGAATCCGTATGCTTCGTATGAAGATTTCGATTTCATTATTCCTGTTGGAACACAAGGTGATACCTACGACCGTTTCCAGGTACGTCAGGAAGAAATTCGCCAAAGTTTAGCCATCATTCACCAGGCTTACAACAATCTTCCCGAGGGAGATTATTATTCAAAAGACATTCCCGAATTCTACCTTCCTGCAAAAGAAGACGTCTACACCAAAATGGAAGCGTTGATCTATCACTTTAAAATTGTGATGGGCGAAATTCCGGTTCCTGTTGGTGAAGTGTATCACAGCGTTGAAGGCGGAAATGGCGAATTAGGATACTATTTAATCAGTGATGGCGGACGCACACCTTACCGTTTGCAGTTCCGTCGACCTTGTTTCATTTATTACCAGGCATATCCGGAAATGATTACCGGACAAACCATCTCGGATGCAGTTTTGACATTGAGTAGTTTGAATGTAATTGCCGGAGAATTGGACGCATAAGATGAGCATAAAGATAACAAACGGAAATGCGACCGATGAGGTAGCACCGCAGTTCAGCGCCGAACGGATGGTTGAGGTACAACGTATCATCAATCAATATCCTGAGGGCAAACACAAAAGTGCATTGATGCGCATTTTGCACATGGCCGAAGAAGATTTCGGTGGATGGTTGAGCGTGCCTACCATGAATTACGTGGCAGGAATTTTAAACATCCAGCCAATCGAAGTTTATGAGGTAGCTACGTTTTACACGATGTTCAACATCGAGAAACCGGGCAAAGTAGTATTGGAAGTATGCCGTACCGGACCTTGTATGTTGGTTGGAAGCGACAACATCATCGATCACCTGAAACTACAATTGGGTGTGGAAGTTGGCGGCACGTCAGCGGATGGAATGTTTACGCTGAAAACAGCTGAATGCCTTGGCGCTTGCGGTTACGGACCAATGTTGCAGTGCGGAAAACACTATCACGAGCATTTGACAACCGAAAAAGTCGACGCATTACTGGACGCATTCCGGAAAGAACATTCAACTTCATCGAACAACTAGGAGATGGGAAGAAAGCTATTATTGGAACATGTAAACGTTCCTGGAATTGAAACCTACGAGGTATACCGCAAAAACGGTGGTTACCGCTCTGTGGAAAAGGCATTGAAAACCATGTCGCCGCAAAATGTGGTCGAAGAAGTGCAAGCTTCAGGACTACGTGGTCGTGGTGGGGCAGGTTTCCCAACTGGAATGAAATGGTCGTTCCTCGCAAAACCCGAAGGTGTGCCGCGCTATTTGTTGTGCAACGCTGACGAAAGTGAGCCGGGTACGTTCAAAGACCGTTACTTGATGGAGAAAATTCCTCACCTCTTGGTAGAAGGAATGATTACTTCCAGTTACGCGCTTGGGTGTAATCAGGCATATATCTACATCCGTGGTGAATACATGTGGGTGTTGGAAATCGTAGAAAAAGCAATCGCCGAAGCTTATGCAAACGGTTGGTTGGGAAAAAATATTTTAGGTTCGGGTTACGACCTTGATTTGTCCATCGCTCCGGGTGGTGGTGCCTACATTTGTGGCGAAGAAACAGCCTTGATCGAATCGCTGGAAGGTAAACGTGGAAATCCGCGTATCAAACCACCATTCCCGGCCGTGAAAGGTTTGTGGGGATGTCCGACAGTGGTAAATAATGTTGAAACCATTGCCGCAGTAGTTCCTATCGTCAACGATGGTGGCGCGGAATATGCCAAAATCGGAATCGGGAAAAGTACCGGAACCAAACTCATTTCCGCTTGCGGGAATTTAGTAAAACCGGGTGTTTACGAATTGGATTTAGGTGTTTCGGTAGAAGAATTTATTTACTCCGACGAATGGTGTGGTGGTATTGCCAACGGCAAGAAACTGAAAGCCTGCGTTCCGGGTGGTTCTTCCGTTCCGATTTTACCTGCCAACCTGGTATGTAAAACAGCCGAAGGAACCGATCGTTTGATGACTTACGAAAGTTTGGCAGAAGGTGGTTTCGCATCGGGATCCATGCTGGGATCGGGTGGTTTTATCGTATTCGACGAAGATCAGTGTATTGTTCGCAATACATGGAATTTCGCCCGTTTCTACGCACATGAATCGTGTGGTCAATGTTCACCTTGCCGTGAAGGTACAGGCTGGATGGAGAAAGTGCTTCACCGTTTGGAATATGGTCATGGTAACCTCCGCGACATCGATTTGTTAGCAGAAATCAATAAGAAAATAGAAGGAAATACCATTTGTCCGTTGGGTGATGCAGCAGCATGGCCGGTAGCAGCGGCAATCCGTCATTTCCGTGAAGAATTTGAATGGCACGTGACCAATCCGGATGAAGCGCAAAAACGCAACTTCGGCATTGCATCGGCTCATGTACCTTTAGTATAAGTAAACCATTTGTTATGGTAAAAGTTATCGTTGACGATATTGAAGTAGAAGTAGAACCGGGAACAACCATTCTCAACGCCGCTCGTAAGATTGGTGGTGATGTGGTTCCTCCTGCGATGTGTTATTACAGCAAGCTGGAAGGCAGCGGTGGAAAATGCCGTACCTGTCTGGTGGAAGTGGCTGCAGGTTCTACAGCCGACCCTCGACCGATGCCCAAATTGGTGGCTTCGTGTTCTACACCCGTGCAAGACGGAATGGTGATCAAAAACAAAACCAGCGAACGCGTTCATGAAAATCGTGGTGCTGTTACCGAGTTTTTGTTGATCAATCACCCCTTGGATTGTCCAATTTGCGATCAGGCCGGTGAGTGTCACTTGCAGGATCTTGGATTCGAACACGGAAAAGAAGGCACGCGCTACGAAGAAGAACGTCGTACGTATGATCCGATTGATATCGGTGACAAGATCAAGTTGCACATGAATCGTTGCATCTTGTGTTACCGTTGTGTGTATGTGGCCAATCAATTGACCGACCAACGCGTTCATGGTGTCATGCACAGAGGCGAACATGCTGAAATCAGCACGTACATCGAGAAAGCAATCGATAACGATTTCTCTGGAAATGTAATTGATGTGTGTCCGGTTGGTGCGTTAACCGACAAAACATTCCGCTTTAAAAGCCGTGTATGGTTCTTGAAACCAATGAACGCTTCGTGCGAGTGTACAAAATGTGCCGGAAAAGCAGTAGTGTGGATGTTCGGAAACGAAATCATGCGTGTGACAGGTCGTAAAGACAAATACGGTGAAATCGAAGATATCGATGGAAAAACGGCTTGGATTTGCAACGATTGTCGCTTCGACAAAAAAGATGTAAGCGAATGGAACATTGAAGGTCCGCGTGTGATCAACCGTCACTCGGTGATTTCGCAAAATCACTACCTCAAGAATGATCCGGAACGAGATGCTAAGAAACTAACGGGAACGAAATAAGATGTTAGAGAAAATCATACTAATAGTTGCGTTGTTCAGTGTTACCTTGCTGATTGCAACGTATTTGACCCTCGCCGAACGTAAAGTCGCTGCTTGGTTGCAAGATCGTATCGGGCCGGATAGAGCAGGACCGTGGGGACTTCTACAACCCTTGGCTGATGCCGGAAAGATGTTCTTTAAAGAAGATTTTATTCCGACAAACGCGGATAAATGGTTGTTCATTATCGGACCCGGAATTGCCATGTTCACGGCGTTGTTGACAGGATCGGTGATTCCGTGGGGACCTGATTTGGAAGTATTCGGAACAACAGTTGAATTGCAGGTTGCTAATGTCGATGTAGGAATCTTGTTCATCATGGGTATCGTTTCCATCGGTGTTTACGGTATCATGATCGGTGGTTGGGCTTCCAACAACAAATTCTCGTTGTTTGGAGCTATTCGTGCGAGTTCGCAAATGATTTCCTACGAATTAGCCATGGGAATTTCCATCATTACCATTGTGATGATGAGCGGAAGTTTGAATCTGCGCGATATCGTTGAAGATCAGCACGGATTTAACTGGTATGTATGGAAACAACCTTTGTGCTTCATCGTATTTTTTGTTTGTGCCATGGCTGAATGTAACCGTGCACCGTTCGACTTACCGGAATGTGAATCGGAATTGATCGGTGGTTATCATACCGAATACGGTTCCATGAAACTCGGATTCTACCTGTTTGCAGAATACATCAATATGTTTATTTCTTGCGCTGTGATTTCTGCAGTATTCTTCGGAGGTTATAACTTCCCGGGAATGGATAATTTCTCAGGTAATACACTCGCTGTTCTTGGAACATTGGTTTTCTTCGGAAAAACCTTCTTCTTCATCTTTGTATTTATGTGGATTCGCTGGACATTGCCACGTTTCCGTTACGATCAATTGATGCACTTGGGTTGGAAAAAACTAATCCCGATTGCATTGGTGAATATGTTGGTAACAGGTGTTGTTATCGCTGCACTTTCAGGATGGTTTAGCGGTGAAAAACCGAAAACTGCTGAGCCGATGCAAACAAAGGTGAAAACAGAACAACCGGACAAGCGATTGTCTATGAATACAAACACTCATTAGAACAACACATTTCGAATAGATATGGAGAGTTTATCAAATCGCAAAAAAGTAGTTTCCGACAAGAAGATGACCTTCTGGGAAAGTATTTATTTGCCCGCCGTTTTGGGAGGAATGTGGATTACATTCAAACATTTGTTCCGAAAACACAACGTGACAAAATATCCCGAAGAAACACGTGAGTTCGCTCCGGTTTATAGAGGTCAGCACGTATTGAAGCGCGACGAAGAAGGTCGTGAGAACTGTACAGCTTGCGGATTGTGCGCCGTTGCTTGTCCTGCAGAGGCCATTACGATGGTAGCCGACGAGCGCAAAAAAGGAGAAGAGCATTTGTATCGGGAAGAAAAATACGCTTCAATGTACGAGATCAACATGCTGCGTTGCATCTTCTGCGGATTGTGCGAGGAAGCATGCCCGAAAGAAGCTATTTTTCTGACAGATCGTATCGTTCCGACGTATTTCGAGCGCGACAATTTCATCTACGGAAAAGATAAGCTGGTGGAAAAAGTGGATGAGCGCATCGATATTTCCAAACGTCAATTAACCGGAAAACGCCCTCAAAAGTCATGAGTACAGAATTAATCATTGCAACTGTATTGGGAGGTTTAACGATCGGTTCGGCGCTGATGGTGGTCTTGAGTCACCACCCCGTAAGAAGCGTCTTGTACCTGATTGTTACTTTCTTCCTCATTACAGCCAACTACGTATTGATGAATGCGCAGTTTATTGCTATCGTGAATATTATCGTTTACGCCGGAGCAATCATGGTATTATTCCTCTTTGTATTGATGTTGCTGAATCTCAGTAAGGAAGATGAACCTCGGAGTTCACTCTTTATGAAAGTTGCAGCTGCCTTGGCCGGTGGTGTGCTGTTCTTGGTGTTATTTGCCGCCTTGAAAGATGCCGCCATTTTTGCGCCACAGTTGGCAACACCGCATGACGAGTCAATGGGATTGGTGAAAAATCTCGGTCATTTACTCTTTACGAAATACGTGCTTCCGTTCGAAATATCTTCTATTCTGTTCATCGCAGCGATGGTAGGAGCAGTTCTTTTGGCGAAACGCGATAAACAAATTATAGAATAACCATGGTATTAGCTACGATTTTCGAATCCGGAGTAGGTATTAAATTCTACATGCTTTTAGCGACAGCGTTGTTTGTCATTGGGGCGTTTGGAGTCATCTACCGAAAAAATGCAATTATCCTGTTGATGTGCATCGAATTGATGCTGAATGCAGCGAATTTATTGCTGGTGGCCTTTTCAACCTATTTTGGAAAAGCCGATGGTCAGTTGTTTGTGTTTTTCATCATGGTGGTCGCGGCCGCTGAAGCCACGGTTGGTTTGTCCATCCTGGTCTTGGTATTCCGCAATGCACGTTCGGTGGATATCCGTTTGTTTAACAAATTAAAAGATTAAGCATGTCGGTAGCACAATTAGTTCCCCTGATTATTCTGCTTCCTCTGATAGGAGCATTGATCAACGGTATCCTTGGCAAAAAACTTCCAAAAGCAGTTGTCGGCGCTATCGCCACAGGTGTAATGGCGCTATCTTTCGGATTGGCGCTGGTGGTTTTCTCGCAATTGGACAAAGCCGTTGAAATAGATTTGTTTACCATGCTCGATACGGAATCGTTTTCGTTGCATGCGCGTTTATTAGCAGATAACCTGTCGGTCTGGATGACCTTGATTGTAACGGGAGTCGGTACGCTGATTCACCTGTTTTCTATGGGTTACATGAAACACGATGCCGGGTATTACAAGTTCTTTGTTTACCTGAATCTGTTCATCTTCGCGATGTTGATTCTGGTTTTAGGAAGCAACTATTTCATGTTATTCTTCGGTTGGGAAGGTGTGGGTATCTGCTCGTACTTGCTGATCGGTTTCTGGTATGGCGATTTCAAAAACACAGTGGCAGCGCGCAAAGCGTTTATCATGAACCGCGTCGGTGATCTTGGTTTGTTGATCGGTTTGTTCTTGTTGTTGTTCAACTTCGGAACATTGGAATACAGCGAATTATCAGCAGCCATTATCGGAAGCAAAGTCGATTTGAGCACTGTTTTATGTGGAATAACCCTTTGTCTGTTCATCGGAGCTACCGGTAAATCGGCTCAAATTCCGTTGTTTACTTGGCTTCCGGATGCAATGGCGGGACCAACTCCTGTTTCGGCCTTGATCCACGCTGCAACAATGGTAACCGCAGGTATTTTCTTGGTGGTACGTTCCAACTACATGTTCGAATTGGCACCAATGACACAGGATATCATGTTGTACATCGGTTTGGCGACATCTATCGTAGCGGCGTTCATTGCTATGCGTCAAAACGACATCAAAAAAGTATTGGCTTATTCAACCGTTTCGCAATTGGGAATGTTGTTTGTAGCTTTAGGAATGGGCGCTTACACAGCTGCCATGTTCCACGTTACAACTCACGCCTTCTTCAAAGCATTGTTGTTCTTAGGTTCGGGAAGTGTGATTCATGCCATGTCCGATGAACAGGATATACGCCAAATGGGCGGTTTGCGTAAGAAAATTCCGGTAACGCATATTACGTTTTTAATTGGAACATTGGCGATTTCAGGTTTCCCGTTGCTTTCAGGTTTCTATTCAAAAGACGAAATCATTGCACACGCATTTACGCACGGAACATGGTTGTACGTGGCCTTGATGGCAAGTGCAGCGTTAACAGCGATTTATATGTTCCGTTTGTACTTTGTGACTTTCCACGGTTCATTCCGCGGAACACACGAACAAGAACACCATTTGCATGAAGGTCCGCCTTCGATGACACTTCCGTTGATCGTATTGGCAATTCTTTCCGTTTTCGGTGGTATTTTGAACTTACCGGGAATCTGGTTGCACAACATGGCACATTGGATGTCACACCATTTCGAACACAATGTTGCCGGATTGAACCTGATTAAACACACGGCTCCGGAAGGAAACTTGGCTTTGATGTTAATGATTGCAGCTTCGGTAATGTCATTGGCAATTCTGGTGGTTTGTTACCTTGTTTACGGTAAGAAAAACAGTATTCCTGTTGCCGATGCTCAATTGAAAGGCTGGGAAAAATGGTCGGCAGGTAAATTGTACTTCGATGAATTGTACAATTTCTTGTTTGTTCGTCCAACAGAGTGGCTTTCCGAAAAAGGATCGCATTACTTTGAAAGTATGTTCCTGCACCGCTCGGTTGTTGGCGTTGGTCAATTGATCGGCAAATCGGGTGATCTGGTGCGTAAGTGGCAAACGGGTCGCACCGATAGCTACATTTTATGGATGGTCCTTGGACTGATCGGTTTAGTTGTTTATTTCCTCATTTACAAATACTATTAAGTTGGAACTGTTACTTTTTATACTACCGGTTTTCTTTGCGCTTTCCGTTTTGGTAATGCCGCAGAGTTTTGTTCGCACTTATGGTTTATTAGGTGGCCTTGCTACACTGGTGCTTACTGTGGTGCTCATGGCAAACTACGATCCCAACGCGGGCATGCACAGCTTCGTTTCTCAAGAATGGATTCCGGCATACGGCATTACACTTAACTTCGGTTACGATGGTATTTCGTTGATGATGCTCTTGCTGACAACAGTTTTGGTGCCGTTAATTTTGCTCAGTAATTTCGGACGGGAACTTTCTTCTAACAGATTATTCACCAGCATGGTTTTCCTAATGCAATTCGGGTTGATCGGTGTGTTTATTTCGTTGGATGGAATCTGGTTTTACATCTTCTGGGAAATCACCCTTATCCCGATTTTCCTAATCGCTTACTGGTTCGGTGAGCCTGAACGCAAAGCTGCCCTGATGAAATTCTTCATGTATACCTTCTTTGGATCGTTGTTCATGTTGGCTTCGTTGATCGGTTTAAAATCATTCGCTGCAAGTTTTGCAATTGAAGATTTGAAAGCTGTGCAATTGGCACCGGAAGTCGCTGTTTGGCTATTGGGTGGATTCTTCCTCGCATTTGCGATCAAAGTTCCGATTTTCCCATTCCATACCTGGCAGCCGTCAACATATTCCAAAGCACCAATGGCAGGAACCATGTTGTTATCAGGTATCATGCTGAAAATGGCTCTTTACGGAATGTTGCGCTGGATGTTGCCACTGTTCCCTGAAGCGTTGGATTGTGTTACGTATCCGATTATTGTTTTAGGAACGATAGGAGTGGTGTACGGAGCTATTTTGGCCATTAAGCAAGACGATATGAAGCGCTTGTTTGCTTTTGCATCGATTTCTCACGTCGGGTTGATCGCTGCCGGAATAATGACTGCTGATAAAGACACCCTTTCAGGAAGTGTACTTCAAATGATCAATCACGGTTTGGTTGCTGTAGGTTTGTTCTTAGCTGCAGATGTGATTGAGCGTCGTTTGGGGACACGTAGTTTACGTGAGTTGGGCGGAATTGCCAAACAAGCACCGAAATTTGCATTTTGGTTTGCTGCGTTGGCATTCGCTTCGGTTTCCGTGCCGTTTACAAGCGGTTTCGTAGGCGAGTTTCTATTGCTGAAAGGCTTGTTCTCGTTTGATAGTGTGATTGGTATTGTAGCCGGATCTACCTTGATTTTGGGTGCTGTTTATACCTTCCGCGCTTACCAGTTAAGCATGTACGGACCTGTAAAAACAAGCGCTTTCGCCGATTTATCAATGAGTGAATTGATTGTTTTTGCAGTGATCATCATTGCTGTAGTGTTCTTGGGTGTTTACCCGAAAGCGGTAATCGATTTCGTAGAACCGAGTGTTACCGACTTGTTAGCTAGTATTAAACAAACTCCTATAGTGCCTTAAGATGGATGCATTAATAGTCATATTTGTAAGTGGATTGATTTCCATTTTTGCCGCTTTTGCGAAGAAACCTTCAGTGGTGCTTTTGGGCGCTAGTGGTGGTTTAATGCTGGCAATCGGTTTGTGGATCAATCAGATGGTTACAGGTCAATCGTTGGTGAATATCAACTACGAAGGATTAGAATTTGATCCGTTTTCATTGATGTTCAGCCTTGCTTTATCGGTGTTTTCGTTATTGATCATTTCGGTAGGATACGAACGTTTTAAAGAAGAACCAGATCACACCGGTGAATACATCGGTTTGTTGTTGTTCTCGTTGTGCGGAGCAGTTATCATGACTGCCTTTACCGACATGTTTATGTTCTTCCTTGGGTTGGAAATTTTGTCTATTCCGATTTACGTAATGGCGGGGAGTCGCAAACACGATCTGCGTTCCAATGAAGCTTCCTTGAAGTATTTCCTCATGGGAGCATTTGCAACAGGTTTGTTGTTGTTTGGAATTGCTTGGGTTTACGGAGCTACTGAAAGCTTTACCATTGAAGGAATTGCGGCTGCTGTAGCCAATCCTGAGGTTGCCGGAAACCCGATTTTATTGGTAGGAATTCTCCTCATTCTATCATCGTTTGTGTTTAAAGTAGGTGCGGCTCCGTTCCATTTTTGGAGTCCGGATGTTTATGACGGAGCACCACATGCGGTAACCGGTTTCATGGCTTCGGTTGTGAAAATGGCCGCTTTTGCTGCATTCTTGAAATTGTTTGCAGGCAGTTTCGGTTCATCCGATTTGCGCGATTTCTGGGCGCCAGCCTTGGCTATTTTGGCGGTAATCACCTTGTTTGTAGGTAACTTGTCGGCATTGCGCCAGGTGCGTTTAAAACGACTATTGGCTTTTTCGAGTATCACACACGTAGGATATACCTTGCTGGTGATTTTGAGCAATCATGGACTTTCAGCATTCGATCTGTGGTTTTACATGACTGCTTACGGATTCTCCATCATCGCTATCATTACCGTTGGTTTGGTAGTCAATGATGCCGAAGATCGCATTGAAGCATTGAGAGGTCTAGGTAAACGCAATCCGCTCTTGGCAATTGTTGCTGTGGTTTCGATTCTTTCCTTGGCAGGTATTCCACCAACAGCCGGATTCTTCGGTAAATACATGGTGTTTTCGCATGCTTGGAACGATTGGTGGTGGTTGGTCATCATCGCATTGATCAATTCGGCAATCAGTATATACTACTACCTGCGCATGTTGGGCACGGTTATTAGTGTAGATGAAACACCGGGAGAAAAGATCAAGGTAAGTCCACTCACTACAGTGGTGTTACTGATCTGTTTGATAGGAATGTTGGGATTGGGTGCCGCGGTACCTTTCTTCTGATCTAAGAGCAGCTTTACGACTCACTACTTATGAAAACCAGTTCAAGAATGAATGGTATGGTAAAATATAGTGTAGTGTTGTTGTTTACGGGATTGTTCGGTTTTCTGAACGCACAATTGCTTGATAATTCGCAAGGAAATGCGTTTACGGAATATCCGTTTTTCAATACCCGCTTTATTAAAGCAAGCAAAATCAAGGAAATCAAAGGATCTTATACTTTTAAGAAGCAGGGCGATATTATGCGTCAGACAGACTATGTCTACGTGTTTTCGTTCGATTCTTTGGGACAGCTCACGCGTCATTATGAAACGGCTGCCGGAGATATAGTGAATGATACGGTAGTGAGGTATTATACCTACGACGGTTCTGGGAATTTGCTAAGCTTGCGCATCAACGAGAAGCGCGGTTTCATGACCACTTATTACACTTACGATGATAAAAACCGTGTGGTGAAAGAAGAAGTGTGGCGCGATATCGATACCTTACACAGTTTATTGGCTCCGGATATTGAACGTTCTATTCTGTGGAATTCGGAAACAATGACTTATGAAGAATATCCTTCACAACTCAAAAAAAAACGATACAACAGCTATGGAAATCAGTATGTTGAAAACACGACTAATTTTGATAGTTTGGGTTATTTGAGTTCGACACATGACTTGTACACCATTACCCGCGATCAGTACACTACCAAATACACCTATGCCAACAAAGGATGGATCGATCGTATGCAAATCAGACACAACATCGACTCTATTCCACTTTCAGAAATGGTGTTTGCGTATGATCAATACGGAAATTTAACCTCCAAACAAGAATATAAGAACGGCGTTTTCACTACCGAATATCAGGTAATTTACAGTGGTGACACCGGCATGCTTTCTTCTGTTTTGATTCGCGAAGTAAGTTCCAATTTCATTTCGATCATTCGTTTTTCGGAGCCGGTTTTTTGGGAATAGCGTTCTTTCTGTACCATCGATCCTTAGTTTGGTAAATTGGTGATTCTTCGATTAATAGATCGAATAAAGCGCACCCATATAGTTGGTTTTTTAAGGTGAGGAAAAGCTCTTGTATCCATTTTAGGCACAAACAACAACCCTTTTTTACTGAAAAATTGATACACAGGAAAAGCGCTCAGACTCAGCACCGACCAAAAGAAGTTACGGGTTGGAGATTTCCATGGAATGATGGGCGAATCTTCTCCCACTACTATGGGTTCAAACGGCTCTATTCCAAACCAGTGCATCGCATTACTCAGTGAGCTTTTTTCAGGAAGAGCTTTGGTTCCCAAATGACGGTGAATTACCAAATCGATTGAAACAGGATCTTTCCCGAAGTAAAATCGGTGTGGACTCACAGGATGTTTACAACCCATAACACCGATTAAGCCATCAGGAATGGCATCATAAGCATCAACAATAGTAAATTCTGGAGGGAAATCATCCAATAACATGGCGTTGATGGTAGAGCGATTCACAATTCTGTTGGCAAATACAAATTCATTCAGCTCGCCCGTAAGCCATTCGAGATTGTTTACCGACAATAAGGCCATTTCTACCGGGTGACTTCTGAGTTTGGCGAAATTGATTCTGAAATGTGCGTCCTTCCAGGATTGAGAAATGCTGTATGTACCAATTCCTCTAGAAAAATCATGCGGTACTGTATCTTGGGAAGCATTGATTAATTGGTACTTGCTTGAAGTAAACCCAAAGTAATCGGCCAATGAATCGATGGATCGGTTGTCAAAAAAATTGCGGTAAATCGAATCAACTTCAATGACCTTTATCGTTTCAATGCCAATTTGATTTAAGAAATCAACAAGACTTGCGAGTAATAACGGATCTGTAATCGGTGATAAATCCGTCTTTGAGTATCCCATTGAAAAGGCAACTTTCACCGTAACGATCAGCTCTTGGGTCGGTAAGCCAAGTCGAGTTGCGGTTTCAAGCAATTCATTTTTCAAGGAAGTTTTGGCGAGTTCTTGCTGAAAGTAATCGTATTTGCTAAGAAGTGATTCATTTTTGCAACAGCGAACAGATTCTCCTTTTCCAACAGGGTGAGCAGTTATGCTCCGGTTGTTGACCGGTAAAAAATAAGGACTCACGTTACCAATAGCTGCGATTAATTTTTCAACGCTTGCATCATCGGCAAATTCGTCCGATTCATTCAGGTAATCGAAAATAAGTTGGAAAATCCGTTCATGTTGTTGTTCATCGAAAATGATTTTTTGGAAATCATTTAAGTGTTTTAATGAAAAGCGCGAGTCGTTTTTTGCCAAAAGAAGAATCCTTTTCCAGCAAATTCTAGCCGTTTGCTCAGCATCGATATTAAACCCACAGAAATTTTTAAACGAACTGAATTTGATTTCCTTGTGTAATTCTTTGGAAATTTTGCCACTTAATTTCCCAAAAAACACAATGGTTTTTGCAACTGAAACGGCCAACGGAGATTCTTTCCACCTGAGGTGTTGAATGGTAGATCCTGCCCAACCGCCAATGTATCCGTTGAATTGATTGAGGTACACATTGATTTTATGTCGGAAAACAGTTGATTTTAGCAATGCTCCACGTGTGTAAATGGTATGCATGTCCTCGTCTTTCCAAATCCAAATCAAGGCATGACGAATGGCCTGTTTGGCTTCAAGAGGCACGTTCAAACGCTCAATGTTGCGCTGAATAAAAGTTGCTCTGTATACGGTGGCTACCAATTCCTCGCGTTGCAAGGCAATGTATAACAAGACATCTAACTCTTTTTCCGGTCGTGATTGGTATTTATGAGCAATTTTGTCAAGTTCCTCGGCAAATTCATCATAAATCTTCCCCATTTGGATCCGGTTTTGTTGTTTAAAATTAACTAATTTAGAGTTCACTGCTGCCTTTTCTATCGATCAACGAAAAGGACAAAAGAAAATTCGGTGGTTTATGAAAAGGGAAATTAATAATGATGTCTACAATACAATTGACTGGTATTCTGAAAACGAGCCGTTTTACTTGCTGAAAGGATTGGTTAATCCGGTTCGGGTTGCTTACTTCAAACGAATAATTCATGAAACGCTAAAGTTGAATCCAACAGGATTACGTGCGCTTGAAGTTGGTTGTGGTGGTGGTATTCTAACAGTGGAAATTGCCAAACTGGGATTTGAAACGCATGGACTGGATATATCCGAAAATGCCATTAAACAAGCGCGTTATCAAGCCGAAAAAGAAGAATTAGCTATTCATTATCAGGTGGCCAGCGCATTGGAATTACCGTTCGAAGATCATTCGTTCGATGTGGTTTTTTGCTGCGACGTACTAGAACATCTACCCGACTTAAACAAGGCAATTGAAGAAATTGCACGAGTGACAAAAAAAGGAGGAATTTTTTTCTACGATACCATCAATCGAACCCTGTTTTCAAAAATTTCAGTCATTAAAGTTGCCCAGGAATGGAAAATGGTTGCGTTTATGCCCGAGAATCTCCATGTATGGGATATGTTTATCACACCTGAAGAATTAGTGATGGCGTTAAGCAGCAATAACATTGAGCAAAAAGACATGAAGGGAATGGCTTCTTCGGTGAACCCATTTAAAACATTAATGCTTCTCAGACAACGTGTAAAAGGCAAAATCTCCTATAAAGAATTGAGTGAGCGAGCGCCATTAAAAGAATCGAATTCCGATTTACGGTCTTCGTATATGGGATATGGGATTAAAAAAGTGGAGTAATGAGTTGATTGAATGTTTGATACTGATTGTCACCTACTTTTGAAGTAGATTAACCATCTTTGTCGTATCAATTTTTAGTCTTTGCACACAACGATTCAATCGAAGGAAATAAACACAACATCCGTATTCCGGAAGTCACTTCTGTTATTGGTATTGTTTGTAGCAGCGTTGTCATCTGCCCATGCACAGTTTGATCCGCCACAACCTGTCTTTTACAATTATTCGATCAATGAAGGACTTCCCAGCTCAGAAACTTACTTTGTGCATCAGGATAAGAAAGGATACATCTGGGTGTGTACAGATAGAGGCGTGGCGCGTTACAACGGGTATAAAATGCGGGTTTTCACCGAAAAAGACGGATTACCCGACAACGTTGTATTTAAGATTTATGAAGATTACAAAGGCCGATTATGGTTTTTAACCTATAACGGATTGTTGAGTTATTGGGATGGAACGCGGATTGTTCCTTATAAGTATAATAACCTCGTGAAGAGGTATCTAGGAGGTGATATTACCACATTTAAATCGCTTTTCGTTGATCGCAGCGGTACAATTTGGTACAGCGCTCAGTACAAAGGACTTGTGTCTATTTCAGCCAAAGGCACTATGAAAAGGATTCAACTTAGGCCAACCAACAATTTATTTCTATACCGTACAAATGACAATTGGCTTATGTGCGGTTTACCTGTTAACAATGTAAATCTTCCGATGGGCTGCAGTTTTATTGAGAAGGGTATTCAAAAGCAAATTGGTCATATTGAAAGGAGTCCACGGTTAAGCGTGACCGATGGCAACTATTTTGTTCATGTAGGAGATGAGGTGATATATTTGAAAAATGCCTCGAAGCGAAGAACGGTTTCCAATTTGATAGCAGTTATCAGCCTGAATGAACATCTTTGGTATTGCACAAATAATGGTGTTTATAAAGAAGCAGTCCAGCGGTTTGGAAAAGAAAATCTTCCAGCTTCAGGATTTTTAAAGGGATATGCTGTTACTTCTGTTTGCCGCGATTTTGAAGGAGGATATTGGTTTAGTACACTTGAAAAAGGTGTTTTTTATACACCTGCAATTGATTTGGCTGTCTATCAGAAAAAAAGTGATGATAATTACAACGTTATAACAGGCATCACTAAATGGAACGGCGAAGTTTTCTACGCAAACAAATATGGTGTTCATTTGCTGTCTCAAGCGATCAGAAAGGAATTCGGTACTTCTTACACAAGTGCTGCCAGAGTTGATTCAAAGCATGACCAATTGTTTAATTCCGTTGATCAAACCCTACCAAGAAGTGCACAACTAACAGATAAGCATGGAAATGGAAAGAGCGGTTATTTTGATATTTTCTTTGGTAAACAAAGTATACTTTTTTCTCATAGCGATGTGATAGAACTCAGAAATGATAATAGTTCAAAAATCTTGTATTGGTATCTCGATGATCATGGTGACTTTCCTCAACATTACTTCCATGCAATAATGCAAGATGAAAGTAAGCGTGTGTTTGCAGGAAACAACAACGGTTTATTCGAAGTCAAAAATCAGCGTTTATTTATTCATCAATTCAAAGATCCACGCTTCAAAAAACGCGTCTCCGATCTCGATTATCACCCTAGTTGGAAAGGAATAGTTGCCACGAGAGGTATCGGGATTTATTTCTTTGATAACAACAAAATCATCCAGCAAATCACCACAAAAGAAGGATTATTGGATGACCAGATCAATTCCATATTTGTGGACGACGAGGGTGTTATTTGGGTTTGTTCGAATAAAGGATTGAACCGTATCAGTAAAGACGGCAATGGGAAGATCGTAGTCAGCAGTTTGACCGTTAAAAATGGGTTGCCATCCAATGAAGTGAACCGGGTGTTTGTCAAAAACCATGAAGTTTGGGTGGCTACTAAGAATGGTTTGGCACACATTCCGGCTTCGTATGAATGGTCACAAAAACGCTTAAATAATCAATTTTCAATCGATTATTTGGAAGCCAAAGGACAATTCATAAGAGATTTCAAGGAACTAATCAGCTTTCCAGCCAAGATCGAATATGTGAAAATTGGTTTGCAATCAAGTAACTTCAAAACAGGCAAGGATAAAAAAATCCGCTATCGTTACGAACATTCAGATGATTGGCTTTATACCACTGATGGAGAGTTGATTCTCACTAAACCGGCATCCGGGGACTATGAACTGGAGATCAGTTACATGAATGAATTCGGACTTTGGTCTGCCCCAAAAGTGATGTGTCGATTTTCAATCGATAACCCTTATTATTTCAAATGGTATTCAGTGCTACTCTATATCGTACTTACAGCGTTAATTGTCATCTTCTTTTTCAAGCGACGTATCAAGCAAATTCAACGCAAAAACCAGCAGCAGAAAAACATGCAGCAATTGGAACGAAAAGCACTTCAGGCTCAAATGAATCCGCATTTTATCTTCAATTCATTGAATTCGATCCAAAGCTTTTTACTCTATGAAGAAAACGAAAAGGCAGAGCGGTTTTTGTTGAAATTCGCTCAGTTGATTCGCCAAACGCTCAATAATTCAAGGGTTAGTTTTATCACCATCGAGACAGAAATAGACACCTTGCGCAAGTACCTGGAATTGGAACAAATGCGCTTTAAGGAGAAATTTACCTTTACGATTTCGGTTCAATTACAGCCAGATCAAATGCTGTTGGGTATTCCGCCAATGCTCATTCAACCTTTCGTTGAAAATGCTGTTCTTCACGGTTTCAAATCGATGCAAAGTGGTGGTCAAATCAGTATTAGTTTTGCCTCACTTTCTTCCAACAGACTGATTTGCGTAATTGAGGATAATGGAATTGGTCGAAATGAAGCGGGAAAACATCAAAAAGAATCTCAGCATCCGTCATTTGGAACCAAAATCACCGCCGAACGATTGTTTGCTTATCAGCAAAAGAACCGCGATGAATTTAAAATCGAGATCATTGATTTGATTGAAAACGAACAAGCTGCAGGCACAAAGGTTATTATGTGGATTCCGGTGGTACCTGCAGAAGAATTTGATGCTGAGGAAAGCTGATTGAATCGTTAGACAATTCCTGCTGCAAGCAAACATCCAAAGACGATCAATAAACAAGCAACACCTGTTTTCAGGGTAGAAATCGTTATTTTTTTCAACAGTTTATTTCCCACAAATGCTCCCGCAAATGCTGAAAAAGTGGCCGCAAGAAGGAGTGTGAAATCAAAACTGTTGTGGTGTTTGATTAGTGAAGGTATATAAATCAACAAGCGTGAGGTGTCAATTAAACAGGCAATGACAACCCCGGTTGCTATAAAGGCTTCTTTTCCCAACCCGGCTCTTAACAGAAAGACACTACGTAAAGCTCCCTGATTACCAGAAAGTCCACCAAAAAAGCCACTTAAAACACCGCCAATTGGCAAGTATTTGCGGTCTAGTTCCAGTTTCGAAAGTGCCGGGAGTAATTCGAACAACGCAAAGAAAACAAGCAAAAAACCAATGATGAGTTTTACCCACTGAACGGTAAACAAATGTCCGAAGAGGTGATAATCAGCTAATGGATCGATGGTACTTAACAATTCCAGTAAATACGCTCCTAGAAATGCGAACCCAATAGCTGGCAGTCCGAAACGCAAGACAATTGGCCAATTCACGTGTTTTCCTACTAGTAAAAGTTTGAATCCGTTGTTGAGAAAGTGCACAATAGCCGTGAGCAGAATGGCAACCTCGATTGGAAAAAACAACGCGAAGACCGGTACTAAAATAGTACCCAGTCCAAAACCGGAAAAGAGTGTGAGCCCCGAACCGATTAACGCCGCCATACAAATCAACAGGTAATCCATAAGAGATGCTGTTTGAAAGCTAAAAGTAGAAAATCCATTTTAGGACAACAAAAAAAGCTACCGGTAAACCGATAGCTTTTCATTTATCTTTTCGTTATCGATTAACGCGTTGCACCAATCATTCTAAGTGCACGGTTATCCAATACTTCCGAACGTTTTTGTAAGGCAGATACAAGCGTAGATTGCATACTTCCGCGAGCTTGCGCCAGCATTTGTTTGCGCTCTTCTTCGTAATTGGTAGCATCAGCCGGTGCTTTGGTTGTTTTGTTAACACGAATGACATAAACACCCGAATTACCAATCAATGGCTTCGTTGTTTCACCGTCTTTCAAACCGCTAAACAATGAACCTACTACTTCCGGTTCGTAACCACCGTTTTGAATACTTGGGCTTGCAAATGTAATTTCTGCAGTAACAACCTCAACATTTCCTTTTTTAGCTAGTTTTTCCAAGTTACGTACTTTACCGATTTGAGCGATGAACTTCTTCGCTTTTTTATCCTTGATAGCTTCCAAACGCATGGTATTGTATGCGTCTTCGTATGTAGGTGCTCCTTTTTCTTCACGAATAGAAGCGATCATAGCAATGATGTAGCGTCCTTGATCAATGATCGGTGAAGAACACATCATTCCAACCTCCGCATCCGGATCATAAGCCAAACCTAAAATCTTCTGCTCGGCATTTTTCGTGTTGAATCCTGTTACTTTCGGACTTTCGTCAAGAATCTTAACCGGACGTGCAAAATAACCGTCACGACGAGCCAAGGTATCAAACAAGCTTAGTTTCGCAATTACATCCGTTTTAGCGGCAATTTTAGCTTCGTATTTAAACAACATGTTATAAGCGTTGTCACGGATATCTGCTTCCGTTTCCTGCGATGGTAACAATGTTTGTTCGATCACCGCCAACAATGGAATTTTCGCGTCTTTCTTGTCTAAGACCTCAATGATGTGGAAACCGAAATCAGATTGCACAACACCAATTTTACCTACCGGATTAGCAATTACAAAATCAGAGAATTCAGGAACGAACTCATCTTTTGCGAATTCATATTTTCCACCTTTTTGTTTGGAACCTTCATCTGTTGAGTAAGTAGTAACAAACTCATCAAAGCGTGCTTTGTCTGCATTCAATATAACAGCCAAACTATCCGCGATCTTTTTCTGAGCAGCCGATGCTTCTTTATTCGTTTTATCAGCCGGAAGTAGGATATGACGAGCAGTTAATGCTTGTGTATTGAACCCAAGAACTTTTGCTAAATACGTTTTCCCTTGACTGTCATAAGGACCAACTACTTGACCAACACTTGCAGCTTTGAATAATGTATCCACTCCAGCCGGATAAGTCAATCCTTTTGCATTCGGATCGCTTTCCATTCTGTATGGATTGGCTACTTTATTATAACGTTGCTGAGACTGTGTGTATTTAACCACGAAATTGGAATCATCTGTTGTAGTAGCAAACTGTTTTTTCAAGGTGTTTAGTCCTTTGTAGAACTTATTTGAGTCGCTTTTAGATGGTTGTATGGCAATGTCAAAGTATTTCACATCACGACCAGCCATTACTTCGTATTTCTTCTCGTCTTTGTGAGCGTCGTAAAAAGCACGAATTTCACTTTCCTTAATGTGAACGTCTTCGTCTTGAATGTCGCGGAAGTTGCGTAGAATAAATGAAACAGACTTAATCTCTTTTTTCGCTTTGTATTCTTCTTTTGCTTCCAATTTGGTTACATAAACCGTTTGACCGATCAACTGCATGTATTTTTCCTGCATACGTTGTTTGCGCAAACCGTCTTTTGTATCTTTCCACTGATTGATTTCTTCAGGATCTTTGGAATTTTCTTTCGCTTCGATGAATTTATCCAACGCAGCTGAGTTAAACTGACCAGTCAATGAATCTGCAAACGTACGGGCAATATCCGGAAGCAATGGGAAACCGTCTTCACCATAAAGGTAAGCGTCCAATTCCTGATCGCTCACTTCTATTCCCAATGCATCGTATTCTTTTTGCAAAAGGATTTCGCTTACGGTACCTGCCCAGGCGCGGTCTGCACTTTGCTCGCGATCACGATCAGTGTATTCACGTCCTTGTTGCTGATACTGCATCATGTCTTGTTGCTCTGCAAGCTTCAGATTACGCTCATAAATTGCAGGGTCTACATCTTCTCCACCGATCGTTCCGATTGGAATTTGACCGTTACCGGTCTCACATTTCTGAAGACCTGAGAAAATGAATGTCAACAATGCAAGACCAACAAACCCTACCAGTAAGTAACGTCCTTTTTCTTGTATTTTACCAATAATTGCCATGTTATGCTATTCTTATTTAAGGGTGCGAATATAATCAGTTGGTGCGACTTTTAAAAGTTTCGGGTGTAATTTGTTGGATTATGGGGTTTTTGGCTTCTTTTAACAAGAAAAATAGGGGTTGAGAAATCCGTTTTTGGCTCCCGAACGTTAGTTAAAGAAAACAAGATCATGAAGCAAGGAACTCTTTTTATCGGAATACTCTTACTCGGCCTTACGGCATGTGCCCAAGTTACGGAATCATCTACTACAAAAAAAGCGGAAGACAAACCTACTCAAAAGGAAATGGACACTTTACAAAAAGCCTATTTCGCGAGCGGTTGTTTTTGGTGCGTTGAAGGTGTGTTCGAATCGGTTGATGGCGTGCGTGAAGTGGTTTCGGGTTATACCGGTGGCCAAACAAAGAACCCAACTTACGAAGAAGTATGCACTGGAAGAACCGGACACGCCGAATCGGTGGAAGTTTTCTATGATTCTACCAAAGTTTCTTATCAGACATTGTTAACGGTGTTTTTCGGTTCGCACGATCCTTCAACGAAAAATCGTCAGGGTCCTGATGGCGGAACACAATACCGATCAGCGATTTTTTACAACAATGTAGCTGAACGCGAAGCTGCAAAGCATTACATCGATTCGTTGCTCGACAATCGAATTTATCCTGTCATCACAACTGAAGTAGGTCCGCTAACAACGTTTTATCAGGCTGAAATTTATCACCAGAATTACGAATGTAACAATCCGAACAATCCGTATGTGCAGAATGTTTCTGTTCCGCGGATCAATAAGTTCAAAGCGGCTTATCCGACGTTGTTGAAGAAAGAAGATTAGTAAACGATTAAGTGGTGAAAATCCCGCATGTTATGGAAGAATTTCAGGTTGAAAAACTTCCGTAATATTGCGGGATTACTGATTTTAATTATTTGAAAATCAGCAATTAAACAATCTGAAAGAAGAAGGTTAAGTTGGTGCTTTGATCGTTTCCGGAATTGAGGTTACTTGCGAAAGTTCTTGCTTCGGAGTAGAGTCATTCAAGGAAGTGAAGTCAATAAAAATGGCTGTTTCGTTGTGTTTTGTCAAAAGCGCTAAAACGCACAGCGATTGCCAAATCTGCTGTGTGTTGCGTTTCAGATCCTGATCTGCCACTTTTGACTTTAAAACACAGAAAGAGCCATTTTTGACGAGCGGCTCTGAATGATGCAAAAAGGATGTTTTGCCTACTTTTTCATCAGCCTTAGGCTGAAAAAAGTAGGGGAGATTTGAAATTATTTATCATTTGTTATAACCGATATAATATCGATTAAACCCACCATCTTCGGCCAGCACATCCCGTCTCCACACACCACAAATCCGTTTTCATCGGCCGCGGCCGATTCATACAGCAACACCACTTGCGGAGAAATTAATTTCAATAAATCTTCTTTCGTTGGTTCATCAATTGTCCCAAGGACTTTTACGCTGTATCGCGGTCGCAGGAAACGTTGTAATAATAACGCCCAATTCGAGTAACCCGATCCGTAATGTTCCATACCATCGAGCATGTTTTGCAATTGCTGATGCGCCACTTTCTCCCAATCTTGGCGCTCAAGCAGCAAACTCAACGTCAATAAATTGTGTGCCATGACGCCATTGGATGCAGGAGTCACGTTGTCGTTCAGCTCCATTTTTCGGGCAATGAGATCGTGCGATTCCGGAGTGAAAAAAAACATGCCCGAAGTTTCGTCGAAGAAATCATGGAGTGTGTGTTGTGTCAGTGCAGTTGCTTTTTCCAGCCATTCTGCATGTCCTGTAACTTGGTACAACTGCAAAAATGCTTCTATGGTAAAAGCATAATCATCTAAGAAGCCCGAAATAAACGATTTTCCGTTCTGACGGGTATGCCAAAGGCGATTGTCTTCGGTAATCTGAAAACGAGAAATCCATTCACCGATTTTGGTTGCCATGACCAGAAATGCAGGATCGTTCAATGCAATATACGAATCCAATAAACCGGTAATTGTCATGGCGTTCCATGCGGTCAGACATTTGGTATCTGTTGCCGGAGCAATGCGCCGTTTGCGTTCGGCAAATAGTAAATCATTGCAGGTTTGGATTTTTTCTAGGGTAACTTCGGAATGCGTCACACAGAATTTTTCCCACGAGTTGTCACGTAGTAAAATCCATTGATCGTGTTCCCAAAAACCTTTGTTGTGCGGGTTGTACAATTCCAGGTACCATTTGGCGTCATTTCCAAGTATGGATTTGATTTCATCGGGTGTCCAGACGTAATATTTTCCTTCAACACCTTCGCTGTCGGCATCTTGGGCGGCAAACAAACCACCTTCTTTGCCCTGCATTTCGCGTTCCAGCCAGCCGAGTGTGCTTTCGAGCATCCATTTGTATTCCGGTTGCGGACCGTAGCGATAAGCTTGTGCATACAACGAGAGGAGTTGACCATTATCATAGAGCATTTTCTCAAAGTGAGGAACTTTCCACAACATATCCACCGAATAACGCGAAAAACCACCGCCCAACTGATCGTAAATACCACCGCGAGCCATTTTTTCCAATGTCAGTTTCACATGCGTCTGAATACCTTCGTGATGTTGCCATTGACCATAATGGAGTAGAAAAAGGTAATTGTTGGGAAGCGGAAATTTTGGAGCGCGTGTTGGACCGCCTTCCATAGTATCCATTTGTGGCAACCATCTGCGCACCAATTCGGGAAGTTTGTCTTCAGGGAAATCGGTAATTGGCGTTGCTTCACTGATTAATTCGCTTTGCTGAATACCTTCGGTGAGTTGAGTCGCGTATTCATTTACTTTCTCGGGTTCTTCGGTAAACATGTGTTGTAAGCTGCGTAAAACATGCATCCATTGTTCCTTTGGAAAATAAGTGCCGCCGTAAATGGGTTGTCCGTTGGGAAGCGTAAAACAATTCAAGGGCCAGCCTCCACGCTGCGTCATGAGCTGAACGGCATTCATATAAACCTGATCCACATCGGGGCGTTCTTCTCTATCGACTTTAATGCAGATGAAAAATTTGTTCATCAAAGCGGCTACTTCCTCATCTTCAAAACACTCGTGTTCCATCACATGACACCAATGACAAGCCGAATAACCAACCGAAACCAATACCAGCTTATTTTCTGCTTTGGCTTGTTCAAAAACTGTTGCCGACCACGAAACCCAATTCACTGGATTGTGGGCATGTTGCAACAAATACAAACTCGATTCTTGCGCTAAAGCGTTGGTGTATTTTTCCATGAATCAAAGGTAGCGAAGAACTTTGTGAATTTGTTGGTGTTATTGAGAAGGGAGCTAGCGAACTAGGGAATTAAGGAACTGGTTGAGTTCAATCCTAGCTCCCCAATTCCCTGTAATCCCAGCTCCCTGACGTATTATTCGCCAAGCCCAATTTATTATTCGTGATTCCTATTTCCCATTTTCACATTACCTTTGTGGCCATAGTTGATTTTTCCAGTGAAAGAATTAAAACCTGTTCACGTCCTGTTATTTACAGTGGGCGTATTTGCTTTATTGGCTCCGTTGGCCTGGTTGGTTGAAGATGATAGCTTCAAAGTAGCCGATGTACCCGTGCGATTTATTAGTTCAGAACAATTGCTTCACCCAAAGAAACCGGTGAAAAAAGACATCACCAACATCGTAGCTAAAGTAGATACTTCTGCTATTTTGGAGGAACCGAAAGATCCCGGGAAAAAACACACACTTTCTTCCGACGGTCGAATGGGCGCTCCGTCGGGTGGCGAACTTTCCGGAGAATCATCAACCATTATTCATTACGATGAAGGTGGAAAACGCGCGTTGCATGCCTTTTTCGAGAAATTGGAAGCAGCTTCGAACGGAAAGAAAAAAGTACGCATTTTGCATTACGGCGATTCGCAGATTGAAGGTGACCGAATGACATCTTATATCCGCCAGCGACTGCAAAGTCAATTCGGTGGAAACGGTCCGGGAATGATTCCGGCGATGAACGTGTACAATACCCAAACATTTAAGCAAACCTATTCGGAGAATTTTACACGTTACACTGCATTCGGAGGAGCAAAGTTGAAATCTCGCCGTTACGGTTCAATGAATACTGCAGCGCGTTTTACACCTGAATACGACAGTGCCCAAATGGCGCAAATGACCACCATCAAAGAAGCGTTTATCGAAATAGAACCTTCTAAAAGTGCTTACGAACGCGCCAAGTCATACAACAATGTCAAATTGTACTACACCAGTTGCTTGAAACCATGCGGAGTAAAAATTTACCAAAACGGCAACCTAATTCACGAGGATAGTTTGGAAAACGACGGTCGTTATCACGTGATGCCCATGTCATTTCCAGGTAATCCAGGCAAATTGAAGTATGTATTCTCAGCCGCTGTTAGTCCAACAATCATTGGATTCTCTCTGGAGGGCGATTTTGGTGTGCAAGTCGACAATATCGGAATGCGCGGCTCGAGTGGTACGTTTTTTGGAAAGATCGATCAACCCACAGCGGCTAAGATGTACGACGATTTGAATGTAGAAATGGTAATCATGCAATTTGGCGGGAATAGTGTTCCGTACCTGAAAGATTCGAGCGGTGTGCGCAATTTTGCCCGCAATTTCAAAGGACAATTACAGACCCTCAAAAAATTACGCCCTTCAGCATCGGTGATGGTGATCGGTCCGAGCGATATGTCAACTTCCAGCGCCAACGGTTTTGTAACGTATCGCATGTTACCGTATTTGGTAGATGAGATGCGAAAAGCAGCCAAAGATGTCGGAGCTTGTTATTGGGATTTGTACCGCGCTATGGGTGGTTACAATTCTATGCCCAGTTGGGTCGAAAAGGGGCTAGCCGGAAGAGATTACATCCACTTCACACCGAAAGGAGCGAGTATTGCATCACAACTCTTTTTTGATGCCTTTGCCGCCGAATTCGTAAAGTGGAAGCAAGGGAACTAGCATTCCTATAATGAATCAGCACAATTGGAAATATAGCATGAAGATTTTTGGACAAATAGCGGTTGTTGTAGCATTAGCGGTAGCGTGTACCGCGCGCTCGCAGTCGACCGATTCCGGACCGAAAGATTCGCTGCACACGCATTTTCATCCGGCTTTTCTTACCATCGATACTGCATTGCACAAGGCATACCCGTTTGTTAATTTCTCGGCCAATTGTTTTAGGTTCTACACACCCGAAAGCCCAAATTGGGAGAAGTTTTACAACGATTTGGGCAAAATGGTCAATTTCAAAGACCGCAAACTGAATTTTTACCACATCGGCGGATCGCATATTCAGGCCGATATTTATACCCACGACATTCGAACCTATTTGCAAACCCGTTGGAGCGATCTTCCGGGCGAACGAGGTTTGGTGTTTCCGTTCGATTTGGCGCGAACCAACAATCCGTGGAATTATGCATTTACGTCGCCCAATCACTGGCGCAGTTATAAAAGCGTTTCCCTCAGCAAGCCCGAAGGAATTGATTTCGGGATCTTAGGCGCGGTTGTAGAATGCTCCGATTCAATCATCGAAATCAAGTTTCGCTATGATAAAACAGATGTAAAACCGGGCTTTACACGGCTGCGGATTTACCACAATAAAGGAGAGTTTCCATTTGATCTGCATTACGGTGCTGCCGAAATTCTGATAGTGGATAAATACCACAACGCCACACTTGGTTATACCGAAGCCGTTTTTACCGACGATGTAGATACGTTCAATCTGCAGTTTACCCGCAATAAGCCCGGTCCGTATGGCTTACAATTGCATGCCGTACAACTTTCCAACGCGCATCCCGGAATTTCCTACACGGCAATCGGGATCAACGGCGCAGCATTGTCAACCTACCTCGCAAACCGCAATTTTGAAGAACAACTCAAAGAATCGCCACCCGATTTCTTTGCCTTTTCTGTTGGTACCAACGATGCCAACGTACCTTATGCATCTTTTAATCCGGAAACCTTTAAACGCAACCTTGAACAAATGATTCTGAAGGTATTACGCGCCAATCCGGATTGCGCCATTTTGCTTACGGTTCCCAATGATGCGGCTTATAGAAGACGCTACACCAATGCAAACGTAGCCCGTGAGCGTGCGGTAATTATCGAATTGGCACGTAAATACCAATGTCCTGTGTGGGATTTTTATGGTATTATGGGCGAATTGGGTTCTTCACGAACCTGGATGTTAAAAGGATTGATGCAAAGTGATATGGTGCATTTTACTTCGGTTGGCTACCACCTAAAGGCGAGTCTATTTGAAGATGCTTGGGAGAAATGGTTGCAGCAAATGGAATTACGAAACGCTAAATAAAGAAGTCAGGGAAGAATGTTACAAATGCAATGGTATAATATTAGTTATTGGGGAATAGAACGCCTCCAAAAGATTTTTAGTTTCGAAGCAACAGATTCAATGGTATTTAACCGCCTCGATTTCTGGTTGTTCTTCATTTTCATCATGATTTTCTTCACGATGTTGCACAAACACCAGCTGGTGCGCAGTATCTTCATCACGGTGGTGAGTTTGTTTTTGTACTACAAAACTTCGGGCTTATTCGTTCTCTTACTAGCGCTTTCCATTGTCGTCAATTACCTGCTGGGAAGGCGTATTTTCAACGCTCCGTCTGATCTGAGGCGTAAGTGGATCATCGCCTTTTCCGCAACATTCAATGTATTGTTGCTGGGATTTTTCAAATACGGACTCTTTTTCACCGAATCATACAATAAACTCTTCCACACCAATTTTAAGGCTGTCAACTTCTTTGCTGAATGGGGCAACGGTTTCTTTGGCGACCATACCTTTGAAACCATGATTCTGCTTCCTGCCGGAGTAAGTTTCTTCACTTTTCAGTCAATTAGTTATGTGGTAGACATTTACCGGAAAGAAATTACACCGGTGAAAAACTTCTGGGATTATGCGTTTTACGTCACTTATTTCCCTCACGTAATCATGGGGCCTATTGTGCGTGCCCGCGATTTCATTCCTCAAATCTACAAGCCGTTTCAGCTCAACAAAAAGGTCTTTGGCGAATCGGTTTTCCTCATCATGAAAGGTTTGCTCAAGAAAATTGTTCTGGCCGATTTCATTGCCGTCCATTTTATTGATAAAATAGTCGATTCGCCCGAAGCTTATCCCGGATTTGTGAGCATTCTGGCAATGTGGGGTTATTCCTTACAGATTTACGGCGATTTCTCGGGTTACACCGACATTGCCATCGGAATCTCCCGACTCATGGGCTTTGAACTATTGCCTAACTTTAATTCGCCTTACAAAGCCAATAGTGTAGCCGATTTCTGGCGGCGCTGGCACAAGTCGCTCGGGGCGTGGCTGCGCGATTACCTTTACATTCCGCTCGGGGGAAACAAGAAAGGAAGCATCGGAACCTACATAGCCATTCTGATCATTTTCATCTACATGATTTTCATTACAGGTTGGTATGATCTCATTTTCATCTACCTTGGATTGATGGCGGTTGTAGCTGCAGGAGTTTCCATGAACAAAGAAGCCAATTACATTCTGAAAGGATTTACGATGGCCTATGCGGCGGCTTTTGTAATAGGCGTTACATGGATTTGTTTCCTAGGTTGGTATGATCCCATCACCATTTCCGTTTACCTCGGATCACTTGGATTGTATGCTATGCTGATGTTGTTCAGCAAAAGTTTCTCTTCCCTCATGAACCGCGATTTGAACCTTCTGATTACCATGGTAGTTGGTGGTTTATGGCATGGTGCTACGCAAAATTTCATGATTTGGGGTGCGATGAACGGTCTGGCTTTGGTCGTTTACAATTACTGGAAGAAAATTTCACCGTACGAGAAAAGCAATTGGCTCATGGTGCATTTCTGGAAGGTATTCCTCACCTTTAATTTCATCACGTTTACACGAATTTGGTTCCGATTGAAAGAAGACGGAAAGCCGAATGCCATGCTCAATCACATCTACAATCATTTTAATTTCGATTGGGCAAAATTGGGCGCTGTGCTTTGGAATTTTGGTCCGGTGTTCATCATTATTGGTATCGGGTTTTTCTTACATTGGATTCCACAACGCTGGAAAGACGCAGGAATAGCGGTTTTCGCCAAAACACCGATGGTACTGCAATTATTAATAGTCGCTATTTCTGTTCTTTTGATGTACCAGGCGGTTTCGGGTGAATTCAAAGCCTTCGTTTATTTGGAATTCTAATGGAAAAAATGGTTCGGTTTGAAGATTTGGGACTGATGGATTACCAACAAGCGTGGGACTATCAGGAATCCTTATTCGCCGAATCCATCGCGCTGAAAATCGAACACCGAAACGGAACTTCTACGAAGGAAACTACCAATCACCTGTTGTTTGTCGAACATCCGCATGTTTATACGTTAGGCAAAAGCGGAAGTGCAGATAACTTGTTATTGGATGAAAAAGGGTTGGAAGAACACCATGCGACCTATTACAAAATCAATCGTGGTGGTGATATCACTTATCACGGTCCGGGACAATTGGTCGGGTATCCGATTTTTGACCTCGATCATTTTTTTACCGACATTCATAAATACATGCGATACCTCGAAGAGGCCGTGATTCAAACCCTTGCGGTTTACGGCATCAACGGCGAGCGCTCACAGGGATTTACAGGTGTTTGGATAGATCCCGAATTGTCTTCTGCACGAAAAATTTGCGCGATGGGCGTGAAATGCTCGCGTTGGGTTACAATGCACGGAATCGGATTTAATGTTAACACAGATTTGTCTTATTTTTCTCACATTGTGCCTTGCGGAATTGAAGATAAAGCTGTAACTTCCATGCAACACGAGTTGGGAAGAGCACTGGATCTGGACGAAGTAAAAGCCGTTCTGAAAGTGAAATTGGCAGAACAATTCGGTTATACCTATGCACATGAGTAATAAAAAGGGGAGAAGTCGGCTCAGAAAACTGTTTCGCGGAGTGGGATGGACCATTTTGGTCATCATTGTATCATTGAACATTTTCATTCTGCTCAGCGGCAGGTTTTACCTCTATAAAGGCATTTATTCGACCTATTTGTCGGGCGAATCTTCACCAACCATTTACGACAAGGATAAATTTTATTCCTCAACACTCGATGCACCGGCCAAACATCAACCGTGGATCCTGCATCCGAAACGGAATGAATTGAAATTACCCGCAGAATACCGTTCCTATTTGGAATCGTTGGAAACAAAGTCATTTCTGGTATTCAAAGGCGACAGTCTTATTTTCGAAGAATACTGGGGTGAACACACTTCCAAAACAGTTTCCAATTCGTTTTCCGCTGCTAAAACGGTGGTGAGTATGTTGGTCGGAATTGCAGTAGAAGAAGGAAAAATTAAGAGCTTAGACGACCCGATTTCGAAGTATCTTCCTTCCTTTTCAGGAAAAGGCAAAGAAAAAATAACCGTTCGTCACTTATTGATGATGGCTTCTGGACTGGATTGGGGTGAAAGTGGTGTGAATCCGCTTTCTGAAAATGCCGAATCTTACTATGGAACCGATTTGTGGGGATTGGTAAACCGTCAGCAGGTAGAACGCAAACCCGGCGAATTGTTCTTGTATCAAAGCGGAAATTCGCAATTGTTGGCCTTTATTGTCGAAAAAGCGACCGGAAAAGATTTGACACGTTATGCAGATGAAAAACTCTGGAAACCCATGGGCGCCGAAGCGGATGCATTTTGGAGTCTCGACAAAGAAAACGGTGATGAAAAAGCCTTTTGCTGCTTGTATAGTACCTCGCGCGACTTTGCCCGTTTGGGAGCTTTGCTGGCCAATAACGGAAAATGGAAAGACAAACAACTCATCCCTGAATGGTATTTCAAGGAAATGGTGTCAAATCCTGAAATGAAAACCGAAGAACGTGTTCCGAATACGCGTTATGGGTTACATGTCTGGACGTTCCTCGGATACCCCAATCCTGTGTATTACTGCAGAGGTATTCATGGTCAGTACATTATCGCTATTCCGGCAAAAAACCTGGTA
This sequence comes from Fluviicola sp., assembly GCA_029866325.1. Classification (GTDB taxonomy): domain Bacteria; phylum Bacteroidota; class Bacteroidia; order Flavobacteriales_D; family Crocinitomicaceae; genus Fluviicola. Next base: position 37,332 of record JARWZO010000023.1, on the reverse strand, counting down.
GTTGTACGTACAGGAAACAAACGCGCCTCCAATTTTGTAATTCCGCAATCGAAAAAAGGCGACAAGGCTTACCGCGATAAATACAATACCCACATCGGACATCCTACCGATTTGTTTCAATACATCAGTTTGGGCGAATTGCTCGAAGCGCAATTGAAATTTTGATGTTTGGTTGTAGGCGTGCGAGGCATCGCGCTATAACCATAACGTAAATACCATTGGCACATTAGATGTGCACAATCAAATTCCATGAATATGCATCCCGAGCCGACAACCCGATTTTCTTCTTAATTTTGCGCACTGATTTCCAAAGATCAACAACATGCGTGAAGAATTAAAAGGACCGAAAGTAGAAAATGTTAGAGTGGTAGTTATGCCCGAAAAAAATCCGGAAGGAGGCATTCAGCACTACGTATACCTATTAAATCTGCGCGAAGATATCATGGAGGGAATCATCATCACCAGCAAAGGATACGGCACCAATGTAGAAACCGGTGAGTCGGTGAAAACATCTACGCTGCGTCATTCGCTTGAAGTATTGTTGCCCGATGAAGCCGCTAAAATAGAACCGATCATGGTAGAAGTGTTCGGTCTCACCAATGAATACTGGGTAAGTTTCTGGGCCGAGGATGTGATGTATGATAAAAAATTCATCTTCTTGCCCGAAACCATCAATGAGAAAAACTACATCGAAATCCCAAAACTGGGGTTGAAAGGTGTAATGGTTGGATAATCTCGTTTCTATCAAAAATACAGTGGGGTCGCGATTTATCGCGACCCCACTGATAATCTATCAAATAAGGAGATTTTACAAAGTCCCGCGCTTTTCCTGTTCGCGTTCAATCGATTCAAACAAAGCTTTGAAGTTTCCAGCACCGAATCCTTTTGCACCCATACGCTGAATGATCTCAAAGAAAAGTGTCGGACGATCTTCTACCGGTTTGGTGAAAATCTGTAACAAATAACCTTCTTCGTCGGCATCAACCAAAATTCCCAATTTTTGAATTTCAGGAATCGGTTCAGTCATGATCGACATGTGTTCACCTAAACGCTCCGGAATTTCATCATAATATGCTTGTGGTGGCGCTGTCAGGAATTCAACTCCACGCGCACGCAAAGCGGCAACGGTTTCCAAAATATTATCGGTAGCTACCGCAATGTGTTGTGCTCCGGCACCTTCATAAAAATCAAGGTATTCTTCAATTTGCGAACGTTTCTTCCCTTCAGCCGGTTCGTTGATCGGAAATTTGATACGACCATTTCCGTTACTCATTACCTTACTCATTAAGGCCGAATATTCGGTGTGGATTTGCTTGTCATCGAACGAAAGGAAATTCACAAATCCCATCACATCTTCGTACCAATTTACCCATTTGTTCATTTCGCCCCAGCCAACGTTACCAACCATGTGATCAATAAACTTCAAACCAACCGGACTAGGATTGTAATCCGATTCCCAAGTTTGGTAACCCGGTAAGAAAACACCTGCGTAGTTTTTGCGTTCCACAAACATGTGAACCGTTTCACCATAAGTATAAATCCCGGCGCGAACCACTTCACCGTGCTCGTCTTTCTCAACAGTAGGTTCCATGAACGATACGGCTCCGCGTTTGGTCGTCTCTTCCCAAGCACTGCGTGCATCTTCAACCCATAATGCAATTACTTTTACACCGTCACCGTGTTTTTTTACGTGTTCACCGATCGGCGATTCACTGTTCAACGCTGTGGTCAATACCAGACGGATTTTGTCTTGTTTCAATACGTAAGATGCTCGGTCGGTCAATCCTGTTTCCAATCCGGCATAAGCCAACGACTGGAATCCGAAAGCTGTTTTGTAATAATGTGCCGCCTGTTTGGCGTTCCCTACATAAAATTCAACATAATCGGTTCCCAACAAAGGAAGAAAGTCTTGTGCTCCTTCAAAAATTTTCTCTAAACCGTATTCTACATTCTTAATTTCTTTGCTCATAAATTCTATTTCGTAAATTCAATAAATCTTATTTTTCCAACCAGCTGTAGGCATAATCGTCTAATTGCATATCCAATGCTGCTTGGGTTAATTTTAAGGGACGGAAAGTGTCGACCATTACAGCCAACTCTCCTGTTTCTTTTTGTCCGATACTGCGCTCATAAGCTCCGGGGTGCGGTCCGTGAGGAATTCCACCGGGATGAAGCGACAAAAATCCTTTTTCCACGTGGTTGCGACTCATAAAATCACCGTCTACGTAATACAGCACTTCGTCTGAATCGATGTTGGAGTGATTGTAAGGCGCCGGAATGGAAAGCGGATGGTAATCATACAAACGGGGCACAAACGAGCACACAACGAAGTTGTTAGCTTCAAATGTTTGATGAATTGGCGGCGGAAGATGCACACGTCCTGTAATCGGCTCAAAATTGTGAATCGAAAAGGCATACGGGAAGTTAAATCCGTCCCAACCTACCACATCAAACGGATGCGAAGCGTAGGTCAACTCATGCAAAACGTTTTCTTTTTTGATTTTGATGACAAAATCACCCAACTCGTCATGTGTTTCCAATTCGGTAGGCAATTTGAAATCGCGTTCGCAAAACGGAGAATGTTCCAACAATTGCCCGAAACGACTGCGATAGTTGCGAGGAGTCAAAATAGGAGAAAACGATTCTACGATGAGTAAACGGTTGTCTTCCGTATCGAAATCAATTTGGTAAATCATACCACGCGGTACAACTAGGTAGTCGCCGTATTCGAAATCGATGTTACCAAGCATAGTGCGCAATTTCCCCGAACCTTTATGAATGAAAATCAGCTCGTCGGCGTCAGCATTCTTATAAAAGTATTCGCGTAATGATTTGCGAGGTGCAGCAACAGCCATATTTAGGTCGTTGTTGAACATAATGATTGTTCGGGCATCCAGAAAATCATCTTTTGGTGCTGCTTCAAACCCCTTGATCATGCGAGAGGTGATGTTTTTATCTACAGCAGCTTTCGGAGCAAGATCAACCGGTTCTTTCATTGCCTTTACCATCGTCGGACGGTGAACATGGTACATCAGACTTGAAAAACTGGCAAAACCCTCCGTTCCGAACAATTGCTCGTAGTACAACTCTCCGGATGGCTTTTTGAATTGTGTATGTCTTTTGGGAGGAATGCTCCCTAATTTGTGATAAAAAGGCATATATATAAGTTTTGGAAATGGCTATTACATTACTTTAATGATCCTGTGAGGCATCATTCCGGTTTGCGTTTCTGCAACCACTGTAACATAATCAGTAATTCAACCCACATACTATTGCTCAAATTGCATTGAAAAGCAAAAATAGGGAGAATCAATGGCATAAAAAAATGATTTACATTAGGTTTTATTGAATTACTAGACCATAAGCTTGAGGCAAGTGGTAGCTTGAAAAAAATGCTATTTTTGCCATTCATAAATGGCGTAAATGAAAAAAGTGCTTGTGATAGGTGCCGGTGGACAAATCGGCACGGAGTTGGTTTTGACGCTTCGAACCAAATTCGGAAACGATCAAGTGGTGGCTGCTGACGTAAAAGAAACATGCCCTGAGCAATTGTCAAATGGGCCTTACAGAAAAATGGACATTCTCGACCGGGAGGATGTGTCAACTTATATCCGAGAAACCGGCTTCGAACAAGTCTATTTATTGGCTGCGCTACTTTCTGCTACGGCAGAGAAAGCGCCTGATTTTGCCTGGCGATTGAACATGGAAGGTTTGTTTACCATTCTTGATTTAGCCAAAGAAGGATCGATCAAGAAAATATTCTGGCCGAGCTCAATTGCTGTTTTCGGACCAACAACTCCGAGCGAAAACACACCACAGTACACCATAATGGAACCTACCACTGTTTACGGCATTTCCAAACAAGCAGGAGAACGCTGGTGTGAGTATTACTTCAATAAATTTGGAGTCGATGTGCGCAGTATCCGTTACCCGGGATTGATTTCCTACAAAAGTTTACCCGGCGGTGGTACTACCGATTATGCGGTCGATATTTTCTATCAGGCAAAAGCCAAAAAGGAATATTCCTGCTTTTTGAGTGAAAATACGGCATTACCAATGATGTTTATGGAAGATGCGATTCGCGCAACGATAGAATTGATGGACGCTCCGGCGGAACAATTAACGGTTCGTTCTAGTTACAATCTTTCTGCTTTGAGTTTTACTCCGAAAGAATTGGCTGCTTGCATTCAGGTGACAATTCCTGAATTTAAAATAACGTATTCTCCTGACTTCCGTCAGGCAATTGCAGACTCGTGGCCGGCATCGATCGACGACAGTGTTGCAAGGGCAGATTGGGGATGGTCGGAACGCTTCGACTTGTTCAATATGTCAACAGAAATGTTAAAAAACATTGACATTAACAAGATTATTAACTAATGGTTTCGCGTTCATCGATTGATTTGTCCTTTTTATCTAATTTTACTTTTTTCCTTGTGAATTATCCGAAAATAAATCTATCTTTAAAATGCGCTACTAAACTAATTAATGTGAACATGTGGAAGTCAAAGCAATTGGTTCTTCTAATCTGTTTCCTCACTTTCGGAATCATTGGGTGGTCCTATAATGGTAATAATGACCAAGATGGGATTAACCAAAAAAATGAGAAAGGAAAACAAGGTAAATGGATTTACTACGGTAAAGACCGTCCTGAGGCAGGGATACCAGCCGAAGGAAAAGTAGAAGAGGGAAAATATATTGACGATCGTAAAGAAGGTATTTGGATCAAGTACCACAACGATGGAGTCACTCCGAAACTCAAGGGGGAATATGAAAATAACCGCCCGAAGGGTAACTACACGAAGTATCACCAAAATGGTAAAATCAAAGAGATTGGAAACTTTGAGAAAAACCAGTACCACGACTCGCTGAAACGCTTTCACGAGAATGGACAATTGGAATACGAAGCCGATTACAATGAGGGAGGAAAAGAACAAGGGAAGGTAAAATACTATTACCCGAACGGACAGTTGGAATTTGAATACACTTCCAGCAATGGTACTCCAACCGGAAAAGCGGTTCGTTACTACGAAAACGGTGACGTGAAAGAAATCATTGAATACGCTGTAGACGGATCTGTTTCCAAAAGCACCGAAAAAGAAATGGTGAATCAACCGGTAACCGTTAGGGATCCTGGTCAAAGTAATGAACGTGCGCCTGCTGTCGGAACACCGAAAACAAAAGGGGTGAAATGGCAGCCAAACGGATACAACAAAGTCTACAACGAAGACGATGAAATTTGGCAAGACGGAGTCTTTAAAGACGGTAAACTTTGGGATGGTAAAGTCTATGTTTACGATAGAGACGGTATCCTGCTCAAAGTGAAAGTCTACAAAAGTGGTGTATACCACTCAGACGGTCAGCTTTAAATAAAACTGAAATAAACAGAAAAGTCATCAATCGAACGATTGGTGACTTTTTTTGTGGGGTAAATTGGTCTTGTTTTGTACTGTTCTATTCGTCTTGCAGGGACGAAATATGGCAACTACAACCCGTCTCTTTTAACGCGCCACTCTTTAGGGGTTGAACAAACATACCGTAAATGTCTTACTAAAAAAATGTGGATCCCGAACTCACGTTAGTTAATCTCCAAGGGATTATACTTTCCTCACTTTGTAATAATACCACACAATCAACTGAACAAACCAACTAAGCTGAAGGATTAAAAACACATAAAGAAGCAGTAGAATCCAATCTTCATTAGATGATTGCGGTTGGTTGAATTCAGTATAAACCGAATAGTCGGAATACCTTCGCAATTTCTGCTCGTGAATCTCATTATTCAACAAGATGAAAATCACTATTGTTACGATGGTTGTTCCGGTAACATGAATTCTTGCCAACCATAGCATTGATTTGAACGCTGGAAAGAATCTGAAAAGAGACCAGGTGATCAGAAAAAAGCTTCCTACAAAAAGACCGATTTGATAATCGCCAATTACGAGATAAGCATCATGAATGGCAATATCGAGTACCCAATGACAGACAAAATCACCAATGAAGAAGAACAAAGCCAACCCCAACCATTGATTCCAATAAAGAGTTTTTAGTATAGTTCGTATCATAAAACAAAAAAGTCCCGCCGAAGCAGGACTTTACAAAGATATTGGTTGAAATTATTTTACAGTGATATCCACTACTTCCAATTCGAAAATCAAATCGGTGTAAGGAGTAATCATTGGCGCTTTTCCGTTTTTACCATAGGCAACAGCGTAAGGAAGGAAGAATTTACCTTTTCCTCCTTTTCCAAGCATGGACAAACCTTCTTCAAATCCTGGGATCATTGGCTGCACTTTGTAACCGAAGCTCATTGGTTGACCGCGATCATGAGAAGAATCGAATTTTTTCCCATCCATGAACATTCCTGTGTAGTGAACGGAAACCTGATTACCTTGAACGGCAGGTTTTCCGGTTCCTTTAGTTTCAATTACATACACCAAACCAGTAGCGGTTTGTTTGGCAGTTGGATACGTTTTTTTGATCTCAGCGAAGAACTTTTTATTGTAATCTGCTTCTGACATTTCAGAAACCAATTTAATGCGTTCTGCGTCGATTGCTTTTTGTTTTTCTTCTGCTGCTTTTCTTGCATCTTGTTCACCTTTTTTCACGTCGTAAACACGTGCAAACTCTTTCGTTGCATTCCAGTTTTTAGCTGCGTCACCCACACGAATGATAGTTACTTGTGTCATCACATCGTTTTGCTCAATAGCGTTTACCACATCCATGCCTTCCACAACATGACCAAATACAGAGTGTTTTCCATCCAACCAAGGCGTTTCCTTGTGCGTAATAAAGAACTGACTTCCGTTGGTGCTTGGACCTGAATTGGCCATTGATAAAATACCGGGACCACTGTGTTTCAAGTCAGGGTGAAATTCATCAAAGAAACGGTGATCCGGACCACCGGAACCAACACCCATTGGGTCACCACCCTGAATCATAAAGTCCTTGATGACACGGTGAAATTTCAATCCGTCAAAGAAAGGTTTGGTGTATGAGCGATTTACCGCTGTTAAATTTCCTTCGGCCAAACCTACAAAGTTAGCAACCGTCATCGGGGCTTTGTCATAGTCTAATTGAACAATGATTGTTCCTTTTGTAGTTTCGAAATTGGCATAAATACCAGGGCTCAATTTGGCAATACGCTCCGCAGCTTCAGCTTTGCGCTTGGCTTCTTCAGCCAACTTTTGCTCTGCAGCGGCCTTGATTTTATTCATTTCGTTGTTAAACGTTTCGGTTGCATTCCATTTTTTCTGGGCTTCACCTACGCGAATAATCGTTACTTTTTTCATCACATCATTCTGAGCGATAGCGTTCACGACATCCTGACCTTGAATTACATGTCCGAACACGGTGTGCATATCGTCGAGCCAAGGCGTTTCTTTGTGTGTAATGAAGAATTGACTTCCGTTGGTGTTCGGGCCAGAATTCGCCATTGAAAGAATGCCAGGGCCATTGTGTCGAAGGTCTTTGTGAAACTCATCCGGAAACGAATAACCCGGATCGCCTTCTCCTGTTCCAAGCGGATCACCACCCTGAATCATAAAATCGGCAATCACTCGGTGAAATTTCAGGCCGTTGTATAACGGTTTTTTGATGAATTTATCACCGGGTTTAAAATTACCCTCTGCCAAACCAACAAAATTGGCTACCGTCATCGGGGCTTTTTCATACTCCAGTTGAATAATAATAACTCCCTTAGAGGTTTCCATTTTGGCGTAAATACCCGGCTCCAGTTTTGGTAACTTCGGTTTCGCAGCAAACGCATTTCCTATAAATCCGATGGAAAGCAACATGCTTACTAACGCGATTGATAATCCTTTCATACAATTCAATTTTGCCCTAAAAATACATAATTTCTCTTGAGCTTGCGATAATCAAAAAGCAGACCGCAAATAGTTACCATGGAAACTATTTGTTAATTTTTCCTCTACCAACTGTTTTCATTCAAAAAAAGCCGAACTTTACAGCTCAAATTGAAGAGCAATGCGCATAGAGCAATTATATACCAAATGTTTAGCGGAAGCGGCCTATTTTATTGAAAGTGAAGGACAAATCGCTGTGATAGATCCCTTGCGTGAAGTACAACCTTACCTGGATCTGGCAATGGAATGGGGTGGAAAGATCACTTATATTTTAGAAACGCATTTTCACGCAGATTTTGTTTCGGGTCACATCGATTTGGCAAAGAAAACCGGCGCTCCTATCGTTTATGGTCCCGATTCACATCCATCGTTCGAGTGCATTGTTGCCAAGGATAATCAGGAATTTAAAATTGGGAAAGTGACCATCAAAGTGTTACATACTCCCGGACATACACCCGAATCGGTAACTTACTTGTTGCTCGATGAAAATGGAAAGGAACACGCTATTTTTACCGGAGACACCTTGTTTTTAGGTGATGTTGGTCGACCTGATTTGGCAATCAAAGGTGATTTGACACAAGAAGATTTGGCTGGAATGCTTTACGATTCGCTTCGTAATAAGATTATGCAATTGCCCGATGAGGTGATTGTATATCCGGGTCACGGAGCAGGAAGTTCATGTGGTAAAAACATGAGTAGCGAAACCGTAGGAACATTGGGCGAACAAAAGCGCACCAATTATGCCTTGCGCACCGATGTGAGTAAAGCAGATTTCATCAAAGAATTGACTGAAGGTATTTTGCCTCCACCACAATATTTCCCGAAAAATGCGATGATGAACAAAACGGGCTACGATAGTTTTGATGCCGTTGTTGATCGTGGTACGCGTGGATTAAGTGTTGCTGAATTGAAAGAAGCGCAATACAACGGCGCACTGATTCTGGATGTTCGCACGCAAAACGATTATATAAATGGTTTTATCAGCGGAAGTCAATTCATCGGTTTGAACGGAACCTTTGCTATGTGGGTAGGCGCCTTGATTGAAAACATCAAACAACCGATCGTGCTTATTGCTCCTGAAGGACAAGAAGAAGAAGCTGTTACCCGTTTGGCCCGGGTGGGTTACGATCATTGTATCGGTTACTTAGACGGTGGAATGAATGCCTGGAAAGCAGCCGGTGAACCGTTACAAACCATCACATCGGTAGAGGCGGAATCGCTGGAGAACATATTTGACACCATTTCATTGGTAGATGTGCGTAAACCGGGTGAATGGGATGCCGAGCATGTGGATGGCGCTACGCATTATGCGCTCGATTTTATGCAGGATGATCTCACAAAACTGGATAAAAACAAAACGTATCACATGCATTGTGCAGGCGGATACCGCAGTGTGATTGCTATTTCTTTGCTTATGCGCAATGGTTACACCAACTTGGTTGATGTGGCTGGTGGTTTCGGAGCGATCAAAAAAACGAAATTACCAATCACCGATTTTGTGTGTAGTTCTACGAAATAAAGAAGGTGTCCAAAAAGTAATAACCTGCGTCGTTATTTTCGGATCTCGATGTTGGTCATTTACTTAAGTAAACTCCCAGCATCTCATCCTCAATGCCTTGCATTTTATCACTTTTTAATCCACCTCAAGATTTTACTAAATGATGAGTCTTTATTAGACAGCTTCATTAAACATCATTTAATGCAAAGCCCCTTCTCCGGTTCGAAATGGTGAAGGGGCTTTTTTATTTAGGGGTTGTGGTTTACAGCATAGGCAATGGGTTTCCGTCTTTTCTGAAATAATAAAAAGCTCCTTCTTTTACGCACAAAATAATGCCGTTGGATAAGAAGCGAATTTGCTCGTATTCTACCGGAATCAGTAATTTTCCTTGTGAATTGTACAATCCGTAAAGTGGTAATTTCTGTGTTTTGAACAGTTGCGCATTGAGCGCTTTGATTTCACCATAATTAGGATAGGTAAGCGAGTTACATTGGTGATCGATCAATGTCCAACCTCGCTGATCGGCAATGGCAGCATGCTTACCCGCAAAAGGAATTGCCTGACTAAAAGTGCGTGCCGTGATAGGTTTAAAATGCTCATCCAGGTAACTAAGACGCGTTCCTTTTGTGACTAATAAACGGTCTTGTTCAAAATATCCTGTAACGTTGCGGTAAGTAGAATCTGATTCGTTTGTTTCAGCATTGTAGAGAACCGTTTTCCCTTCAGCAGTGTTGTAGGCATAGATTGCCGGACCGACATTCATTAACTGTCTGAATTTTTTCTCTTCCGGTAAAACGGGTTTCCATTCACGGTCAAAAAGGAAATTTACCTTCCCTGACGTTTTTAAAAAGATGCTTGCGTCTTCCAAAACTGCTACTTCATCAATATGCGGTAAGACAGATTCTTTTTCACCGAAATACGAATATAGAATACATGAATCTTTGGTATTGCAGAGAAATTTACCGCTGATAAAATGAGTGGGTACAAAGCCTTTCAGTTTCATTCGGCGTTCAGGTCCTTCGTAAACAATGACCTTATTCTTTTCAACGATTGCTAGTCCGTTGCCGAGGGTATCCACCAAAATAGAGCCGGTTACTTCATCGATTAACAGATTGCCGCGCAAATCAAAAATATCAGTAGCGCCGTTTCTTCGAATAAGCATATAATTCCCCTTAGCTTCTGCAGAGGAACAGCGATCTGCAATGACTTTGTCGGAAAGATCTTTTACCTGATAAGAACCACCGGTTTTGAAAACCAGAAACGAATGCCAGAGAACATCTTCGGGCGGTTCCGGACCTACATAGAGAATAGTTCCTTCGCCGGTAAGCAGGGTGTATTCTTTCTTTATTTTCGCAAGAATCAAACCGCTTTTGAGAAATTTCATTGTCGAATAAACTTCTGACAACGGTTTCAGGTCGGTGTCGAACAGTTGTTTTTGTCCGCCAATTTCCATGATCAATGCATTCCCTCTGGAAAAAGCAATCGTGTAATTGCCCAATGTTGTTGATGAAGTATCGAGTAACCTGCTTCCGCCTTGGGCTTGCTGTGCAACAAAAAACGTATCGCGATCAATGATTTTGCGTTCGATGGCCGAATACACCGCCGGAATGATCAGCGTATCCGAATTCACAACGCCCCACTTTTTACCCACTTTCACCAATGCCTGATTCCCCAAAAAAGGTTTCGCAAATGAAAAAGATTCGTTGAACAAAGGAGTGCCGTCGGGTTTCAGGAAGTTCCATTTGCCTTCGGGATAAATGAACCCTTTGATTTTTTTAGAACCGCTCGCCACATAGGTCGGATGCGGAAGATTAAGATAATTAGTGATAAAATCAAGATTGGTAATTTCAGTCATTTCATCCGATTCCTTCTCGGTAACTTCTACCGTTTTAGATTCGCAGTACAACAGGTTGCGATTGCTTCCTTTTTCAATGTAAGACAGCGGCGTGAGTGTTGCATCTGCGCGTAAAATGGAAAATCCACTTGTAGTAGAAACCCGCATAAAATTACGCCGACGAAAATCGGTTGAATCATAAGAAATAAAGGTGTTTTTGTTTAGAATTTTGCCAGTTGGAAGATAGACGGCTTTAAAGCTTGGGATTTTATCGACTCCGTTTACGGCCCTTTTGAATTCGGTAGTACCAACGTATTGCAGCGTAAACGGCGCCATTGGCAAGTATTTTAATTCGGAGATACTAGCCGGAATAACGATGCTGTCGGCTGTGTTTTTCAAACCCCATTTCACCGAATAATAGGCCGGTTCATTTGCCGGAGTTACCAAGTTGCTGTCTAAAAACCAACCCAAAGCAAATAAGCGCGGGTCAATGAACTTTGGTGGACGCGAAGGCGCTTCCCGTTTAAGAAGTGTTTGAACCGTAATGGCGTTATCTATTTTGGCTGTTTTTACAATGGCATGTTGGTCGTTTAACTCGATAATGGTGATTAGTTCATTGCGAATGGCTTTGAAGCGATTGCCACTTTGGGTGATGGTATTGTAAACGGCCGGTAGAATTTCCTTTTTAGTTTTCAATGAGAACAATCCGACGTAGTTCAATTCATAAACCTGTGCAAGTTGGTCTCGCACGGTGAATCGCTGGTACTTGCAAGGGATGATAGTTTTGAAGTCTTTGTCAATCCATCCGTTATTACCTTCCAGTTCCACAATAAAACCTCCTTCCAGCCGCGGATACATGTTTTCGTAGATAAAGGGCAATGCTTGTTGATGTGTTTTACGATCAAGTAGCGTTACCAATCCATTTCTTCGCACCTGAAAATAGTGTTGGTCAAATTCGGTGATGTTTTCATAATTGCCTTTCAGAATCACCGAACCGTCGTAGCCACAATAGAACCCTTCTTTTTTGGTTTTCACAAAAAGGGCGGTCTCTTCAAAAATCACTTGTTCGATATCGGTCATGGGCCAGATTCCGCGGGAATCAAACAGATAATGTTTGCGCTTGAAGGTCACATCGTGAAGCTCGTTTTGAGAGCGCAAGTAGAGTTGTCCGCTCAAAACCATTTCACCTTTTCCGTTGATCAAAAGCGTGGTTGTATCATCCGCTTCGAGCCATAAATGGTCGTGCAATAATTTATAGGTAGCAACCGAATCGTTTATTTTCCAATGATTTCCCGTTTGCAGATGTTCCAGGTACCACTTGTCGGTAATACTTACCAATGCCCAGGCAGAAGAAAGTGTTTCGAACGATTGAACGGTGTCGTTTCCGATCAAACGAAAACCCTTCGGTTCGTAGGGAATCCAGCCGTTATTGTCATACAATTGATAGTGCCCGAAGCCTTTTTGCTGTACATCGGCATAAATGGGTTTTAAAACGGTTTCGCCCTTGCTGTTCATGATGCCGTAACCACCGTTTTCGCAGAAAAAAGTAAATCCCGATTCGTCGAATTGATGAATGTAAGAACAATCGGTTTCTTTGATCAATCTTCCATTCGAATCAACCAGACTCCACTTGCCGTTTTTTACGTAGGGCAACGGATTCGATTGAGTCCACGCAACGCACGACAAGAAGAGCCAACCGGCAAGTATCAGCAATTTCATAAGGGTTGCGTTTATTGATTAAATCAATTCCTCTACCAATCTTCCAAGTTTTTTACCCGAAGTGAAGCGGTCGTTTCGACTTTGCATATCGAAGGTAAATTCCCGCTCACCACCTTTTTTGCGGGCTGCATCGAATTGTTTGTCAGAAACGGTGTAAATGGATTTATCAGGCATGATCGCTACGATACAATTTCCTTTTTTCGGGTCGAAAGAAAACTCATCGAAATCACCTTCTGTATAACGCACAATGGCTTTTTCATCCGGACAAACATGGTAAATCTGTGCTTCGTCGAGTTTGTGTCCGTTCGGCAAATTCAGATCAAGCGTAAACGCAATCGGTGCTTCACGAACGTGGATGATATCCCAATTATACGTTCCGAATCCGGGAATGGAAGCAGTACGAATCATATTGGCTTCTTTTTCCTGCTGCTGAAAAGCCAGTAAGTTACTCCATCTTTCGGCAGTGCGTTCTTCTACTTTCGAGGTGTTGGCCAAGGCATCGTCCATGGTAACCGGTTGAGCGTCGAGTTTCAATGTTGTTCCCTTATTGCTCAACTGCAATTCGTACCCGTTGGCTGTTTGTTTCGTAATACGGGCGTTCCAGCGCGACTGAGCAATGGTTTTTTGCAATTTTTTAGGCACCTGACCGCGTGATACATTCCAACCTACAATGTCTTGTCCTGCCAATGAAGGAATCGAATCGGTGGAAGCTACTACATTTAAAAAGATGGGAGCGCCTTCTGCTTGTTGTGTACTTTTAGCGTTTGATGGTCCACCGGCCGTTTTTACATCCGGATTGGGCGTTGAAAGTGCTGTTGTTTTGTACGACCAATCGCCTGTTTGTTCATTTAAGGCATAGAAGTTAAACTGTTGTTGTTCGTCGTAAGTTGCCAATTCCACTTTCGCTTCTTTACCTTTTGCCAATTCGATCGGATTTCCGTTTTGATTTCCGTCAATGGTAAACATGCCGCCCGAAACAAACTGATTGCTTACTCCGGCTGAGTCGTAGCGCATCGGAATGCCCGAAACCATGATATCTGCCAATGAATGAAATTCCTGCCACTCAATCGTCACAGTGCCCGAAACAGGTTTTCCGTTGGCATCCACAAAGGCATTATCCGGAAAAGAAATACTTCCGCCATTTGGCAAATCGATGGTGCTCGGTTGATCTGCAGAGATCTTGAATTCACGAGGTTTGATTCCCAGTCCTTCCATCGGTTCGATAACGGAAGCTGTCGGTTCTTGTTGCGAAGGTTGCTTGATCGGATTGGTGTTGGAAGCGTTGCAGGCAACCAGCAAGATCATAACAAAGACGATTGGAAGGCTTGTTTTCATAGAGTACGATTTTAATATCTAATGTCTAATGGGTGAAAAGGTAACAGATTGTTTTAAAATATTCGTGGCTTTAACATCTATTAATAAACCGAAACGGGTAAATTTGCCACCATGGAACAAAAAGAAGACTTACTGAAAGAAGTGATCGGACACGCCAAAGAATACGGTTTTGTGTTCCCTTCTTCTGAAATATATGATGGTTTGGCCGCGACTTATGATTACGGTCAGTTGGGTGCCGAACTCAAGAATAACATCAAACAATACTGGTGGAAATCAATGGTTCAGATGAATGAAAACATCGTTGGACTTGATTCTTCCATCTTTATGCACCCAACGGTTTGGAAAGCTTCCGGACACGTTGATGCGTTCAATGATCCGTTGATCGACAACAAAGATTCCAAAAAACGTTACCGTGCCGATGTGTTGATCGAAGAGCACATGGAAAAGATTCTTCAGAAGATCAACAAGGAAGTGGAAAAAGCTGCCAAAAAGTTCGGTGATGCCTTTGATGAAGCACAATTTCGTGCTACGAATCCGAATGTCTTGCGCAATCAGGAAAAAATCACTTCCATCGAAGATCGCATGCGCACGACCTTGGAAAACAACGACCTTGACGGTGTAAAACAATTGATCGAAGATTTGGAGATTGTTTGCCCGATCAGTGGTACCCGCAACTGGACCGAAGTGCGTCAGTTCAACCTGATGTTTTCGACCGAAATGGGTTCTGTAGCCGGCGATGCTTCTACCATTTACCTGCGTCCGGAAACGGCTCAAGGTATTTTCGTAAATTTCCTGAATGTACAGAAAACAGGTCGTATGAAGATTCCGTTTGGAATTGCCCAAATCGGGAAAGCGTTCCGTAACGAGATTGTAGCGCGCCAGTTTATCTTCCGTATGCGCGAATTTGAACAGATGGAAATGCAGTTTTTTGTACGTCCGGGTGAAGAAATGCAGTGGTACAATCACTGGAAAGCAGCGCGTTTGAACTGGCACAAAAAGTTGGGATTGGGCGATCAGTATTACCGTGAACACGATCATATTAAATTGGCACATTACGCCAACGCAGCTTCTGATATCGAGTTTGATTTCCCGATGGGATTCAAAGAATTGGAAGGAATTCACTCACGCACCGATTTCGATTTAAAACAACATGAACAATACTCCGGTAAAAAACTCCAGTATTTCGATACCGAGTTGAACCAAAATTACGTTCCTTATGTGGTGGAAACATCGGTTGGTTTGGATCGAATGTTCCTAGCGGTATTGAGCGCTTCGTATAAAAACGAAGTGTTAGAAGACGGATCAGAGCGCGTTGTATTGACCATTCCGCCGGCATTGGCTCCTTATAAAGTGGCTGTTATGCCGTTGACGAAGAAAGATGGATTGCCCGAAAAAGCACGTGCTATCATTGATGAGTTGAAGTTTGATTACTTGTGTCAATACGACGAAAAAGATTCTATCGGAAAACGTTACCGTCGTCAGGATGCGATTGGTACGCCATTCTCTGTAACGGTAGATCACCAAACATTGGAAGACAATACGGTGACGATCCGTGATCGTGATACGATGGAACAAATCCGGGTTCCTATTGCCGAATTACACACACGCATCGAGGCTAAAGTCAGCTGGCGCTCGTTGTTAGCGAATTGATATTACTAAGGCTCACCCATTCGGTGAGCCGTTTTTGTTTCCTTCCCACAGATGCACAGATTTTCGCGCTCCTAACGGCAGCGCATACGTGACTTTGCAACAAATTTGTTATCCCGCACATTTAACATAATAGCGAGGCCGTTAGGCGAGCTTTATCTGTGCATCTGTGGGAGGTAGCCATTCTGGAAAACCATCTTTCAGACAGCATTATCAATTTGTTAAGCATAGTTTACTATCTTGTTAACATCAATTGTGCACGCTATGCTAAAAAGCTTACTCTCTGTCACCTCTTTTTTACTGATTTTCAATGTTTTCGCACAAACCTTCAACGGTGGCAGCGACACAATTCTTGATAATCAGCAACTACTTTCACCTACCTCTGTTTCCGGATTACCGGCTTCAATCAACACAACAACTTTCGGATTGGAACGCGTGTGTGTAAATTTAACACATACGTATCTAAGTGATCTGGTTATTTACATTGTGGCCCCCGACGGCAATTATTCGGCTTTGATGCTAAATGCTGGTGGTAGTGGTGATGATTTACAGAACACCTGTTTTCAATGGGACTCTCCAACATTTATCAATAGCGGAGCGGCTCCATTTACCGGAAGTTTCAAACCGATGGAAGAAATCGGGATTTTGAATAACGGGCAAAACCCAAATGGAACATGGCAATTATTCATTGCTGATCAAGCCGGTGGCGACGAAGGTATGCTCATCGATTGGTCAATTACATTCAGTAACAATCCTGCTGATTTTTACCAATTCACATCTTCCGACCTTCCAATTGTGGTAATCAATACCAACGGACAAGGAATCCCTGACGAACCGAAGATTGAAGCAGATATGGGAATTATTTACAACGGACCCGGAATGACCAACTACATGACAGATCCGTTTAATAATTACAACAACAAAATCGGAATTGAACAACGGGGTTCTTCTTCGGCAGGCTTTCCACAGAAGTCTTATGGTTTCGAAACCCGCGATGTTAACGGTACCCAACACGATACCATTTTGCTCGGAATGCCAACAGAGCATGATTGGATTTTGTATGCGCCTTACAACGATAAAACATGCATGCGCAATGTGCTTTCGTATGATGTGGCTAATAAAACCGGACATTACGCCTCGCGCACTCAGTTCTGTGAAGTGGTTATTAATGGTCAATACAAAGGTATTTATGTGTTGATGGAAAAGATAAAACGCGATAATAACCGGGTTGACATCGCAAAATTAAATCCGCAGGATATTGCAGGTGATGAATTAACGGGTGGTTACATCATTAAAGTAGATCGAGATGATGGTCCGGGAACGTATTGGGAATCACCTTATTTGTCAAGTGCTAATATTCCTATTCGCATAGTGCATGTAGAACCGAAAGGTGATGCCATCATGCCGCAACAGCGCACGTATATTCAAGAATACGTTGACTCGTTTGAAACTGCGCTCGACGGAGTAAATTTTACCGATCCTGTCAATGGCTACCGAAAGTACATCGATGTACCTTCTTTTGTTGATCATTTGTTGCTCAATGAAGCAAGTAAAAACGTTGATGCCTATCGATTGAGTGCGTTTTTGTACAAGGATAAAAACAGCAACGGCGGAAAGTTGGTTGCAGGACCTGCGTGGGATTACAACCTGGCGTGGTGGAACTCAGATTACTGCGAAGGCTGGCAGAGTGACGGCTGGGTATATCTCTTCAACGATTATTGTGGTGGCGGTTACGATGTGCCTTTTTGGTGGGAAAAACTGATGACAGATCCGGCTTTTCAAAGTGATGTAAAGTGTCGCTGGACTGAGCTGCGACAAACGACTTTAAGCTTTACTACGTTGAACTATGTGATCGATTCATTGGCTGCAAAAATTGACCAAGCCCAAGTGCGTCATTTCAATACATGGCCTTTGTTAGGAACGTATACATGGCCGAATCCGAGTCCCATTCCGTCCGATTTCCCTGGAGAAATTCAAGCCATGAAAGATTGGATCCAACTTCGTTTTGCATGGATGGACGCCAATATCGATGGAATCTGTTACCTCGGTATGGAAAATGCGATATTGTCGGATGAACATTTTACGGCTTCGCCTAATCCGTTTAACGATGAAGTAGAATTGTCGTTCTATTTGCCTTCTGCTCAGAAATTGTCGCTCTCGGTTGTTGATATGTTGGGGAATAAAGTGCATGAAGTTCAACCCGCGGTTTACCAATCGGGCTCGCATAACCTCGATATCAAATTGCCTTCCGACCTGAAAAGTGGGATATATTTGTTGCAGATCGATGCAGGAAATGAGCTGATTACTAAGAAATTGTTAAAAACGGCACGAGATTAGCTGGTCGTTGTATCTTTCATCAAAAATTGTAAACTATGAAACACCTGCTATTAATTGTATCTCTTTGCTGTTCGGCATTTTTGTTTGCGCAAACGGTCCAAAATTCAAGCTATTCTACCATCGGTTACATTAAATCTGACGGAACAGTTCAAAACAGTTCGTATTCAACAGTTGGTTATATCAAATCGGATGGAACGGTTCAAAATGGATCGTATTCAACTATCGGTTATATTAAGTCTGACGGAACGATTCAGAATAGCAGCTATAGTACGTTGGGCTATGTGAAATCAGACGGTACGGTTCAGAATAGCAGTTACAGTACAGTCGGTTATATTAAGTCTGATGGTACGGTTCAAAACAGTAGCTATTCAACCATCGGTTACGCAAAAGGAATTCCGGCAGCTTCGGCAGCAGCGTTTTTCTTTTTCTTTCACTTTAATTGATCAGAGATTTACCCAAAAAATAGAAGGAGTCTGCAGTGGTAGACTCCTTTTTTATTTTCCCACAGATGCCACAGACTTAAAGGTGTTTTTATCCTCCCAACCCATCCAAGTTCAATGAACTCGCGTCGATCTTTTTAGATTCGTTCACTTCAAACGATTTTCCGATTCCGCAAACGCTGCCACGAACTTTTCCTTTGAATAAGACAGTCACTTCACCACTTAGTGAAAGTTGCATGATCTTAAACAACGCTCCGTCTTCCAATTCAATAATGACCGGAATGGTATACGTGTTTTTGGATTTGCGTTTGACTTTCACCTTTTTGTCGAGTGAAACATTACCTAAAATCTGGTCATTGGCACTCACATCGATGTTTGCTTTTTTTACTTTAAAACCAAATCCGTTCGGATTATCACAGTCTACAGAAAACTCAGCTTCAATGCGTTGACCGTCAAGCTTCTTAAGCTTAAAGCCTCCAATATTACTGATGTCTGGCTCATCAATATCACAGCCGGCACCTCCTATAAACAAGAGTGCCAGCATGGGAATGATGAAGAATCGAGAAAAAAACGAACGTTCCATGATTTATGATTTCATTGCTTCAGTGAAATAATGAAAGAAGTATGGAATGGTTTCAATTCCCTTGTAGAAATTAAATAATCCGTAGTGCTCGTTGGGTGAGTGAATGGCATCTGAATCCAAACCAAAGCCCATCATCACCGTTTTTAGCCCTAATTCCTGCTCAAACAACGCAATGATCGGAATGCTTCCTCCGCTGCGAACCGGAATCGGTTTTTTACCGAAAGTATGCTCATAAGCTTTGCTGGCTGAAAGATATCCGATAGAATCGATTGGTGTTACAACAGGTTCACCACCATGATGTGGATTAACGACAACCGTAACACCTTCAGGAGCAATAGCTTTGAAATGATCAGAGAATAAGCGCGTAATTTCTTCGGGTTGTTGATTTGGTACCAAACGCATTGAAATCTTTGCGTGTGCTTTGGAAGCGATTACTGTTTTGGCACCTTCGCCTGTATAACCTCCCCAAATTCCGTTTACATCCAAGGTTGGACGAATAGAACCTCTTTCCGGAGTTGTATATCCTTTTTCACCATATTCGGCAGCAATATCCAAAGCTGCTTTGTAATCGTCCGCACTATAAGGTGCTTTCGCCATTTCGGCGCGTTCTTCCAAACTAAGTTCCACAACGTCCGCATAAAAACCGGGAATGGTAATGTGGTTATTTTCATCGTGTAGCGAAGCAATCATTTTTGCCAAGATATTGATCGGATTGGCAACACAGCCACCGTACAAACCGGAATGCAAATCGCGGTTCGGACCTGTCACTTCCACTTTTACATAACTCAATCCGCGCAAGCCTGTGGTGATGGAAGGTGTGTCGTTAGAGAGCATTCCAGTATCAGAAACAAGGATAATATCGGCTTTTAAACGCTCTTTGTTTTCCTTGATGAAAATGCCCAAATGCTCACTACCAACTTCTTCTTCTCCTTCAATCATGAATTTGACATTACACGGCAATTCTCCTGCCTGCATCATTGCATCAAATGCTTTAAGGTGCATGAAAAATTGTCCTTTGTCGTCACAAGCACCACGTGCAAAAATGGCTCCTTCAGGATGGATGGGTGTGTTTCTGATCACTGGTTCAAAAGGTGGAGTTGTCCATAATTCCAATGGGTCTGCAGGTTGCACATCGTAATGACCGTAAACCAAAATAGTTGGCAAAGTAGGATCAATTATTTTCTCGCCGTAAACAATCGGATGTCCGGCTGTTTCACAAATTTCAACTAAATCTGCTCCTGCATTGCGCAGAAATTCGGCCACCTTTCCGGCGCCACGTAGTACCTCGGCTTTGTAAGCACTATCGGCAGAAATTGTTGGAATACGCAACAAATCAAACAATTCGTTCAGGAATTTTTCTTTGTTGGCAGAGATAATCGATGCAGTACCTTTCATGTCATTTATTTAATTGGAGCAAAAGTGCTAAATTTGTCACGAATATTACGTGTTAATGTTGTGTGAAATCTAAAACACTTTTTTTTGGAGTTTCATGCAACCTTAATAAAGCTTACAATGTCTACATTGTGTAATTACAATTGCTTATGAGAAAATTACTTCTAGGTTCATTCTTTGGAATGGCTTTTTTCCTTCCGGCTTTCGGGCAAATTACCGTTACCAACACACAAGCTCCTGACGCACTCGTTCAGGGAGTTCTTCTTGGAAATGGGGTGACAGCTACCAATATTACCTATAACGGTAGTGCAGTAAATGCACAGCAACTCCAAACAAACGTTACATACTTTGATGCAACCAATACGAGTTTCCCAATACAACGTGGCGTTTTGCTCACAACGGGTAATGGTATCGTAGCAGTGGGACCAAACGCTGTTAATGGTGAAAGTATGCCGGGTACACCGATGGTTACAGCAGATGCGGATTTGAATGCGATTTCTGCTGCAAATGTGACAAACGGTGGGATTTTGGAGTTTGATTTTGTGCCTACCGGTGATACGGTAAGTTTCAAATATGTTTGGGCATCCGAAGAATATCCTGAGTTTGCTCCGCCTAATGGAGGGGTAAATGATGTATTCGGATTCTTTATTTCAGGTCCCGGATTTGCAGGACCTTATATGAACGGTGCTGAGAATATTGCAGTTATTCCAGGAACAGCTATTCCTATTGGGATTAACAACGTAAATGCAATTACGAATCAAGCCTATTATGTGAGTAATGTGGGTGGTGCGGCTTATGGCACAGCGATTGAGTACGATGGTACTACTGTCGTAATGCAGGCAGTAGCCGAGGTGCAATGTGGTCAAACATATCATATTAAACTAGCACTTTGTAATGTATTGGATCAAGGCTGGGATTCAGGGGTTTTCCTTGAAGCAGAAAGTTTTGCTTCCGAAGCTGTGAATATTGCCGTTGCAACTGTAAGTGGTGATACTACTGTAGTTGAAGGTTGTACGAATGCTCAGTTCATTTTTACCCGTCCTACTTCACAGGCTGGCGATACATTGTCTGTTAGCTACTCAATTGGTGGAACAGCTACTATGGGTACTGACTATAACAACATGACCAATCCGGTAGTTTTCCTGCCGGGTGAAGACACAATCATACTTGTTTTGAATCCTATTCAGGACGGAATTAACGATTCACCTGAGACAGTTATTTTCACTGCAACAACAATCACCGAATGCGGTGATACCATCATTTCGCAAGGTGTTCTTTATATTTTGGATGGTCCTAATTTGGTGATCAACGAAACTGATCCTACTGTTCAGTGTGCAACCGATTCGGTTTTGATGTCGGCATTTGCTTCCGGTGGTTATCCTCCTTATACGTATTCATGGAGTTATATGGGGCAAACGGGTGATACCGCTTACGCACCGATTTATCAGAATGGAACGGTCGACGTTTATGTGACAGCAACGGATGGTTGTGGTTTTACAGGTGTTGATACCGTAACAATCACAATGAACCAAACCTTGGCAATTGATACCTTGATTTCTTATCCTGCAACGGCATGTAATCCGGATGGTGCTGTTTCAGCCTTTGTATCAGGACTTACAGGTCAACCGCAGTACAACTGGACCGGTCCGGGAAATCCTGGTCCGAATAATATCAATGCAACGGTTATGCAAAACATTCCTTCAGGTTGGTATTACTTCTCTGTTTCGGATAATGTTTGTTCAGTGAATGATTCAGTATTCGTTGATCCAAGTCTTCCGCCTGTTGCACAGCTTTCAGCTTCGGTTACATCCGGTTGTGATCCGTTAACGGTGACGTTTACCAATACAAGTCAAAATGCGAATAACTATGTATGGAACTTCGGAAACGGAAACAATGCAAACGTTGGTGATTTGAGCAGCCAAACACAAACTTATTCTAACGATGCAACTATTCAGTTGATTGCATTCCAAGGTCAGTGTACGGATACGGCTTATGTTACAGTTAATGTGGAGATTTGCGGTTGTACAGATCCGTTGGCGTTGAACTTTAACCCGAATGCAACACAAAGTGATAATTCATGTACGTACCCGATTCCACCGCTTCCAACGGTTGAGGTGCCAAACGTGTTTACACCGAATGACGATACCGATAACCCCGTGTTTGTACTTACAACTACCAATGCGACAGATATTGAATTAACAATTATTAATCGTTGGGGAAGCACTGTATATGAAGGTAAAGGAATCAATCCGGCTTGGGATGGAAAAGTGAACAGTACGGATGCTGCAGAAGGCGTTTACTTCTACAAATATATCGTAACCGGTGTTGGAGGCGATAAGTTAGAAGGACATGGCTTCTTGCAATTGATCAGAGATTAATCAGTTTTATCATAATGGAAAATGGCTTGCAAATTGTTGCAAGCCATTTTTGTATGTATTAACCACAGTTCGATCATGCCAAAGGGTGCCTCCGACTTAGTCGCGACGGACACGGTTTGATATTTGAATTCAGAATTCGGTTTTAAAAGACCCACGTAATATTGCGAATTTACGTGGAGGAAAGTGGCACGTAAATTCGCAATATTACGTGCCTATTCTATAACGATTTCGATTCGGTATTTTATACCGAACTCACATTATTTCACTTGCGTTAACGATCTTCCTGTCATTTCCAATGGTGAAGCAATGCGCATACGTGACAGAATAGTAGGTGCTACATCCGCCAGAATTCCCGGTGTCAATTTCACATGTGGATCGTTGGTAATCAATACTGCCGGTACCGGATTTAACGAGTGGGCGGTGTTGGGACTACCATCTGCATTTTTAGCTACATCGGCATTACCGTGATCAGCAATCACCAAAAGCTCATAGCCTTTTTCCTGTGCTTTGGCTTCTATTTCACCCAAACAGGTGTCTACCGTCTCAACCGCTTTTACAATCGCTTCATAGACACCTGTGTGACCAACCATATCAGGGTTGGCGAAATTCAAACAGAAAAAATCGGGTGTTTGTTTTTCCATGGCTTCAATGATTCGGTTTTTTACCTCATTGGCACTCATTTCGGGTTGCAAATCGTAGGTAGCTACTTTCGGAGAATTTACCAAAATACGTGATTCTCCGGTAAATTCTTTTTCCCGCCCTCCGTTGAAGAAGAAAGTAACGTGCGGGTATTTTTCGGTTTCGGCAATGCGTATTTGTGTGCGTCCCATTTTGCTGAGAATTTCACCCAAGGTATTTACCAGATTATCTTTCTCAAAAATGACTTCTACCTTTTTAAAACTGCTATCGTAACTGGTCATTGTTAGGTAGTGAAGCGACAATGGCTGCATGTTGTATTCCGGAAATGCTTTTTGGGTCAATGCCAACGAAATTTCGCGCGGACGATCAGTACGGAAGTTGAAGTTAATCACCAAATCACCAGGTTCGATCGTTCCAACAGGTATTCCGTTTTCTTGCAAGGTATGAGCTTCGATGAATTCGTCTGTAATAGAACGTGAATAACACTCGTTGAGCGCATCCGAAGCATCTGTAAACGAAATTCCAACACCATGAACCAGTGCGTCATAAGCTACTTTGATACGTTCCCATCGGTTATCCCGATCCATGGCATAATACCGACCTACAATAGAGGAAATGCGACCGGTTGTTTTAGAAAGATGATCTTCTAATTCCTTCATAAATCCGGCTCCGCTTTTCGGGTCACAATCACGACCGTCGGTAAACGCATGAATAAACACATTCGTGAGCCCGAAGTCATGCGCCATGGTGCACAAAGCATGCAGGTGTTCTTGCGAACTATGCACACCGCCATTGGAAACGAGTCCCATGAAATGCACTTTTTTACCTGAGGCTTTTGCTGTTTCAAAGGCTTTTTTCAATACAGGAATTTCAAAAAATTCGCCGTCTCGAATGGATTTATTAATGCGCGTAAGCTCCTGGTAAACAATTCTACCTGCCCCGATATTCAAATGACCTACTTCGGAATTTCCCATTTGACCTTCCGGCAAGCCTACTTTTTCGCCGCATGTAATTAATGTGGTATTGGGATAATCGGCTATCAGGCGATGCATCACAGGCGTTTGTGCGTTGGCAATGGCATCGTTGGTGCTGCCGTCACCGATTCCCCATCCATCAAGGATGATTAAACCTACTTTTTGATCACTCATAAGGAATGCTGATTTCAAAACATGCTCCCGGAACTTCTGTTTTCAAGAGCTGCAGTTTTCCGTTCAATGCTTTTGTAAATTGATAGGCAATGTATAACCCCAGTCCAGTGCCTTTTGTGGAGCGGGTTTCCTCATTTTCGAGTCGAATAAACTTCTTGAAAATGGCTTTTTCGTGTTTGGCCGGAATTCCTTTTCCGAAATCGCGTACCAAAATGATGCAATGTGATTCGGTGCCTCCAACCGTTATGTGGATGCCTTTTTCAGTAGAGCCATACTTCCAGGCATTTTCGATCAGGTTGTTGCAAATGGTGGCAAAAACCAATTTATCGGTGATAAGTTGACCGGTTTTTTCAAACTGAAGATGGATCGGGATGTTCAACCGTTTTTGTTGAACGGCGATCAATTCGGTAAAAAACGATTCTAGTTCAACCGTTTCTTTTTGCAAGACCATTTGTTCTTGTTCCAATCGCGAAGCTGTAAGAATTTGCTCTACCAGTAACTCCAACCGATTGGTTTCATCGATCGCTTTTTGAATCAGTTCGGCTCGTTTTTCTTCGGTTAATGAACGCTTCAACAAGGTTTGCAGGTACAATTTATTGGCCGCAATCGGGGTTTTCAATTCATGGGTCACCGACAGCATAAAGTTTTGCTGTTGACGAGCCATGTTGACCTCTTTTTTGATGGAAGTCATGATTTTGTAGAGTCCGAAAAGCAGTAATAACAAGAAAACAGACCCTTCACCAATAATCATAAAAACCCGTTTGGTGATCTGACGATCCGCCATTTCAGAGGTACGGGTAAGATCGATGAGGTGATATCCCCACCAGATAAACTGAACGATGACGTAAGCACCGAGCAAATACACAAAAACGGATGTCGGTTTTTTTCTCATAACCGTACTGTTTTGGTTAATACCCTGAATCTAACTATAAAATCGAACTCAGGTTAATAAGCGCGCTCGTTCTTCCCTTCAATAAAGTTTATGAACGCTTTGTTAACTACCTTGTTTCCACCCGGAGTAGGATAATCACCTGTAAAGTACCAATCTCCGAGATGTCCCGGACATGCTTTGTGTAAATTTTCTACCGATTGGTAAACGATATCCACTTTTGCTTTGATATTTTCCGGTGTAAGCATCTGTGCAATCTTGGCAGAAACCTCGGCATCGGTAAACGGTGCGTAAATTTCTTTCACATAATTCACAATCTGCTCTTTCGGAAGATGTTCCTGTGCTTTTGATTTTTTGTAGACTTCATCGATGAGTTGACCGCGTCCTGATTCTTTCAGAAGTGCAATCGTTGCTTCAAAGGCAATGAAATCACCCATTTTAGCCATGTCGATTCCATAACAATCGGGGTAACGAATTTGAGGTGCAGAAGAAACCACAATGATGCGTTTCGGATCCAAACGATCCAAAATGCGCAAGATGGATTGTTTCAAGGTAGTTCCGCGAACAATACTGTCGTCGATCACTACAAGATTGTCTTTTCCGCGAA
This sequence comes from Fluviicola sp., assembly GCA_029866325.1. Taxonomy (GTDB): domain Bacteria; phylum Bacteroidota; class Bacteroidia; order Flavobacteriales_D; family Crocinitomicaceae; genus Fluviicola. The sequence continues at coordinate 11,024 of JARWZO010000023.1, read as the reverse complement.
CAACCGATCCATATGTAATATCGTAAACATGAGCTACCAAATCATCACGTGCGTCATCCTGAGTGATAAACGTACGCAGTTTGGCGTCTTTAATGGCTATTTTTTCAATTCGAGCACGCTGGTAAATGATTTTCTCCAATTCCTCGCGTGTCGGTTTGTGATCAAGAGCAAGAATATCGTTGAATTTGCGTTCGTTGAGGTGGTCTTCTAATCCTTTGATCATTCCATAGAACGAACTTTCTGCCGTGTTGGGAATAAAAGAAAAGACCGAATTATCCAAATCGTAATCGATGGTTTTGAGTACGATGGGCACTACGTAACGACCGAGATTTTTGCGTTCTTCGTAAATATCGTAATCGTTTCCGCGCGAAAAATAAATCCGCTCGAACGAACATTTTTTTGCGGCTTTCGGCGCATTGATTTCCACTTCGGAAACCTTACCGTTTTTCTTGATGATCAAGGCATGACCCGGAGTCAATTCCTGAATTTGTTCGCGTTTCAGGTTAAAAGCCGTTTGGATGACAGGTCGCTCGGAAGCTACCACACATACTTCGTCGTCTTCGTACCAGAATGCAGGTCTGATTCCGTTCGGATCGCGTAAAACGAAAGCATCACCGTGACCAAATAATCCGGCCATGGCATAACCGCCATCCCAATCAATCGATGCGCGTTTTAGAATTTGCTCAACGTTGATTTTTTCGGCGATGCGTTTGTAAATTTCCTGGTTGTTGTAACCCAATTTGTTGAATTGATCAAACAATTCGTCGTTTTCCACATCAAGGAAGTGACCGATTTTCTCTAAAACGGTTACCGTATCCGATTTTTCTTTCGGGTGCTGACCAATCTCGAGTAAAACGTCAAACAACTCATCTACATTGGTGAGGTTGAAGTTTCCAGCAACCACCAAATTTCGAGTAATCCAGTTATTCTGACGTAAAAAGGGGTGACAACTTTCAATGCTGTTTCGGCCGAATGTTCCGTAACGTAAATGTCCTAAAAACAACTCACCGGTAAAGCCCGCATTTTTTTTAAGGTAATCAACATCTTTGAGTTTTTCAGGAGCTTCTTCACCGATCTGCACAAAGCGCGAATTGATGTAATCGAAAATATCCTGAATGGGTTTAGAGTCGATGCTTCGGTAACGCGAAATGTAGCGCTCTCCGGGTTCCATATCCAATTTGATGTTGGCTACTCCGGCACCGTCTTGCCCACGATTGTGCTGTTTTTCCATGAGCAGGTGCAGCTTGTTTATGCCGTAAAAAGCCGTCCCGTACTTGTCGAGATAATATTGAAGTGGTTGTTTTAAACGGATAAGTGCAATTCCGCACTCGTGTTTAATTGCATCGCTCATGGTACCAAAAAAAGATGGTGCAAAAGTACGACTTTCAAATCGATTGATGCATCACTAAATCGGTTTTCATCTGTTAAAGAATGCAAGTTTGATACAGCGTTGGTTTTTTAGGATTTCAAGGAAAGTAAAACCAACCAGCTTACAAATTCGGCTCTTAGTGCTAAGCCTTTTTTTACGATTGATTTCAGGCAACATTTTTGATAATCATGAATAATAATGGTGAACGGGAAAGATGTTGAACAAAAATCCATCAATTGATTCTAAAATCGACTGTTGTTTAGCGTGTAAGAGCAACTTTTTCGTAAAAAAACAGTTTAATAGATAGATGGCACTGTTTCCTCGAAAAACGGATGCTTTATCGTTGACTATCATGGTCTTTTAGTAAATTCGTATATGCTGCGTTGGTTGATCGTATGTTGTGCATTGTTGCCCTTGTTCGTTGTCGGACAAGGCAATCAGGTATGGCTACACCCCAATCGCGGGCAATGGGATGATCGCTTTAACTATAAAGTGGAGTTGGAACATGGCGAAATGCTCATAGAACCAACAGGATTTACTTACAATTTCTACGAATTACCCGAACACGATCACGGATCGAAACCACATGATGCAGCCGAGGAACAGCATTTCAAATCGCATGTTATTCGAACACGTTTCCAGAAAGCACAGCAACCTGTTGCCATCGAAGAACGCAATCCTTCATCGTTTTACCGCAATTACTTTTTGTCGAAAGACCCAAGCCAATGGAAGCCTGAGGTTCACTCGTTGAAAGAAGTAACAAGCAAATCGGTTTATCCTGGAGTAGATTTGTTGTTGCAGGGTGGAGAAGGCTCTTTGAAGTATTCTTGGATTGTGGCACCCGGAACAGATTGCGCTGTTATCCGATGGAACTACGAAGGTGCCGAAAACATTGCCGTAAATGCCAGAGGTGAATTGGAAATCCGTCATTCTCTAGGAATTATTACAGAAAGCAAACCTGTTGCTTGGACCATTCACAACGGTAAAAAAACGCCGATTTCTCTCAACTATGATGTGGAAGGAACGACCGTTTATTTCTCGGGAACGTCCAACTCAACATTTACAGATACACTTATCATCGATCCGTCACTTACCTTTTCGACATTTACGGGATCGTTGGTAGATAACTGGGGATTTACAGCTGCTCCTGACCCGAACGGAAACCTATTCGCTGGTGGCATCGTATTCGGAACAGGGTATCCAACAACACCCGGAGCCATTGATCAATCGTTCAACGGCGGAAGCTCGAGTGGTTTTCAGATCGATGTAGGGATTACCAAATTCAATTCAACTGGAACGAATATCATTTATTCCACCTATTTGGGAGGTAACGGAAATGAAACACCGCACTCCATTGTTTCAGGACCAACCGGAGAGTTGTTTATACTTGGAGTTACCAGTTCTACCAATTTCCCTATGTCGGGAAGTTCGTTTGATAATACGTTTAACGGCGGGCCATCATTTGCCGGAAACTCACTTGGTTTCGATAATGGTGCCGATATTTACATTGCTCGGTTTAATCCAGCCGGAACAGCCTTGCTGGCATCGACTTATGTTGGAGGCACAGGAACCGATGGCGTACAGGAAAGTTCATTACGCTATAATTACGGAGATCAGTTTCGGGGAGAAATCATTGTAAACGGAACCAGTGTTTACGTAGCCAGCGTTACCAATTCTTCTAATTTCCCAACACAAAATGCAGCTCAACCTACCTTGAATGGATTACAGGATGCTGTATTTTTTGAAATGGATTTAGGGTTGAGTGCTTTTCAATGGTCAACGTATTTCGGTGGAGGTGGAACAGAAACCGGAAATGGAATTCAGCTGTCTTCAACAGGAGATGTTTATGTGGCCGGGGGAACAAATTCTCCGGGGCTTTTTACCTCAGGACAAGATTTAAGCTTTAACGGTGGAATTGCCGATGGTTATTTGGCGCGTTTAAATGGTAATACAGGAGCAATCCTTTCTGGCACTTACATCGGAAGCACCGATTATGATCAAAGTTATTTCGTGCAATTGGATCAGGACGACGAAGTGTATGTTTATGGTCAAACACAGGGGACAATGCCAATTACAGCGGGTTGTTACGGTGTTGCCAATTCAGGACAATTTGTTTCCAAATACACTACTAATCTCAATACACTTACTTGGACCACAACAATCGGAGCGGGAACCGGAAGTGTGGAAATTTCACCAACGGCTTTCCTTGTGTCCAATTGCAAAGATATTTACCTTTCAGGCTGGGGTGGAAATGTCAACACTTCCAGCCAAGCAACTCAAAGTAGCAGTAACGGTTTTCCTACCACACCGGATGCTTACCAACCCAGTACAAATGGAAGTAATTTCTGGATTGCCGTGTTGGGTCAAAATGCATCATTCCTGAAGTACGCAACGTATATGGGGGGCACTAGTTCGTCAGCCAATCATGTTGATGGCGGTACTTCACGCTTCGATAAAAACGGAAATATTTACCATGCTGTTTGTGCTGCCTGTGGTGGTGCCAATAGTGGTTTTACAACAACTCCGGGTGTCTGGTCTACGCAAAACCCTAGTCCGAACTGTAATCTTGCAGCCTTTAAATTTGAGTTGAGTAACATCGAGGCGATTATTTCCGATCCCGATCCGCTGATATGTTTACCCGACCCAATCGTTTTCCAAAACAACAGTGCCAACGGAAACCAGTTTTTTTGGGATTTCGGCGACAATACTACCTCTACAGCTGTGAATCCGTCGCATGTGTACGGATCTGCCGGACAATATACGGTTACACTAATCGTGTCTGATACCAATCAGTGTTTCTCGCCCGATACCGTTCAATTTGAGGTGAATATAGGTGATTTTCAAGGAGGAATCGTTCAACCACCATCCAGTATTTGTCCGGGACAATCGTATCAGTTTGAAGCGTATGGTGGAAACACTTATTTGTGGTCACCGGCGCAGAACTTGGATAATCCGAATGTGTTTAACCCAACGGCAACCGTTACGCAAAACACCCAATTTACTTGTATCATCAGTGACAGTTGTGGTGTGGATACCGTGCAAGTTTGGCTAAATGTTTTTGGTGGAGCAGTCCAGATTTCGAATGATACCACCATTTGTATTGGCAATTCTGTTCCACTGGAAGTAGTTGGAGTAACCACTGTTTTGTGGTCACCGTCTACGTTTTTGGATAACCCGAATAGCGTCACCCCAATTTCAACACCAACCAATACAATTACCTATACAGCCACTGGTACAACAGTTGATGGATGTCAACTCAACGAACAAGTCGTTGTAACGGTCGTCTCTGATTTCCCGAATCCGGTGATACAAGATACATTGACCTATTGTGAAGGTCTTTCCGGAGAAATTACGGTAGGTGGTGCTGATACTTACGATTGGTCACCACCTGTTAATATTACTCCGATTTCCGGTGCAACAGTTACTATTTCTTCTCCTGTTGAACGCTACTATTACTGTCTCTTCGGCAATGCATGCGGTACGGAACTCGATAGTGTGTATGTGAACATTGTGAATGCTACTGTAAATGCAGGAAACGATACGATTGTTTGTCCGGGTCAGCCGGCATTTATGTACGCAACGGGTGGTTTGTCTTATGTTTGGAGTCCGGCGGTAAACCCTATTACTGTTAACGCTTCCGAGGTTTCTGTGGTTGCTCCGACTGCCGGTTTTTACACCGCTTACGGAACGGATGTCAATGGATGTATCGATTCGGCAAAAGTATTTATCAACTTATTTCCACAACCGTTTATTCAAACAGTTCCTGATGTGTATGCATTTATGGGCGAATCCATTCAGCTTTCAGCCACGAGTACAACTCCCGGTCCTTATGTTTGGTCTCCTTCAGAGTACCTGAGTTGCGTAGTGTGTGTGTCACCAATCGCGCAACCCGACCAGAACTTTGTGTACACTGTAACTTATACCGATGAAAACGGTTGCTCGGCTTCCGATGATGTGAAAATTATCTACGACCCGATTATTTATGTTCCGAATGCCTTTACACCGGGCGATAACGGTTTAAATTCGGAGTTCTTCGCTGTTGGTGGAAACATCAAAGCATTTACAATCGATATTTTTGATCGTTGGGGAGAATTGATCTATATCGGTGATGCGTTGGACAAAGCTTGGGACGGAACCTATAAAGGAAGACCTTGTCAGGATGGTGTGTATACCTGGAAAATCAAGTATTATGATTTTCTGGACAAAGAATACCGATTGGTCGGACATGTTTCTTTATTGAGATAAGCTTACATTTGTTGATGCCTTCATTTCGACTAACAACAATCTTCTTATCGATTTTCGTATTAACTACAGTGCTCTTTAGTTCGTGTACAATTACACAACGCCGGTATCGTTCCGGATTTCATTTGGAGTGGAAGCATCGGTTGAAAGGACAGGAATCAGATGTAGTAAAGAATGAAAAGAGTGTTTCCAACATTGTTGAACCATCAAACACAGAAACAATTGTTACTGCTGAAAATTTGAATCGGTCAACGGAAGGACTAGCCCCGATTCACCAAAATAATACGAATGAATCACCAATTATTGATCATCCTTCCCCCAAAAGAATTGAGTCAGAGAATCTGAACATAACTCGTGATGAGGTAAATCAAACCATTAAAGCCGATCGTATTAAAAAGAGTGTGCGAAAAACGAGTAGCGATAAGAACGGAGGTATGGCTCTGCTTGGGATTTTGTTTGCTTTGGCTGTTTTGATCATGCCACCTTTATTGTTCTCAGTAGGAGCTTATTGGCTCGATGTATCAGCGCTAGACCTTGTCTTTATTTGGCTTATCTGGATCGCTGGAATTGTAGGGGTTTTCTTCTTGTTTTCGGGTGTTTGGCCTATCATTCTCTCCTGTCTGATCTGGAATATTGTTTACATGATTATCGTTGGAATAGTTGTTCTTATCAATGCATAGTTTAGCAAATATTCAAGAAGTGGTAAGAATTACGCAGTAACCAACAATTCGCATTTCATCACACCATCACGATCAATTTCGGTCAATGTAATCGGTTGAAGTGTGTTGACCAACGAAGCGTCAAAAGGAACTTTTACTTTAATGTAGTTCTCCGTAAAACCAAGCATCATCCCGTTTTCTTCTTCGGCTTCAAACAAAACAGTACGTTGAGTGCCGATGTTTTGCTCATAGAAAGCGCGTTTCTTTTTCTCGGAAAGAATGTGCAATTGCTGACTGCGTTGTTTGCGGATTGCCTGCGGAACAGGATCTCCTAATTTGATGGCGGTTGTATTGGCGCGTTCGGAATAGGTAAAGACGTGTAAGTATGAAATATCAATGTCTTTCAGGAAGTCCATTGTTTCCAGAAATTCTTCGTCCGTTTCTCCCGGAAAACCAACAATTACGTCAACACCTATGCAGCAATCCGGGCGTAATGATTTGATCGCTGCTACGCGTTCGGCATATAATTCGCGTAAATATTTGCGACGCATGGCTTTCAGCAAACGATTGCTCCCCGATTGTAGAGGAATATGAAAATGAGGCACAAATCGTTCGGCTTCGGAAAGCGTGAAGGAAATGATTTCGTCGGTCAACAAATTCGGTTCGATGGAAGAAATCCGAAAACGATCAATGCCTTGTACGGTGTCTAATCCTTTCACCAATTGAAAGAAATTTTCGTCACCTCCTTGACCGAAATCACCTATGTTTACTCCTGTCAACACCACTTCTTTTACCGCGGTCTGGGCTATTTTTTCTGCTTCCAGTAAGGTTTCGGCAACGGAGGCATTTCTGCTCTTACCGCGTGCCAACGGAATGGTACAAAAAGTACAGAAGTAATCACAACCGTCTTGCACCTTCAAAAACGAACGCGTACGATCACCCATCGAATGCGAAGGAATAAACGAGTTGGTTTGTTTAATGTGGTCGTATTTCACTGTAGCAGCAGAAGCAAGCGCATCACGCTCTTCCAAATGCTCTACGATGTTGAATTTTTCGTTGGCTCCCAATACCAATGAAACTCCCGGAATTTGGGCAATTTCTTCCGGTTTCAGCTGCGCATAACAACCGATTACGGCCACATAAACCTCCGGATTGATTTTGGTAGCTCTTCGCACCAACTGACGACATTTTTTGTCAGCATTTTCGGTCACCGAACAGGTGTTGATAACCAGAATATCAGGCGTTTCTTCAAAATCGACTTTCGCGAAACCGGCATTTTCAAAAAGGCGTGAAATGGTTGAAGTCTCGGAGAAATTTAACTTACATCCGAGGGTATAAAACGCTACTTTTTTGTACTGCTGCATGACAACTTTGATCGGGAACTGAACCTGTCTTTTGGCAGACAGGGCACAAAGATAGGGCTTATTTTGGAAATAAAAACTTCTTTTAATGCCTTCAAAGCCATCCTTTCACGTGCTTTTTCGGTAGTTACAGCCTTCTTTCTGTTATATTTGTAATCAAGCGATTATTCTATGAAACACACCCTCACGGTACATTACGAAATCATTGAACATTGGTCGGAACTGAATGACCAAGAACAATTGTTGGTTCAAAAGGCACAAGAAGCTTCGCTGAAAGCTTACGCTCCATACAGCAATTTTTTGGTGGGAGCGAGTGTGTTGTTGCAGAACGGCGAAATTGTTACCGGAAACAACCAAGAGAATATTGCGTATCCTTCTGGTTTATGTGCCGAACGAGTTGCCTTGTTCTATGTTGGAGCTAATTACCCAGATCAGGCTGTTCAAACCTTGGTGGTAGTTGCAAAAGGTACATTGGTAAAACCCGAAGATTGTATTTCGCCTTGTGGTTCGTGCCGGCAGGTAATTGCCGAAAGTGAGTTTCGCCAAAAAACACCTATCCGAATGATTTTGGTGGCGCAGAACGGTCGCACATTTGTATTTGATAAAGCGTCGGATTTGCTGGTATTTCCTTTCGGAATGGATTGATAGTCGATGAATGAACAAAAAGTAAACGATTGGCTGGCTTCCAGGAAGCAACTGCGCGAAAACCGGAACGCTGTTTCCCTGTTTGAAGCATTGCGTTCGGGCAATAGAACGGCATTGAGTTCATCGATTACCTTGTTGGAAAGTTCATTGGAGAAAGACCGGGAAATTGCAACAGCGATAATTCGATTGTGTTTACCTTTTTCCGGAAACTCAGTACGCATAGGTATTACTGGAGTTCCAGGAGTGGGGAAAAGTTCATTCATCGAGCGTTTTGGCATGGAATTGATCCACGAAGGAAAACGCATTGCTGTTTTGGCCATCGATCCTACCAGTGAACGAACCGGTGGAAGTATTTTGGGCGATAAAACACGCATGCAGCAACTTTCTCAAGAAGAAAATGCGTTTATCAGACCTTCGGCAGCCGGAAACACGCTAGGTGGTGTGGCGCGTAAAACCCGTGAAACAATCATTCTATGTGAAGCAGCCGGATATGATACTATTTTGGTAGAAACTGTTGGTGTAGGTCAGTCTGAAACCATGGTGCATTCGATGGTTGATTTTTTCTTACTCTTATTATTGGCCGGAGCCGGAGATGAATTGCAAGGTATCAAGCGCGGAATTATGGAAATGGCCGATGGTTTGGCTGTTACAAAAGCCGATGGTGAAAATGACCAACGCGCTAAACTGGCGCAACGTGAATTGAAAAATGCCATTCATTTATTTCCGCCGACCGCCTCCGGATGGATTCCTGAAGTGCATACATGTAGTTCTGTAACCGGCGAGCGCATTGACGCAGTTCGTAACATGATTCACCGTTTTGAAGAACACGCCAAAATCAAAGGATCATTTCTGCAAAATCGTAAAGATCAAGACCGTAACTGGATGCACGAAACCTTACGCTCGTTACTGTTGGAAGGTTTGTACCTCAATCCTGCCATTCACCAACGAACACTGGAAATGGAAGAGGCGGTAAGACAAGGAAATATCTCCGCTTTTGAAGCAGCTGAATTTATTTATGATTTGTACAAAAAGCAGTAATGAGGTAGTCTTTATCTTTTTTCGTATAGATGAAATACCGAAAAATAAGCTGAAATAAACGGGTTGTCGGTAAAACATTACTTTTGTATCATGGAAGAAATCTCATTTACCATTGAAGGTCCTTACATCGAATTACTGGCTTTGTTAAAAGCAACTAGCATCGCTCAAACGGGCGGACATGCCAAGTTTATTGTGGAAGACGGAGATGTTGTGCGCAACGGTGAAGTAGAAGAACGTAAACGTGCGAAACTTATTCCGGGAGATATCCTAGAAATAGGAGGAGAAATCCGAATTTTTTTAAAGTGATTTAAAACAGCTCCTGAAACTCTTTCTTTAAATATTCAATGGTGATTTCTGTAGGAAGAGTTCCCACTTCTGCTACAATCTCAAATATTTTGCCAGCCAAATCGGTTCCTGTAGAAGTAGCCTGCATTTGATTTCCGGCAATATTGATAATCTTAATCGTTTCTTCTTTTGAGTTGCGCAACATTTCCCAAGCTTGCGGAGAAATAAACAATTGCTGAGAGACATTGTGATCGTACTCTTCACGAATAGCTTGCAATAAATCACTCTGCATGCGTTTTGCCGGATGACCCGGATTGTGAAGTCGCATCACCAAACTCCCCGGGTGAATGCGTTCCATTAACAAGACAGCACGTTGGTAAGCATCCACACGTGAAGGCAGAAAAAACTCTTGTCGTGATCGTTTTAATTCAATTTGTAAGTGTCTTACTTCCTTTTCCGATTGTTTTTTCAGGAAAAAGTAAGCGGTATAGAATACTCCGGCGGCGGGAATCACCACCAATACAATGCTTAAAATGAGTTCTGTGACAGACATAATTGAATTTTTGGTAAATATAGTTTTACAATCCTAATAGTTGTTTAGATAATGCGCCTTTAAGAAAAAGTAACATTAAACGAAACGCTCGTCAACTTCCATGACGTGCCCGCAGTTTTTACAAGTCCGCATTTCTTCGGAAGCGTAAAATTCCCGAAAACGCGAGATGAAATCGTGTTCGATATTTTCCAGTGGAAAGCGGTAATGCTTTAACTCTGTATTGCATTTTTCGCAAAACCAAAACAGTCCGTCGCTTAGATCGGTTCCTTTTCGCACACGCTCTATTACGAGTCCAACGGTATTCTCTCCCCGGATAGGTGAATGTGGAATATTTGCCGGAAGCAGAAATAGGTCTCCTTCCTTGATTTGAATATCTTTCGCTTTGCCTTCGTGTTGAATGCGCACGGTAACGTCACCTTCAAGCTGGTAGAATAACTCTTCGCTTTCATTGTAGTGGTAATCCTTACGTGCATTTGGCCCGCCAACAATCATTACAATAAAATCACCTGCCTCTTTATAGAGATTTTTATTCCCGATAGGCGGTTTTAATAGATCGCGGTTTTCGTCAATCCATTGCTGTAAATTAAAAGGAGCCATCATACGTAGTCAATTTGTTTCAAAAATAGCGGTTCATTTTGCCAATTGCAATGAAATGGTGTAAGAAAGCACTATAAAAAACAAACCCCGCTGATCATTGACCAACGGGGTTTTTAAGTATGTTTTCTATGGGAGATTATTGAATCACCACACGGAATACTTTTTCAGCTTGCTCATTTGAAAGTTTGATGAAATACACACCGGTTTCCATGTTGTTCAAGTTGATTTCAGTTGTTTGACCGGCTTTCACACCGTTACTTACTTCTTTGATCAAT
>JARWZO010000013.1 GCA_029866325.1 Fluviicola sp. | reverse complement strand
TACGATCCTCAGCTCCAACTCCAATTTAACGATTCGTAAAATACAGAGGGCTTACTTGTCAATCAGCCAAAGTATACACAGTGAAATCAAGCTTTTCAGCTAACGAATCAATGAAATCTTGGTTTTATCGGACACTAGTGTCTAATTTTATTACTTTTAGATTAAGGTTTTCTTGATTACAAAGATTTTCAATTTTGCGAATTACTTTATCCCATGTTAAAGCACTAGTTAATCGATTTGAAATTAAACTAGTGTCATAAGTAATTGAATTTACTTTTTTCCAGTTTTTTATGGTCTTTTTTATATCGGCTTTTAAAATTTCTATCTCTTTTGGGAATATTAATGTCTCCGAATTGAATTGGTCTGCAAATATTTCCCAAGCCTGAGCAATATTCAGAATAGAATCCTCCATGTATTTTCCATTTGTCGAATTCAAATACCCAATAACAGTTTCTAAACATTTCTTTTCATCTGGCTTTAACTCTTGAAATTTCAATAGAATAGTATTTAGAACATCAGATAGATCGTTAAGATCTATTGATTGATTTCCCCTACTTGGATTAGTCAGTTGTATTCGCCAAATTTCCTGTGATTCTGATTCCTTTGAAATTAGTTCGTAACGATTGAAAGTAACCGTGTTGCCATTAAGAAGTGAAATTAACAAACAGACATCATTCGCGAATTTGAAAATATCAATAGATTCTAAGTCGCCCTCTGTACTGATTGTTAATTCGCTTCCTTCTAATATATTACCATAATTTACACAATATTTTTTGACGGCTTCGTCATTTTTTTTATCTTCAATTTTCACTGAGTATTCTTTGAATTGAAATTCAGCATTTCCTAGATATGATCCAATGATTTTAGTTTTAAATGTTGAAGGCTTTATTTGTTTACCAATGAGTACTTTCTCAAGTAGAACAAACGCAATTTCACTTTTTGAAACTTTACTTAGTCCAATTTTACTACAAGTAATAATTGTTCCATCTGCTAAAACACCTTCAAATTTCCCATATCCAATCGAAAAAAAATGTCCAAATCGCACAAATGGAATTTTTAATCGAATATTATAAGGCATGTACTCTAGTTCAAAAACAGTGTCATTTTCAAGATGAGGGAATATAATTTTCCCCTTTCCAGTTAATAATGATTCATTGTGTTCAAATACATTCATTGGAAGAAATATATCGATTAATTGCATCTAACTCAACAATTGACTAAACAAAACCTTACAATCGACTTTTATCGTTAATAATTCACCAATCCAACCCAATTATCTCTCTTGAAAAAATCCGTCTTATTCGTGAATGAACCACCAGCTAGTGCCTGTTTCTCTCTTAGTTATCGTCACTTCAATAGTAGTAAAAATAGTTGAAGGTAAATTGATAAGTATTCAGTTTTTCTTAACAGGATTATTGAATGGATCGTAAGGCTCTTAGGCTGATGGTATATGGTGAAATGTCATTGCAAATGGTTTTTGCGTCTTGTAGGGACGAAATATCGTAGAAAAAAGATCATCCGTTCAACATCCGCCCCGTAGGGTCGGGACAATACAATATAATAAATGTCTCACCCCTACGGGGTGAATAATTTCTAACAACAAATTTATCTACGATATTACGTCCCTACGGGACGGACAATTAGAGTTGCTATTGGTGTTATGATATTTCGTCCCTATGATACTTGCGCTTAATGGAAATGTATGTATTCAATTACGTCTTTTCGGGACGGACAATTAGAGTTGTTATTCGTGTTATGATATTTCGTTCCTAAGGACTTGTGCTGAATGGGAATCTATGCATTAAATTACGTCTCTGCGGACGATTTCACGATCAAAACATCGACTTATAACTCTCATATCTTGCCATAATCCCGCGCACGTACTTGTACGTAATATTCCCGCGGAGCGCGCCGGAGGAAACTACCGGATCGGAGTAGTATTCGCGTTTACCGAGGTTCATGACCATTTTTTCGACGTTGTCTTCCCAGACTTTTGGGTTGAGTCCGCGCTTGGCTGCCAGTTTTTGGGCGTCTTTGATGTGTCCGGCGCCGGCGTTGTAGCTGGCAAGGATAAATTTGTTGCGTTCCATCGGATCGGCGATGTCTTTCCACATCTTGTCGATTTTATCGATGTATTTCATTCCACCGCGAATTTGAACTTCGGGAGAAGAGGAAGGATAAACCCCGAATTTCGGACCGGTTCCCGGCATGAATTGCATCATTCCGTAAGCGCCACCAAAGGCTCGGGCATTCGGGTTGAATTTACTTTCGTGGTAAATTATGGCGGCCAATAATCGCCAGTCGAAGCCGTATTTCTGCGCCTCGGCTTTCATGATGTGATCAAACGGAGAAAGTCCGCCCTTGCTTGTGGCATAAGTAGTGGTGCCGGCAGGTTGTTTATATGGATCAAAATACTTGCGCTTGATGAAACGAAAGGCTTCTTTTTTCATGAATTTCGTTAACCAGGCATCTAGGCGTTTTTTGAGTAAAGGCGCGTCTTTGCGCAAACCAAAGGCTATGTTTTGTTTGAATGAAATGGCCAGACTCACATCGAGGTTGTCGTAAAATTTCTCGTTGATCTGAGCTACATTTCGTTCGGCAACGGTATAATCAATAGCGCCATCAGCAACCATTTCGATCAATTCTTCCACGCTTTGGTTTCCTTCGGTAGGTCGAATGTAGATCGTAGCACCGATTTCGTCTTGCAGGTTTACCAAACGATCATAATAACTGGAATTTTTCCAAACGTCGACTTTCTTTTTTGCCAATTGCAACGGATCCGAAACGTGGTATTTTTTCCAAGCTTCGTCAGACATTTCTTTGGTGGTGTCTTGCTTGCGTTGAATCAACACCTGATTGGTTTGGTAAAACGGACGTGAAAAATTAATGACATCTTGTCGGTCGCGTGTAACGGCATAATTGCAGGCAATCAAATCACCTTCGTCGCTGTTTAGGCGCGTGGTCATTTCATTGAGATCGTTTACGGTAATGATTTCCAATTCAACGCCCAAATCTTCGGCAAACTCTCGCAAAAGCTCGTATTCAAAGCCCATGCGTTTGCCGCGGTAGATGAAATAAGAGGTCGAGGAGTTTTCCGCTAAAACACGCAGTTTTCCTTTTTTTAGAATGCCCGGAAGATCATTGTCGGTGGTGGTGAGTGGACGTTTGCGAGCATCTTCATCGTCTGATCCACAACCCGTTTGTAGCAAAAAAACACCGGTCAAAACCAGTGAAAAGCAAATTGTTATGTAGCTTTTTTGAAGTGTCATTCAATTTTTTATGCACTGCAAATTACGACAATATTCTCAATTTTTCGGTTAAAAAATGTTCATTCGCTGACCTCATATATTCGAAGAAAGCATCGCTTATCACTTTTTCGTGCATTAAGAAGACCGATTTTCCATTGACCAGTTGATTGGGAAATGAAAGCTGTGAACTGATGTTTTTCGACATGCGATCTATGGCGTCGAGCGTGGGGTAATGGTTGATCCATTGGTGTTGAACCAGCCTTTGCAGAAACACTAAATAATCGGAACTATAACGTTGATCGTTGGTGTTCAATTGCTTGTAAACGATAGTCAAATAGTCGGTAAGTGGTTGTGGATGAAAGGTTAACCAGTTTTTAGCCAACAAATGGTCGAAGTAAATATCGATGGCAATTCCTGCTACTTTGGGGAGCTCGGTTCGCAGTAAAGGAAGCAACTCATGAATCACTTGGTGATGGTCGATGAAATGATCGATGGCGCGATGCAACCGAATTCCTTTTTCAATTGCAGGATCTAAATCAGACAAATCAGAACCTTTGATGAAATCGCCGTAGAGATTGGCTTGCATCAATTCGGTGTCGTTGCCGGATAGGTAAAGATGTCCGAGATAATTCATTTAAAAGTGAGCTGGGGAATTAGGGAACTAGGGAATTAGGAAGTCCTAGTTCCCCAATTCCCTAGTTCCCGATGTCTTATAAAAAACTGTAGGTACTTCCGTAATACAACATCTGCTCTACGAACGATTGTTTGTTCTCGATGCGAATGTCTGTGATTTCGCCTTTTTTATTGGTTACCGGCACAAAAACAGGATAAACGAATCCGTTGTATGGAGCCAGATTCAATGGTTTTACGCGTTTCAATACTTCCTTGTGAATGGCTTTGTTCACTTTCACGCCATAGGTTTCAACCAGTTTTTTACCGGCGTTGAAATCACCTTCGGACGTAATGCGTTGAATTTCGCGCAACAATTCACCGAAAAGCGCACGCAATTTTGTGTAGTCTTTGATATCGTAGTAGGTTTTTCCTTTGCGTGATACTTTGGTAATCACATTGGCAGCTTTTCCTTTTTCAAAGACCCATGAAGCGACCAATTGACGGTTTTGCATGTGTTCTTCTTCCACATTCTGACCCAATTCAAGGCGCTGCAACTGCGTCATCATTCCGTTGCGGATATAACCGTCATATTCGGCTTTCCCGACCTCCAATGATTCGATCAAACCTAAATCAACCAGTTTTTGATCCATGATGTAGTACAATCCGACCAAATCGGCGCGGGCTTCTTCCAGTGTAGAAGCATAGTTTTTCAACGTTTCGGAAGGTTGTCCAACGCCTTTGTTGATTTGTCCGCTGGCGTGACCCACCACTTCATGCAAAGCAGTGTGCATTTTTCCGGCTAGTGCACCGTATTTCTTCGCGCGATCGATTTCTTCCAGATCGTGTGCAAATTCTTCTACCAAAGAAGGTCCGCCGGCTTGTTCATAAGCTTCGATGATGTTTCCAAGCGAAACCGATTTGGAACCAATGTCTTCTCTGATCCAGTTATTGTTAGGCAGATTCACACCAATTGGCGTAGAAGGAGCTGCATCGCCCGATTCGCTGGCGGCTTGAACCACTTTGTAGCTTACACCGACCACTTTTTTCTTTTTGTGCTCGGGCATCAACGGCGAATTGTCTTCGAACCATTGGGCATTGTCGGCTACTACTTTCATGCGTTTGGAAGCTTCGAAATCATTGATTTGCACAATCGATTCGTATGTCCCGCGTTTGCCGAGTGCATCACCGTAAGTTTCAATAAACCCGTTGATGTAATCGATATCGCCTTTGGTTGCGGCGGCCCAGAGAACATTGTATTCGTCCCAAACGTTCAAATCGCCCGTTTGATAATATTCGATCAGTTTTCTCAATGCAGCTGCTTGTTCATCGTTTTCGGCAACGGTCACGGCTTTTTTCAACCAATACACAATTTTATCAATCGCTTTCCCGTATTTCCCGCCCGATTTCCATACATCTTCGAAGAGTTTACCATCTTTCAGAATGAGGGTAGAGTTGAGTCCGAATTCAATCGGTTCAGGATCGTTCACATCAATGCGTTCGTTGTAAAATGCTTCGACAGCTTCCTGCGTGACACCTTTTCCGTAGAAATTATTGGCTGAAGCTTGAATCATGTCCACATTGGCGTCTTTCACCTTGCGCTTCATGTATTTCGTTGTGCTGAAGATAGCTTCAAGCGCTTCACTCGAAACAGAGGCCTTGCTGGCTTTTGCCACTTCGTTGAAATAGGCTTTATCAAATCCGGGTTTGATTTTATCCATGCTGTAATGGTGGTGAATTCCGTTGGAAAACCAAACCTGCTTACTGTAAGTCTCCAGTGTTTTCCAAGAATCTGTGGTTTTATCACCGTCGTAGTTATCGGCAATGTTCTCCAATGCTTTGCGAATCTCAAGGTTGTAGGCATTGTTTTGATCGTAAATGATATCACGGCCGGCCAAACCTGCTTGAGAAAGGTAATACACCAGTTTTTTCTGGTCAAGCGACAGTTTATCCCAACCTGAGAGTTCATAGCGCAATACCTGAATATCGGCGAATCGGTCGACCACAACACCATCTGTTGCCGTGTTTTCTTCGTTGGAAGATTCTTCGCTACAGCCTGTGAATGCCATGCAAGCCAGAACCATAAATACAGTAAATTGAATTTTTTTCATCAGAATCATTAAGTGCTTAAAGATAAGAGGAGAATGGGATATAAATGAAGTATCCTACTTTTTTCTTGATAAAGAGGTAGCAGCGGCTGGCGAAGAGGAGTTGTTGTCCTCGGTTGGCGGACGAAATAAGTAGGCAATTTCATTTCCGCTTCACTACGTTCCGCAATTAGTTCTTTTCTTTTTGTCTTGATACAAAAAGAAACAAAAAAATCAAGGCTGTAAGTCCCGATCTTGAAAACTACGGCTCGCTTAACTATCTCACCCCAACTCGCAAAACGCCTTTAACGGATTGTTTTGCAAACAACCCGAAGGCTGAGCTCAAACAGGGGTTCCATCACGTTTAGCTTCACCTTGTTTTCTACGATAGTTACTTAATGCCGTTAATACTCCTGAAAAAAGATTTATCCTTCTCTTAGGGAATACTGTAGTCAAGTATTGATGATTCAATTTGAGTAGGTTTAATTTTTTTGGTAAATGTTGTAAAACAAATAGCTTGTTATAAAAATCACTTTTAAGTTAAATTTTCCGTTTATCTGTTTTTCAGAACCGCTTGTCTAAAAACGAACATTTGTGAACAGAATGTCACGGATATTTGTTGAGCTAAACAATTGAAACTCTTATTACACTATGAAAGCACCCCTACGCTTACTACTACTCATTGTGTGCCTTATTTCCCTTGGCACGAGTCACGCCCAATATTCAGTGGGTTCTACTACTATCACCTTTAATGATGCCGCCCGAACGGGTGGTTACGGATCGGGTGGAGGTCCCGGCAGACAAATTCAATGCGAGGTTTATTATCCGGCTACGTCGGCTGGAGTTGATGTTCCGGTTGCGAATGGTACGTTTCCGGTAATTGTTTTCGGACATGGTTTTTTCATGTCTTGGGATGCTTACCAAAACATTTGGGAACACTACGCTCCGTTGGGCTATATTTTAGTTTTCCCGCGAACGGAAGGCAATGCGAGTCCGGTACATGCCGATTTCGGTAAAGATTTGGTAATTGTTGCCGATAAAATGGAAGCATTGGCCGTTAATTCGAACAGTGCTTTTTTCAATAAATGGAATGGAAAAACCGGAGTCATGGGGCATTCCATGGGTGGTGGTTCTACATTTTTGGCTGCAGGCGACCCGCTAAGTTCGTTTGATGCCGTGGTTGGTCTGGCGCCTGCTGAAACCGATCCTTCGGCCGTTGCAGCAGCGGCCAATGTTACTGCTCCAACCTTGGTTTTTTCCGGAACGGAAGATGCGGTAACGCCTCCGGCAGATCATCATACTCCGATCTACAACGCCGTTCCTGCTGTGGTTTGCAAACAATTTGTTTCCATTACCGGTGGAGCGCATTGTTATTTTGCCAATTCAAACGTAGCGTGTGATTTCGGTGAAAGCGTTTCCGGAGGAAATATTTCGATTCAACGCGCCGTACAACACGATATCGTATTTGATTTGCTTGATCCGTGGTTATCGTTTCGCTTAAAAGGCGTGTGTGCCGATTGGACGGTATTCACGAATTTATTATCGACAGATGCGCGTATAGTAGGTCAAAACACTTGCACGTATCAACCTCCCGCAACGCCAATCATTTCGGATAACGGTTCGGTTTTGTCTGTAACAACCAATCTGACCATTCAATGGAACCTTGATGGCAATGCGCTGGCGGGTGAAACAGCTACTTCATTAGAAACAGCAACTTACGGCGACGGATCGTATACCGTAACGGTAACCGATGCAAATGGCTGTTCTGCAACTTCTGCCGCAGTCAACATGCAAGGTGGAGGAGTTGGAATTTTTGAAACAGCAACACTGATTTATGATGTGTATCCGAATCCGGCAAAAACGGAAGTTACCATTTCAATAAGCAACACTGAAACACTCGAAATCAGTTTGTTGAATGCCTTAGGTCAGGTGTTGGAAACACGCACAATCACCGGTAAAACGGTTTGGAATATTGAACAGCTCACTGCGGGAGTTTATTTCTTGCAAACGGCTGGTTCACAAAAGCGCTTTGTAAAGCAATAATATACAATCAGGTTAGGTTTAACAACAGAGAACACGCTTTCGGGCGTGTTTTTTGGTTATAAGCTTTCATAAAATACTATTGCCAAACCAGCATGATCAGCGATAAAAACAAAACGTTTTCGGTAAGTTCATCCAAACGAATGACTTCCGTTTCAACGGCGTTTGATTCTCCAAAAATACACTAATTGGTTCCAAAGATCATCTTCAGGCTAACACGTTTCCCAGATGTTTACCAAAATGAACGTCTTGTAGGGACGCAATATCTTAGATGAAATCGTTGTTATAAAAATCACCTCGTAGGGCAATGTCATTAAGTTAAGCTTTATATCGTATATAAACAAGTTGCGCAATAAATGAAGTCCCATCGGGACGTAATATGATAAAAAAGGGACGTAAACCACGTTTTACCCCACTAGGGGTAAGATATACTGTCTATATGGTTGTTGT
>JARWZO010000011.1 GCA_029866325.1 Fluviicola sp. | reverse complement strand
CGCCGGAGCATTATTCGTTGTTGCTTTCTCTACAACTTACGCTCAATCTACAGCTTCAGCTGACGCAAGCGCTCGTATCGTATCGCCTTTGCAAATCACTAAAACTGCCGACCTTAAGTTTGGTAACATCGCTGCAGGTCCGGCAGCAGGTACAGTTGACATGGCCATCACAGATGTTCGTTCTGCAACAGGTGGTGTAACCTTGATCTCTGCAGGTAACGTTTCCAATGCGGCTGCATTTGATATCATCGGATACCCGGATGCAACGTTCACGATCTCTTTGCCTTCAACTATCTTGATTGCTTCAGGTGCGAATGACATGCAGGTAGACAACTTTGTTTCTTCATTGGGTGCTACATCAGCTTTAGATGCGCAAGGTGAATCAGCTTTGAAAGTAGGAGCTACATTGAACGTAGATGCCAACCAACCGGTAGGACTATACACAGGTTCTTTTGATGTAACAGTTGCTTACAACTAGGATAAACCGCTTCAAAACAGACTACTACAAGTCTATTTGACAAATAAAGAGGAAGTGTTTACTTCCTCTTTTTTGTGGATTAAAATAAGACGACTATCCGCCTCATCCATGAAAATCTTGACGATTTGCAGAGCTTTCTCAGAAACTGATTCATTCAAATCTCCATATTAAACTACTTTTGTAGCATGGAAGAACGATTGGATAAAGTTTTGATGGAACGTGGACTGGTAACATCGCGCACGCGTGGTGAAGAACTCATTAAAAATGGTGATGTCTTGGTAAACGGCATTGCAATCGACAAACCCGGAAAAAAGATAGACACCGATTCAGCCATCAGTTTAATCAATGAAGAACTTCCTTGGGTTTCTCGTGGTGCATTAAAATTAATCAAAGCGCTTGACCACTGGAACATTTCGGTTGAAGGCTTGTCTTTTATGGACATTGGTGCTTCTACAGGTGGATTCACCGAAGTGCTTCTTTCGCGTGGAATTGCACATGTAACGTGCATTGATGTGGGGCATGGACAATTGCATCAACGTCTGACAGAAAATCCGAAAATTACCAATTTTGAAAAAACACATGTCCGTGAATTAACAGCTCATCATTTCCCAACCTTACAAGATGGAGCGGTGATCGATGTTTCATTCATTTCATTGGAAAAAGTATTTCCTTTTATCCAATTATTCCTGAAAGAAGGTGCAACAGTGGTAGCATTGATTAAACCGCAGTTTGAATTGGAACGCAAGTCATTGAATAAACATGGCGTTGTAAGAAGCAGTTTGAGTTACCCACAAGTATTAGACAATGTAAAACGCTTTGCTGCCGAGTCACATTTGATTACACAAGAAATTATCGAATCACCGATTTTTGGAGGTGATGGTAATCGGGAATTTTTGATCTTCCTCAAAAAAGGATAAATCAGCTTCAACAAAAAAAAAGAGGAGTCTCCCCCTCTTCTTTGTTCTTTAGTGCCAGTTCTACCTTATCACTAATTTTAATAACCCACTGTCGAAGTTGTTGTAGTAATTTTTACTCCTAAAAATCTTACCCTTTGGAGAGTGACAGTGTACCTAACATTTGAACCCTAACTTATTATTTTCTAGTTGTTAATTCCTTTGTTTTTTAATTTGATGCAACTACTTTGAAAAGGTTGGAATCAAAATGAAAATTTTGTTTGGAAACGAATTCCTTGAATATTCTCGAATGATGCTTTCGAACCACTGTAAGAAGGCAACCATTGATACTGTGATCCTATCGAAATGTGTTTTCCACTATTTGGGAAAGAAGCAATTCTATAATCAATTCCGCCCGTAAAGCCCACTTGTACTTGATCAAAGTTATATACCTGCGTAATTGCGGCATTGTTTACTTCCAATCCGTTTAATGCTTTTGAAACAAGTATTCCTCCGTAAATGGTAAATCGTTTGTAATTGTAACCGATCGAACTAGAAAACTGTAGTGCGTTGATTCGTTGATTCGTTGTCGCATAACGTCCATTGATATATTTTCCGGCTGCTTGAGAATATTGACTCATTCCAACTGCGTGTATAAACTGTACAGAACCCAATCGGTGACGGTAACTCAAATCGGCCGCTAAACCAAGTTTCGGGAATGTAGATGTCAGTATGGCCTGATTGCGCTCCTGTAAAATGGAAAGCTGTGTTCCAACCTGAACTGTCCAATGATGGAAAGGCGGCTTCATCTCGAACTTACGTGGACCTACAACATCAGGATTCAATTGCCAGTCTGACGGAAGTGCAATCAACTTAGGATCACCCAAATCCGCAATAATATCGTTTCTTTCAACTTTTTCTTCCTGTGGAATGTTGGTTGAAGGTAGCAACTCTGAATTTGTAAGCAATGGTGACTGTTGCTGATCAACTCGTGTACCATTTTCCGGATTCTGAACCTGAATTCGTTGCTGTTGATTCAGATTTACAGGCTCAATACTATTAGACGCATTCACTATTGATTGATCAACAACAGTAAGGGATCCGGCAGTAAAATGAGCTGTTCCGTTTGTATTTGTTGTTTGCTGTTGAGGCTGAACAAATGCCAATTCCGTTGAATGCTGAATTTCATGACGAATTGCCGGCGCATCACTAAAATGTCCTGACAAGAAAATAGCTGTAACGGAAGCCGCTACCAATTTCCAAATCGGAACACGGGTTGCAACCGGTTGATTCAACGACTGATTCAATCCTGTCCAAACTTGTTCCAGTGAAATGGCATCATTTAACTTAGACCAGCCATCTTGAGCTTCACCCGGATTCCAGTTTTCATGCGAGGCCGCAATCCATTGATCAGGCGCATGTTCTTGTTGTTGTAATGTTTCTGTAACCCGTTCCCATACTGCATCAACAGCCACCGATTCTTCGATTTGTTCCCACAACGCACCCGACGGCTCACCTGCATCCCAATTGTCAAAGGAGCTGTTGAGCCATTGATCGTCTGATCTATGTTTCGGATCGGTACTCATGAAGCCATTAGTTTTTGTTTCAATACGGAACGCGCATAATTGAGCTGCGATTTTGATGTTCCTACGGTAATTTCGAGTTCTTCAGCAATCTCGGCATGCGACCAGCCTTCGAGAGCATATAATTTTAACACCAAACCGGCTTTAGCAGGCAGGCGATTGATTTCTTCTAAAATAGCGACAAACGGTATAGGTTTATCCATATCGTCTTCCACCTCATCGATTACCGCAATTTCAGCCAGTTGCTGGAATGTTTTGCGTTTTCGAAGCGCTTGTAAGCAACAGTTAACAGTAACTCTGCGCAACCATCCTTCAAATACACCCGAGAAATGATAAGAGCCAATGTTTTTGTAAATGTGCATAAACGCATCGTGCAACATATCTTCGGCATCTTGTGTGTCGGCTCCGTAAAGCTTACACACTTTGAAAAGGTCTTTCGAAAAACGACGATACAGTTGTTCCTGTGAACGTCTTTCCCAATTCACACAACCATCAATGATATGTTTGAGGTCGTCTTGCATTTACTCACTTACTTTTAACGACAATGCACTGGCTAATTGCTCATTTATTTCAGTGAACAATTTATGGTTGAAGTTTTCACTGATGACAATCGTATTAGTGGGTTCCGGAGTAATATTAGCATCCGCCCAGTCATTGATTGTAATGGATTGAAACAATTTCTCAACATCAACACCGATGGTAACATCGTAATTCTTTTTCTTGCTAAGTGTGAATGCAGCATCAGGAACAAATGAGAGAATTTCATCTGTTTCCCATTCAATTCTAAATGGAATATTACTAGCGCCATTATTGTATTCACCATTCAGAACCATACAAGGTTGCACTTCATTCACAACACCCAATTCAACTGTAAATTGATTGTATTCGCCTACAGGAATATCCATTGAAAGCCCCAAGCTGCCGCCAGCCGAAAATGATGTTTTTCCAACTGGAAGACTCTGAACGATATCAACCGCCGGACCTTCAACACGTGTACCCGTTACCCGAAATTGATTGAGGTAAAAGTACCCACCGGTGACAACAGGTTGGAAGGTTCCCGATTGCTGTTCGAAAAATTCCCACTTAAAGTTCAGGTAAGCAGGTTGTTTCAACTTGTACTTTTTACAAGAAGAGAGGCCCAGAGCAACCAATAGTAGTAAAGAAAACAGTAATCGCATTATCAGATTTTTAATGATTGATACACAACAAAGATAAAGGTTGTAATTTAATTCTATTTAGAAAGAATAAAAATAAGCAAATGCGTATCTTTGTGCCATGGGTCTAGTAGAAAAACGAAAATTCAGCGTGCGCGAAATCAGACAAGATTTTCCGGCGTTGCGTCAACAGATATATGGCAAAAACCTCATTTATTTTGATAACGGTGCCACCTCGCAAAAGCCACAGCTGGTGCTGGATGCGATCAATCAATACTACAGTAAAAACAATGCGAATATTCACCGTGGGGTACACTTTATGAGTCAGCAGGCTACCTCTGAATATGAAACGTCCAGAGAGTATATCAAATCGTATATCAACGCCGAAAAACAGGAGGAAATTATTTTCACCAAAGGCACAACCGACGGGATAAATCTGGTAGCTTTTTCTTTCGGATCGTTGCTTTCTGCCGGAGATGAAATTCTCATTTCGGCCATGGAGCACCATTCCAATATTGTTCCTTGGCAATTGCTTTGCGAACGAAAAGGTTTGGTTCTAAAGGTAATTCCTGTAAATAGTCGCGGAGAATTGAAACTGGATGCATTCGAAGAATTGCTTTCTTCTAAAACAAAACTGGTGGCTGTAACACACATCTCCAATACACTAGGAACCATCAATCCGCTGAAAACGATCATTGAAAATGCGCACGCCGTTGGAGCTAAAGTATTGGTAGACGGTGCACAAAGCATTCAGCACACCAAAATAGATGTGCAAGACCTCGACTGCGATTTCTTTGTTTTTTCCGGACACAAGGTCTTTGGTCCAACAGGAATAGGTGTTTTGTACGGAAAAGAAGATTTATTGGATAAAATGCCGCCTTACCAAGGTGGTGGTGATATGATTGCAAAAGTGACGTTTGAACGCACCACTTACAATGAATTGCCATTTAAGTTTGAAGCCGGAACACCACATATTGCCGGTGGAATCTGCCTCGGAACCGCTTTGCAATACCTCAATCAATTCAACATTGAAGACGTTGAGCAATACGAACGCAGCTTGGCCGATTATGCACAGGATCTCATTTCGACTTTTGAAGGCGTAAAAATTATCGGTACGGCGAAAAACAAAACGAGTGTGGTTTCTTTTCATGTTGACGGACTTCACCCGTTCGATATTGGAACTTTACTCGATAAACAAGGTATTGCCGTAAGAACCGGACACCATTGTACCCAACCGTTGATGGATATTTTCGGGATTCCGGGAACAATCCGTGCATCGTTTGCGTTTTACAATACCCGCGAAGAAATAGATACGTTTATAGCTGCTGTAGAAAAAAGCATCTCTATGTTGCGTTAATGATCGAATTGAAATGACTTTAGAAGAAAAACAGCAGGAAATAGTATCCGAATTCTCCTTATTCGATGATTGGATGGAGAAGTACGAATACATCATCGATCTGGGTAAAGATTTACCGCTGATTGATCCGGCTAAAAAAACGGATGATCGCCTCATTGAAGGCTGTCAGTCAAAAGTATGGCTAGATGCTTCGATTGTGGACGATAAAATGCGTCTAACAGCCGATTCGGATGCCATCATCACAAAAGGAATCATCGGATTACTCGTTCGCGTGCTCAACGGCGAAAGTCCCGAGAACGTAGCAACAGCCAATCTGCACTTCATTGATGATATCGGGTTGGCAGAACACCTCTCGCCTACCCGCGCGAATGGATTGTTGAGCATGGTGAAAAAAATAAAAATACTGGCGTTGACCGCCCTAGCGTAAGCATTATGGAAGCAATAGAAGATAAAATAGTTGCAATACTTAAAACCATTTATGATCCTGAAATTCCGGTTGATATCTACGAATTGGGGCTCATTTATGAAGTTCAGATAAACAAGGAAGGTCACGTTGATATTGACATGACACTGACTTCTCCCAATTGTCCGGTTGCTGAATCGCTGCCGAAAGATGTGCGCGAAAAAGTGGAATCGGTTGAAGGGGTGACCAGTGCCGAAATTCACATCGTTTTTGATCCACCGTGGGACAAAGACATGATGAGCGAAGAAGCAAAACTGGAACTCGGTTTTCTTTAATTCACGGTTCAATCCAAAAGACTTCGTAAATTTGAAGTCCATAAAATAATACTCATGACTCGTCGCGTAGTAGTTACAGGAATCGGAGCTCTTTCACCTATAGGAAACGATGTTGATACCTTTTGGAACAACATGGTTGCCGGAAAAAGCGGTGCCGCTCCCATCAGCAAATTTGATACTTCAAAGTTCAAAACAACCTTTGCTTGCGAATTGAAGGATTTTGATCCGAAAGCGCATTTTGATGTAAAGGAAATTCGCAAATACGATCCGTTTTCGCAATATGCCCTTGTGGCCGTTGAGCAAGCTGTAAAAGACGGCAACATCGATTTTGAGCAACTCAACAAAGACCGTATCGGTGTAATTTGGGGCTCGGGAAACGGCGGTATTCAAACCTTCCAGGATCAAATGATCGAATATTGTGAGGGCGATGGAACACCACGTTTTACCCCATTCTTCATACCGCGAATCTTGGTAGATATTGCCTCGGGAATTATCTCAATCAAATACGGTTTGCGTGGTGTAAATTTCTGTCCGGTTTCGGCTTGTGCCACTTCCAATACCGCCATCATTGAAGCCTTTAACTACATCAAGTGGGGAAAAGCCAATATGGTGATTACCGGAGGTTCGGAAGCAGCCATTACCCAATCGGCTATCGGTGGTTTCTCTTCGGCACAAGCACTTTCAAAACGCAACGAAGAACCGGAGAAAGCTTCTCGTCCGTTTGACGTAAACCGCGACGGTTTTGTAATGGGCGAAGGAGCCGGAGCATTGATTTTAGAAGAATTGGACCATGCTTTGGCACGTGGCGCGAAAATCTACGGTGAAATTGTAGGTGGCGGTCATGCTGCAGATGCGTATCACCTTACCGGAACACATCCTGAAGGCGATGGTGCTGTATTGGGAATGGAAGAAGCCATGCGCGAAGCAGGAATTACAGCTGAGGACATCGATTACATCAACATGCATGCTACTTCAACTCCACAAGGTGATATGAGCGAATTGATTGCAGCAAAACGTGTGTTCGGTTCACGTAAATCCCTGAGTATTTCAGGAACCAAATCCATGACCGGACATTTACTGGGTGCAGCTGGAGCAATTGAAGCCATTGCTTGTATTAAGGCACTTGAAACAGGAATTGTTCCGCCAACCATCAATACCGATACAATAGAACCGGAATTTGCCGATTTGTTTGACTTCCCGCTTGGAAAAGGCGTGAAAAAAGACTTGACGTATGCTATGAGCAATACTTTCGGTTTCGGCGGACACATAGCTTCGGTAGTGATGAAAAAATGGAGTGAATAATCACTCGACTCATTGGATACATTAAGGTAAAACGCATGGAATCAGTACGACTGAATAAATTCATCAGTGAAAGCGGTTTGTGTTCCAGACGCGAAGCCGATAAGTTTATTGAACAAGGAGCGGTATTCATCAACGGCAGAAAAGCTGTCATCGGTGATCAAGTAAAACCGGGTGATCGTGTACGGGTAAACGGCAACGATATCGAACCGATGGAGGCCGAAGATGTCATTTTCATCGCGTTGAACAAACCTCCAGGCGTGACTTCCACCACAGACGAAGGTGTTCGCGACAACATCGTGCAATTTGTACATCATTACAAGCGCATTTTCCCTATCGGACGATTGGATAAAGATTCGCAAGGTTTGATTTTCCTCACCAACAACGGTGATTTGGTGAACAAAATCTTGCGCGCCGGAAACAATCACGAAAAAGAATATGTGGTAACGGTTGACAAACCACTTACAGAAAGTGTGATTCAACGCATGGCAACCGGTGTTCCGATGTTGGGTGTTGTAACCCGCAAGTGTAAAGTAGTGATGGAAAGTCCTACTATTTTTCGGATTACGTTGATTCAGGGCTTGAACCGTCAGATTCGCCGCATGTGCGAATATTTCGGGTACGAAGTGCTGAAACTGGAACGTGTGCGCATCATGAACGTTTCGCTGAAAGGTTTGGCTGTAGGCGATTGGCGCGACTTGACTGAAACGGAATTAAAAACCATTTACACCCTTTTGGAAACTTCCGAATCCACACCACCACCCAAAACCGCTCCGAAAAAACCAACTAAACCGAGTGGTTCGGCCAATTCCAACAGACCGAAAAGTGCTGCGGGCAATAAACCGGGCGGATTTCGTTCAGGAAAACCCGGTGGGAAAACCACGGGGAACAATCCTGACAATCGCAGAGGTAAAACCACCGGCGGACCGAAAAAAGGCGGACGCAAAAAAAGCAGGTAACTCGTACCTGCTCTTATTTATAAGTCTCTTCATTTATTTGTTACACCAAAAGCAGGGTGTTTTTGTCCCCACAGATGCACGGATTTTTGCTCGGCTAACGCCCTCGCATGGATTATAGAATACACAACACATATGCGCTGCCGTTAGGAGCGTCAGCCTGAGGCTGACGCATCTGTGGGAAAACAATGTATCGGCTAGCCGATACTATCTTATTGCTTTAACACTTTCGTTTGGTAACTATTACCATTCACATCTTCAACAGTCAACAAATAGAATCCGTTGATCAAATTCACGGTTGAAATCGTGATAGTAGGTGTATTTCCAAGATTTCGCACCAATACTTCTTTTCCTGACATATCAACCAATGTAGCTTTGGTCAACTGCAATTTCTGCAAATTGCCGATTGTAAATTCATCTTTCGCAGGATTTGGAGAAACACTCAATCCGCTCAATGAAAACTGGTTCACATCAGCCGTTGCGTCAACTACTTTAAACAATGTACCTGCACCGGTAACATACAATTCCCCATTCATGTCTTCACCGAAAGTGGTCATTGTATTAGCGAAAGCCGATGTCCAAGTAACAACTCCGGCATCTGTTACCGTTCCTATTTTCCGGGTACAATAATCTGCAAAGAAGTATTTGTTGTTAAAACTTGGATACAAACTTCCCGTGTAATAATAACCTCCCGTGATGGAGCAACCGCTGGTTGCCGTATGAGTGTACTGTGTAAACGGAGCCACAGTTGCTGCATACGTTGGGCAATTACCACCTGATTGATCGTAAACAGCATCTCCTTCAAAACAACGCCATCCGAAGTTTAATCCTGTATTCGGGATAGGGCTTGGGATTTTATTGATCTCTTCAATGTCATATTGACCAACGTCTGCAATCCACAAATCACCGTTTGTGCGGTTAAATGAAAATTTCCATGGATTCCGCATTCCGGTTGACCAAATCTCGTCGTTTCCGGCAACACCAACAAACGGGTTGGTTGCAGGAATACTGTATGGCGATCCTGAATTGACATCAATGCGCAACATCTTTCCTAAATTCTCGGTAATGTTTTGTGCTCTGTTTCCAGGGTCGCCGGCATCGCCACCATCGCCCATTCCGATGTATAAATAACCGTCGGAGCCAAATTTGATTGTACCACCGTTGTGATTGGAGTATGGTTGTGCTACGGTTAACAAAATCGTTTCTGCCGTGTTGGCTACGTTCGGATCGGCTGAAACCGAATAACGTGCAACAACCGTGGCTCCATCACCATTTCGGGTGTAATTCACATAGAAATAACCGTTAGTGGCATAATCCGGGTGGAAAGCCAAACCGAGTAAACCTTGCTCACTACCGGGAAAGTTGACAAATTCAACGTCAGCAGTAAGATCAAGGAACAGCGTCGGATTTACTGACCCATCGGAGTTTACAACTTTGATTCTACCGGCTTGTTCTACCAAGAACAAACGGGAATCATTAGCAGGGTGTGCAATTTCCACAGGACGAGTAAATCCGGTTGCGAATGATTGCAGAGAAATTGTTTGAGCGAAACTTATTGAGGCTGAAAACAAGCTCAACGAAACGAAAGTAAACAGTTGTTTCATACGTGTTTTATTAAGAATTCTTTTAGCAGAATATTCCACTAAAGTATTCCTAAATTAACACTTCGTTGCTTAACAGTGCGAAAAATTGACGTTTATTTGATTTTTTGAAGATCGTGAAACGCTGAAATAGAAGTCATTTTTGTTCATCAAACCGCCCTGTAGAAATGAATGTAACCAACACCAAAAACAGACTTATAACTACACTATTATCTATGAAAAAATGTCTGTTTCTTTTATTTTATCTTGCTGTAACTACTTGTTTTGGACAAGGACGGCTAGTTCCTTTTGAAGACTATTCTCTATGCAAAACAGGGTTCAAATATGGGTGGGGTGACACTCTGTTTCCTGCCAAATTCGAGCATGTAAAAGAACTTCCTTACCATCTTTATAGACACCCGTACAAAAGTTGGATCTTATCAGAAAACGATGCTTTTGGGATTTTAAGGGATAATGGAACCTGGATAATTCCATGCAAGTACCAATCTATCGAATTGCTAGGCAGAGGCAACAAGTTCATCGCGATGCTCAATGGAAAAAGAGGAATCATCGATGACACCGATTCTATGCTGCTACCATTTGAGTACGACGCTATCATCCCCGAATTTTATTCCTATCCTAACCTCAGCGAGTATGTCGTTAACAAGAAGGGTTTATATGGCGTTTTGGATACTTCGTATCAAGTGGTAATACCGCTCGCCTACAATACGATTCAAAAAAAATTCGGTTTTTCAAGTGCATTTGGCGAGGTCGCAAAAGAATTTTACGAGATCACAAAGAACGGTAACCACGGTTTAATTTCTCGTGACAACAAGGTGATTATTCCTCCAAGCTACGAAATAATAAAGCCAATGAGACCACTGACCGAGATTTATAACGATTGGCTTTTTAGGGCAAACGATTCACTGCGTCAAGAAACAGTTTTTGACCAAAATGGTCGACAATTGGTACCTCTTCATTCTGGAGGTTACGACTTCCTTGATCCACGATTACGAAATATTAAAACTGCTTCTAAATTCCTTGTAGCAGACAACGATGAGGGACAAACTTGTTTTTACGACATTGCAAGCGGCAAGGCTTCCGGCTGGTGGGACGAAATTATTTTATTAGGCGATTGGATCTATGTTTCTCAGCATGAGCAATGGAGCATCATGGATTTAGAATTTAATTTCCTTCACCGCGATTTGTCGGAACAGCTCTTTTACTTCTTTGAAGGCGTGCACCCAGAGCCCTTGCAATCGACTAGGTCTGAAAACATATACCCTTACTCCGAAAAATACAGCGGCCTGCCTCCCGTTTACTTACTTAAGCAAAAAATAACATACGATAACATGAAGAAAAAAGACGCTTACGAACAGCCCCAATACTCCAACTATGCACTTTGGAACATCGAAACGGGCAAATGCACTCCTTATTTGTATTCACCAGTTTTCCGCTTTTCTTCACCGGAAGGGGCTTTTTACTGGACGTTCGATGAAAAGGAACTGAATGTTGAGGAGCATGAGATGACGATCGGAATTTTTGACGAAAACGGGATGTTTCGTCGACAGCTATGCCTGCCCGCTAGTAGTCTTTATGCATTGGAACAGTTTCTATCTTCCTATCAACATTTGCCCTATGTGTTTATCTCAAATGACTCTGGAAAATTCAATGTGGTAAGCAAAAGTGGAATTCTTTCCAGTGAGCTGCAATTCGATGAGCTACCGGATAAACAAGCACCATACAATCCGCTTATTCTCAGAAAGAACAAGCTCTTTGGTGTCTACGATACACAATTGAATGAAGTGATTCCGCCTGTTTACGATACTATAGAACGGCTGCAACTTAACCTCCTGCTACTTAAACAGGGAAACCTTCTTGCGTTCACCGATACAAACGGAATCATACTCCTTGATTCATGCGAAACACTCAGTACTTTTTCAGGAATTCCATCTGAACAGTTTAGAAATGATTACATGCGCTTTGCTGTGAAAGACAGCACTGTTTATTGTGCTTCTGGCGACCGATTTGCTGTCTATGATTCAACGTTTATCCAAAATATACATGGTACCCAAATAGGTCCTCTAAGTATCAATCACCGCGGAAAGATCATAGCTAAAAAATCGACAGTCCAGCGTCAAAAAATCGGATCACTCTACTACATTTTAGATGGAGATAACTTACGCATCGAAAACGAAAAAAAGAAATTGGTTCGCAACTTTTCTTCTATCAAACGCTTTTGGCAAGAAGATTACTCCGTGTTTCTAACCACATTGGACGGAAAAACCGGAATCATCAATTCAACTACATCTGAATGGGAGATAAAGCCTGTGTACCCAAGAGTTAGTGTTTACACGAATGGTGACTACCAAACTTTTTGGGCCAATTACAGTTCCGGCATTCTACCGAGAACAGGGTGGTTTTTGACCAATCAACAAGGAGAAGTACTCACTGATACGCTCTTCGATATACCCTTTGTCAAGAAAACTCCCTCGGCATTTAGCTTCTTTAAGAGTGAGGGAAAATGGGGTGTCATAGATAAGGACCTAAAAAAAACAGTGTCGGCTCGGTTTGATTATAAAACGACTGTTTACCATAATTCTTTTCTGGTGAAAGACGACAGCGTCTTTCTGGTTGATCCTCATACCGGAAATGCATTTCACCTCAAGTACAATTTTGATGAAACCGTTTACAACGGAAGTATGTTATTGATTGACAGAAGTGCTATTGCCGTTATTGATTTTACCGGTAAATTGTTAATTCCCTTCACCGAAAGAGCCGAGTTGGAGAAAACCGCTGATTTATTCCAACAACTTTTTCCCGGACGCGTACAGAAAAACAATGCACCTTACATTAAAAACAACTATATCTACTACTCAGGAGATTCGATTGCCGTGCGGAACATGGCAAATCGCCTGATTCTTGAAAATGCCCTTAACAATACGGTGCCGCTCGAATTGGTGTACAATAGAAGCTACGACGAACGTCAAATCAAAGAACATCGCAATGAACTAATTGCAGATTCGTTTCAACCGCATCCGAATTTATTTCATGGAAGCATAGAGCCACTTTTTGTGAACTTTCACTACTATTCTGAAAAACGAAAAAAGGCGGGCAAAAAACCACTCAATGGTGTCAATTATGAGTTTGCGTCGTACCAGTTTTTACAAAACAAGGCGGTTGAACTACAACTAAGAGATTTGTTCAAGCCTAGTAGCGATTACGATACCCGATTGACATCCTTATTGGAAGAAGCTATTCAGCAAGATCAGCTTTTTGGTCTTAACTGCATTGACATGCCCGGCATTGTTCAGGAATTCAAGCGAAACTTTTATATCACACGCGGAAGCCTTGTGTTTGTTCACACAACTTCTGGAGCAAAAGTAAGTCTTCACATATCTAAATTTGGAGACTTGATAGCAAATCCAACTTGGTTTATCTAATCTACTTTCTAAACTCAACCTCAAACGTTACCGTTACTTCATTCCCAATTTTAGCATCGCTGCGCATACCGTGTTTGGTGCGATCGAACTTGGCTTCGCCTACCATTACAAGAAATTGTTTGCCTTTATCTGTTCCGGAGGCAGCAAATTTCAGTTCCACTTTCACAGGCGCTTTTTTGCCTAATAACTCAAAATCACCATTGGCAACATAGTGATCGGCTTCTTTGGTAATATTGTTGGCGCTAAACGTGATTTTCGGGAATGCAGGTGCGTTCAGATACCCGGCACCACGAACAGTTTCATCGCGCATTGGGTTGAAAGTCGACACTTTAGCAGTTGGGATAACTACGTTCAATTTTTCGGGTTCGCCGGCATCGTTCAGACGAAGATCAATTTTAAATTCTTCCAAACCACCTTTGGTAACAGAACCTTCGGGTCCCAACTGAAATTCTACCTTGGAAGCCTCAAACGCACTTTTCCAATTTCCTTTCATGTCGGCATTTAAAGCAATTGCCGGAACATCTAACACAGAAGGCGCTATTTCTTTGGGTTTAGTTGTGGTTTCAGTTGTGCTCAAACGCGATTGTTTTTTCGGTAATGCTATCGGTTCAAATTGATGTAATACAAGTACCGAAACTCCTAGCAACAGCGCCAGAAACGGAATAACCTGTGTTTGATGACGCGTTACCATCAACACGAGTGACGTTCCAATCAGTGCTCCAATATAGGTTGGCAATCCACCGAAATTTTCGTTCGCAATTCCCATCATGATCATGGCAACCACAATAAAAAGTGGTAAAAGGTACATCAAGGGCCAACGCAATTTGGTGACATCTTTGGTCAATTTCACCCACGTGATTGCAGCAACACCTGCCACCAATCCCATGAGGAAATTCGGACGCAAGAACGAATCATCGATCTCTGTTTGGGTTTTAAGCAACCAAAAAACAACACCTAACGAAAGTAATCCGATTCCGGCTCCCAGTGTTTCGAGTTTTCTGCTGGCAAGCGAAACACTTACCCAGCCGGCCCCAACCAATATTACCCCGAAGTATTGTGCTTGAAATCCGGCGAAAAACACCAGTATTGCAGCATAAAAAGCAGAAGCAATGGTAGTTGTGCGTTCAAGATCCAATTTCAGCCATTTGTGTAGCAACTTTGCTTTGAGATTCACCACTAGCGGACCTACAGCACCCAAAAACGGAAGCAACATCAAGATTCCCGACACATTCAATTCGAAACCGAAATACGTTGCCTTGCTTCCACTCATTATCGCCAACAAGAACGTAAACGGAAGAGCGAACCATTCGCCGTGTTTTTTCACAAGGAGTCCTACTAAAAGGCCAATCATCACCATTCCCGATAGCAAACCGAGTAACAACGTGGTATCGTCTTTTTCATCAAAACCTGGACAAATCCATGCAATCAAACCAACTGCAATCAGCGCAAGCGGTATTTTTTGCAACTGAGGGCGACTTTCAAAAACGATGGCTATCACACCAAAAAGAAGTATCAATGAAGGAATAAGTGTATCCATAATGAGATTTTCGACAAACTTACAATGAATTTATTTACCATGGTAATTATTTTTCTGCTTTTTTGTCATTCGAAGATGTGAATACATCAATTTTTCGTAAATTCAAGGCACTTACATTTCTTAAATTACCATGAAAACAGATTATCTACCAAGCGTTATCAAACAAGTTGAATACTACAAATTACTCGGCGAAAAATCATTTGAACAACTGACCGAAGAACAATTGTTATGGCAAGCCAACGAAGCAAGTAACAGCATTGCAATCATCGTCAACCATTTATGGGGAAACATGATGAGCCGCTGGACGGATTTCCTGACCACCGATGGTGAAAAAGAATGGCGCAACCGTGATGCGGAATTTGAAAATGAAATCACTTCACGAGCTGAATTACTTCATAAATGGAATGAAGGTTGGGGTTGTTTTCTGGGCGCTTTGAATAGTTTGCAGGAAGAAGATCTGGGCAACATTATCTACATCCGCAACATGGGACACACAGTGATGGAAGCCATCAATCGCCAATTGGCACATTATCCGTATCACATCGGGCAAATTGTTTTTGTAGCCAAGTTGGTGTGTGACGAACAATGGATTTCGCTTTCCATTCCGAAAGGCAATTCCCAAGCATACAATTCAGAAAAATTTGCGCAACCCAAACGCACCGAACATTTTACCGATGAGATTTTAGGCAAGAAAAAAAATCATGATTAGTTTTAGACAAAATACAATTCACCATGGAAATAACTCCTGAGTTCGCAAATGAATTTGCCTCCAACTGGGCGCAAACATGGAACAGTCATGATATAGATGCCATTTTAAGTCATTATTCCGACGATTTCACGATCACGACTCCTATGGCTGCCAAATTGGTACCTGAAAGCAATGGAACCATTTCGGGAATTGATGCAGTCAGAAATTACTGGCTCAAAGGTCTCAGTTTGATTCCAAACTTACATTTTGAGATCAAAGATGTATTGGTTGGTGTGAATTGCCTCACGATATATTATTTAAATACTGCAACCGGACGAAAATCAGCTGAGAATGTATTTTTTAGTGCTGAAGGAAAGGTAAACAAGGCGATTGTGATGTATTCTTAGCAAAGAATTTACACTACTTTTAAGCGGTAAAAACACGTCATGGCTCACACTTTTTTCGAACAAACATTTTCAAAAACAGACTTCACTAAACAGGAATTTGTAAAGGCCGAATACGAGGCGTGCGTGTTTGAAGAATGTGATTTTTCGAGGGTAAATCTTTCAGGTTTTCGTTTTGTGCAATGTACGTTTGAAGAATGCAACCTGAGTCTGATTAAATTGGGTAACACCACCTTGAATGAAATTACCTTTGTAGATTGCAAAATGCTTGGTTTTCCGGCAGAACATGCCAATGCGTTCGGGTTGGAAGTGGCGTTTAACAATTGCGTATTGAACCATGCTTCTTTTTACAAACTGAAACTCAAAGGCACGCGGTTTTCAACCTGTAAGCTGGAAGAAGTTGATTTTTCTGAATGCGACTTAAGCGCAGCCGTTTTTGATGAATGTGATTTATCAGGGGCTACCTTCGATCAGACCAACCTCGAAAAAGCCGATTTGAGAACTGCGGTTCGTTATGTGATCAATCCGGGAACGAATCGCATCAAAAAAGCTAAATTTTCGCTACGTGGAGTTGCTGGTTTATTGACGCAATACGACATCATCATCGACTGATTTATGACAGAGCTCGAACACTATATCTCCTCCTACTTCGGAGTCGCACAACCAGAAGATTTGAATGCAATCAGTCAGTTCTTTCGGCAGGAAACACTGAAAAAGGGTGACTTTTTTCTTGAAACCGGAAAAGGGTGCAACAAACTCAGCTTCATTCAATCGGGGATGCTGCGTATTTATTTACAAACCGAAGACAAAGAAGTCACTCAGTGGATTTCAACTAAAGGGTATTTCGTTACAGATTTGGCTGGTTTCGTATTTGAAGCACCCGCCCGCTGGACCATTCAGGCATTGTCTGATGTAGAATTATTTACCATCAACCGGTCTGATTATGTGAAAATAGGCCAGCTGATTCCTAAATGGAACGAACTCGAAAAACTCTTCATAGCGCGCTGTTTCGTCATACTGGAAGACCGCATTTTCACTCATTTGTCTATGACTGCTGAAGAGCGTTACAACTTCTTTTTTGAGAACAACAAAGAATTGTTCAACCAGGTTCCTTTACAATACATCGCATCTATGCTAGGAATGACGCCCGAAACCTTTAGTAGGATTCGCAAAAAACAACTGAACGGATAATCCTGATTCGTTTTTTCCTTGCAGGATTACGAAGGAGAAAATCCGTTCGTAATATTGCAAATTTACGACCCAAAAAATCGTAGTGAATTCGCAAAATTACGAACGCAAAAAAAATGCTTCTACCTACTATTTCACTTCATTCAACAAAAAAAATCACGAACGTTTATTTCTTGACATTTGTCAAGAGCCATTCACCGTCCATAGCTGAACTTTGTCTCATTCATTTAAACGAACGATTATGAAGTTATTAAACAGCATTTTATTCATCACCCTTTTAAATTCTACGGCTATGGCAAAAGAAATCAGCACATCAATCATCATCAAAGCAACTCCCGAAAAAGTGTGGAGCATCCTCATGGACTTTGACAATTACCACACCTGGAATCCGTTTATCACATCTATTTCAGGAAAAGCGGAAGTCGGCAAGAAAATCGAAGCGCATATGCAACCTCCGGGAGCAAAAGGCATGACCTTTAAACCGAGAGTATTGGTCTTTGAACCTGAAAAAGAGTTTCGTTGGATCGGTCATTTGGGAATTCCGGGATTGTTTGATGGCGAACACCGTTTTCAACTCATCGATAATGGCGATGGCACCACGACTTTTACTCAAAGTGAACGTTTCCGGGGAATATTGATTCCATTGTTTCGAAAAATGCTCGACATCAATACCAAAAATGGTTTCGTCGCTATGAATGAGCAATTGAAGGTGAAGGCAGAGTTACAATAAGATAATAGACTGGAGAAGAAAGACAAAAGACAGTTTCTTGAAAAGCTGTCTTTTGTCTTCTATCTCTCCACACATTCAAACGCAATCATTATCCTGAAATTGGTACATTTAAGCACGGAGATCTTTTCAAAAATCGAATAGCAGTATGCTTAAATCCATTCTTACGGTAATAATCACCTTTTTATTGTTTCCCGCCTTTTCGCAAAAACGTGACTCAACAATGGCCATCGGAGGTATTACGCGTGATACCTTTTACATCATCCACGAAAACATTCCCAAACACAAACTGTGGGGCAACTCGTGGTATACCGGATTAGCCTACAATCTTTCCTATAGTCACGAATTCTCTGCCAATTTCGGGCGCACTTACGGGGTCGAATTCGGCA
This sequence comes from Fluviicola sp., assembly GCA_029866325.1. GTDB lineage: Bacteria > Bacteroidota > Bacteroidia > Flavobacteriales_D > Crocinitomicaceae > Fluviicola. Next base: position 77,432 of record JARWZO010000011.1, on the reverse strand, counting down.
GCGGTGGCGGATTCAATTTCCGAACCTATTCATGGGGAATCGGTTATTCCTATTATCGACACAAAGAAGAAACCGGACAAACCGTTAGTGTTTTTGCCGAAGTTTCCAATTTTTACGTCCCTCCTGCCACCGCACGGATTGATTACCTGTATGACTTGGATCGCAACGCGCATTATCTCCGTCCGTCTTTAGGACTGAGTTTCTTTGCTTTTGATTTATTGTACAATTATTCGTTTTTATTAAACGGGACTGACAATCGGTTCAAGCACGGATTTACCATTCGCCTGAAATATTACCTCAACCACAAGAATTGGGAAAAACATTACCCCAATCATTGTTAAGATTAGGTGTTCAATAAAAGCAGGTTACTTATTTTCTGCTTAGCTTTGTTACACACAAAAAGTGCTATGAATATTCTCGTTACCGGTGGCGCCGGATTTATCGGTTCACATCTTGTTCGTTTGTTGGTAAACAAGTACCCGAACTATCGTATTGTTACGTTCGATTCATTGACGTATGCAGGTAATCTGGCCAACCTGAATGATCTGAAAAATGCGCCCAATCATGTGTTCGTAAAAGGCGATATCGTGAGTCGGGATGACGTTCGCAATGCGCTAAAACACTACGAGATTACAGACATCATTCATTTGGCTGCCGAATCGCATGTAGATCGTTCTATTGAAGGACCAATGCCTTTTGTGACCACCAACGTATTGGGAACGGTAAACCTGATGGAGGAAGCTAAAAATTACTGGAAAGAGCTTTCAGGACATACGTTTTACCATGTTTCAACCGATGAAGTATTCGGATCGTTGGGCAAGGAAGGCTTTTTTACGGAAGAAACAGCTTATGATCCGCGCAGTCCGTATTCTGCATCAAAAGCAGCTTCAGATCATTTTGTGAGCGCTTATTTTCATACCTACGGCTTGCAGATCAAGCGTTCCAATTGCTCCAACAATTATGGAAGTCATCACCATCCGGAAAAGTTGATTCCACTGATGATCAACAATATCTTAAACAGAAAACCGCTTCCCGTATACGGCGAAGGTGTGAATGTACGTGACTGGTTGTGGGTGGAAGATCACGCACAAGCCATCGACCGTATTTTTCACGAAGGAAAAGTTGGATGTAACTACAACATCGGCGGTTGGAACGAGTGGAGAAACATTGATTTGGTGCAGGAATTGTGTTCTATTATGGATGAATTACTTGATCGCAAACCGGGTGAAAGCGCGCAACTGATAACGTATGTAAAAGACCGCGCCGGACACGATCACCGCTATGCCATCGATGCCACCAAACTGCATAATGAATTGGGTTGGAAACCAAGTCTTACCTTTGAAGAAGGTTTACGTAAAACCGTAAAATGGTACCTTGATAACCAAGCTTGGGTCACCGAAGTGACTTCGGGAAGTTACCGCGATTATTACAAAAAAATGTACGGGGAGAATTAATCACACTTCACAAAACGTGTGCATTCGGTTTTTCCATCTTCCAATTGAACGGTCATCAGGTAACTACCGTTTTCAAAAGCATCAACATCAAGTGTGTGTTCTGAAGCACCATTATCGGTTTCGTTTGTTTCACTGTAAACGGTTCTTCCCAATTGATCCGTAACTTGAATGGTATAGGATTGTTTTCCGAGCGAGTTTAAGGTAAACACCAACACGCTATTCGCCGGATTGGGATACACACGTTGAATCAAGGCATCACCTCCGAGTTCTTCCACCGAAATCAAATCGTAAAAAGTAGGATTCCCGTTGATATCAATTTGCTTTAAACGATAATAGGTTAACTGATCAGGTGTTTGCTCATCCGTAATCGTATAAACGGAAGTGGATTGCGTTGTTCCTTTACCTTCTAACACATCCACCACCTCGTAATGTTCGCCATCCGTTGTGCGTTCTACCACAAATTGCGCATTGTTTTCTTCGGAAGCCGTCACCCATGTAAGTTCGGCAGATCGTTGTTCACGACGCGCAGTAAACGAAACCAATTCTACCGGTAGTACCAAACAGCCTCCACCTGTAGCAGTTGCAGTAATGGAACCGATAGAAATGTATTGATAAGCCGGGCGTGTAGGACCTGAAAAATTCCAATACCAATTCGGTGAAGCCGTGTAATCCGGGTGATATTTGATTACGATTCGTTTTAAAGTAACTCCCGCCGGAGGCGTAACACTGATATTGACATTGTCACAAGCAGTAGTAGATCTTGATCCATAACTACTACTATTGTAACCCTTAATAATACGCGTGTTTCCAGACGTTGTAAACACTTTATTAGAACCTCCTGTTGCGGTAATGCTTGCTACCGCTATTGCATTGTTATTGCCATCTACAGCAGAAATTTCCACCCAGTCGGCAAAGGTTTGTACCGATTCGTCTGCATTAATATCTCTAATAGGAAATGTAATGGACGAACATGTTCCATTAGTGCTGTTTCCTTGTGTAAAATCAAGTGTTAGCGTTGCATGTGCAGTGGTGATGTTTCCGAACATTTGTTCTAGCGCCAAACCACCGGCAATACCACATTGCCCGCTCCCAACAGTGGCAGCAGCATAATGGCGCGGTGTAGTATTTTGAAACCCCGGAGCAGAAGACGTAACAGTAGCCGTTAAAATCCCTGTGGTATAAGACATTGAACCGCTCGTATAACCACTCCAACTAAATGTTTGAGCATTAAGAGAAAATGAACCTAATACGATGCCAAGCATTAAAATAAGGAAGCGTTTCATAAGTAGTTGTTTGTAAAATCTAAAAGTACCTGTCTGAAATACTTTTATCTAGAGTGGTAGCCCCTCAATCGATTTAGTAAATGAACTTATTATTACCTTATTGATAAAAATGCTATTCCCAGAACGGGTATTCTACTCGTAATGGTTACTTTTTGTATCTTAACAGCATTATGGGAATCTTTTCTTTTTTGAAATCAAACCGCCATCAGGAACCGGTCGATTTGTCTGAATTACAAGTCGATTTACATAGTCATTTGCTTCCCGGAATCGATGACGGATCCAAAAGCATGGACCATTCATTAGGGATGTTGCGCAAGTTTCAAGAGCTGGGTTACCGGAAAGTGATTACCACTCCCCATGTCATGAACGGCGTGTACAACAATACCACAGCAGGTATTATAACCAAACGAGATGAATTACGAGATGCTGCTAAGGCAATCGGTTTGACCATCGAAATTGAAGCTTCTGCCGAATATTATTTCGACGAAACACTGTTTGAACGCGTGAAATCAGGTGATTTATTGCCGTTTCATACCAATTGTATTTTATTCGAATGTTCGTTTCGAAATGAACCGACTCAGCTGGAAGACTTGGTCTTTGATCTAATTTCATCAGGCTACCAGCCCATTATTGCACATTTCGAACGGTATATTTATTTCCACGACTCAACCAAAATGGCGCACCGCTTGCGCGAACTGGGTGTTTGGATCCAACTCAACAATAACTCGCTTACCGGACATTATGGCCCCGAAGTCAAGAAACAAGCATTACTGTTGATCAAAGAAGGATTGGTGGACATCGCAGGAACGGATTGTCATCGTATAGAACATTTGCATATACTAGAGAAACACTTATCAGATGAGGCGTTTCGTCAATTGATGCGATTGCCGCTGAGGAATAAAGAGTTGGGTTAAACGACATAAGACGATTAGACTTCAGACAAAAGCCAAGTTTTCAGAAAAAACTCTTTTGTCTTTTAGCGAAGCGGTCTCAAATCTATACGTCTCATGTCTCTCCCCGAAATTCCCGAAACACACTTTCCGTCGAATAAATCACACTTTTCGTCGAATATTGTTATTATAAACACAACCTTTTTACCTTCTTAGCGTCATTCAAAAAACTACTTCAATAATTTATGATTAGACTCTCCACTCTCGTCATGGCGTTAATTGCTTATGGGTTTTCCTTTGCGCAAATTACCGTTTCATCTTCTACCGTAACTGATCCGACTTGCCCGGGAAGTTGTAATGGCTCTATCCAAGTTACTCCGGCCGGAGGGGTAATTCCTTATACCTATGTTTGGCAAGATGGCACTGGATCAACCATTGGAAGCAATACGTCTTCGATTAGTGCTTTATGCGCCGGAAACTATAGTGTAACCATTTCAGATGCCAGTTCGGGTGGCGGTACAACAACCATCTATTCCGAAGATTTCGAAACCGGTGCAGCAAGTTGGTCACTCAGCAATGTTGTAGGTCCTCAAGGAGCCGATCCTAATTTCTTTACTGTTTCAGACAATGAAGGAGGTGTTGCTCCCGGTGGGTGCGGTGTTGCTAACAACGGTGATAACACGTTACATATAACGAGTGTGTTTAATCCAACCGGAGGTGCTGCCTATGATGCCGGCGGATTGTGCGGATTATTATTTTGTCCTGAAACACATGTAAGAGCTCAATCCGGGCTGATCAACACAAGCGGCAATACTAATCTAACATTGTCCTTCGATTACATAGCCAATGGCGATCTGCCGAATGATCAAGCAACCGTTTGGATCAATCCCGGATCGGGTTGGGTACAGCTTGGCGGTGCGTTGAATTCAACCGTTTGTGCGAATGGACAAGGATTGTGGACGGCTTATTCAGTAGTTCTTCCACCAAGTTGCGACAACATTGCCAACTTGCAAATTGGCATTCAGTGGGATAATAATGATGATGCAGTAGGTACCGATCCTTCTGTTGCAATCAACAATGTTTTGATCACTACACCTTCTGCAGGAGTTTCAAATCCGCCGATTACACAAAATTTCACCTTGGTAGATCCTGTGGCAATTTCAATCACAAATGTTGCTACAACTGCTGCCAATTGTAATACTGCTGACGGTACAATTACCATCACTGCTAGCGGAGGAAGCGGTGCTTTGCAATATAGTATCGACAATGGAGCTACCCTGCAGTCGGGCAATACGTTCACTAACGTTTTATCCGGAAATTATACCGTTGTGGTACAAGATGCCAATGGGTGTCAGGCTTCAAGCCCGATTACGGTTACTACGGCTAATGGTCCGTCTGTAACAAACGTGATTACGGTTGATCCTACTTGCAATCAATCTGACGGAAGTATTGATATTACGGCCAACAGCCCGAACGGTGGCTTGCAATACAGTATTGATAATGGAGCGTCATTTATTGGTGGAAATGTTTTTACCGGATTGGCTGGCGGAACCTATCCGATTGTGGTACAAGATGCAAGCGGTTGTCAGGTAACTTCAAGTGCTACATTAAACCCCGCGAATGCTCCGGCGGTTAATGCAGGCGCAGATTTTGCGATTTGTGCAGGATCACCAGCCACTCTCAATGCAACATTGTTAACGCCAAATCCGGCAGCAATTACTTGGGACAATGGCGTTTTACAAAATGTATCTTTTACCCCTGCTGCAACTACAACCTACACGGTTACGGTTACAGAAACTGCAAGCGGTTGTACGGCTACCGATCAAATTACGGTAACAGTTGATCCGATTCCGGTAATTAACATTTCTGTAAACACTGCTTCGGGATGCGCTCCTTTAGTAGCTACATTTACAAGTAACACCGTTAACAGTAATTCTTGCACATGGACCTTTTCCGATGGACAATCATTTACTGGTTGTGGCAATCAGACGGTTACCTTTAACACTACCGGATGTGTAGATTTAGCTGTAGTCGCTGTTAGTGCGAATGGTTGCATAACAACTATAAACTATCCTTCCATTACTTGTGTTACCGGCGGACCCATTGCTTCATTTACGCCGACACCTTCCTTATTGAGTTCTGAAAGTGCGATTTCTACCATGATTAATAATTCCACCGGAGCCACTAATTATTCTTGGAATTTTGGTGACGGAAGCAATTCTACTGCTGTTTCTCCGACACATACATTTCCAGTTGGTGCCGCAGGAGTTTATACGGTCATCCTTACAGCAACAGACAACAATGGTTGCCAAGATCAAGATACGGCCAAAATTACAGTTGAAGAGGAATTATTGTATTATGTGCCGAACACGTTTACTCCTGATGGAGACGAGTTCAACCAAGTATTCCAACCTGTTTTCACTTCCGGGTTCGATCCGTATGATTTTAACTTCACGGTATTTAATCGCTGGGGCGAAACCATTTTTGAGTCGAAAGATGCGAGTATTGGATGGGATGGTTCATACATGGGGATGATGGCACAAGAAGGTCAGTATACCTGGAGGATCGAATTCAAAACCAATAAAACAGACGAACGCATATTACTTTACGGACATTTGAATTTGTTGAGGTAGACTGATAGACTTGAGACTAAAGACAAAAGACCGTACTTATAATACGGTCTTTTGTCTTTTAGCGAAGCGGTCTCAAGTCTTGAGTCTCGTTACAAGCTCCAGTATTCGAGATTTTTGATTTTTCCTCTGTAAATTCCTTTTATGTCAACAAAAACACCTGTTCCGTCTTTGAGAATCGTCTCGAAATACGCTTCGTCCAAACCACGGTATTCTTTGTGATTCACTGCAACAATGATCGCATCGTAATTTTTACCTATTTCAACCAATCCAACGCCGTATTCGTGCTGCATTTCGGCAGAAGAAGCATGCGGATCAACCAAGTCAACATGTACTTGAAATGATTTCAATTCGTTCACCACATCGATCACTTTTGAATTGCGGATGTCGGAAACGTCTTCTTTAAATGTTGCTCCCATTACCAAAACTTTCGCGTCCTGAATGTGTTTCCCCTGCGCAATGATTTTCTTTACGGTTTGTTTCCCGATATAGAAGCCCATGGAGTCATTCACATAACGACCGCTGTTGATGATCTTGGCGTGATATCCGGCTTGTTGCGCTTTGTGGGTAAGGTAATACGGATCTACACCAATACAATGTCCGCCAACCAATCCCGGAGAAAACTTCAGGAAATTCCACTTCGTTCCGGCAGCCTCCAACACATCATACGTATTGATTCCCAAACGGTTAAAAATGATGGATAATTCGTTGATCAACGCAATATTCACATCACGCTGCGTATTTTCGATAATTTTTGCTGCTTCGGCAACTTTGATTGATGCAGCACGGTGTACACCTGCATGAACAACCAATTCATACGTTTTTGCAATTTCTTCCAATGATTCGGCATCACAACCCGAAACTACTTTCACCACATTTTGCAAGGTATGTTCCTTATCTCCCGGATTGATACGCTCGGGTGAATAACCAACCATAAAATCCTCATGGAATTTCAAGCCCGATAAATCTTCCAATACAGGAATACAATCTTCTTCGGTACAACCCGGATATACGGTTGATTCGTAAACCACGTAATCGCCTTTTTTCAACACTTGTGCTACCGTGCGTGAAGCCCCCAACAACGGTTTTAAGTCCGGAAGATTGGCATCATCAATGGGCGTAGGAACAGCAACGATGAAAAACTCAACGTCTTTTAGATCCTCCAATTGCGCGGTAAACAAGATGTCACAACCGTCAAAATCTGTTGATTCCAACTCATTGCTCGGATCAATGTGTTGTTTCATCAAATCCACACGTGCCTGATTGATATCAAAACCAACCACTTTGATTTTTCGGGCAAATTCCAAGGCAATCGGTAAGCCTACATATCCCAAACCGATTACCGCCAATTTGGCTTCTTTGCGAATCAGTTTATTGTAAATTGAGTTGCTCATTGCGTACTTTATAAATGCGTTCTATAATTTCTACTACTTTGAGTCCTTCCAATGCATTTGTAGTAGCAGAGGTGCGACCTTTCAAGGTATCGATCACATTGGTGATTACATAGTGGTGATTCGCTGCCGAACCTTTGTATGCGCCGTAATCATTGCCCGGATTCGTAGGTGCCAGTTCGGGCATTTCGTAATCGGTAATGTTGCACACTTCCACTTCATTCATGTATTGACCACCGATTTTCACACTTCCTTTGCTACCGATAATGGTCATGGAACTTTCCAGGTTCTGATTGGCAACCGCAGTGGAATAATTCAAACTTCCCATACCACCGTTGATGAAATCGAAGCTCACAAAACCGGAATCTTCAAAGGCGGTGGAATCTTTGTGTGTGAAGTCGGCAAATTTCCCTTGAATATTGTCGATATCGCCGAATAACCAATACATGATGTCGATGAAATGCGAAAACTGGGTAAACAAGGTTCCTCCATCCAAATCCTGAGTTCCTTTCCAGCCACCGGCTTTGTAATAACGATCATCGCGGTTCCAGTAGCAATTGAGCTGTACCATGAATGTTTCACCCAATATTCCGCTTTCAACCACCGATTTGATCCACTCGCTAGGCGGGGAATAACGGTTTTGCATCACGCAGAATACTTGTTTGGATTGCTGTAAGGATTTGAAAATCACTTTTTCGCATTGTTCCTTCGACAAGCCCATCGGTTTTTCAACCACTACATGTTTCTTGTTTTCCAATGCAATGAGCGCTTGTTCTGCGTGCAATCCGTTAGGAGTACACACATTTACGATGTCAAATTCAAGCCCTGAAGCGAGCAATTCTTCCATCGTATTAAAAAACGGCACATCATAAGCGTCTGCACCACAAGCTTCACGCGTGCGCACATCAACCAATGCTACCAATTCGGATTCCGCATCGCGGTTCACCATTTCTGCATGGCGTTTTCCGATATGTCCGCAGCCGACAATGGCAAATTTCACTTTCTGATTTTCAGGAATCATGCGTTTGTTTTTTGGACTTTTCCGTCCTTTAAATGATATTTTTCATTGCTTTCTGGGCACGAAGCATAACCTTGTTCGTCAAATGTGAGGCGATGTCCGAAAGCGCTCATCCAACCTATTTGGCGAGCAGGATTTCCTACCACCAAGGCATAAGCAGGCACTTCTTTCGTTACCACCGATCCGGCGCCGATAAAGGCAAATTCACCGATATCATTTCCACAAACAATGGTAGCGTTTGCACCTATCGAAGCACCTTTTTTCACGACAGTTTTGGAATACTGATCACGACGATTGACAGCACTACGCGGATTCATCACATTGGTAAACACCATCGATGGACCAAGAAATACATCGTCTTCGCAAACAACACCTGTGTAGATGGAAACGTTGTTTTGAACTTTCACGTTGTTACCTAAGATTACTTCCGGCGAAACCACAACGTTCTGACCAATGTTGCAACGTTCACCAATCGTACAATTGGGCATAATGTGCGAAAAGTGCCAGATTTTGGTGCCTTCCCCAATAGTACAACCGTCGTCGACTACCGCAGTGTCGTGTGCAAAATAGCCCATGTTTTAATGAATATAATGTTCAAAATCAATGTGTTCTTTCTCGTTGAGCTCTTCAGTAGTCAGGCTTTTGAAATAAGCGTAAGTCAACTTCAAGCCTTCTGCACGGCCTACTTTCGGATTCCAGCCAAGTAACTCTTGTGCTTTGGTAATATCCGGACGGCGTTGTTTCGGATCGTCGACCGGTAAATCTTTATAAACCACTTTTTGGTCGGTTCCGGTGAGTTTGATAATCTCTTCGGCAAATTCACTGATCGTGATTTCATCCGGATTTCCAATGTTCACCGGATACGGATAATCGCTGTGCAATAAACGAACGATTCCTTCTACCAAATCATCGACGTAACAAAACGCGCGTGTTTGCGAACCGTCACCAAAAATGGTCAGATCTTCACCACGCAACGCTTGTCCGATAAAGGCAGGTAATACGCGACCGTCGTTCAAACGCATGCGCGGACCGTAAGTATTGAAGATGCGCACAATTCGCGTTTCCAAACCATGGAAGGTATGATACGCCATGGTCATTGCTTCTTGAAAACGCTTGGCTTCGTCGTAGACACCGCGCGGACCTACAGGGTTTACATTTCCCCAATAATCTTCCGTTTGCGGATGTACCGTTGGATCTCCGTAAACCTCAGATGTACTGGCAATAAGCACACGAGCTTTTTTCACACGTGCCAATCCCAAACAATTGTGAATACCCAATGAACCCACTTTGAGGGTTTGAATCGGGATTTTCAGGTAATCGATTGGACTAGCCGGCGAAGCAAAGTGCAGAATGTAATCCAGTTTTCCGGGAACGTGAATGAATTTGCTCACATCCTGGTGGTAAAATTCGAATTGTTCGTTGCCAAACAAGTGCTCGATGTTTTTTAATCGCCCGGTGATGAGGTTATCCATTCCGATGACCTTGTAGCCGTCTTTTACAAAACGATCACAGAGGTGAGAACCGAGGAAACCGGCAGCTCCGGTGATTAAAATGCGTTTGCGTTCTTCCATGTTTATTTTTCCAGCGTCATGCGCCCAATAGAACTGTAATAAAATCCGCGATCGTTCATTTCGGCTACCTCAAAAAGGTTACGTCCGTCGAAGATCACTTTATCGTTGAGTAAGGTAGCCATTTTATCGAAATCGGGGTTTCTGAAAACGCCCCATTCAGTGCAAATCAACAAAGCGTCGGCACCGTTCAAGGCATCGTATTCGTTATCTGCAAAGGCAATTTTATCGCCCAGCAATGCTTTTACATTGGTCATCGCTTCCGGATCGTAAGCCGTTACCGTGGCACCTTCGTTTGTCAAGGCATCAATCATGTACAAAGCCGGAGCTTCACGAATGTCATCAGTATCCGGTTTGAACGCCAATCCCCATATTGCAATTTTCTTTCCTTTCAAATCGCCTCTGAAGAAGTTTTTCATTTTTGGGAACAACACCGTTTTCTGATCTTCATTCACGGTCATTACCGCTTTCAGAATTTCAAACGAGAAATTGTTTTCGTTGCCCGAATTCACCAAGGCTTGTACATCTTTCGGGAAACACGATCCGCCGTAACCGATTCCCGGAAACAGGAAACGTTTTCCGATGCGCTCGTCAGAACCGATTCCGATGCGCACTTTATCCACGTCGGCGCCCACCAATTCGCAAAAGTTCGCGATTTCGTTCATAAACGTAATTTTGGTAGCGAGGAAGGAATTGGCTGCGTACTTGGTCAATTCGGCCGATTTCTCGTCCATAAACAAGATCGGATTTCCTTGACGCACAAATGGTTTGTACAACTGTTCCATAATCTTTTCAGCGCGTTCAGAAGATGTTCCGATCACCACACGATCCGGTTTCATGAAATCATCTACCGCAAAACCTTCGCGCAGGAACTCCGGATTGGAAACCACATCAAAATCTACTTTCGCGTTTTTGGCGATCCGTTCACGGACTTTTTCTGCCGTTCCAACAGGAACCGTACTCTTGTCAACAATCACTTTGTAATCCTGAATCAGACTTCCCAATTCATCAGCAACGCCTAAGATATAACGTAAATCGGCAGCTCCGTCTTCTCCCGGAGGAGTTGGTAATGCTAAGAAAATGATTTCAGCGTCTTTGATTCCTTCGGCCAGATTAGTAGTAAATGACAAACGGTTTGCTTTGATGTTTCGTTCGAACAACACATCCAAATGTGGTTCGTAAATCGGCATTTCACCATTTTTCATGCGGGCAACCTTCTTGGCATCAATGTCTACACAAATCACCTGATTACCGGTTTCGGCAAAACAAGTCCCTGTGACCAAACCAACATAACCGGTTCCTACAACAGCAATTTTTTTCATTTAGTTTTGGTTAACGTAGTTCAGAATGTGTTCACAGATAGACGCCAATTGCGTTTCATCCATTTCGGTATGAATGGGGAATGAAATTACTTTTTTGGTCAACTCTTCGGTTACCGGCAAATCCAGATCGCCCAGATTGAACGAATCAAATACCCCTTGTTTGTGCGCCGGTTTCGGGTAATAAATCATTGAAGGAATGCCTTTTTCGGCCAAGTATGTTTGTAATCCATCACGATCAGCTCCGGTAAGTTGAACGGTATATTGATGAAATACGTGTTTTGATTTCGGGTCACGGAAAGGAATCGTAATTTTTTCAGACGCTCCCAAAACGCGGTCGTAATAATCGGCCACCGCTCTGCGGGCATCGATGTATTGATCCAAACGTTTCAACTTCACACACAAAATCGCCGCTTGCATGGCATCCAGTCGGGAATTACAACCTACGATATCGTGCTTGTATTTTTTTGACTGACCGTGATTAGCTACCATGCGCAATTGTGTCGCCAATGCATCATCGTTAGTATACATGGCACCGCCGTCGCCGTAACAGCCTAAGTTTTTAGACGGGAAAAACGAGGTGCAACCAATGTGACCTAAACTTCCAACTTTGGAAACGTTTCCTGAAGCAGAATGGTAATCCGACCCGATAGCTTGTGCATTGTCTTCGATCACAAACAAGTTATGACGATTAGCAATTTCCATAATGGCATCCATATCGGCAGCTTGTCCATACAAATGAACAGGTACAATCGCTTTGGTTTTTGGTGTAATTACTGCTACAATTTTCGAAGGATCGATGCAAAACGTGCGCGGATCGACATCTACAAAAACGGGAATCAATCCCAACAACGCAATCACTTCTGTTGTTGCGATGTAGGTAAACGATGGAGTAATCACCTCATCGCCGGGTTTCAAACCTAGCGCCATCATCGCAATTTGAAGTGCATCGGTTCCGTTGGCACATGGAATCACGTGTTTTACATCCAAATACGTTTCAAATGCCTGTTGAAATTCGCTTACAGCCGGCCCGCCAATGAAATGAGCACTATCAAGCACACCTTGAATGGCCTGATCAATTTCGGTTTTTATCTGCTGATATTGCGAGCGCAAATCAACCATCTCAATTTTTTTTAACTGTGTTTCCATTAGCTATATACAGAAAGATTTCGTGCCTTCCGAGCGCGTAAAGATAGCAAATAAGAGTGTTTTGCCAAGAAATGAACGGAATGTTTGATGGCTTATTGTATTGCCGAAAGCGAAGTTATTTAGAATGATTATAAATACCCTGTTTAGGGTATTGTAACACGTGTAAAGCCAAGGTAGCTTTGCCCCAAAATTGGTCTATGAAGAACGTTATAACTTACATCGCGCTTGTAACACTTGTGTTAGTTTCTTGTAAAAAGAAAAAGGAAGATGACAATACATCAACACCTGATCCTTACGCTACACAAAAGACGCAGTTGAAAACAACGTATGCTGATATGGCGTTTGCTGTTTACAATGACGCTTTATTGACTTCACAAGATCTTAGAAATGCACTCTATGCGTTTGTCGATAATCCAAGTTTAACAACGCACAATGCCGCGAAACAAGCTTGGTTGGATGCACGAGAAGTCTATGGACAAACGGAGATTTTCAGATTCGTAGACGGACCGATAGACAACGCTTCAGACGGACCTGAAGGCTTGATCAATGCATGGCCGATGGACGAGGCTTATGTTGATTACGTTGTAGGCGCTCCGAATGCAGGAATCATCAATGACGTTGCAACTTATCCAACGATTAATGCAACAACCATCATTTCTACGAATGAATTCGGAAGCGAAGAAAATATTTCTGCAGGCTATCACGCCATCGAGTTTTTGCTTTGGGGACAAGACCTTGATGCAAGCGGAGCGGGAGCCAGATCTTATACAGATTATTTAACAGTTGGTGGAACAAACAGTAATCAACAACGAAGAGGTGAATACCTGAAAGTGTTAGGGGATATTCTGGTAGCTGCTTTGCAACAGGTGAGTGATGCCTGGGACCCGAACGGTGCTGGCAATTACCGTCAAACATTTCTTGCAATGGACAGCAACACTGCTTTGCGTAAAATGTTCAATTCTCTTCGCGTTTTAAGTGGCATAGAATTGGCAGGTGAGCGTATTTATGTTGCTTACGAAAATTCGAATCAGGAAGACGAGCACTCTTGTTTCTCTGACAACACCCACCGCGATATTTACCTGAACGCATTAGCCATTTCAAATCTTTACCAAGGAAATTACACCCGTGTTAGCGGTACCATTGTAACAGGATATGCATTGGAAGATTTGGTAGCCGAAGCTGATGCCACTAAAAACACGGAACTATTGGCTCGTTTTCAAACAACGGAAAATCTGATCGGATTGATGTACACTCCTTTTGATCAGGCAATTGTTCTTCCTGCTGAAAGACCGAAAGTATTGGATGTTGTCACTTCTTTGCAAACAGAACAAACGGTTATTCTTTCCATCGCAGGTGTTTTCGGAATTACTTTTTAAGCACCGATAATGCGACCATCCCTTTTTTTAGTTTGTTTCTTATTGCTGATGAGTTCCTGTAAAAAGGATCCTGTCATTGAAGAGTACGATAATCTCGGTACTGATCCTGCGGCAGGAAGTTGTACGGTTTATGATCAAACTTCTTATGCTTTTTCATACCAGATTAATGGTTTATCATCCAGCGAATCCCTGCAATTTTATGTGGGGAATTCGTTTTTTAATCAAAATTGGGTCGAAGCGCCATCTTCGACGGAAGCACGCGATGGTTTAGGCCCGTTGTTCAATGCCAAATCATGCGCCGGTTGTCATTTCCGCGACGGAAGAGGATTACCGATCATGAACGAAGGATTGTTGTTTCGTCTTGGAACGCCCAACAGTAGTTTATCCGGAAGTATCATGGACGTTATTTTCGGCGGACAACTTCAGGATCAATCGCTTCCGTATGTTCCGCAAGAAGGTCAAATGATCATTCAGTATGCCGAAATTACAGGTTACTATCCTGACGGAAGCAGTTATTCATTGCGCGTACCGACTTATAGTATCGGTAACCAGCAATTCGGAGCGCTCAGCTCAACCACCAGAATTTCACCGCGCGTTGGACAACAAATGATCGGATTGGGCTTATTGGAACAAATTCCAGATACCCGTTTAGTTGCCCTCGCTGATCCGTTTGACGGAAATCAGGACGGTATTTCCGGACGGGTAAATTATGTCTCCGATTTATTGAGTCAGGGCATTAGTATCGGTCGTTTTGGGTGGAAAGCAAATGTTCCGACGCTTTACCAACAAGTTGCCGGAGCTTTCAACGGAGATATTGGTATCACATCAAACATGTTTCCAACTGAAAATCACACAGCCAATCAATCGGCTTGCAATGGTTTACCAAATGGGGGAAGTCCGGAGATTTCGGATGATGACTTAGCCTCTGTTGTGCTTTACAGTCGTGTTTTGGCGGTTCCCGCACAGCGAAATCAAACCAACGCAGATGTTGTAAAAGGAAGACAGCTTTTCAAACAACTGAATTGCACAGGCTGTCATACGCCTACGCATGTTACCGGTTCGGGAGGAAGTATTCAGGCGTTGAAAAACGTTCGTATTCATGCTTTCACCGATTTGCTGCTGCATGACATGGGCGGTGCACTCGCTGACGGATTACCGAACTTCAAAGCAACAGGTAATGAATGGAGAACTCCACCTCTTTGGGGATTGGGATTGATTCAAACCGTAAACGGTCATACGTTTTTGTTACATGACGGGCGGGCACGAAGCATCGAAGAAGCCATTTTGTGGCACGGAGGCGAAGGCGAAAGGAGTAAAAACAAGTTCAAGGAACTTTCTAAAAAGGAACGCGAACAGGTGTTACGGTTTTTGGAGTCGTTGTAGAAATTTCGCCCCAATTTCAGCTCGAAAAACCGTTCGTAATATTGCAAATTGGCATATCAAATAACTGGACGTAAATTCGCAATATTACGAACGGTTAGAAATCTCCGGAAGTCCCGCTAAATCAATAAAGCGCCATCGCATTAAACACTTTCTCCATCCTATCTACCACAGCATTCGACGTACAATTGTAATTATTCGCTATGAACGCAAAAGCAATGCGTTTCCCACCTTTTGTTTCGGCATAACCACAATATGATTTGATTCTGTTCATCGTTCCGCTTTTGGCGTGAATCTTTCCTTCGGCTGCCTGATTTTTACACACCGAAGAAAGTGTACCTGAAATTCCTGCCACCGGTAATGTTCCATAAAACACGTCGAAGTTTTTGCTGGTTGTCATAAACTTCAGCAAGTCGCAAAAATGTCGGGGAGAAATCGCATTACCGCGCGACAATCCACTTCCATCCTTGATAAACATTCCTGAAACCGGAATTTTTCCTGTCCAATAATTCTCCAGTTTGGTAACTCCATTATCAGTAGAACCGGTTCCGTAAGCAGCATATCCAACCCAGCACAACAATTCTTCGGCAAACAAATTCACCGATTTCATATTGGTCCACCAGGCTACCGAACCAACGGTTTTTCCTTTGTGTTCCAACAACATTTTCATCGACCCATAACGCACCGATGGCGAAGCCCAAGTTAATTGTCTGGCGGTGTTAATGCTATCACGCACAGTTACTCCACGTCCTTTGAGAATGCGCAAAAACTCTTGGGCAAATTGCCACTCCGGATCGGGTAAACTGCCTTTTACCACAATACGATTGACCTTTGCTTCTAATGTTCCCGTTCCAAATCGATCCAACGAATATGGAGCACCATAGATATAGGAATTATCACCGCTTCCGCCCGAACTAATATAGTTGTGAAAACTAAATCCCGGAATGGTTGGGATGGTTTCTTTTAGTGTTGTTTTACCTCCTGATGCACCTGTTTGAAAAACGTAGCGCAACATATTATCGTAAATCGGCAAACCCGATGGACCGGCACCGTAATAATTCCCCATGTCACTCCAGCTCCAACCGTCGGGAACTCCTTGATAACCAAACTCTGATGCATCGGCAATGATTGCTCCGTTGATTTGTTTGATTCCCATTTTCAGCAAGGTATCTGCCCAAACACGTAGCAATGTGTCTTCAATTCCTTCGGCGTTGTAATAGCGACTTCCAATGGCAACATCACCACCACCGCGAATCCACAGATTTCCGTTCACAATTCCGTTGGCATCAATCGTTCCATCAATGTAAATACGTGTTTTAGGTGCGTAATCACTGCCCAACACCTGAAAAGCGGTAGCTGTTGAGAACAATTTCACGGTAGATGCGGGTGACAAACACGTTGCCGGATTTTTCGATGCAATAACCTCTCCGGTAGCCACATCTATAGCCAGAAATCCCACGCTAGCATTGGCAAACACAGGATCGTTGGCAAAAACATCAACCGCGGATTGAACCGAGTTTTGCGACCAGCCACTGCCAACCACCAGTAAAATACCGGTCAAAATGAGGTGTCGAAGAAGTGGGAAAAACATAAACTAAATTATTTGTGATTAAAATTGGGTAAATTCGCTTCGTGTGTGGAATAGCCGGGATAAAACTTTTTAACACAGCGCCTACAATATCTCTTGTGGAACGCTTTGAAAGGGCATTGTACCTGCAACAACACCGTGGACCCGATCATCAACAAGTTCACCAAAAAGCCCATGCGGTATTCGGACACAACCGATTGTCTATCATCGATCTTGAACAACGTTCTCACCAACCTTTTTGTGACCCAACCGGTCGCTACATGCTGGTATTCAACGGTGAGATTTACAACTTTCATGCCTTAAAGAACGACCTTTCGGCAATCGGTTACCAATTCACGACACACTCGGATACAGAAGTATTGCTTTACTTGTTGATCGAAAAAGGAAAAGCTGCTTTGGAAGATTTACGTGGATGTTTTGCTTTCGCATTTTACGATTCCGAAACGGATTATATGCTGCTTGCCCGAGATCGGATGGGAATCAACCCCTTGCTTTTTTCGGTACAAAAAGACGGTGTTTATTTCGCTAGTGAATTACCACTGTTGCTAAAAACAGGCATTCCTTTTCAGGTAAGTCAGGCGGCATTATCTGCCTATTTCACCTATTCGTATGTCCCTAGCCGGATGACGATGATTGAACAGGTGCAACGTTTGCTTCCCGGACATTATGTGGAAGTAACCGGTCAACAAATCAACCTGCAGGCGTATTGGTTTCCAAAAGATGAACTCGCTGCCCCTCCTACTTATTCAGACGGGGTGAAAGAAGTCAACGAAACTGTCACCAAAGCCGTTTTATCGCAACTGGAAGCTGATGTACCGTTGGGAACATTCCTGAGTGGTGGTGTTGACAGCTCCATTGTTACGGCTATTGCTCGCCGAGAGTTTGACGAATTGCAAACGTTTTCTATCGCTTTTGAAGGCAATCAATTGTTGGACGAAGGTCCGTATGCACAGCGCGTAGCAACAGCTCTAGGTACAAAACACCACGAAATACGCCTCAACGAAACCAAAGTCATTGGCGAATTGGAAGACGTACTTGCTTCTTTTGACGAACCTTTTGCAGATGCATCGGCTATTGCGGTTTATTTTCTGGCTCAGGAAACCGCGCAACACCTCAAGGTAAGTTTATCAGGCGATGGTGCAGATGAACTCTTTGGCGGTTACAATAAACATACGGCCTTTTTAAAAGCTCAACGCATTCCATCATGGCAGCGAAAAGCCTTGAGTCCCGTACTTCGGTTTTCAAGCGGTCACCGCGAAGGAAAATTCTCCAATCAACTCCGGAAAATTGGTAAAATGGGTGAGTTGTTACGCTACGACTGGCCCGATCAATACCAATATCTTGCAGCAATGGTGGGGCTTGACGTTCCCGATAAACTGCTCAAACAACCGCAGCCTTACAAATTGGAATTGCCAAAGACAACCGCTTCGTTAAACGATTTTCTACTGCTCGATCAACTCATGGTGCTTCCGGGAGATATGCTGAAAAAAGTGGATGTAATGAGCATGAGGCATTCATTAGAGGTACGAACACCATTTATGGACAAAGATGTAGTGAAACTTGCCAATCGCTTGCCTTCAGCATGGAAAAATGACCGAAAAACAAGCAAATTGATTCTGAAAGAAGCATTCAGTGACTTATTGCCAGACGAAGTATTCAAACGACCGAAACATGGCTTTGAAGTTCCTTTGCATCAATGGCTGGTAACCGCCGATTTGATTTCCAAGCATCCGCATTGGCTCAACGAAGATTACCTGGAAGAACAAAACCTCTTTCATCCCGCAACCATCCAACAACTATTCCGTCAGTTAACTAACAGTAAATCATCAACAACGGCAGCCAGTGCTTGGGCGTATATCGTTTTTCAGCATTGGTATGATCGTATGACAACGCTATGCCAAGAGTCTTAAGAATCATCAATCGGTTCAATATCGGCGGACCGACTTACAACGCTACTTTCCTCACTCGTTATTTATCCGACGATTTCGAAACCCTTTTGGTGGGTGGTTTGCCGGAAGCCGACGAAAGTGATTCATTGCATATACCCAGAAGTTACGGTGTTGAACCCGTTTTGATTGAAGAAATGAAACGTCTGCCGAACCTTTCATCGGATAGAGCTGCTTACAAGAAATTGAAGCAAATTATTGAAGAATTTAAACCCGACATTGTACATACACATGCTGCAAAAGCAGGTGCATTGGGCAGAAAGGCAGCTAAAGCTTGCAATGTTCCGGTAATTGTACATACCTACCATGGACATGTTTTTCATTCTTATTTCGGGAAAGCAAAAACAACCTTGTATAAATTCATTGAGCGACGACTGGCCAAACAATCGGATGGTATCATTGCCATTAGTCCTTTACAAAAGGAAGAGTTGTCTGTGCAGCACAAGATTTGTCCCCCTGAAAAAATCACGGTGATTCCATTGGGATTCGACTTACATCAATTTCAGGAAAACCTGCCCGAGAAACGCCTCGAAACACGCTCGAAATATCAGCTTAACAAAGATGAAGTGGCTGTTGCCATTGTGGGTAGATTGGCACCGATAAAAAATCACACTCTGTTTTTGGATGCGGTAGAAAGCTGTTTGAAACAAGGAATCAAAGCGCGCTTTTTTATTGTAGGCGACGGAAGTGAAAAAGCACTGATTTCCGAACGTGTGAACCTGTTAAACAACCAATATGGTGAATGCATTACCTGTACTTCCTGGATTACTGACATTGCTACCTTTAATGCCGGAATGGATGTAATATGTTTAACATCAGACAATGAAGGAACTCCGGTTAGTTTAATCGAAGCACAAGCCTGTAATCTTCCGGTTATATCAACAGATGTTGGTGGCGTGCGCGACATTGTAAAAGATGGCGAAACAGGCTTTATCGTACCAAAGAAAAACGTTGATGCATTAGCCGAAAAACTGGCACTTTTAATTAATTCGAAAGAAATTCGCGAAAAAATGTCACAAAACGGCTGGAAGTTCGTAGAAGAACAATTTCACTATACAACATTGGTCCGCAATATGGAAAATTACTACCGAAAATTGCTGACAAAAAAAGGAATACAATGATGAAACTAGGATTGTTTGGCAGTTTATTGCTCCTATTAATAGGGGTTGGTTCGTCGTGTGGCATCAACAGCAACCTGATGTTTAAAACACCGAAAGGAGTTCCGGAAAGGAGTGACAGCATTCCGTTGCGTCCCACAACCGAGTATACCATTTCACGCGACGATAAATTTTCGTTCACGCTTTATACTAATGGTGGAAAACGTATAGTGGAAAATATGGCCGGTATGAACGATGCTCAAGGAAATCCGCAAATTCCTGAATACATTGTGCGACCGAACGGAACAGCAGAATTACCCATCATAGGTGAAATCATGGTAGCCGGTTTAACCGTGCAACAATGCGAAGATACCCTCGCAAAATCGTTCGCCGTTGAATATCAGGAACCGTATGTACAGGTAAAACTCACCAACCAACGTGTGATTGTTTTTCCGGGAAACGGAAGTGATGCCAAAGTAATTCCATTGCAAAACAACAATACTACTCTTATGGAAGCTATTGCCTTGGCCGGTGGAATTGCCGATAGAGGTCGCGCCGATAAAATCAAACTGATGCGTAACCTCGGTACTTCACGTGTAGTCTACGTGCTTGATCTTTCTACCATTGACGGTTTGAAATATGCCGACATGATTGTGCAGGCCAACGACTATATCTATGTGGAACCGAATGAGCAAGTTGGACGAGAAGCTGTACAAAGTGCTGCTCCAATCGTTTCGCTACTCTCAAGTGCGTTGATTATATTTACCGTGTTTTCTACCATAAAATAGTTACGTGAACGGAGCTCAAAAGTCATCATTACTCATCAATCGGGAATACAATCCGCTCATTGCCTCAACCGTTGTAAAACGTTATTGGTGGTGGACGCTCTTATTTGTTACCTGTTTTACAGCGATTGCGTTCGTTTATTTGCGTTACACCAAGCCCATTTACGACTCGTCCATGGTCATTCTGCTCGGTGAAAATGATCAGGGAAAAGAAATCGTTGAGATTGAAAACATCAATACCAAAGACAACATTGCTTCCGAAATCGAATTACTTCGTTCTGAACTCTTGTTCGGAATGGCCATCGAACGCTTGCACATGAACGTGAGTCTTTTTTCGAAAGGGCGCATTCTTACCGAAGAAAAATACCTTCAAAGCTCATTTAACGTTCAACCTTTTCAACTCAAAGACAGCAGTTTGTGCGATATTCCGATTTGGATAGAACTGAACGGAAACAAGGTGAAGCTTTCCTATCAACTCAACGGGAAAAATTATTCGATGCTCAAACCTCTCAATTCTCGGTTTAGCAATCAGCATTTCGATATCGCATTAAAGGTCGATAACATTGAAGCTCTGCGAGTGGATGATGAACAAAACGACTTGTATTTCACCTTCAATAACAAAAAAACGCTTATCGCTCGCTTATTACCAAATTTGGAAATTACGCCGGCAGATATTGAAGCAAAAACCATATCGATTCGCTATCAGGGTTACAACGCCGAATTGTGTCACGATATAACGAATGCGGTGGCAGAAGCTTTCTTTACGTATGATGAAGAAGTGAAGCGTAAAAGTGCCGAAAACATCCTGCAATTCATCAATAAACAATTGGATTCGATTTCTGGAGAATTGCAGGTTTCCAAAGACAGCTTAACCCTTTTTCAACGTAGTTCACAACTCAATGATCCGGATAATGCAGGATTAACACTGACCCAAAACATGGATCAATTTCAGGATCAGCTTTTTACAATGGAAGAAGAAATGTCGACCCTTACATTGGTTTCTTCCAAATTGCGAAATGATCCGAATCGTCTGGAAATCTATCGTCTGATTCCTGAAATGATGGGGAAAAGCTTCGAAACATCGCTCACAAAGCAAATCACCGACTTGCATACCATGTTGGAACGAAAAGAAGATTTGTTGTTTGATGTTACCGAAGACAATGCCGAAATTAAAAGCATTAATATTCGCATCCAAAGCAAGATTCAATCGATCCGCAGGAGCGTTGACGCAGTTGAAGAGCGCATTTCCAACAATATTAAAATCATTCAGGGAAAAGTAAACCAATTTCAAGGTGAATACAGCCAGCTTCCGGGTAAAAAAATGGAATACAGCCGCCTGAAATCATTGCAGGAACTCAATGAGAAATACTTTGCCATCCTAACAGATAAACTGGCTTTATACTCCATTTCTAATGCGGGTTATTCTTCCAATAATCGCGTGTTGAACGCTGCAACGATAGCCTCTGCTCCGGTTAGCCCAAATCGAAAAACGGTGTATGCCGGATTCATTTTCATTGGCGCTGTTTTAGGCTTTGGTGTATTGGTGTTCCGATACGTGACCTTCAATGAGATTAATTCCATGGAAGACCTCAAGCAATTGCTTCCCGAAAAGGCGACCATGCTCGGAAGCATTCCCTTGCTTAAAGATTCTAACGAGTTTTCTCAACTCATAGTACAAGATGCTCCTAAATCGATGCTGGCCGAATCCTTACGGAACATTCGAACCAACCTGAGTTTTGTAAAAGCCGACGCACGTGTAATTGCTATCTCATCTTCCGTTTCAGGAGAAGGAAAAACCTTTGTGGCGCTCAATCTAGCGGGCATTATCGCTTTATCGGGTAAACGAACGGTGGTGGTGGACCTCGATCTACGCAAACCAAAAGTGCATTTAGGATTGAATGTTGCTAACACCAAAGGAATCAGCAACCTAATTATCAAAAAAGTGACCTTGGAAGAATGTATTCAGCATTCGTCGATAGAAAACCTTGATTTCATTACCGCGGGGCCGATTCCTCCCAATCCTTCGGAGTTGATTCTCAGCGATGGTTTTCAAGAAATTCTAGAGCAGTTGAAGTCAATGTATGATGTGGTAGTGATCGATAATCCACCGGTTGGTTTGGTGACTGATGGTGTGAAAATTCTTGCAAATGCAGATGTCCCGATCTATATTTTCAAATCGCATTATTCAAAACGCATCTTTGCCAATAGGGTAAAAGAACTGTTTGAAATGAAGCAAATCGAACACCTCAATGTCATCTTAAACGGAACCAAATCTTCCGGCAGAGGGTATGGCTATGGTTACGGCTATGGATACGGTTATGGCTATTATGAAGAAGAAAAAAAGAAAAAACGCAACAAAAAGAGATAACGAATGGTGACTGAACAAACCCTTCTGGCAGGCGTTCTAGTGTTTACCCCGCGGGTCTTTTCCGATAATCGTGGTAGTTTTTTTGAAAGTTTTAATCACCGGGCCTTTGAATCGGCTGTTGGGTTTCCGGTTCAGTTTGTTCAAGATAACGAATCGGTTTCGCACCAACATGTATTGCGCGGATTACATTTTCAATTACCACCCATGGCACAAGGCAAATTGGTGCGCGTTGTAAAAGGATCTGTTGTGGATGTAGCGGTAGATTTGAGAAAAAACAGCACGACTTACGGGAAACATGTCGCGGTACAATTATCTGCCGAAAACAAAAAACAATTGTGGATTCCACCCGGCTTTGCACACGGTTTTTTGAGTTTGGAAGAAGGAACGATTTTCGGCTACAAATGCACCAATTATTATGCCCCGGAAACCGAATGTACCATTCAATGGAACGATCCTGAATTGGAAATAAATTGGGGCGTTGAAGCTCCGATCATTTCAGCAAAAGACCAAGACTCGCTTCTTTTCCATACCTTTGTCTCACCTTTTTAAACAATTTTAGTGAGCACACTCATCATCACATTGATAGCATTTTTGATCAGTGGCTTTATTGCCAGCTACATTTGTAATACCCTCCTACTCCGTTTTTCACAATCGCTTGGAATCCGCAATAAAAATGATGTGACCATTCGCTGGAGCAACGAATCAAAACCCTCATTAGGTGGTGTAAGTTTCTTTGTTGCTTTTGTATTCGGAACAATGGCTTATGCGGTGGTTTTTATGGACGAAAACGTATTCCATAACAAGCAATTTGTCGGTTTGATGGCTGCCGGAATTATGGCGTTTGTGATGGGCTTGTCGGATGACGCTTATAACACGCGTCCATGGATCAAACTCGCTGTGCAGATTTCGTGTGGCGTGATTTTGGTGCTTTCCCTTACTATTATTGACGTCATGGGAGTTGACTACTCACCAAAAAACATCCCAAACATTGACTGGTGGGGCTTACCACATCTTATCAATGCAACGCTAACGGTTATCTGGGTAGTCGGCATCATGAATTCCTTGAATATGCTGGACAATATGGACGGCATCACGGGCACCACTGTCTTGTTTATTCTCATCTCTTGTTTGGCAAGTGAAGTGATTTTGTTTGATTGGAACATGAACATCTGGTCCTTGACTTTATTGGTTCAAATAGGTGCATTGTTGGGGTTTTTGCGCTTCAACATCAATCCTTCTCAGCTCTTTATGGGCGATGCCGGCAGTCAATTTATCGGATTGTTTACCGCCTTTTTCGCCATTCACCATTTGTGGAGTGTTGGCGAAACAACCCACCTAACACCCTGGACGGGTATGTTCGTAACGCTCATTGCCTTTTCGCCGGCTGCTGCGGATACACTCACCGTTGTCATCAATCGCTTAAAAAAAGGTCAATCACCCATGGTTGGCGGAAAAGATCATACGACTCATCACCTGGTTTATTCGGGATTGAATGACAAACAAGTATGGTACGTGTTTCTGACCATCGCTTCGCTTTCCGCACTGATTGCGGTATTAGCCATCACCTTTGCTAAATGGGGAAATCCGTGGATGGCAGCCTTTTTAGGCTTGTTTTTTGTGGCTGTTTTCGGTTGGTTGTATCGGAATACGATTATTCACAAGAAATGATGTTGAATGTTTGATGCTTGATGTTTAATTAGGTTCCTTCTCTTAACTTAAAGTTCATGCTTCTATACTCAGATTTATGTCTGTATACAGGATTTTTAATCTTTACCGAAAATCCAATCAAACATCCAAAATCAAGCATCAAGAATCCCCCTGCCTTTGAGACGTTTTCACAATAGAAGTCAAAATACGTATCAGTCTTTCGGATTCTGTTTTCAATTCACCAAAATCATATTCCACAAAATCACCTGCTTCTATAAGTTTAATCCAATAAAGGGTTTCTCTTGCTTCTTGGAAGAAATACTCATTTTCGCTGCAAAATCTCTTTTACTATATGCCGCACTTGCCTCTTGAACATTAGCCCCAATACTGGTCGCACTCCTGAAAAATTGTTTCGACAGCACGAATTCATTTTTCGATAATAACATCTTATAAAGTTCCATCGATTTTAGTGCAAAATCAAAGGACTTTTCCATCACTAAATTTTCCTTCATACTTATTAAGATAGTAAAAATTATCATTTTGATGCTTGCTTTTTGATGTTGAATTTTCGATTAGGTTCCTCCTCTTAATTTAAAGATCCGTCTTCTAGAAATAGATTGAATGTTGAAAGAGATGTTGGATTATTGATGTTTGATTAGGCTCTTAACTTAAAGTTCATGCTTCTATACTAAGGTTTATGGTTGTTTACAGGATTTCTAATCTTTACCTAAACTCCAATCAAACATCAATAATCCAACATCAAGCATCCTAGCCGAAATCCAATCAAGCATCAAAAATTCAACATCAAACATCATTGAAATCAAACATCCATAAAACCAACATCAAGCATCCATAAAAATCGTAATTTTGGTATTCCGAATTTTCAGCTCATGAATCGACTTTTATTTTTCGCTCCTGCACTGTTTCTATTGGCATGCAGTTCGCCTCAACCAACTGAAAAAGAAGCCATTGAAAAAACTCAGGCTCCGGCAGCATTGGTATTCCCGCATTTACCCGAAAAAATGACGTTTGCGGGTGAGGAAATTGTGCTCACCGATGAAGATGTGATCGAACGCTTAGATCGGGAAGTGTTGATGAACGCTTATTACAACAGCGCTACAACGGGCTATTTCAAGCGCGCCAATCGCTGGTTTCCGACCATTGAACGCATTCTTAAAGAAGAAGGTCTTCCGGAAGATTTTAAATACTTAGCCGTGATCGAAAGTGGATTGGTACAAGCCATTTCTCCTGTCGGAGCGCAAGGTTTTTGGCAATTTATGCCCGGAACAGCTAAGAATTACGACCTGGAAATGTCTGCCGAAGTAGACGAGCGTTTACACGTGGAAAAAAGCACCCGTGCAGCTTGTCAATACCTCAAAAGCTCTTACGACAGCCTCAATGATTGGGTTTGGGCGACTGCTTCGTATAATCGTGGTGTAGGTGGTGTGCGTCAGGACATGGCTTGGCAAGGAACCGACCATTATTTCGATACCGACCAAAACAACGAAACCGGTCGTTACTTTTTCCGATTACTAGCCATTAAACTCATCTTCGAACATCCTGAAGATTACGGTTATTACCCGGAAAAAATGCAACTTTATAAACCTTTCAAAACCAAATCTGTTACTGTATCAGAAAGCATTCCGAATATTGCGGCTTGGGCTATTGAGCAAGGAGTTAACTTTAAGATTGTTCAAAAACTGAATCCGTGGTTGAAGGCGAATAAACTGACTGTCAAAAACAGGAATTACACCATTCTTTTACCTGCCGAAGGTGAAAATTTAAAACCGTACAAGGAGTACCTCTAATGAGCGAAATCGATTCAACACCAAGCATTGACGTTTACGGCGCACGTGAACACAACCTGAAAGACGTACACTTATCGATTCCCCGAAATAAACTGGTCGTGTTTACAGGTTTGAGCGGAAGTGGAAAATCGTCGTTGGCATTTGATACCATTTTTGCCGAAGGTCAGCGCCGATACATCGAAACGTTTTCTTCGTATGCACGCCAATTTCTTGGTGGCATGGAGCGACCGGATGTGGAAAAAATCGATGGGTTGAGTCCGGTGATCAGTATCGAACAAAAAACCGTTTCCCGAAGTCCGAGATCAACCGTTGGAACCATCACCGAGATCTACGATTTCCTGCGTTTGCTCTATGCGCGAATCGGAACAGCTTATTCGTATGTGACCGACGAACCGATGGTGAAGTATTCCGACGATCAAATCACCGACCTGATTCTGGAGCAATTCAACGATCAGAAAATACTTATCCTTGCTCCTAAAATCAAAGGCCGGAAAGGTCATTACCGCGAACTGTTCGAACAAATTGCCAAAATGGGCTACACCCGCGTTCGGATTGACGGCGAAATCAAGGAAATTGAACGCGGTATGCGGTTGGATCGCTACAAGATTCACGACATCGAAATTGTGATTGATCGTCTACACATTCAGCCTAGTGATCGCAAACGCTTGTCCGATTCCATCATAACAGCCATGAAACATGGTAACAAAAGCATGATGGTAGGTCATTACGATACTGGTGATGTGCGGCATTTTTCGCGCTTATTGATGTGTCCGACTTCCGGAATCAGTTACCCCGAGCCGGAACCGAATTTATTTTCGTTCAACTCGCCTTACGGAGCTTGTCCAACATGCAGCGGTTTGGGAGAAGTTTCCGAAATCGATCAGGAAAAGGTCATTCCCGATCCTAAATTGAGTATCAAAAAAGGCGGTTTGGCCCCTATAGGCGAATACAAGAAAAACTGGTTTTTTGAGAAGCTTGATAACTTCTTACAACAAGAAGGATTTTCACTCAATACACCTATTCAGGACATTTCTCCCGACCTCATCCACATTATCCTCAACGGAAATGAAGGCTTGGAACAAGGCGTCAAAGACACCACCATTCGTTTTGAAGGATTGGCCAACTTTATGGCGCGTCATGCTGAAGAAAGTACCGCCGGAATTCAGCGCTGGGCGCAAAGTTTCATGAATCGTATTCCGTGTCCGGAGTGTCATGGAGCGCGTTTGAAAAAAGAAGCTTTGCACTTCCGTATTGCTGAAAAAACCCTCGGACAAGTTGCTTCCATGGACTTACAGGAAGTTGCCGCATGGCTCGAAACCATTGATACGCATCTGACCAATGACCAACGCCTGATCGGTACCGAGATTTTGAAAGAAATCAGTGCCCGTGTGCGGTTTATTCTGGAAGTTGGTCTGGATTATCTGACCTTGCACCGTTCCGCCAAAAGCTTATCGGGCGGTGAAGCACAACGCATTCGGTTGGCAACGCAAATCGGGTCGGAACTCATGAATGTGTTGTACATCCTCGACGAGCCAAGCATCGGTTTGCACCAGCGCGACAATACCCGATTGATCAATTCATTGAAACGTTTACGCGATGCCGGCAATTCGGTGATTGTGGTTGAACACGACCGTGAAATGATGGAAGCCGCCGATTTTGTGGTGGATATTGGTCCCGGAGCAGGAGTTCACGGAGGACAAATTGTGAACGCAGCGCCTTTTGATCAATTGGTAACAGTCGATTCCATGACGACCAAGTATTTGTTGGGCGAATTGGAAATTTCACTGCCGAAAACGCGCCGCAAAGGCAATGGGAAACAATTGAAATTAAAAGGCGCAACCGGAAATAACCTCAAAAACGTCGATCTCACGATTCCTTTGGGAACATTGACCTGCGTAACGGGCGTTTCGGGAAGTGGAAAATCGACGCTGATCAACCACACACTCTACCCTATTTTGAACGCGCACATTTTCAACGGTGTGAAAAAACCCATGCCTTACAAATCCATTGAAGGATTAGAGCATTTGGATAAAGTAATCGAAATAGATCAAAGTCCGATCGGCCGCACACCGCGCAGTAATCCTGCAACGTACACGAATGTCTTTACCGAAATCAGGAGTTTGTATGCGTCTTTACCCGAAGCGCAAATTCGTGGTTACAAAGCCGGACGTTTCTCCTTTAATGTGGCCGGTGGACGTTGCGAAACCTGCGGCGGCGGTGGTTTGAAAGTGATAGAAATGAACTTCCTGCCCGACGTTTACGTGGAATGCGAAACCTGCAATGGCAAGCGTTACAACCGCGAAACGTTGGAAGTACGCTTCAAAGGAAAATCGATCAACGATGTACTGGAAATGACCATTGAAGATTCGGCGGTTTTCTTTGAAAGCATCCCGAAAATATCGCGTGTTTTGGCGACCTTAAACTCCGTTGGATTGGGTTATGTGAAACTCGGTCAGCCATCTACAACCCTCAGTGGAGGTGAAGCGCAACGCATTAAACTGGCCAGCGAATTGAGCAAACGCGGCACCGGAAATACCATCTACATTCTCGACGAACCAAGCACCGGTTTACATTTCGAAGACATTCGCATGTTGACCGATGTATTACAACGCTTGGTCAACGACGGGAACACCGTTTTGGTGATCGAGCACAACATGGATATCATCAAAGTAGCCGATCACATCATTGATGTTGGTCCGGAAGGTGGCCGCGACGGCGGGTATATTGTTTGCACCGGAACGCCCGAAGAGCTGATCAAAAAACACACGGCGAAAAGTTATACCGCCAAGTATTTGAAAATGGAGGTGGAACACATGGATAAGATTCGAAAGAATTAAACCATTCGAATCGACTTTTTAAACTTATCAAATTCTTCTGTTGCCAGCTGATTCTGTTCCGGGCATTCATGAAAATTGATGAAGTAATAGAAGTTATTGTGTTCAATAGCAAGCAAGTTTAATACAACCTTAACCGGTACACTCAGATCAACATGGTTAAAGGTATAAGTCGAAGTGCGTTCGTAAAACGGTTGCCCGAATTGCAAGTACATTGGCTTCTTTTCCAAAATGGTGAAATCATCCAAAAAATAGCTTGTTCCTTCACCTGAAAGTTCCACAAATTCTTCAAATGAAGAATGGGGAATATCATCAAACTCTGATTTGTGGTTTACCCAAACTTGAATAGTCGGAGAAAAAACGCCTTTGTTTTCAGGTGTGTCGATCCAATACTTGGTGATCATACAAGCAGGTTCGCCCAGCGTTTCCCACAATTCTTCTTGATCAATAGTGTCATTTCCAAGCACTTGTTTTTCCTTCAGTTTTCCGAAATCAGCAACTGAAATATAACCCCAATCAGCTGGTTTTTCAAACAATAAACCGAGTTTCTTATTGATATAATAATCATCATGAATCTTGAAACTTTCCAAAGGATCCATTGTGGTACCCACTAATGCAAGCGATACTAATTTCAAAAATTCTCTTCGTCCTAATCCCATCAGAATTCAATTGACCTACAACCCATTCCCCACCAACTGCTTATCCAATACCCGTTTCAACTCCGCCAATTGAACCTCCGAAACAGCACGTCTAGGAATAAAATTAGCCACCCTTGGCGTTTGCCAAATCATTACAAAATGTTTGTTTTTACTCACTCTGTACAATTCATTCCACTTATAATCGGTGGTAAATGATTCGCCTTGCAAAGTAATGCCGTCTTTTTTCACGTAGTATTCGATGGTTTCACCGATGCGGGAAACGGCTTTATAATTGCGCTTTGCTGTCAGGTAGGTCATCAACGGAATTACCGCCAAACCAATCGAAATAGGAATGAGGTTGAAGAGTTTTCCGTCGGCAGACTGCAAGTTCATGATCAGATAAACGATTAGCCATACAACAATTGCGCTCATCACAAACAACACCGTTAGTTTTCGAAATTGCAGAAAAAAACTGATGCGGATGTAGTCTTGTTGGGTGAGTTGTGTTGTGATAATCATAGATGTTGCAATTCGTTGAACTAGTTCAATTTGGAAAGGTTAAAATTAGCACTATTTCTACAGCCATCTTTTCGACTACAAAAATATTGTAGATTAGCTTTCCAAGAAACCAATAATTATGGTCGGTTAAGCAGGTATAAACCGGTAGTTTTTGAGTTGCTAAATCGTTATATTAGCGCAGTAAACTACACTTTTATGAAACATCTCCTCTCCCTTTTCCTGTGCATGCTATTGGTAAATAGTTATGCGCAAAACCTTCAGAAACCATCGCAGGTCGAGATTCAATCTTTGCCGCTTTGGGCCAAAAAAATGTACGGCGAAAACCCCAATGTGTTTGAGGTCGATGCGCTTTACAAAGCCTATTACCAGCAACAAACATTCGTCAAAAATTACCACACGCAATACTACAAACGCTGGAAAAGATCCATTGTAAATCGGGTGGATGCAAATGGTTTTGTGGTTACTCCTGCCGCAGACGAACTTCAGGCAATTCAACAGGAATACCTGGCAAAACAATCACTCGAAAAAAACTCAAATTGGTCGGTCATTGGTCCTATTACCAACTATCAGGAAGGTGGAACAGGAGGTTCCGGACAAACCAATGTGTATTCCTTTGATCAATGTTTGGGCACACCGGCCGTGATGTATTGCGGTACAGAACCGGGTGAAGTGTATAAAAGTTCCGATAACGGAGTCAATTGGAATTGCGTTTCGGCAACACTCGACTTCGGAAGCGGGGTAACATCCGTTGAAGTGCATTTTTCCAATCCGAACATTGTATTTGCGGGTGGAAACAATGGCGTTTTTCGCTCGACAGATGGTGGTAACAACTGGACCAATGTGCTTCCGGAATCAAACTTCGGAGTGAATGAAATCCTCATCAATCCTGCCAATGACCAAATCGTGATTGCCGCAACCGACAAAGGATTGTACCGTTCTATAGACGGCGGAACCAACTGGACGCAATTGGTCAACGTAGCTTGTTGGGATGTAAAAGCAAACGTTACCAACGCTGCAACTCTTTATTTGGTGCGCAATAATCCGAACGACGATTTGTGCGAGTTTTATCGTTCTACCGATTCGGGAGCAACCTGGACCATCCAATCAACCGGTTGGCACTACTCTACCGATGCCGGACGAAATGACGGAGGCGCCAGATTAGCTGTTACTCCCGCCGATCCGAACCGCGTTTATGCGTACCTCATCGGGGAATCAAAAACGGGTGACACCGGATACATAGGCGTATATCGCAGTAACGATGGCGGAACTTCTTGGACGTTACCAAATGGCCCTGCGGGCGGACCTTACGATGCCAACCACATGAATTTAGCTATTGGAAGTCCGAGCTGGCAATACCACCAAGGATTTTACAATTGTGCCTTGATGGCCTCTGCTACCGATGCCGATGAAATTTTAGTCGGGGGATTGAACGTTTACCGGTCAACCGATGGTGGAGCAACATTTGCAGGTGTTTCGGGTTATATAGGCGGCCCTATTAACATGCACGTTGACAACCAGGATTTCCGAATGTTGGGAACCGAAGCATGGATTTCAACCGATGGTGGAATTTACCGTTCGGCTGACTTTTTCAATACACAACCAACTTTTACCATGAGTGGTGTTCACGGATCAGACTATTGGGGATTTGGCAGTGGCTGGAATTTGGATGTGCTTGTTGGCGGTTTGTACCACAATGGAAACCTCGCTTATTCTGAAGATTATGGCGATGGAAACTTCCTTGAGCTTGGTGGAGGCGAAGCTTCAACCGGATACGTGAATCCGGGGAACAACCGCAAAACCTATTTCTCGGATATCAGCGGACAAATCATCCCGGTGAACCTCAACGACCCGATTGGAAGTGCGCCTTTCGGAATGTCTCCTAACGAGAGTTATTGGGCAGCAGAATCGAGCGAAATGGAGTTTCATCCCAATTGCTACAGCATTGCTTACATCGGAAATGAGCATTCTATATGGAAAACCACCGATGCCGGAGGATCATTTAACTTGCTCCACACTTTCGGAGCTGTTGCAAATGCCAAAATCACCTATATAGAGGTTTCTTCCAGCAATCCGGATGTGATTTACTTGCATCAACAACCGTCGTCGGGTTCTACCGGAACGCTTTGGAAAACAACCGACGGCGGACAAACCTGGAACAGCTTGACCATTCCAAATGGAAACAGTTCGCGCATGTTATTGGCGATCAATCCGGCGGATGAAAACAACCTTTGGATCGCTTATCCGAGTGGCTCGAACGGAAACAAAGTATTTAAAACCGTTGATGGCGGTGCCTCGTGGTCGAATATCACTTCTTCAACACTCAACAACGAAAGCGTTCAAAGTTTGTCGCACGTGGCCGGAACCGACGGTGGAATTTATGCCGCTACGAACAGAGCCGTTTACTACCGAAACAACACCAATAACTGGCAAATTGACAACGCAGGATTACCAACTTATACGTCAGGAAATATCCTTCGCCCGTTTTACCGCGATGGAAAAATGCGTTTAGCGACCTACGGAAAAGGAATCTGGGAAAGTGCGTTGAACGAAGCTCCAACAGCGGTGATTGCGCGAATTACGGTTGATAAACTACAGCAAACCGCAGTCTGCAGTGTCGATTCATTTTATTTTGATGATTATTCGTTCATGAATCACACCAATGCTTCGTGGCAATGGAACTTTCCTACGGGAAGTCCGGCAAGTTCTACTGATCGCAATCCTGCTGTATTGTTTACCACAGCCGGAACACATTTAGCCGTTTTGGAAATCACTGACGCAAACGGAAACACGGATACCGATAGTATTTACGTCAATTTGGATTATTATGCCATTCCTTTTGCACCGTTGAGTGAAAGTTTTCAAGGAAATTTCCTGCCAAACGGTTGGAGCTTGAACAATGAAGACAATGGTGGTCAATGGTCGCTTTCGGTAGCGGCAGGTGGTTTTGGAAATTCCAATCAATCGGCTGTTTTCGACAACTACAATATTTACGGCGAAGGTACTACCGATGATATGGTTATTCCATTGGATGCAAGCGGCCCGATCACTGAATTAAACCTATTCTTTGATGTTGCCTACGCACGTTGGGGAACTGTCAATTCAGACACGCTTTCTATTTTGGTTTCTACCGATTGTGGAGCAACATACAATGAATTGTATTACAAAGGCGGAACCGATTTATCGACCTCGCCCGATTTCCAAGAGCTATTTGTGCCTACAGCAGCACAGTGGCGAACAGACACAGTGAATTTATCTGCATACATCGGCGAAAACAACCTGCAAATCGTTTTCCGAAATCACGGTTATTATGGTAACGCGATGTACATTGATAACATCAACATCGGAAGTGATCTTTCGGTAGCAACGTCAGAAATCACTTCCATCTCCGTATTTCCGAATCCGGTGAAAGCAGGTGGTGTTTTGAGTATTCAAACTCCTAAAGCGGCAGAGATGCAACTTTATGATGTCAACGGAAAAAGTGTCGCCTGTTATACGGGAATCGGCAATTGTCAGATAGGTATTCCGGTAGACACGCAAGCGGGAATGTATGTATTGCGCATTAAAACCGATACACAGATCGTGAACAAACGGGTAGAGGTAATAAAGTAGAATGAGTTACAATTTTAAACTGGAAAGTTCTTTCGTGAAAACGGAGGGACTTTTTGGTTTTTTACAATCTCTAAAAAAAGTAAGTACAAAAACGTTAGTAATAAATCCTTTTAGTCGAGTTATAAACCCCTGAACGTTTACAATTTATCCGTTTCTTAACCGTTAGAAACCCTTAGACTACCTATTTTAGTGGGCTTGGTAGTTTTACAATAACCAATCAACTTAAAAAGACAGTTTTAACAATACAACATACATGAACGCATTTCAAAAAGATTGGAACGAAATAAAAACCAACGATAGCTGGGCCATTTTTAAAATCATGTCAGAGTTTGTAGAGGGCTACGAACGTATGGCGAAAATAGGACCGTGTGTGTCCATCTTCGGTTCTGCCAGAACAAAAGAAGAAAATCCGTATTACGAACAAGCCGTTGAAGTCGGTGAAAAACTGGCCAAAGCCGGGTTTGGTGTCATCACCGGTGGTGGTCCCGGAATCATGGAAGCCGGAAATAAAGGTGCGAAGCAAGGTGGCGGTCGTTCAGTTGGACTAAACATCGATTTGCCGTTTGAGCAAAACTACAATCCGTACATCGATCCGGAGCACAACCTCGAGTTTAATTACTTCTTTGTGCGGAAGGTGATTTTCGTGAAATATTCGCAAGGCTTTATCATCATGCCCGGCGGTTTCGGTACGTTGGATGAATTATTCGAAGCAATCACGCTGATTCAAACCAAAAAAATCAACAAACGCCCGGTTGTATTGATCAGTCACGATTATTGGGACGGATTGGTTGATTGGGTGAAACGCGCCATGCTGGAAAAAGAAAACAACATTTCCGAAAGCGATTTGAATTACCTCAAAGTAGTGGATACGGCTGATGAAGCGGTGAAATACATTGAAGATTTCTACAAAACCCACGACTTGACGCCGAATTTCTAGTCAGTATATTATCAACAGGGATTTCTTAAAGATAAAGAGTTTCATTCTTGGATAAAACATTGAGGTGGCTTAAAAGTGATAACGACGCAGATTATTACTTTTAAGCCACCTTTGTTTCTTAAACCAAATCACCGTTCGTTTGTTTCAAAGAAAAGCCTTCATTTATAGAACGATAGCCTATCTTTGAACAACCATGAAACAACAAATTCTCCGGTACTTTTTATTTTATACTTTCCTGCCGGGATTGTTTGTTTTCATATATCTGTCTGCAAGTGCTCAGGATGTATTTTTACAAGAGTCGAAAGACTCAGCGTGCCTGAAAGAACAACCGCTCTTTGATGAGAACCTAAAGTATTATCGTTTGGTAAATCAACTGAACGAAAAAGGAGAAATTGTTTCGTGTCAATTGTGTTATAAACCGCTTCCTGAATCGATCAACGAACCCGATTGTATGTGGCATGTTTTGGTCGATCACACCGGAAAGGAAACGTTTATCATTCGATGCATTGACGAAATGGCTGATTTCTATACCGGTAATTTTCCTGTTCCTACTCCCGCCCCTGATTCGCTTTTTGGCACTACAGCTTATTATAAATGGCGTGAAACTGATTTCCGCGTGCGGTGCGCTATTTCTAAAAACAAGTCGGTGGTTCCCGATTATTATTCGAATTACGGTGATAAATACGTAGAGCGATTCAGCCTTGTTATTCGCAATCACCTTTCACCAGAAGGGCAACATTGGCTCGATGAAACCTTGATTTTGCTGCAATTGGGAACCGAAATTGAATTGCTCAGCGATCCGTTGGTTGAATTATCTCCCGAAGAATTGCGCAGTCGATTGTTTGCACAGCACCCCGTTTTTTATGAAGCAGCCGGGTTTTTCGATCTGTCTTTGCGCGATCAATTCAACATAGTAATCCGGCTGGATATCAAAGATTTGCTTTCAAAAGAAGGTCGCATTCAAGCGAAGGAGTTGGCTAAAAAATTCATTCAGCACAAGCTTCCGTTCAAAAACACCGATTGGTTATTCGCTCATCAACGATGACGTGTTTTCCAAAACAACGCTTCTTATAATTCGCCAACGGGGATTAATACGGTATTTGATGGTTGCAGAAACTACCCGCACATCCTTTTGCTACATTTGAGAATTAAATGTTTCTTTCAAACACATTTTTATATGAAACAGGCTTTCTCTATCGTTTTTTTACTCTTTGGAATAACTTCTGCTTCCGCGCAAAAAGAGGTCATTACACTTGGATTTAAAGACAGTATTCCTTCTTCAGTATTCGGAGGTAAAATGGCCGTAAACATCTATTTACCTGATGGCTACAATCCGGATTCAGCGGCTACTTATCCGGTCATTTACCTACTAGATGGTGCAGTTGACGAAGATTTTATCCACATCGCGGGCTTGGTACAATTTTACAGTTTTTCATGGGTCAATTACCTACAACCATCTATTTTGGTGGGTATTATCAGTACCAATCGCACGCATGATATGACGTATAAACCATCACCCAATGCTACATGGCCGAAATGGCTCGACGGTTACCCGAACACTTATTCAATTGGCGGTGGTTCAGAACAGTTCATGTCGTATATCGAAAGGGATTTACAGCCTTTCATTGAGAAGAATTACAAAACAAACGGAACCAAAACCCTGATCGGTCAGTCATTGGCAGGGTTGTTTGCGACTGAAGTGCTGTTCAAAAAACCGGAGTTATTTCAAAATTATTGCATCGTGAGTCCTAGCCTTTGGTGGGACAATGGATCGCTGCTAAAACAACCGTTAAAACTTCCTGAAACACCGATGAATGTGTACATTTCTGTTGGTGATGAAGGAAAAGAAATGGTAAGCGGGGCTAAAAACATTGGAAAAGCTCTCCAAAAAACAGGACAGAAAAACGTGCATTACACCTATGATTATTTACCGAAAGAAGATCACGGAACCATTTTGCATCACGGGGTGGAGAATGCGTTTGAGTGGATATGGAAGGTTACTGAGGAAAAATAGTCGGAGCGAAATTTGCGGATGAAATTTGCGAATTTGCAACTTTGAGTGTTCGCAATATTACGAACATTAAAATTTGCAAACACTATTTTAGTCAAACTAAAATAATCACAAAAATCTTATGGTAATCAATCCTCAATCCCAGCCACCACCTTTTTTGCGGCACCACTATTCTCTTCAAAAATCAGCTGTAACTCACCCGAAATTTCCGTTTTCCGTTCCAACAACTGATCAACCAATCCTTCCAGTTGATTTGAATCGGTAACTTCAAGCGCTACTTTCCGATCTAAAAACAATTGCGCTTCCGGGAAACGTTCGTGTTTCGGACCGAAAATAACCGGAATACCGAAAGCTCCGGGCTCAAGAATATTGTGCAATTTACCTGTAAATCCACCACCGATATAGGCAATGGTTGCGTAGCGATAAGCCGCGGTCAACTGCCCGATGGTGTCTAAAATAAGAACCCGATTTTGCGGTGAAGACACATAAGTCGTATAACGAACTACCTCATCACCAAAAAGGGCCGAAATAGCTGAAACGTGTTGCTCTGAGATGTCGTGCGGAGCAATAATAATGTTCATCTTCTCACGCAATACAAGCAGCGATGTCAACAACACTTCTTCATCAATAGGCCAAGAGCTTCCCAAAATCAAGGTTGGTTTCTCGTGTGTGAAATCGGCTAAAATCTCATTCGAATCACCTTTATCACGCACAGCAATCATGCGGTCGTAGCGTGTATCGCCTGAAAGTGTTGTTTGATGAATTCCGATACCGTCCAGCAGATCTTTGGAACGTTGATCCTGCACGTAAAAATGATCGAACAACCGCAAGGCTGATCTGAAAAAACCGCCGTACCATTTGAAAAACCGGTGCGTGGGACGAAATAAACTACTTACACCGTAAATGCGCGCACCCGAACGTTTGGCTGCCAACAGATGGTTGTACCAAAATTCGTATTTCACAAAAAACACATCTTTTGGTTTGAAATGCGTTATGAATTTCCGGGCGTTGGAAGCGGTATCCAACGGAAGATAACAAGCTAAATCGACGCAATGCTGACGCTTGTTATAAAATTCCATTCCCGACGGACTGAAAAACGTCACCACTAAAAAAGCATCGGGAAATCGTTCTTTGTAGGCAAACATCACCGGCAATCCCTGATCGAATTCGCCCAATGAAGCGCAATGAAACCAAACGGTATGTTTGTTTTCGGGGAGTTTAAAATCAGTAATGGGAGTTTTACGTCCAACGATCCACTTGCGGGCTTTGGCATTGAAAAGTGAAGCGCACCACATCAAGCAGTACAAACCTCCCATTCCAATGGCGTAAAGCAAGCGCATCAATCGAAGTAATAATCTTTTGGTTTGCGCTGGTAAACAGGAATAAACCAACCGAGCTTAAATCCGATCTGCACATCCAAACGTTGACCTTTCGGAACTTCTTCATCAGGTCGGTCAAAAAAGATCTCACGGCGGTTATAGGTCAATCCTTGTTGTGCGTAAAATCCACCATAAAAATTCACAATTCCCTGATTGGCCAGAAATGCGTACCCTACAAACTGATGAAAATTGATGCCTGAAGTAAAACGATCGTATCCTTTTTTATAGTCCAATTCCAAACTCGGAATTACTTGATCGTTGCTTTCAATGCGGAGTTTGTGTTGCAGATAGCCAACGCCTCCGTGTATATAGATTCCCGAATTTTCATTCAAACTAAATACCGGGAACACTTTTCCGATCATTAAATTGACGTTGAAACCACGGCTAAACAACAAAATATTAGCGATATCGCCGTTCACATCGGTAATGTTTCCGTAGCTATCTTTCAGACCGTCAAACAAACCTTCCATACGAATTTGACTGCCAAACATGAAATTACCATCTAAACCATACACCCAATTGCGTTTGGTTTTGTAGCCCGCCATCATTCCGAGGTGATTAAAAAACCCATATCGATCTCCCAAATCTGCCTTGCTCCAGTTTCCACCGTATTGAATGCCAACCCATGGAGTACCGATAATAGAATCACCGAATTTTCGCTGCGACCAGACTGTGACCTGTAACGAAAAAGCAATGAATAAACAGAAATAGATTTTCATGAACAAAACAATGAGGTTCAAAAGTAAAAAAAAGGTTCGGGTCTGATAACGTAAAATACGGAAGTGTAGTATTTATTGAGTTTAAACAAGTTTTCATCCCGTAGTCCCGTGTAGGGACGTAATATCTTAACAAAGGCTTCTAATCCTAAGTTATCCGCCCCGTAGGGTCGGGACGCACAGTCATTATATCTCACCCCTATGGGGTGATTTCTTCAGGCAACATCCATTTTATTGCCATATTACGTCCCTACGGGACTTATCAATAAACACTTGTGGCAAATAGTCAAAGCAACATATTTAGGTATCGATGCAACTGTTGTCTCCTCATTTCCATCATCCATTTAATAAACAGTTTTATTCATTTAATTTGGAGGAAAAATGAAACTATCAACATCATTATTACAAGCCATCGCAATCGGTGTTACCTTAGGAACAGCAACCGTAAGTGCTTCATGCGAAAAAGAAGACCTGAAATCGCGCACGGATCAGCGCAACGACAATGGTGATTGTGATCCGGGAACCAATTGTCCGTCAGATTGCCCGGTCTGCGGAATGGGGTAATCATCTTTGAACTTTCAAAATAAAGCGATGTACTGTTGGAAAGATTGACGTTTTCAGTTAGTATTACGGCACGGAATGTGTCAAGCTACTGTTGACACACTAATAAAATGAGTCATGAAACTTTCAGCATCACTTTTAAAAGCCATCGCAATAGGAACTTCCGTTGCTGCACTTACTGCATCTTGTCATCCGGATGAAATAAAATCGGGGGAAAAGACCAAGTACGAGAAGGCAACCAAAAAACAAGAGGAAGCACCGTCAATGCACCATGAT
Organism: Fluviicola sp.; assembly: GCA_029866325.1. Classification (GTDB taxonomy): domain Bacteria; phylum Bacteroidota; class Bacteroidia; order Flavobacteriales_D; family Crocinitomicaceae; genus Fluviicola. The sequence continues at coordinate 37,255 of JARWZO010000011.1, read as the reverse complement.
TGTCCGGCGTGCGGAATGGGATAAAGCTTGTGAAACAACAATCGCAGATATTGGCTTCGGTAGCTTGTAACTTAGATCAACATCTGTTACAAGCTACTCTTCCATTATTTATTGACGAGCAAGTTGAAGCCATTGAATGGTCGTTTGATACCTTGTATAAAGTGCGAAACATTCCCGATTGGTTTGTAGAACTGCTCACAGCTTTTGGGAAAGAAGGTCGCTTGATCGGTCATGGCGTATTCTTTTCGCTGTTTTCGGGCAAATGGAACCCTGAACAGGAACGCTGGCTTAATCACCTCAAAAAAGTATCCGGTAATTTTACCTTCGATCACATCACCGAGCATTTCGGGTTCATGACCGGCGAAGATTTCCATAAAGGAGCTCCTATCGGAATTCCTTATAACGCATCAACGCTTGCTTTAGGTATTGATCGCCTGAAGCGCATTCAGGCTGCGTGTCAATGTCCGGTCGGACTAGAAAACCTTGCCTTTTCTTATTCGCTCGAAGAAGTCAAACGACATGGCGAATTTCTCAACGAATTGATCGAGCCTGTCAACGGATTTATTATCTTCGACCTGCACAATTTCTATTGTCAGCTCCACAATTTTTCGCTCGATGCCGAAGAACTCATTCAGCTGTATCCGCTAGACCGGGTGCGAGAAATTCATATTTCAGGCGGTAGCTGGGAACAAACCGATCTGCAACCACAACGAACCATTCGTCGTGATACACACGATGACGCCGTTCCTGAAGCTGTCTTTGAATTACTGAAACAGATTGTTCCACGATGTCCGAATCTGAAGTTTGTGGTGTTGGAACAACTCGGATCGGCACTGGATACTACTGAACGACAGCAGCAATTTCAAGCCGATTTCGCGACCCTGAAAAGCATTCTAACAACGTTCGGTTCACCCAAACCAACAAACGATTTCCTGCCTAAATCTCCGCTTCTATTAGCTAAAACGGCAGCTGAAGACACACAACTTGCCTTACAGCAACAAGAACTTTCCACCATTCTGGAAAATGCATTAAATTACGAAAATGCCGTTGCTTTACTGGCAAAATCCGGATTGGCTAATTCTGATTGGAAGGTCGAAGAATGGTCGCCTTACATGCTGGAAACCGCCTTGCGCATTGCTCAAAAATGGAAAAACGGGTGGTGAAAGATTTTTGCACTTACGAAAAACATCTTTTTTGTCTCCCACAGATGCCTATAGGTTTAGCGCTTCAGCCTCAGGCTGACAGCGCATATTCTGTTTTCCAAATATGTAGGCGAGGGCGTTAGCCGAGCAAAAAATCTGCGCATCTGTGGGAAAAATAATGTATCGGCTAGCCGATACAAAGTGATCTCCCGAATTTAATTTGGTCAGGCTAAAAATTCTTATTTTCGTAAGAATCAATTTGTTTCGATGAAAAAACTTCTTTACTCCCTTGTTCTGATTGCATTTCCGTTTGTTGTCTCAGCTCAAAATCCCACCATTCAGGCTATTATCAACGCCGTGAATGTTGATTCCCTCATGCAGAACGCCAATGAGATCTCAGGTGAGGTTTCAATTGTGGTCAACGGTGTAACAGATACTATTAAGTCAAGAAATCGAAACAGACCGGGTAATGAATTGTGCTTTCAATACTTACGCGATAAACTCTTCACGTGGGGATATCAGATAGATTCCCTTGAATTTGGAGCATCCGGTGGTAAAAATATCTGGGCAATCAAACCGGGAATCGTATATCCAAATGAACCGGTTATTATCTGCGCGCATTATGACGGAATGCCGAATCTTGCCGTAGCACCCGCAGCAGATGATGATGCCAGCGGAATGTCAGCCGTGTTGGAAGCCGCCCGAACAATGGCTTCTTCTTATTTTGAGCACACCGTTATTTTTGCATTTTGGGATGATGAAGAATACGGATTGGCCGGCAGCAATGCATTTGCTACGATGTACGATACTGCCAACGACAGCATTTATGGCGTGATCAATATGGATGCGATTGCCTGGGATAGTGATAATGATTCTGTTGCCAGAGTGCATACCAGACCTACAGCCAATTCAGAAATGATCGCTGATACGGTGATTGCAGTGAATACGGATTATAACATCGGAATCGATCTATTGGTGAATAACCCCGGAGCGACTTACAGCGATCACGCTTCCTTCTGGAATCATAATTACGGAGCAGTTCTCCTGATAGAAGACTGGGATAATGATGCCAATACGCATTATCATTCCGCTACGGATGAAGTACAATATTTTAATATCCCGTATTTCCATAAAATGTCCAGATTATCGATTGGTTCGGCGGCAGCATTAGCTGTACCTTATAATCCGGTGGCCGGACTAGAAGCAGAAACCGGAAACGCTATCAATATCTACCCGAATCCGAGTCACGAAATGGTGAATATCAGCTGGCAAAACGAGTATGAAACATTGGAATTGACCGATGTATTGGGCAAAATAGTTTATTCTACCACTCTTAATAAAAGCGAAAAAGAGAGTATGCTTGATCTGACTGGTTATCGGAATGGTGTTTATTTCGTTAAGTTGGTGAACCAGGATCATCAGGTTATTCAAAGGTTGATCAGGAAGTAAACTTAAATTATGAATTAAAGAATTATCAATTATAAAGTGGCTTCCTTGATAATTGATAATTCCGCCATTAATAATTCAACATTGTCCTCTTTCTTCGTGTCTTTGCGTTGAATCTTTCCAACCGCTCAACCAAAATCACTATTCAAACAGAAGTGAGGCGTTCCTTGCAATAAATCAAACTGATTTTCAGTTAGTAACTAAGATTGCTGTTGTAGAATCACCATGATATTTATACAAAAGCATCTAATGGAAATGTAGTATTAATTTACTTTCTTTGGTCGATGAACAAAACACTTCAATTTCCTACGGTTGATCGTTTAGCGCTCCTGATAGCGGTTTTGCTTCTACAACTTTCAACACCCATTCTTGCACAGGAAGATGATTCAATTGCCTTGCAGCTGTTTAATCATCAAGACCTCAACACAGATGCTGATCGTGCGTCAAAAACCATCGTTTCCGCTAACAGATTGGCCGAAACACCCGATGAAATGGCGCAAGAAGTGATCATCATAGACGGAAGTACCATTCGCAAATTCGGCTATACAACTTTGGTAGATGTTCTGGAAAGCATTCCCGGATTTCGCACATCGCAGCCTGGAAATGCCATTGAAGGCGAAACGTTTTTGATGCGCGGATTGTATGGTAATGACCATGTAAAATTTCTGATTAACGGCGTTCCGATCAAACCCGAAGCCGTAAAAGGAATGCCCATTGGTGGTCAACTGCCCATCCGCAATGCCGAGCGTATTGAAATTATTCTGGGGCCTTCCTCAGCGCTTTATGGCTCAGAATCAATGGCCGGTGTCATCAATATCGTTCTTCCTGAAATTGATAGACCTGTTCTTGCATGGGCCGATGTCAACTTAATGTCTCCTAAAACTAGCGATTTCAACCTCACTCTTGGTGGAAAAGCAGGAAAGGGAAAAAACATCTTAAACTATGAAATCTTTGCTTCATCTTACAGATCTACCGATGTGAATTTATACTTGCCGGAAGATTCCATACGGGTGAAACCCGGGGAATTAAATTCAGTACAACAGCAGTTGTTTGTTGGCGACAGTACCGGAGTTTCTGAAGTAGATGAATTAAAGCGCGAAAGCAGACTATTAGGTTTTCATCTAACCTATAAACGCCTCGAGGTAAATGTTGTGCGAATGTATCGTGAAGAAAGCAGTGGCTTTGGAAGTAATCCTTTGCAACAAGCCTATTTTGATCCTTCACTCTCTTATGGCGAAAAAATCAACTCGTTTGGGTTGCGTTATTTTGGCAAACCTACGCGCAGAATAAAGACCCAAACAACATTATCTACTCTTACTTATCGCACCATTTCGAATTCGGCTTTTTATGGCGTAGCTAATTTGCTGTCAAATGGACGTAACTTTATGTACGCTAGTTCTGTAGACATTAATTTCGATTTTCAAGCCACGTATCCAGTCTCAAAACAGCTAAAACTACTCGCCGGTATCTCCCAAGATATATCCGTTTCAACTCCATTCACCAATTTTTTGCTCAAACCTTATAAAGGAGGTATTTTCATCGGACCAGATACACTTCAAACAGGTGTTTTACAGTCGACTGATATACAGTCTATAAGCATGTTAGATACGGTTCAGGCAACTGAGGAACTCGTTAAATTAGACATCTCAGCATTCATGCAATCTTCTTTTCGCTCTAAATCGGGGAAATGGAACGGCGAAATTGGCATTCGTGTTGACTTTAACAGTTTTGGAGAAGTTGTTCCATCTCCTAAAGCGGGTATTGTATACCGACCATCTTCTAAATTGAGATTTCGAGCCTACTACGGAAGTGGTTATCGAGCACCAAAATCTTATTACATGTATAATAATTACGGCGAGTCAGCACAAAATTTTGGCCAAGGTCAGCGACTAAAGCGCCTTTCTACTGATATACTTTCTGAGAAACTTCAAGGAATTGATGCAGGTGTAGATTGGAGTGTGAATAATCATTGGAGAGTAACTGCCGGATATTTTGCACATTACCTTCAGAATCGGGTGTTGCGACAAATATATGTTCCTACTCCAAATCCGGGACCCAACCAACAAATAAGTTTTGGTTACTTCAACGGGTCTTCTTTCTCCTTCTTACAATCCATTATGTTGGTCAATACTTTTTCTGCCAAAATTGGAAATGTTGATTTAAGCTTGATGGTGAGTTATGAGTATTCTAAAGGAAAAGAAAATGTTAAAGCTCGGGACGATGCTCCTGAAAATGTTGTTGAATCAAGCGGATACCGTTTTGTTCCAACGCACGCCGGAAAAGCAAATCTTACGGTTACCTACCGTGATTTTACGGCTTCGTTGCGTGGAACAATGACAGGTACTTTCATAACCGATATTTTCAGATTGAATAGTAGTATTCAGTTTACCGAATCAGACAATGCTTTTTACAACCTTGATTTATTGCTTTCCAAACAGCTCTTTCGTCAATTGAGCTTGTTTGGAGGTGTCTACAATATTCTAAACCAATTGCAAAGTGGCATACCAAATGTAGAATTATCACATACATGGAACTACAATCCACAATATGGACGCGTGTTTAAACTAGGTCTAAGCTTTAAACTCAACTGATATGAAGTGGTATTTGGCACTTATTTCGTTCATGTTTTTGGGAGTTTTTTACGCTCAGGAAATACGTATTGAGCAATGGGAGCTTGATCGCGCGCATGTTGACAGATACAACGCGAAGGCAGACAATCACCCGAAACGCGATACCGTAGAGTATTACTTTACCAAATCGCAACTCATTGCCGAAGAAATCGGTTATTGGGAAGGTGAAGTAACGGCTTGCAAAGGCTTGATCGTGTTTCATAAACAAGATAAAGAAATCTATGATAAACTCCGGTATTCGCTATTGTTGGTGAATATTTACGAAAAACATGGCTCGACAGATCAAAAAGTAGAAGCTTACAATCAACTAGGGAAACTCTATTTGAATGAACGTTTGTACGCCAAATCGGTGGAACAATATAAAAAAGCCATTTCGCTGGAAGGCGATCAGAAAAAAGCATCGTTCGAAACCCAAATAGGATTAATCAAAGCGCAAAAACTAGCCCGAGATTTAGACGATGCAATTGTTTCAGCACGCATCCTTGAATTCAAAAGCGGATTAACAAATGCGCAAAAAGTTGATTTACTCAAGGAAAAAGCAACCATTTATCACGATCTGAAAGCCTTTTCGCAGGAATTGGAAAGTTATGAAGCCATTTTACCATTGGTGAAAAACGGACAGCAAGCTTATTTGGAACCAACCATTTGGAACAACATCGGTTACACCAACAAATACCTCAACAATTATTCCGCAGCGAAAGGTGCTTTTCTAAATGCCGCCCGCACCGGAAACAAAAATGACAATGAATTATTAGGCGCTTCTTTCCACAACCTCGGGCTCATTCTCTACAACGAACGCGATCTCGATTCGGCTTTGCTGTGTTTTGAAAAAGCTCGGGTTCATTATACCAATAGCAACAATTTTGAGCAAGCAACCAGTTGTTTGAACATGCAGGCTATGACTTACTATCAGCAAAACGACGCCTTCAATTCGCAGAAAAAAGTCAACTTGGCTATTCAGTCGGCTAAAAGTCATAACCTGGCGCAAGTGCTTTCTAGAAGTTACGAAATCAAGTCTTTGATTCATCAGGATTTATACGAATTTGAACTGGCGCTCGAAAGCTACAAGCAATTCCTTTCCATCCGCGATTCATTGTTGACCGAAGACCGTGTTTCTGAAAACAAGCGCTTGTTTGATCAATACAAAATCGAACAAATTGAAAAACAACTGCGCTTGATTTGGGCGAAGAATGAATTAGACATCTTGAATCTTGCTCGCGAAAAAGCGGAAAAAGAAGCCGAACGCGAACGTTTTAATACCAAACAAAAAGAAGATCAGTTGCGCATTTCGTCGTTGGAAAACAAAGAACTGAAAGCCCGCGAAGAATTACAACGCCTCATGTTGCTCGAAGAACGGCTCAATCTTGAAAACAAGGAAAAACAATTGGTCTTGAGCGAACGCGACAATCAACTCAAGGAACTCGCTTTGGAGAAAGAACGCTTAGTGGTCAATGCCAACGAAAAGGAAATCAAGTTTCTGGCGCAAAAAAGCGAACTCGAACAGCAAAAACGTCTCAACGAAAAGGCCGAATTCAACTACCAATTGCGACTTGTATTTGGAGCTATGTTGTTTATTTTCCTCATCCTGCTTGGCATTTTATACGCTTACCGAAAACTGCGTCAACGCAAGAAACACATCGAGCGACAAAACGTGATCATTGCGCAAAGCAAGGATGTGATTGAACACGAAAAAGAAAAGTCGGAAGGCTTGTTGCTCAATATCCTGCCCTTTGCCATTGCAGAAGAATTGAAACGAAACGGTACTTCCAAACCCAAATTGTATGACGAAGTCAGCGTTGGTTTCACCGATTTTTCGGGTTTTACCATGATCTCGGAAAAACTTACGCCGGAAATGCTCGTAGAAAAACTCGATGAAATTTTCTATGCCTTCGACCTCATCATTGAACGCCACGGATTGCAACGCATCAAAACAATTGGAGACGCCTACATGTTTGCTGCCGGAGTTCCGGAACCGTTGAACGATCACGCGGTTCGAATCGTAGAAGCCGCCATCGAAATGCGCGATTACATTGAACAATACAACCGCGAACTGCCGCGCAACGACCCGAAATGGAACATTCGAATCGGTGTCAATACAGGTCCTATTGTAGCCGGTGTCATCGGCATCAAGAAATTTGCCTACGACATTTGGGGCGACGCCGTAAACCTCGCTGCCCGCATGGAATCGAGCGGTGAAGTGGCTAAAGTAAACGTTTCGGGAAGTACCTACGAATTAATCAAAGAAAACTTCGCCACCGAGCATCGTGGTAAAATTGCCGCTAAGAACAAAGGCGAAGTGGATATGTATTTTGTGGAGCATCGGTGAAAAAATCGCTTAAAATTGGTTACCTAAATCCACTCCTCCCTCGAGGGAGGGCAGGGAGGGTGACATAAAGGAATATCGTGTCCTGTCAAAAAAACCTCACAAATTACCCCTGTATCCCCTGCAACGAACATAAATTGTGGTATATCCCATTCAACACCATAAGCTCATCATGCGTACCGCGTTCGGCGATTTTCCCTTTGGAAAGCACAAGGATTTCATCGGCATTTTTCACGGTACTCAAACGATGCGCAATGATCAGCGATGTACGGTCTTTCATCAATTCATCCAAGGCACCCTGCACAATTTTTTCGCTTTCGGTATCGAGGGCTGATGTGGCTTCGTCAAGGATTAAGATCGATGGATTTTTCATGATCGCACGCGCGATACTGAGACGTTGTTTTTGTCCGCCGGAGAGTTTATTCCCGCGCTCACCGATGATCGAATCGTACCCGTTTTCCATGTTGATAATGAACTCGTGCGCATGGGCAATCTTGGCAGCTTCAATGATTTTTTCAAGCGGGGCGTCGTCCATACCAAAGGCAATGTTGCTGCGCACGGTGTCGTTAAACAAGATCGATTCCTGCGATACAATCCCGATGTGTTTGTGCAAATCTTCCAATTGATAGGTGCGAATATCCTGACCATCGATGCGAATTGCACCTTCAGTTACGTCGTAAAAACGCGGAAGTAAATCGGCAATAGTTGATTTACCGCTGCCCGACTCTCCGACCAATGCAATGGTTTTGCCTCGCTTCAGCGAAAACGATACATCTTGCAACACCATTTCGTCTTTGTAGCGAAACCACACATGATCGATCTCGATGCTATCATCAAACGTTTTCAGTGGAATAGCACCGACTTGCTGTTCGATGGTTTCTTCGGTATTCAGAATTTCGTTGATGCGATCCTGAGAAGGCTGTGCTTTATTGAGGTTCCCTACAGAAGTAGCAATTCCCTGAATGGGGCGCAATAATTGGGAGAAAATAATAATAAACCCAACAAACTTCGAACCTGTAAGACCTGATTGTCCGTCGAGAATCATCACTCCGCCAAACCATACCAGACAAATCATAACAGCCGAACCGAGCACTTCATTCAACGGAGGAGATAAATCACGCTTGCGGAATGCCTTTGTGATGAGCTGCTGATGACGAAGGTTGATCTTTTCAAATTTAGTTTGCGAATAGCGAATAGCGTTAAATGCTTTCACCACTTTAATTCCACCCAATGTTTCATCAATGGCCGAATAAACAATACCATTTTGTTCCTGGCCGGCTTTGGCGGTGCGCTTCAAACTTTTCCCAATGCGGGAAATAACGAATGCTGAAATAGGAAGAAGAATAAAGGAAATCAAGGTCAGTTTCGGGCTGATGTAAATTAACCCTGCAATGCTTGTCAATACCGCAAATGGTTCGCGGAAAACCAATTCCAACATACTTACTACGGCAATTTCTATTTCGCCCACATCGCTGTTCATCCGCGACATCAAATCGCCTTTGCGTTCTTCCGTATAATAAGACATCGGCAAGCGAAGCGCTTTTGCATACAGCTTGTTTTTGATGTCACGCACTACTGCCATTCGTAACTGTGACTGGTGCCAGATAGCTCCGTAGCGAAACAAACTTTTCAGGAAGAATGCAATGAAAACCGTCACACAGACAAATAACAGTGCTTTTTTCGGATCGTCTTCCACCATCTCCTGCATGATGTACTGATACGAATCGGCCACATAATCAACAATATCTGTGATCCCTTTATAGACAGGTTTACTCACATATTTCGCCTCCTCCGTCTTAAAAATCATTTGAAGAAACGGAATCAACAAGATAATAGAGAGCAAATTAAAAATAACGAACAACAGGTTAAAGATGATCGTAAGTATCGCCTGCCAACGGTACGAGAACGTGTACCGGTAAATTTCCATCAATGATTTCATGCGTCACAAAGATAGCTCAGAATTATAAATTGAAAATGTAAAATTATCAAGGCGGTTCAGGTCAGAAGGTAAAGCCCCCTTTTTCAATTTTATAGTTTACATGTTCAATTGAAAATCCCCATCTTGATAATTGATGATTCCGGTCTTCATAATTCTAAAGCAGCATTAATTAACTGTATCCCGCGCTTACACAAACCCTCACTAAAAAAACGCCTAACCAACTGTATTTCAATACTTAAAAATGTCCCAAAACAAGAATTGGCACATTTATTGTTACACTCAACGCAAAAAAAACGCTATGAAACAATTATTACTACTGCCGGCTTTTATGCTGGGAATGGGGATTGTTGCCCACGCACAATGCTCACAAACCATTTTTCCGTCACCTGCAATGATCCAAATCACCTCCAACACAACTATTTCAAGTGCCGAAGGTGCTTACTGGATTTGTGCTGGAGTTACTGTTAACATAACAGGATCAGCAGGTTCAGCCTATTTTTGTGAGGAAGATGTGATCCTGAATATCTCTGGAACTGATGGCGATCAGGTGTTTGCAAAACCTGGTTGTGCGATCACCAATTCTTCGGATGGCGATATCAATGTCACCGCAAATTATTCGACTGTAACCATCAACAACACTGGTACGGGTATAACGGTAACTGCTAGCAATTGCGCCAATCTGGTATATGATTACACCCTTGTAGGCGGAAGTGGCGGACCTTGTGCGCAAAGCACAGCCGGAATTTCTGATCTTCCGATGCAACGAATTTACGCTTTCCCGAATCCGGTGAATACTGCTGCCGAATTTCACATAACACACACCAATGTTCCAATAGAAAATCTGCATATAGCTGATGCTTCAGGGAAGATCTTGCAAGTAATAAAAGGCGATGTGCATACGATCAGTACAACCGGTTTGGTGCCGGGAACGTATTTCCTGAAAATTGCATTGTCCGATCAACGTATGGAAACGGTGAGGATTTCGGTTTTATGATTTTTAATGGGTTGTAGGCGTGGGATGCGTAATCGGTTGTAGTAAGCGTGGAACGCATCCCGCGCCTACAACCGCCAAAAAACCTATCTTTGCACCATGAGTTCAATCAGACAAAGCAGAATTGAAGGCGTTATTCAAGAGGAATTAGCGACTTTTTTTCAACGAAATGCCCGTGAAATATGTTTGGGCGCCATGGTTAGTGTTACCGTAGTGCGCGTTACTTCCGATCTTTCATTGGCACGTATTTACGTAAGTATTTTTGCGGGACCAGAAAAAGCGGTGGTATTAAAAAGTATTCAGGAAAATTCTCGTAAAATCAGAGGTGAAGTGGGCAAACGCTTGAAAAACATGCACAAAATACCGGAGTTGATTTTCTTCATCGACGACTCGCTTGATTACGCGGAAACAATCAACAATTTATTGAAATAACCATCAACGTTCCGTTTTACATAGCGCGACGGTACCTGCGTCATACCCGAAAACAGCGCAACTTGGTACATCTCATCACCCGCATTTCGGTGATCGGTATTGCTATTACAACCGCGGCGTTGGTGATTCTCATCGCAGCTTTTAACGGAATCGAAGGAATGGTGGAACGGCTTTACAGTTCTTACGACGCTCCGTTAACGATTCGTTCCGAAAAGGGAAAAACGTTTAAAGAAAACACCATCGATCTTGCTAAAATAAAGAAGGTTGAAGGGGTGACAGAAGTGAGTCGCGCTGTGGAAGAAACCGTGATCTTAAAACATCAAGAAAAATGGGTGAATGCCGAGATGGTGGGTGTTGATCTGAATTTCCTGAAAACGTGTGAAATCGAAAAACACATCGTAGACGGTTATCCGGCTTTGGAAGAAAACGGCAAACCAACAGCCATTATTGGAGCCAGTTTGCTCGATAAACTCGATGGTTATATTTCAGAAGCTAACGGCTACGAGCAATTGATTCTCTACACTCCGCTCAGAGACGCGTCCATTTCGCGCCGGAAAAATCCATTCAAAACAACCACATTGGCCATTTCAAGCCGTATGAATTTCAACCGCGAGGTCAACGCACAGTATATTTTGATGCCCCTTGATTTTGCGCAAGATCAGCTGAATTACGATGGCGAAATCACGGCGCTTTACCTTGGCATTCAACCCAAGGCGGATGCTTTTGAGGTAAAAGAACGCTTGCAACAACTGATGGGTCCCAATTTCAAGGTAAAAACAGCTGCTGAAAAAAATGAATTGATTTACAAAACAAGTCAGTCGGAAAAACGTATCGTGATCATCATTCTGGTATTTGTTTTCATTTTGGCTGCGTTTAACCTCATTGCATCACTCACGATGTTGTTTATCGAGAAGAAAGACAACATTCAAACCATGCAGCATTTCGGTGCCGGAAAAGGATTTATTTTTCGCATTTTCTTTTTCGAAGGTTTGCTTATTGCCGGAAAAGGAATTGTGATTGGTTTGGCACTTGGAACCGCCGTTTGTTTGACACAGCAATATGGAAAGTTACTGGAAATGCCCAATTCAGGTGGTGAAGCATTCCCAATCGAATTCACCGTTCAAGACGGTTTACTAATCGTTGTTTTGGTAAGCGCGCTCAGTGCCGTTATGGCTTTTCTTCCGGTGTATTATCTGGTGAAACGGGCTTCTCGTTAGTTTCCACTTTTTAACTTAAGAGCAAAATCTTGTTTCAACATTCATAATCATACCACTAACCTTGTTTAGTAACAATCAAAAATTCGTATCGCATTACCTTCTATTAACCTATTATTTAGTTTGCGGACAGCGCCAATTCAAGGAAACGAAGTAAGAAAAATGGCTGTTTCGTTGTGTTTTGTCAAAAGCGCTAAAACGCACAGCGATTGCCAAATCTGCTGTGTGTTGCGTTTCAGATCCTGATCTGACACTTTTGACTTTAAAACACAGAAAGAGCCATTTTTTACGAGTGGCTTAGAATGGCGCTAAGGATGTTTTGCTTACTTTTTCAGCCTCGGCAAAAAGTAAGGGACACTTGTGGTAAGCTTGAGGCGATTCAATATTATCTAAAAATTCAGTCTATTCTTTTCGAATTTTCAATTCCTTTAACCCCACAACGGTAATATCATCCGTTTGTTCATGAGCTTCCGACCAGTTGCGCCAAGCGTTTTCGAAGTATTTCTTCTGAAGTGGCATCGATTCGATGTGTACTTGTTGCAACAACTCTACAATGCGCTTAAAGCTGAATTTTTTATTGCGGATGCTTCCGAATTGTTTCTGGTAACCATCGGTAAACAAATAAAAACTATCCGCTGCATCAAATTTTACACAGACCTTTTCAAAAGTGGTTGATTCATCCGTTTCGGAAGCTATTTTGGTAGTTCGGTAAACATTCAACTCTCCATTTCGCTGGTGAATAAAGGAAACTCCACTGCTGGCGTAGCACATTTCTCCCTGCTCGAACACGCACACCAGTGTTTCCATGCTGTCAAACATCACACTTCCTTCGTTTTTCTGTAAAATCCACTCCAATTCTCGGTTCAGTTGATTCAAAATCACATCCGGATCGCATTGCTTGCGTTCACGCACGATCTGATTGAGCAAGTTGATCCCGAGAATGGTCATAAACGCTCCTGGAACACCGTGTCCTGTACAATCGGCCAAAACCACTATCAGCTTATCGTCGATTTCTTCTACCCAATAAAAATCGCCACTCACAATGTCTTTGGGTTTAAACAAGGTAAACGATTGTTCAAAATACCGGTTGAAAACCTGCGGATCGGGTAACAGATTAAACTGAATCCGCTTGGCGGAATTGATACTTGAGGTAATGTCTTTGTTTTGTTGTTCGATCAATAAATCATTGGCCCGTTTCTCGGTAATATCCCTTGCCAACGCAATAAACCCTGAAATGCGCTTACGTGAACCCGGCTCGTATAACATGGTTACATTTTGTCCGACCCAAAATATACGTCCGTCGCGCGATTTGATTGGGAATTCCAGGTAAGTATGGTGCAAGCGGTTCGAGAATTGCTCTTCGTAAAATTGTTTTACCCTATCACGGTGATCCGGCGCAATGAGTCCGATTGAGTTTTTTCCGATAATGGTTTCATTGCGGTACCCAAACAATTGTACGCAACGCTCATTGGCAAAAATGAAATTCCCTTCAATATCGGTATGGTAAATCATGTCTTGTGCATTTTCTACCAGCGATTGATAATTGGTTGAAATGATCAATTTATCGGTCACGTCATGCCCCATAATCACTTTTACGGAATCGTTGAAATACTTGCACGACCATTCAATCCAACTCACTTCATTGTGTTTGTTGTACATCGGAATCAGAAAGATGCGGCCGTCTTCAAATTCTTCCTTCAAGCTGATTTCGCGCATCTTGGTTTCGGCTACAAACGGATTGAGAATAGAAACCGGTTTACCCACAATTGCAGAGAAATCAACTGCAAAAAAATCATTGATATTTTCACTGCAATAGGTAATTAATCCACGTTGATCAAACGAAATAGCCAGTACATTTCCTTTGTTGATCACACCGCTTACGAAGATGAGTTTTTCGAGTGAATTGTTGCGCAAATAGGTTGCCATTACACCAATTCCCCCCGAAACAGCAATTGCTGAAACAAACAAAATTTCATTGTAAACGGTGTCTTCGAGCCACAGCAGCATGATCGTCCCGGAAATGAGCTGGAGCATTGTGACAAAAATCACAAAACGTATATTGGAAATAACAAACGGTACAACACTGGTTCCTAAAATAATTGCGATGAGCGGAAACGGGTGCAGGTTGCTGATGAACGCTAAGTAAAAATACTCCAACATGAACACAAAGTAGGTCACATAGAAAATGCGTGTCATTCTAATACGGCTTCCTTTGCGCGATTTGTAATAATTGCTCACCACCACCAATAAAAACATCAGCGATGAAAAAACCGTGTTGACCCAGGCCGTATCCACAAATGATTTATCAACCAGATTCGCTATGAACAACATGATCATATTGAGGAAGAATCCGAAGGCGATAATTCGTGGAATCATTTTGATATCCACCATTACTTCTTTGGTATCAAACAGGTTGTTCGACACATACGATTTCGACCATTCCAGGTAGGCTGTGTTGAGGATTCCGAGAATGATGACTAAGACCACAATAAACCACTTGGTACGCCAAATCGGAATATCAATCACAATCGGATATGAGGCTATTTCCGAAACAGTGATGCCATCATACGAAGCTCTGACTTCCAGTTGATAGGAACCATTCGGCAACTCCGGCAAATCAACTTCATGGTCGAATGAAAAGTTAGACCATTTGTTTTGATATCCTTTGATGCGGTAAGAAAACAAAATAGCCTCCGATTTGGGCAATAAACATTTGAAGGTGTACAACGATTTGTCGCGAAACTGTACCAATTCACCGTGCTCGTTTTCCGTTCCGAAAAGAATGATCGGTTTGGGTGGCGGTGGAAAGCTGCGCAACACTTCGGTATTGATCAGGTAAAGTCCTTCAATGGTTCCTACAAAACACGAATTGCCCGATTGAAATTGAGAGCGCATGTGTGTTTCATAACCTCCGAATCCTTCTTTGAAGGTGTAATTGTTTTGCAACACAACTTGCCCATTGGCATTTACTTCAATGATATTGATTCCTTTGTTGGTTCCAACCAGCAGGTTTCCGTAATTGTCGGAACTCAAGGTGTAAAAGAGCGTCGAAGGCAGTTTATTCGGATCGTCGATTCGCACATATTCGCCCCTGTTGGTAATTCCGGCCAAGCCTTTATCTAGCGAAAACCAACAGGTGCCAAAACGGTCACGGGTAGATACTCCTGAATAAGAACCGAGGTTTCTGAAGGCTTTCAAATAGGAAATTTTGTTCGTCTTTTTGTCGTAGGCGTAAATTCCATCATTGGAACCGAAATAAACAACCGATTGATCGAAATTATTTTGTGCCGTGTAGAAATGACTTGCAAAGGTGACTTCTTTGGGTGTATATCGCTTTGATTGTTTTGTGGCGACATTGTATTGCACCAATCCTTCTCCGCGAAGAGAATACCAAAACGATTCACCATCCCAGTGCATGAGCGAAATGGATTTTCCGCTTTGATACGGAAAAGAAGTTGCCACAATCGAACTTCCTTTCAGTTCCATAATACCAACATCGGTAGCAATAAAAGCTCCGTTTGGTGTTTCAATTACTTGAAAAGCTTTGTAGTTATAAACCCGTACAGGTGCATCAGAATAAAGGGTTCCTATTTTTAATGACTCGTTGGTACCTACTATGATCTGGCCCGCTTTTGTGCGGTGAATGACCGAAATACTGTGATCTTCATAAATCGAATTTAGTTCTACGCGGGTAAACGGTTCAATAGAGACTTTAAACAATCCATACGAACTATTGATCCAGAGATCATTGTTTTGATCAATGGAAATGCCGTCGAAGGAATAGATTTTTCCGGAGTAATTCTGAACAACACGCTGTACTTTTCCATTATCAAACCGATACAGTTTCTGAGATTCCGTGCAAAAATAACCCACATTCCGGCGCTCACAAACACTCAAGATCTTGTCTCCCTCACTCAGCTTATCACCCAGATTTGTTGATTGTAATTTCCCTGAAAAAACACTGCCGTCATTGGAAAGTTCCAGTTTCAGTTGCTTCTTCAGATCACTGGTGTACAAGACAAGTCTGTTTTGAAGAAAAGTTCCGAATACCGGTTTGAACGATTCGTTTGCGTAATCCGAATACCAGTTATTCAGCCGGATGATTTTACCGGATCGCACAAAGAAATTGCCTGATTCAGTAAAAATAAATACCCCTTGAGGAATCTTTAGAACCTGATGAATAACCAGACCCTTAGGCGATTTCATGGTTACTCTCCGAATAACTTTACCCGATTGAGAAAGCAGGGTAATCGATTTCTGGCAAATCAGCACCAGAGAAGAATCGACCATCGAAACGTGATGACATTCGGCATCATCAATCGCATCCGACTGATAAATCAACCTGTAATCATTGTTTTCGTACTTGTATAAACCGCTGTAGGAAGAGGTGAAAAAGACAGTTCCGTTGGCATCCGGATAGATCGATGAAACGTGGTGTTGACCGTTGTTGTGTTTCGATTTTACTTCATAAAAATGATATCCGTCAAACCGCATAAGTCCGGCACCATCTGTTCCAATCCATAAATTCCCCTTGGAGTCCTGCGCAGCACTGAGCGTTGATTCCATGACTAAACCGTCACGGTGATTGTAATTCCGGAACGTATATAGTTGCGCTGCCAGTAAAAACTGAATGGCACAAAAGCATGCGGTCAAAGTAGCGCGCAACAGGTTCAAACGTTAAAGTTTAGGCAAGCAAGTTAATAAATAAAGTGTTTTGTACAAGATTTTCGCTACCTCATATCAGCTAGCCGCGCGAAAAATTGTTGAATTCCAAGGGATTATTGAAACTCTTAACAAAACCAATTGTGCTTTTTCAGTCGGAAACAAATTCATGCAATCACGCGCAGCTTTTCACTCACTAGTCTGCCTGTTGCTTTCACAATTTCCAACGCATCTCCAAAAATAGTAACATGTCCCATTTTGCGAAACGGTTTAGTGGTCTGTTTTCCGTATAAATGCACCTTCACGCCTTTTAGCTGCATGACTTCCTGCAACCCGTCGTAAATGGCTTCGCCTTCATAATCGGGAGCTCCCAACAAGTTGATCATTACACCCGGTGACACCAATTCGGTATTCCCTAGCGGAGCATTCAAGATACTGCGCATGTGTTGCTCAAACTGCGATGTCAGCGCACATTCGATTGTATGATGGCCACTGTTATGCGGTCGTGGAGCAATTTCGTTTACCAGCAATTTTCCGTCGGTAGTCAAAAACAATTCTACCGCCAGCAAACCTACCATTTCAAGCGAATCAATCACTTTTAAAGCCAGTTTCGTAGCTTCTTGTTCGATTTCTGAAGTAACATCAGCCGGTGAAAAAAGAAATTCCACCAGATTGGCTGTTGGGCTAAACTCGCATTCCACAGTCGGGTAAACAGCTGTTTGTCCGGCCTGATTACGCGCAACGATAACTGAAAGCTCCTTTGAAAACGGCACCATTTTTTCAACGATACAAGGTCCATCGAATGACGCGTTTAAATCTTCCTGTGTGCGAATAATCTGAACACCTTTTCCGTCGTAACCTCCTTTGCGGAGCTTCAACACAAAGGGCATTTCGGGAGCTAGTTTCAAAAGGGCTTCACGCGATTCTACAAGTAAAAAATCGGCAGTCGGAATGTGTTGATCGGCGTAAAATTGTTTTTGCAATCCTTTGTCCTGAACAATGGCCAAAACGCGTGGTTGCGGAAACACGGCTATACCTTGATTTTCGAGTTCCTGCAAGGCTTCCACATTTACATTTTCTATTTCAACGGTCACCACTTGTTTGTCTTTCCCAAACGCCAGAACCTGATCGTAATCGGTGAGTGAACCTACCGTGAAACTGCTCGCAATGGTTTTGCACGGCGCATTCGGATCAGGATCCATACAGTGTACATGAACATCGTAGTTCAAGGCTTCCTGAATGAACATTCTGCCCAATTGGCCACCGCCGAGCATTCCCAATCTGAAGTTGTTGCCGTTCCATTGTTTCATGGTGCAAAAGTACGAATCTGTTTAAAACCCGAAGCACAAATTTAGCCAGTCAGATAAGGTGATATTTTTCCCACAGATGCCCCGATTCTTTGCGCTCCTAACGGCAGCGCATACAATTTACTACTCTCTCTTTCTAAGATATTCAAGCGAGCGCGTTAGCCGAGTCAAAATCTGTGCATCTGTGGGAGTAAAATAACGTATCGGCTAGTCGATACTCAACTACTACTTAAATTAATGAACAAGGCTTATTTTTTCCGGTCCGGCTCTTCATTTCCTCCTGCGCAAAAAATCCCATGAATAAATGCTCAAAAAATCGTACTTTTGGACAAATTTTACACGACGAAGTGCTTCAAATTCACGATAAAACTTTCGAAATATTCATTCGCAATGAAGAGATTCAAACGGAAATCGCTTCAATTGCCGAAACGCTAAATACAGAATACGCCGGTAAAGAGGTGGTATTCATTGCTATACTCAACGGTGCTTTTATGTTTGCGGCCGATTTGATGAAGCGTGTTACGCTGCCATGTGAAATTTCGTTTGTGAAAGTGAGCAGCTATCAAGGCATGAATTCAAGTGGTAGAGTTGACGAAGTAATCGGACTCAATACATCGATTAAAAACAAACATGTCATTATTTTAGAAGATATTGTAGACACCGGAATTACGATCAATAAAATAATGACCTTGCTGGCTACAGAGCACCCGGCGAGTATCAAAATCACTACATTGCTCTACAAGCCCGAGGCATTTGTTGGGAAACACAAGCCTGATTTTGTTGGGTTTTCAATTCCGAATTCATTTGTGGTTGGCTACGGCTTAGATTACAATGAGCACGGCAGAAATACAGAACATATTTATCAATTAAAAGGATAATACGCAATGTTGAATATTGTATTATTTGGCCCTCCAGGAGCGGGGAAAGGTACTCAATCTGAACGATTGATTGAAAAATACGGACTGGTTCACCTATCAACAGGTGATATGTTCAGAGCACACATCGAAAACGATACAGAGTTGGGAAGGCATGTAAAACAAATCATGGCCGACGGATTGTTGGTACCGGATTCTGTGACCATAGACATGTTGGAACACGAAGTACAACAACATCCGAATGCAAAAGGATTTATTTTCGACGGATTTCCGCGAACAGTAGTTCAGGCAGAAGCACTCGACGCTTATTTGGCCGATAAAGGACAACCGATTCAAACTGTGTTGCAGTTGGATGTCCCGGAAGAAGTCATTAAGGAGCGAATTGAATTGCGCAGTAAAGTGAGCGGTCGCGCAGATGACGCAGCCGAAAAATTACTGAAGCGAATCAACGAATACTTCACCAAAACAATTCACGT
Source organism: Fluviicola sp. (assembly GCA_029866325.1). Classification (GTDB taxonomy): domain Bacteria; phylum Bacteroidota; class Bacteroidia; order Flavobacteriales_D; family Crocinitomicaceae; genus Fluviicola. Next base: position 17,818 of record JARWZO010000011.1, on the reverse strand, counting down.
TTTGCCTTATTATGTTGCACAAGGTAAGGTAACAACGATTAATGGAGTGGGTGAAATCGATGCCATTTCAGACAAATTATACGCGGCTATCGAACCGCACTTATAACTTAGAGCCTGTTTAAACTTGTTCTAATTTCATTCTTACTTAAACGACTTTAAACAGTCTCTAAAAAAATGGCTTCAGATAACTTCGTTGATTATGTAAAAATACATTGCCAGTCAGGAAACGGTGGTGGTGGATCTGCGCATTTTCGACGCGAAAAATACATTCCGCAGGGTGGACCCGACGGTGGTGACGGTGGACGTGGTGGACACATCATTCTGCGTGGAAACAAGCAGTTGTGGACCTTGCTTCACCTCAAATTCAACAAACACATCAAAGCCGGACATGGAGCTCATGGATCCGGAAACCTGCAAACCGGTTCGCAAGGAGAAGACAAGTACATTGAAGTACCACTCGGAACCATTGCCCGCGACTCTGAAACAGGTGAATTTTTATTCGAAATCACCGACGAAGGAGAGGAACGCATTTTGGTTCCGGGAGGTCGTGGTGGTATGGGAAATGACAATTTCAAATCATCTACTTTTCAAACACCTCGTTTTGCCCAACCGGGCGAAAAAGGTCGTGAAGGCTGGATGACATTGGAGATGAAAGTTTTGGCCGATGTGGGTTTGGTGGGCTTTCCAAATGCAGGAAAAAGCACCTTGTTATCGGTGATTTCTGCAGCAAAACCCGAGATCGGTGATTATCCGTTTACAACACTCAGACCGAATCTGGGAATCGTAAAATACCGTGATTACCGCTCGTTTGTGATGGCCGATATTCCCGGAATTATTGAAGGTGCTCACACCGGAAAAGGATTGGGATTGCGCTTTTTGCGTCACATTGAACGCAACTCGTTGTTGTTGTTTATGATTCCTGCCGATTCGGATGATATTCACAAAGAATACAACGTACTTCTCAACGAATTACAACAGTACAACCCGGAATTGTTGCACAAAGAACGCTTGTTGGCGATTACCAAATCGGATATGCTGGATGACGAACTCAAAGAAGCCATCAGCTCCGATTTGCCAAAGATTCCATGGTTGTTTATTTCGTCGGTGGCCGAACAAGGTTTGGTAGAACTCAAAGACCTTATTTGGTCGAAACTCAACCATGATTGAGTGGCTGGAAAGCATCGATCGTTCTATCGTACTGACTGTCAATAGTTGGCACACTCCTGTTTTAGATGAAATCTGTTGGTTTATTTCAGCTCGCTGGCCATGGATTCCGTTGTATTTAATCTTGCTTTTTCTAAGTTGGCAATATTTCGGCACGCGAAAAGCACTCCTTTTTGTTGGCATTACTATCGCCACAATAGCCATTGTTGATGTGACTTCGGTCTATTTTTTCAAGGAAGCTTTTCAACGTTATCGCCCCTCGCACAACGCATTATTGACACACAAACTTCACTTTTATCCGTTGGGGAAGGGTGAGTTTTACAAAGGAGGTATGTATGGTTTTGTATCGTCGCATGCTACCAATTTTGCTGCTATGACCGTATTGATCGGGTTGAGTTTACGACCGCGTTATCCCAAATTAATCTGGATTTTGGTGGGAATCAGTGTACTTATTGCGTTCTCGCGCATTTACTTGGGCGTGCATTACCTGAGCGATATTGTAGGCGGAACAATCTGGGGAGGAACGTTGGCTTATTTGAGTTATCGTTTTGTCGTAAAACGCTGGTTAATTGAGAATTTACCGCGCGATTCTTCCAACAATTAATTTTTCTTCCCTTCTTTGTAATTCATGAACTGGTTATTGGTATTTCTGGGTGGTGGTTTAGGTGCAACAATGCGCTTCGGAACATCGGCTTTAGTGACTAAATGGTGGCAACATGTGTTTCCACTGGCTACGCTTATTTCAAACGTTGTTGCTTGTCTTGTTTTGGGTGTTACGCTTGCTTTGTTACGCGATAAAATTCAGTCGAACGAACAATGGTATACCTTTATGGTAATCGGAATTTGCGGTGGTTACAGCACGTTTTCGTCATTTGCCAAAGAAAACCTCGATTTATTCGAAAAAGGAAACTACCTCATGGGCGGTTTGAATATCGTGGTGTCGGTGGCGCTTTGCATAGCGGCGGTATATATAGGAAAGAAAGTATAGATTATTTCAACTTTACATCTTTGGCTTTCACATGGGTAATTTTCCCATCGATGCACCATACAAATGTTCCATTTTCGCGCTTTTTGGTTTTCACCAGTTGTTTGAATGATTCCTGTAAACCAAAAATCAGTTTATCAGTTATATCTTCTGTCTTCTTAATTGCCATTTGCTTTAGATTTAATCAATTCAAATAACCTTTTGTTTTTCACTTCTACACCTTTTGATGATTTCCTTGCGATCAACTCATGCTCATGATTCGAATTATCAACTACGATATAGTTATCACAAATATCCAAAAAAAAGCGGAATAAATAATCAATCCCACGGTGATATCGCCGGCGAATGGTTGCTTCGGGAATGTTATGTCCACCTTCACTAACGCGCTGTTTCACACGATCAATTGCCAATTCTTCGGAATTTAACCAGAAAAAAAGCAATGTGACTACATACCCTTTTGATTGCGCGATTCGAATTGTGTGTTGGTAAGAATAAGTTGTAAGTGTAGTTTCAATAGCGAAGTCAACTCCTTTTTCCAGTAATTCGTCAATACGATTTAGCATGATTTTACCCGCCTGAATAGCAGCACCCGCTGGATGAAACGGTGAAATTCCACGTGCAATTTCGTCAGCATTCACAAACTCATCGCAATGTAAAATTCGGGGAAGGATGTTAAACGACGCGGTGGTTTTACCTGCACCATTGCAACCAGCTATGATATAAAAATTTGGCATTCTGTTACAAAGGTAAGGAATCCTAAGCCACCGGAATCAACTCCTTGATACGCTTCATCAACTCTGCTCTGCGGGCAGCAAATTTCGAAACATCGATCTTATCCATCGCGCCTTTAATCCTGAATTCACTGATAGCCACTACATATTTCCAAGCTACCCAGCAAACAGCAGGAATGAGGAAAAAATAGACAATTCCCAGCCACCAATAAGGCAACCAGTAATGCGTCACGATAATAATGATGGGAAGGTTGTAAATGGTTCCCAACAGTTTGCCCAACATCATTTTTACCGAACCCCAAAACACTTTGCGTTTGAATGATTTTTCGGTGAACTTCTTCGTGACGATATATGGAACAAATCCGTGAATCATTCCCAACAATGCCAGAGGCCAGGCAAACAGAATGATCAATAATTCGGTAGTTCGGTTTTTCAATTCGGGATGATCTTTTGCCAACACAAAACGCTCTTGTATTTTCATGCGTTTCTGCAGGTTGAAATAACCGTCCATTTCCTTTTTCAGGTTCACCAATTCTTCCTGCTCGTCGAGGTTTTGAGCATTCATCCATTTGGCCAGACGACGCGAATACTCCCAACGTTCTTTCAACGGAATCGAATCGTCGTGATTGACATGATTCATTCCCTTGCGGGTAAGCTGCATCACATTTTCATGAAACGAATACCAGTTTTTATCAGCAACGTGAGTAATACATTCCTGCATATTTGTTTCGATGAGCTTCGTAATTTCATTGATCACTCTACTCGGACTTGCCAAATACGCCTCTTTGTAATCGTTGAGACAAATACGTTCTCCGTTTACCAACAACGATTCGCTGCCAATGGTATTGCGATCCGTATAGTTGATGCCAAGCGCGCATATATATATGTTTTTCGACCAGTTGATCGCCTCCAATGCCGAAAATCCCATTCGAGCCGGACCTTTTTTAACGGGTTTTAATCCGCGTATCGGAGTGTCATCTGTAAAACCTTCACCGAAAATAAGGATGTTCCTTCCTATGGATAAACTGCGGTTTACCACATCAAACGAGCCCTGATTCTTGGTTTTGGTATCTTCACCGTCGTGCTGGCGGTAAATCGGCAACATGTGCGCTGCCCAAACTACCGGTTTCAACCACCACTTAAACACATCAGAACGCGCCATGAAATGCACAATCGGCTTATTGTTAGATCCAATTAGCAACGGATCCATAAACGAATTGGGGTGATTGGAAACATAAATAGTGCTTCCGTAACGCGGGTGCTTATTATTGATCTTCAGCTGACGACGATAAAATAATTTAAACGAGTACCAAAGCGATATTGCTAATAAAAAGTAAAACGGACGCATCTGCAACTATTGTTAAAACTGTTTTAATTCGTGCCTATTTTCAACTCATCATCCACTTGCTGTTGATGTTCTTTCTCTTGTTCCTTGAATTCTTTATCCATGTTGCGCTTGTGCCCAAACACAAACCCGAGTTGAATTTCGTGCGACCCATTCCCATAAGAACGCAAACCGGAAACACCCATTTCAAACGCATAAGACAAGCGGAACTGACGTAATACATTGAAACCGATGCCGGCACTCAAAGCGGCATTGCCTCTGTATCCGAGGCTAATCCAACCCATGTTGTAATAATGGAATCGGGCACCAACATCATAACTCAGCGGTGAAGCTACCGTACTTTTTACAATCACAACAGGTTCGATCCCGAATTTTTGTTTCATGATGTCAAAACGGTAACTTCCTACTACATACCAATGGCGTTCAAAACGACTTTCCGTTTCGATTCCCTTAAATTGTGTTTTGTTTTTGAGAAGTTGACTCCCACTGGCACCGAAATAAAAACGGTTGTTGTAAAAAACCAAACCGCTTTGCACGTCGATCATACTTTGACGATTGGAAGCACCAATATAACTCAAGTAAGCACCATCATTCTGATCCAGTAACGTCACTTTGCTTTCGTTGATCGAAAAACTGTTCATTCCCAAACCAATTCCCAATCCTACATTTACCTTTTTGGTAAACGGCATGTGAATGGCATAACTTCCCATAAATCCGGTGCGCGCAAAAGGTCCGATCACATCCGAAACAACTTTTCCGCCGATTACGTGTTTTAAACCAATGGTACGTTGCGGGGAATTGTAAATCGATTTGTGTTCGAGGTTAAATTCATCCAACACGGCTTTCTTTGATTTCTTTGAGCGGATTTGTGATTGACCGCTTGCGTAATAGGTCATCGGTTTTCCTTCAACCGAAAGCCACTGAGCGCGGGTTCCGATATTAAATTCCGCCACATTGGTCATGCCACTGGCTCCCGGATTGAACAGATAAGGATTGCTCAACGCTTGCGAAAATTGAATGTCTTGCTGAGCGGAAAGTATTCCTGTAAACAGCAACCCTGATATTATGCTAATGATTGTTTTCATGATTTGCTGTTTTAACGGATAATACTGATTGAACCTTCTACTTCTTTCGCTTCATCGTAGTTGAGTTCGATGTGGTAAAAATAGGTTCCCATTGGCACTTTTTCCCCCTTATACGTTCCATCCCATGGAAGTTGATAACCTTCCGATTCAAAGATCAAGCCTCCCCATCGATTATAAATAGTCACCTTACAGCCTGGGTAATTTACCGAAAGATTCGGAATCTCAAATACATCGTTTTTGCCATCTGTGTTAGGCGTAAACATGGTTGGAACATTCGTAATCAGATTATCACAATCTACTACAACCAAAGTAACGGTGTCTCTGGTAAAACCACAAATCGGATGATTGAGCCAATAAAGAATAGAAACCGTTCCCACCGAAGCGGAAAGCAAGTTGGTTTGGTTGGAATAATTATTCGAAAAATTAGCTTCACCTGACATCACACTCCAAATAGCATCTTGCTCAGCAGCAGGAATGCTTCCGTTTAACGTGAATGGAAAATCTGCTATACACAAGGTTGTATCCGGGAAATTGGCATTGGCTGTGTTCGGGCTAACCAAGATCATGGTGTCGGAATTGCTCGGACAAGTACCACTGCTAATCGTCCAAACCAATACATGATTCCCTCCGTTTAGGTTAGATACTGCCGTTACAGGCGCATTCGCATCATTGAAAATGATACCCGAGTTGTTTGTCCAAGTACCAGTACCGAATTGTGGCACATTCCCATTTATGAATAATCCTACAGATGAGCAAGCCAGCAATGTATCTTGAACATCAGCAATAGATGGCAAAGGCCAAACCACAACTACAAGTGTATCACGCTTGGTTCCACAAGAAGGGCTGCTAACCGACCACATCAATTTGTTGGTTCCGATTGCCAATCCGTTTACTGTTGTGGTATTGGAAGAAGCATTTGTAAATGTTCCGGTTCCTTGAATGACACTCCAACTTCCTGTTCCGTTCGAAATCGGGTTAGCGGTTACAGGACTCGTAAATTGATTACACAATTCAATTGTATCCAATGCAATCACAGCAGGATCGGGAATTTCAAGCACTTCTACCGTAAAGCTGCAAGTAGCCGAGTTTCCCGAAGAATCGACAATTTGATAGCTTTGATTGGTGATCCCTTCCGGGAAAACATCGCCCGAAGTGAGTCCTGAATTGTCGATTTGCGTGATGACATACAAACAGTTATCGGTTCCGTTGGGCTGTAAGTAGGTTACCACCACATCACAGCTTTGAATATTGCTCGGACAAACAATAGAAGGCACTACCGATTCATAAACACTCACATTGAACGCGCAGGTAGTTTCATTTCCTCCAGCGTCTGTTACTGTAAGTGTAACCGTATTGTCACCCGCGCTTACAACAGTTATAGGAGCCGGAGATTGCACCAACGTATAACCAGAACAGTTATCGGTTACAAGAGCCAAACTGGTGTAATCAGGTAAAATGAAATTACAATTAACGCCGTTGTTGATAGTTTGATTGGCCGGACAAGTGATCGCAGGAGCAATCGCATCAACAGGATGTACATTTGTATAGCATACCGCCGAATTGCCGAAAGCATCTGTGATCGTAGTTGTAACCACCGTTAAACCCGAAGATGGGCTCGCCTGAAGAGGGCTTTGTGCAAAAGTCAGATCAGTTGAAGGTGTACAACCATCAGTAGCTTGGTAGGTCGCTGCTAAATTCGGAATGAAATAATTACACGGATTGGTGGTAAAAACTGTGGTATCTGACAAGCAAGTTACTACCGGAGCAACAGTGTCTGCCGCAACAAGATTCAGCACGCATGAACCGATATTTCCGGCAGCATCCGTTACGTAAATCGTTGCCTGTATGGTATCTGAGAATGTTGTGATCGCAGCGGGAACCTGACTGAACGAAAACAACGCGCTCACCGTAGTGCAGTTATCTGTAACGGTAGCTGCAGCCGTCAAATCACCTGTAGGAGCAATGCACAATGCATTAGCAGGAACGTTATAATAGGTCGGGCAATTTACCACAGGTGGTGTTGAATCGGCAACAGTCAATGAAAACGTACATGTACCAATGTTCCCTGATGCATCGCGGGCTGTCAATTCAATGGTATGCACTCCCAATGCCAAATTGGTGCCGACGCTTGGGTCTTGATCATACAATAACGATCCGGAAGCGGTGCAATTATCCGTTGCCGAAGCACTCGGACTTAAATCGGGTAATGTGTACAAACAACTTGCATTCGCCGGAACGGCATAGTTGGCCGGACAAACAATCACCGGTCGAATCGTGTCGATAAACACTAGGTTGGTAGCACATGTTGTGAAATTTCCAGTTTGATCGGTTACCGTTATTGTTGCTACCGCATTCGCAGTGAGTGTGCTTCCAATAGCAGGCGTTTGCGAGACAATCAAATCCAAAGCAGCCGTGCAGTCATCACTTTTCGTTACCGTTAAATCGGGCACGGTAGCTACACAAGCACTATTGGCATAGATCGAGAATGTAGCCGGACAAACAGCAGTAGGATTGGTAACATCTGTACTAGTTCCTTCCAGCAACACATTGTCTATCGCAGCAGGAAGTCCTGTCACTGTAACATTGTTGTAGGTAAATCGAAATCCTAACCAAAAGCTTGTATTATCCAATGATCCAGGAAGCGCATAATTGAGCGTTTGCCAAGCCGAAATCCCTGTTAGTTGACCAGATACCGGAATCCAGCTTGCTCCATTGTCTGTACTATAGACCACCTCAAGAAAATCTTGTGCCGCCACTCCATCAATCTTGATATCAGCAGTTACTTCCAATGAAAAGAAACACGTATTATTAACTGTTTTGTACAATACAACGGCTTGTGATCCGGAACTTGCATTCACATAACCATAATGCTCTGTGCCTGTTGGTCCGCACCCTGGAGTTACACCTCCCGAGCTGATATAAGCCGACGAAGTTCCCGATTGAGCAATTCCATTTCCGGCACAGGTATTCACAATCCAATTGTTGGGTGTGGATGGTCCGGAGATTTGCCAAGAACTGAATCCTTCAAAATTCTCCGAAAACAAGGTAGACTGAGCATTCGCTGTGAAGGTAATGAATGAAGAAAAACACAGTAAAATACTCAATACCGAAAACAATTGTTTCATACGCAAGCTGTTGTGAGGCGCAAAAATACAAGATATATCGGAAAAACGACTCCCTTCGATCATCATACGGGTACTTTCAACACAATCTGCTTTCAGACAAAATACTACCTTTGCGCAAAAGAATCACTCATGGTAGGAATCATTATGGGCAGCACTTCGGATCTGCCAATCATGCAAGACGCAGCTGATCTGCTCAAGGAATTCGGAATTGCTTATGAATTGACGATAGTCTCTGCTCACCGAACACCTGAACGCATGTTTGACTACGCACGCTCCGCAGCCGACCGTGGATTGAAAGTGATTATTGCCGGTGCCGGTGGTGCGGCACATCTTCCGGGCATGACTGCCTCGCTTACACCGCTTCCTGTTATCGGCGTTCCTATCAAATCAAGTAATTCTATTGACGGATGGGACAGTTTGCTTTCCATCGTTCAAATGCCCAATGGAATTCCGGTAGCTACCGTAGCCATTAATGGTGCGAAAAATGCGGGAATTTTAGCTGCTAAAATACTAGGTACTTCAGACCCCGTTTTGCTAAAAAAACTGAGTAATTACATGGAATCAATGAAAGAAACCGTGTTGGAAGGCGCTAGAAAAGTCGAGTCTCAATCGTAAATCAAATACTTTTTTCGGATCAGTAAAAATTGATCCAACCCCGGTTTCCAAGTAGCTTTGATGTCTGCTGCATTGAGTCCATCTGCGAGTTGTTTGCGCAACTGCGACGTTCCCGCTAGGCGGTCGAAGAAGTTCTTTTGATCAATAAAGCGTAAGCTATCTCCCAACTGATCACGCGCATTTAATAACCACCCAAGGTTAATCTCGTAAGCACGTTTACGTTGAACACTGGCCAAATCGTAACCATTACACAATTTATTTTCCCAAAGCGGTTGTTTCGCTCCAGAAGTTGGAACAGGCATAAATGAATAATCGGTTTTCTTAAACAGCGGATGCCCGTACATTTCAAACGGTCGATCGGTTCCTCTGCCTATACTAACAGTAGTGGCCTCGAAAAAACATAAACTAGGGTACAACGTAATTGCTAGGTCCGACTTCAAGTTTGGTGAAGGCGCAATCGGAATTTCGTACTTCATTTTATGCTTGTAATTTTTGCACGGCACAATGTACAATTGACAAACCACATCATTGTGCAACCAAAACTCGCCGTTTACCATCAAGGCATATTCCCCGATTGTCATCCCATATACAATAGGAACCGGGTGCATTCCGATAAAAGAAGTGTGTTCCGCTTCACGAATAGGTCCGTCTACATAATGTGCATTCGGATTCGGTCGATCCAAAACAATCATCGGTTTTTTATTCTCTGCACAGGCTTCCATTACATAATGCAAGGTCGAAATATAGGTGTAAAACCGTACGCCAACGTCCTGAATATCAAACAATACCACATCAACATCCCACAACTGGTCGGCACGTGGTTTTTTATTATGTCCGTAAAGAGAAACGATGGGCAAACCCGTTACCGGATCAGTGTGACTCCAAATTTTTTCACCGGCGTCGGCTGTTCCACGGAATCCATGTTCGGGCGCAAATACTTTTTGAATTTGAATGCCCAATGAAAGCAAGGTGTCTACCAAATGTGTATCACCCACCAATGACGATTGATTGGCTACAATCGCTACCCTTCTTCCGCGAAGTGAATCCAAGTACAATGGCATGCGCTCATTACCCAATAAAAGATCAGGCATTTTGGCACGATTCACCTCTTGCTCGCGGATTTCTTCCTCATGTGAGTGAATAATCTGCTCTTCAAACTGAATCGGAATTTCATTTTTTTCTTCGGTTACCCTATGCGATCCACAACTCGCAAGGAAAAGCACCAAAACGCTTTTCAAGCACAAAAGCTTTCCGTACTTTCGTGCCCGTATGAATGGTTCGTGGAAATTTACATTTTTCATTGCTCGTAAGCTTCAAAAACAGCACATTGATCCTGCCAACCGGGCGGACAAGGGTAAAAAAGTTGCACGACCTATAACGCGTATAGCCACTATCAGTATTGCGCTTGCAATGATAGTAAATATTATCACAATAGCCGTTGTCGATGGTTTCCAGCAAGAAGTGCGCCACAAAGTTATAGGTTTTGGCTCGCATATTTCCATTCAAAATCGTGGTGAAGGCTCTTTATTTGAAAGCTCACCGCTTCGACTAAATACTTCTTTCGTAGCAATGGTGAGCGCTGTAAAAGGTGTAACACACATACAACCTGTTGCTTACAAACCCGCTCTTTTTCAATCTGTGTCAGACGAAGATCAGCGCGAAATTTTAGGAGTTGTGTTAAAAGGTGTTAATCAGCAATACGATTGGACATTTATGAAGGCCCATTTGAAGTCGGGGCGTATTCCCGATTTCAGCAATCCTGACTCAGAAGAAATCCTGATTTCAAAGCGTATTTGCAGCGATTTACACTATAAACTAGGTGATACTGCGAAAGCCTATTTCGTGAAACAACAACCCATTTTACGCAATTTTAAAATTGTTGGTATTTATGAAACCGGTTTGGAAGATTTTGACAAAGAAATAATCTTCTGTAATCTCCGTCAGGTACAGCGACTCAACGATTGGGGTATTCAAGCTTCAATTTCGATTGATGATACACTCGCAAGCGGGGAAATTATTATTCGTGGAGACGTAACAGGAGGAAATGGTAACCACCGTTATGATTGGGGAAAAGGTTTCGAGCAATACCAAGGTTTTACTATTTGTCCTACCAAAGACACCACGATTCGCCTTATTGCAGCAGATTATTGGTCGCAGTTAAATGAACCCGTTGGAAGCGAAGATGCGCCTTTGGGAGAAACCGCCATTGCCGATACAGCTTATTTGCACATCAAAATTAGCGGTGATCGTTATGCACCATGCAGCTATCGCTTGGAAGACGGTAGTTTAACCCGCACTTATTTGGATGACGAAGGATACAAATTCAGCTTAAATGCCGGAAGCAAAACACTTACCTTTCAAAGCATTCCCGGAAAAGGAAGTTTTCATCATTACATCGGTAGTTATGAATTGATGGTGAAAGATTGGAATCAGCTTGACTACATGAAAGAGAAGCTTTCCAAAACAGTCCATTTCACCAACCAATCGCAAGCTCAGTTGGAAGTAAAGAGCATCAAAGATCACCAAAAAGAATTGTTTGTTTGGCTTGGTTTTCTGGATATTAACATGGCGATCATTTTAATATTGATGCTTGTGATTGGGATTATTAACATGGGGTCGGCATTACTTGTTATGATATTAGTGAGAACCAATTTTATTGGCGTCATGAAATCGATTGGCGCTACCAATTGGCTCATTCAAAAATTATTTGTTGTTCAGGGCGGGCGTTTGATCCTGAAAGGTATGATTTGGGGGAATCTTATTGGAATCGGTTTAAGTCTGTTACAAATGCAATTCGGGATCTTGAAACTAGACGCAAAAGTTTATTACTTAACACAAGTTCCCATTTACCTTGATCCGTTTAAATTGATTGTATTAAACGGCTTAACATTAATTGTCTGCGTGTTGGCCTTGCTCGTTCCTTCTATTGTTATTACACGTATTTCTCCAGCCAAAACCATTCGGTTCAGGTAAAAAGTAACCAATTTGTGTTAATTTCCGTTTACAGAGCTAATTAGTACCAATTATTTACTAATTTTTACCGTTGAATCAGTGAAACGCGAAATTGGTTCATTATTTGTAAGTGTTGCGACAACGAAACGATTTTTTTTACGTTTAAGAGTTATGAGAGGTTGGTTTTTCATATTCCTTTTTTTCCCTGCATGTGTTTGGTCGCAACTTACAACTAGTTCCATGACCCCAGGCGCGTTGGTTCAAAACGTTTTGCTAGGACCAGGTGTCACTGTTTCAAACATTAATTATTCAGGTACCGCTAATGCCATCGGTTATTTTGATGCAACAGGTACCAACTTGGGAATTGCGACTGGGATTGTAATGACAACCGGCACAATTTATAACAACGGAGACGGTCCTCAAGGTCCCAACAACTCAAGCGGCTCCGGTGTCGACAACGGCATGGGTGGTTACAGTCAATTATCCAATCTCATCGGAGGAACTCAAACCTACAATTCAGCCATTTTGGAATTCGATTTCATTCCGTATTCGGATACCGTTCGTTTCAAATATGTCTTCGGTTCGGAAGAGTACCCGGAATATGTCGGTTCTACGTTTAACGATGTTTTTGCATTCTTCATTTCCGGTCCAGGTATTTCAGGATTGCAAAATATTGCCAAATTGCCAAATGGTGCGGCTGTTGCTATTAACAATGTGAATAACGGTCCTTCCAATACGGGTCCGTGTACCAACTGTGCTTACTACGTTTACAACGGCGATGGTAATAACGGTCCTTACAACGGCAGTAACACCTACATTCAATACGATGGTTTTACGAGAGTTCTAGAAGCTGTATCAAGAGTACAATGCGGACAAACTTATCACTTGGTAATCGCTATTGCCGATGCGGGCGACGGAATTCTTGATTCGGGAATTTTTCTGGAAGCCAATAGTTTAACCTCCAAAGTTCCGGTTTCAGTTGATTACGCAATGTCGTACGACGCTTTCGGTGATGGTGAAACAATGGCTGAAGGATGCGTAACTACAACGGTAACGTTAACCCGTGGAGCCAATAACTCCGCTGCACCACTCACCATTCCTATCAATGTGTCAGGTACTGCCACAGAAGGCGTTGATTATACCAATATTCCGAACAGTGTCACTTTTGCAGCAGGCCAAACTACCGTTCAGTTTACCCTAAACGCTTTTTCCGACGCTTTAGCCGAGGGAATAGAAACATTGGATATGACCTTTGATGTTCCCGATCCATGTGGTAACTCTAATCCATTGGAGGTGAATTTAAACATCAATGATTTACAACCTGTAGCGGTAACTGTTGAAAGTTCTACTGTCCTTTGCCCGGGACAACCTATTGAATTAATAGCTGCAGCATCCGGAGGAGTAGGTCCTTATACTTATATCTGGAGCACAGGCGAAACAACTAGTTCTATTTTCGTTTCACCTACCAGTACGCAAACATACACGGTCTCTGTAACAGACAATTGTTTGGGTGAAACAGCTACAGGTTCAGGTACAGTCACTGTTCCTGTCTACCAACCGCTTACATTAATTACTTCACCCGACATCGTTGAAATTTGCCCTTATGTCCCGGCAACGATTACCGCAACTCCAAATGGCGGCGCAGGTAACTTTACGTATGTTTGGACAGATGCTAACGGAGTGGTTTTTGATAATGATTACTCTGCAGAAGTAGTGCCTTCTTCATCAACATCCTATACCATTTTGGTAACGGATCAATGTGGCGAATCGGAAACAGCTACCATTAATTACACGATCACTAGTCCACCATTGGTGCTCAGCATGTCGTCGGGAGCAACTATTTGTCCTTTCGACCCGGTTACTATTTCTGTTACTGCAACCGGAGGATACGGTCAATATTATTACTTGTGGCCTCATTCCGGAGAGACCACTTCATCTGTAACAGTTGCACCAGATGTTACAACAAACTATATGGTAATTGTCTCTGACGAATGTCAAACATTTACAGTTAGCGGTTCAACAACTGTGACAGTAATCAAACCCATTGCAGATTTTAATATCTCGAGTCAGACATTGTTTGAAGACTTGCCGATTACGTTCCAAAACACATCACAGGGAAGCGTTTCTTATCAGTGGGAATTTGGCGACGGACAACAATCAACGGTTGTTCATCCGAATAATACGTATGATGTTCCAGGCACCTATTTAGTAACGCTCATCGCAACGAATGAATTGGGTTGTAAAGACACTATTTCAAAACCGATCACTATTCTGGAAGAGTATTGGGTTTATGTTCCGAATGCCTTTACACCGGATGGTAATCGTTTCAACAACGTGTTCGACGCCAGCACCATTAATGTTGCCAAGTTGGAGGTTTGGGTTTTTAATCGCTGGGGAGAAGTCGTTTATACCTCAAATGCGGTTGATTTCAGCTGGGATGGAACCTATAAAGGAATGAATTGTCCTGACGGAACGTACACCTATAAAATAGCCTACATAACGCGCTCCAATATTGAAGAAACAATTTACGGTCACGTTATCTTATTAAGGTAATCCCTGCTTTCTTACAATGATTTTGTTCTTCCTCCGTCAACAGGAATGTTGATTCCGTTGATATAACTAGCTGCCGGAGAAGCCAAGAAAGCAACTGCCGCAGCAACTTCTTCGGGCTGAGCAATACGGTTCATCGGAGATTCATGAGCCATTTCATCAAAAATAGCTGAAACAGTTTCACCGGTTTTCCCGGATTTTGCTTCAGCGATACTTTGCAAACGAATGGTATTAGTTGCTCCCGGTAAAACATTGTTAACAGTAATGTTAAACTGACCCAATTCGGTAGCCAACGTTTTACTCCAATTTCCAACAGCTCCTCGAATGGTATTGGAAACACCCAAATTAGGAAGTGGTTGTTTGACGCTGGTTGAAATAATATTGATGATTCTGCCACCGCCAAGTTCCTTCATTCCCGGAACGAGCGCCTGAACCAACAGATGATTGCAAATAAGGTGTTGATTAAATGTCTCTATGAATTCGGTAATATCTGCATCCAAGATAGGACCTCCTTTCGGGCCGCCTGTATTGTTCACCAAAATATCAACCTTATTACCTGCATCAACAAATTCTGAAAGAATACGTTTCACCGCTAGAGTATCAGCAAAATCAGCGGCCAAATACCGGTGTTTTTGATTGTGGTTGTTCGGAAGTTCCTGTACAACCTTTTTTAGTTTCTCTTCATTTCTTGCAACTAATACAACAGTTGCTCCAAGGTTCGCAAGCTCAATAGCTACCGCTTTACCTATACCTTGAGTGCTCCCGCACACCAAAGCTATTTTGTTTGTTAAATCCGTATTCACACCGCGAAGATAAGGAATTCAGATTGCCATCTACTCACTCAAAACGCTTTTCATGGTGTTTTTTGACCGTTTAACCTATTTGATATTTGAAAAGCCTCATTTGATCATTCAAACGTAGTATATAAAAAAGAACTACTTGTTCACTTTATTTTAATGTAATTTTGTAGCTGGATTTAACTAAAAATAATGCTTATGAGATTAAAACTACTTTTAGTTGTTTTCTGTGGCGTCGTTTCAAGTTGGCTGCATTCGCAAACAACTGTTTCTACCAACCACACAAACAACAACGGTAATGGATCGGTAATATTTAATGTTCAAAACACGAATGCGTTTGACATTATTATTACCGGAGTCAATTGCCATCTTGGTACAAATGCTGCTAACAGCATCCAATTGCTGTACAACACAACTCCTTACAATGACTTAGCTGCTCCTTGGGGTTTTGGTGTTGTAGGCCCTGGACAGAACGGTTGGATTTCAGCTGGAACAGCTACTGTTAACTCGAATACTGCAAATGGTGTGGTTAATGCTTTGAGTTCGTTGAGTTTAACAATTCCTGCAGGTGCTACCTATCAATTGGGATTGTCTGCTACTACTATGCAGTACATGACCTTAGTAAGTGGAGGTGGTGCAAACATCAATACCTTTAGTGGTGGTGGTGTAAACCTCATTACAGGTGACGGTGTTTCTTGGGGAGGTACTGCTTATCCATCAACACCAGCTAACTACCCTCGTGGATTTATCGGTGGAATTACCTTTATTCCTGCCGTTCCATGTACAGCCCCTCCAACTGCAGGTGTTGTAACAGCCGCTACAAATCCTATTTGTCCTTCTGTAAATAACACATTAAGTATTACAGGTGGCACAGGCGGTACTGGTCAAACGTATCAATGGCAATCATCTACTGATGGTGTTACATATACCGATATAGTTGGTGCAACAAATAGCACTTATGTAGCTAACCAAGCAGTAGCAACTTATTATCAATTTATTACGACATGTTCCGGGCAATCTGATACTTCAGCAGCTCTTTTGGTGAATATGAACTCTTTTACGAATTGCTACTGCAATAGTATTCCCGGTAGCACGATTGATGAAGAAATTTACAATGTAACAGTTAATGGAGGTTCTACAGACGCCCTATATGCCAATGCAAATGGTTGTACAACAGCCGCTCCTGGCCCTGGTTCTATCTTAAGTCGTTACTCTAACTTTAAAACCTTAGCTCCAATTACTTCAGTTGCCCCTGGACAAACGGTTAGTTTTACAGTAGTTGAAGATGAATGCGATGGTGCAACCTACTATAATAATGGTATGGCTATCTGGATCGATTTCAACCAAAACGGTTTGTTTACAGATCCGGGAGAGCAAGTGTACGTTGAAGCAACTACTACAATTAGTCCTCGTACTGTGACGAATACATTTACTGTGCCT
Source organism: Fluviicola sp. (assembly GCA_029866325.1). Taxonomy (GTDB): domain Bacteria; phylum Bacteroidota; class Bacteroidia; order Flavobacteriales_D; family Crocinitomicaceae; genus Fluviicola. The sequence continues at coordinate 1,029 of JARWZO010000011.1, read as the reverse complement.
ATGAGCGCAGCTGTTGGAAATACTGTCATGCGTATTATAGTTGCAGAAAACTTCTCAGGTGTAGGTTTACAACCATGTATGACATACACTTATGGTGAAACGGAAGATCACTTAATCACGATTCAATGTCCTACATTGAGTGGGGTAACGTCTTTAGACGAAGGTGTTTGTTCCGGAAACACGGTAACTTTAAACGGAACAACTTCTAATCCGCTTGCTACTATCTCTTGGTGGGATGCAGGAGTTGGAGGAACTCAAATTGGTTCAGGAACAACTTACACATCTGGTGTGTTAGTTGCAAACACTGATTTTTATGTTCAAGAAGATTTCTCTGGTTGTCCTTCAAGTGTGCGTGATACGGTATCCGTTACTGTAACAGCAGTTGATGTAACATTGACAGCTGTAAACGCTTCTTGTAATGGAGGTGACAACGGTTCATTTACTCAAACTTCAGTATTGTGTGGTACTGCGCCATTTGAATATTCTATCAACGGTGGGGCTTTTGGTCCTATCCCAACCAATTTGATTGCTGGTACTTACTCTGTAGTTGTGCGTGATGTGACTTTGTCTTCAAGCGTAGCGTATCAAGTAATCATTACCGAGCCGGCTGCACCAAGTGCAGGAAATGCAACAAATGTTACCTATTACAATGCAACTTTGGGTTGGACAACAACTGGTGACGAGACTTCTTGGACGATTATTTATGGTCCTGCCGGATTTGATCCTGCTACAAGTGGTACAGTAATTACAGGTGCTACCAATCCTTACACGCTTTCTGGTGTATTGACAGAAGATACAGATTACGAGTTTTACGTATTGTCTGAGTGTGGTCCTGCCGCAGATACTTCTGCTGCGTTTGCCTTCTCAACTGACCCTGGTTTCTATACATACGATAACCAATGTGGCCCTGCTTTTGTTGATATCAGTGGTACAGGTACTAACCTTGCTTTGACTGATGATTCTGAAGCTGGTGTTACGTTGCCATGGCCTTGGAGTGTTAACGGTACAACCGTAAATACAATCACAGTT
>JARWZO010000009.1 GCA_029866325.1 Fluviicola sp. | reverse complement strand
ACATCAGCCGGAACAACGGTTACAGTAACGGCATTACCGGCTACACCAACAATCTCAGCAGGTGGTCCTTTGACTTTCTGTGCAGGTGGAAGTGTGGTATTAACATCATCTTCGGCTAGTGGAAACCTCTGGTCGACTGGTGCTACAACGCAATCCATTACCGTTTCAACAAGCGGAACATATACAGTTTCCGTTACAAGTGGTGGTTGTACTTCAGCTACATCAGCCGGAACAACTGTTACAGTGAATCCACTTCCTACAACGCCAACAATCTCAGCGAGTGGTCCGTTGACGTTCTGTGCGGGTGGAAGTGTGGTATTAACTTCATCATCAGCTACAGGAAACCTTTGGTCGACTGGTGCAACAACACAATCAATTACTGTTTCAACTTCAGGAACTTATACTGTATCTGTTGACAACGGAACATGTGTTTCAGCTCCTTCGTCCGGCACAACTGTTACAGTGAATCCTACTCCTTCAGCACCATCAGTTACGATAGCCGGATCAACAACTTTCTGCTCAGGCGGAAGCGTTACGTTGATCTCTTCCGAATTGACGGGTAATATATGGTCAACTGGCGAAACAGCGCAGTCGATTACCGTATCAACAGCGGGAACTTATACAGTGATGTTCGATGATGGAACATGTGTTTCTTCTCCATCAACAGGAATAACAGTTACGGTGAATCCAACTCCAACGGCTCCAACTATCACGGTAAGTGGTCCGTTGACATTCTGTGCAGGCGATGATGTGGTATTGACGTCATCATCAGCTAGTGGAAATGTTTGGTCAACAGGAGAAACCACGCAATCGATTACCGTTTCTACTTCCGGAACATATACAGTTACAGAGGATAACGGAACATGTGTTTCGGATTCATCATTGGCAACAATCGTTACCGTGAATACATTGCCAACAGTTACGTTCGGACCATTGGCGGATATGTGTGATTACAACCCGATGCTGACCTTAACACAAGGTAGCCCGGCAGGAGGTACGTATAGTGGAACAGGTGTTACCAGCGGACAATTCGATCCTTCGGTACCCGGATTGGGAACAACTACATTAATCTATACATTTATTGACGGAAACGGTTGTATGGGAAGTGCGACTTCGGATATTTTGATCGACGATTGTTTGAGTCTTTCCGAAACCGGAGCTTCTATTATCCGACTGTTCCCAAATCCTTCTTCTGGAGTGTTTACAGTTGATGCAGGAAGCACCCTAATCGAGCATATTGTTATTTACGACAATGCAGGAAGATTGGTAGAAAACCTAGGAAATGTTCAGGTTTCTATCCTTACGATCGACCTATCGAAACATAGTCGAGGAATGTATACCTTGTCTATTAAAACAAATCAGGGAACGGAAAGACTGCCGTTTGTCTTGAATAATTAATGGACGAATCAGATTCAAAAAATCCCCGCTTTCAAGTGAAAGCGGGGATTTTTTAGTTTATACGATTCTTTAGGTAAACCTGCCAGCTTCAATCTCTAACCATTCCAGCGTAGCGTTGGCGAAAATATCTTCTTTTACCGATTGCGAAAGATCGCTGTCTTCGATGAATTTCCCGATTTCCAAATCTCCTAACGGAAACGGATAATCTGAGCCGAGGCATACTCGTTTGCTTCCTTGCATTTTCAATACATATTCCAACATATCGATGTCGTGCGTGATGGAGTCGATCCAGAATTTGCCCAAGTATTCGCGTGGATTTCGTTTGTTGTCGATGGCTACTAAATCAGGACGGCAATTAAATCCGTGTTCAATACGCCCCAATGTTGGCAGAAATGAGCCTCCTGCATGTGAAAAACAAACACGAAGATTAGGCAGGCGTTCCAATATGCCACCAAAGATCATTGAGCATGCGGCGCGTGATGTTTCAGCGGGCATTCCGACCAACCATGGGAGCCAGTATTTTTTCATATCGTTTTCGCCCATCATTTCCCAAGGGTGAACCATTACGGCCATTCCCAAATCGGCACAAGCTTCAAAAATGGGGAATAGTTCTTCTTCGTTCAGGTTTTTACCATTGATATTTGACCCGATTTGAATACCAAGATGACCACTGTTTTTTGCCCGTTCCAATTCCTGAATAGCCAGTTTAGTATCTTGCATGGGAAGCGTGGCAAGGCCGAGGTAATTTTTTGGATAGCGCGCTGATAATTCGGCGATGTGATCATTGAGAAACTGCGAAACTTTTAATCCGTGATCAGGTTTCGCCCAATAGGCAAATAATACCGGAATGGTACAAACCACCTGAACTTGAGTATAGAATTGCTCGTACTCCTTAATGCGCATTTCTTCCCCCCAGCAATTCTCCTCGATGCGTCTGAAAAACTGACCACCTTGCATCATGTCGGCTGTTCCATTGTCGTTGTGTTCGAGGTGGATGAAATTACCGTATCCGAATTCTGTAGCCCATTTTGGTAGGTTTTTCGGAATGATATGGGTGTGCATGTCAATTTTAAGCATCGTTCGAAATTTTGCAGTTTGCGAAGGTACGCTTTTGTGAGAAATCGTGTCTAGTTGTGTTGAAATATTCACAGAATTCCCACGTAGTTCAAGAGAAGGGCAGAAAGGTTTCCCACAAATGCACGAATTTGGCTCGCCGAGATGGGCATCCATTCTTCATTGCGCTAATGCCCTTGCTTTCCTAATTCGTTCGTTGCTTCACATCTTCAACACCTGTGTTCCTGCGACGCGCTTGTGCTACCGTATTCTTCCCGAAACGTTGTACAAATGAAAATGTCACTACACGTGAATCCCATGTTCTACTGGTTCTAAAATCCTGATTTAAATAGTTTACAAGTACGGCAATTCGATTGGTATAGAATACATCACTTAAAGAAAGCTTGAAAATGGTGGTCTTGTTTTTTAGCACTTTCTGCCCACCAATGGTGATTTGCGCTAAATCCTTGATTATAAATTGCCCCCAAGCTTGTCGACCTTGATAAACTGCGCTCAACTCAGCTGACCATCCATTCGAACCAAAAACAAAACTATTGGTCAGATTTAAATCCCAAGATACATTTTGATTGATCAACTCGCCACCCAACAGCGAACTTTGGTACTTAATCCAGTAAGCATTCACTGTCAAATTTGAATTCAACCACTTTTTCACACTAAAAGGAACACTTACCGACACATACACCTGCTGAAAATCGCGCATGTTGGTTGGAATTTGATAAGAAACCTTAGTAGAATCGTTCTGTACAAACACATCGGTAATGGATTCTTTACTTTTTGAATAACCGATAGCACCAATGTATTGCCCCTTAAATGTGTGCGAGATGTCAAACGAATGCGTGATTGCGGGTTTTAATTGCGGATCGCCCACAACATAGGTGTAAGGATCAGCAAAGAATGTCAACGGATTCAATTGGCTGTAATTTGGTCGATCAATACGTTTGCTGTATGAAAGGGAAAGCGTATAGTTATCGCTAGCCGTGTAATTAAAGAACGCACTAGGAAAAAAATAAAGGTAATTGCGTTCAAATTCTTCTCCCGAAGTTACCTGTTTTCCATTCGTTCGGGTTTGTTCGGCACGCAATCCTAGTTGAAAACTGATTTTTTTGTATTCCTTGGAGTAATTGATATACCCGGCATTAATGTTTTCATCATAAATGAAATGATTGGATCGGGTAGAGTCGTAGGCTTCTATTCCATTGATGATTGTATACAAGAGAATATCATTGTCCGTTTTCACGAAACTACTTTTCAGTCCTGTTTCGAATAGGGCATTTTTCTTCAACGGATGCACGTAATCAGCTTTGAAAGAAAGTACCGTGATTAGTCCCGATTGAGTGGTGCGCAATGCATTGGTATACGTAGGGTTTTTGATCGAATCGTAATAGTTGGATAAGAATGTTTGAAAGCTTTTGGACTGAAGCTGGCCGTAATCGAGATCTACCGTTAATTCCTTTCCGGTAGAGTCGAAGGTATGCTTAAAATTGATGTTTCCAAATCCATTAAACCGTTTATCATTGAGTATATTATTGGTTTCTGAGGTATAACGCAATTGATTGGAGGCATCCGTAATTTCCGCCGCGGTAAATCCTGACCTGTTACTGGCAGACCAATTTCCGGTAAACACAGCACCAATGATGGTTTTCTGAGAAGTATAGAAGTCGACACCGATTTTTGCATTGTGTGCCTCAACAGGTTGTTTGGTCAATGAGTTTTGGTCAAAAATCGATGAAATGGTTTGTGTACTGTCAAAAAACTTGCGATTGATGTAAAAACGCGTAAAACCATCCGGTTTAGCGAATGAGTACGTTCCAAACAGATTCACTTTCTTTTTCCTGAAATTGAGACTGGTGGCTGCTGTTGGTTTGAAATAAACTCCTTGTCCGGCACTTAGTGAAACGCTCCCGTTGAATCCTTGACGCTGGTCTTTTTTGAATTTGATATTGATAATTCCGGCATTTCCGGCAGCATCATATTTCGCTGATGGATGCGTAATGATTTCAATTTTATCGACAGTTGCCGATGGAATGGTTTTTAAGTAATTGATGAGGTCTTCTCCGCCCAATTGTGAAGGTTTGCCATCCAGCATTATACGCACTCCTTGTTTACCACGTAGCACAATTGCATTTCCGTTACTGATGGTTATCCCCGGAGCACGAGCCAATACATCCAGCACAGAACTCCCCATCGAAACAATGCTATTGTCTACATTCAGCACAATTTTGTCGAGGTGACGTTCAATAAACTGCTTTTTATAAACAACGGAAGCTTCTTCCAATAATTTTTCTTCCATTAGTGAGATCAATGGAAAAGTAATGGTTGGCTGATCAATTGCAATAGTGAACGAATCGGAAATATAAGTTGTATAACCGAATGTTGATGCAGTGAAGAAATAACTTCCCGGCTGCAACCCTTCAAACAAGGCGACACCAATACTGTCTGCAATTTCCAATTTAACCAAGGAAGAATCCAATTGACTAAATAAACTAACGGAAACATCCGGAATTGCTTGCTTTTGTACATTGGTAAATTGCAACGATAGGGCGGTTCCTGATTCTTGAGCGTGTGATTGAAAACCGGAGAAGAGGAAAATCCCAATCCATAAATAACCAGACAGGACTGGCGTTTTTAAGGTTGGTTTGATGCGAAACCCGCGAATGAAAAGCGGTAGCAAAGCAAGTAAACGATTCATGCTTCAAAACTACACGCATTCCTGAAAATCAATTTGTCAAAAACTGCTTTTTAGGCCGGTCACAATCAACACCGAATGAAAATCGAGGAAGTAACCTGCGATGAGAACAAAAAACAAAGATGATTCGAATCCGCCTGCGATTTCGATTATTTGGCAAGTAGGTGAGTAAAGCGAATAGGAGTAACTGCTCCAAAACCAGATCAATCGATTCTCCAAAGTAGCGTTTTGGAACAGTTTTTCGTTTTTATGATTTTCTTTTACACGTATTAACTCCAATAATACGGTATAACGGACAAAAACTGATCAATGAAGTGAGTACAAAAACTCCGGCTACAATCATCAACACAATTCCCAACGTTCCTGTAAGGATGTGTGTGAAATAAAGTGTAGCGATTACGGCTGCGATGATCACCCGAATAACTCTGTCTGCGGTTCCCATGTTTGATTTCATAGTCAGTAGTATTTGTTTTAATTATGTGATTTACAAGTAAATGTAACTACTCGAAATAAGGCTATGTGTGACTTGTGTTACCGAGGGATATTGGGGGTGCTTCCGTTTATAAAAAACCGTCGGCAAGTAAATTGATCTGCCTGCCGACGATGGTTTTCTAAAATGAAATTGTATTGAATTTATAGCGTTTACACGGAATTCCGTTCATACGAGAAAGAACCACCATTCCGCTTTCGGTTGTGAAAAAGAAAGAAGGGTCAATGGCCATTGGAAACGCATTCGGTTTTTGAATGTCGACGAGTGGCAATGACGCAAATGTTCTGTCGGTATATACCAAACTTCCGTCGGCATTGATCACAGTCAACAAAGTTGGGTAGAACGCTTCTTTTCCGTACAGGTTGTCGATGTTGATCTTGTTGCCGTTCAAATCGAACCAATAGCGGAAGTTGTGAATCGGCGCGTCATTGTGCAAGTCAGTGAAATTCCATGCAAGGAACAACTGACCACCTTTGAGCTGATAGATAAACGAGCCGTAATGCAATTTTTGATCACGTGTTTTTTCGGATTGTCGTTTATCGTAATAACGATGCCATTGTTCTTTCGCTTCATCGTCGGTTGAAATCGCAATGATTCCTCCATATTGCAGGTCGTATTCGTAAACCGCTGGCATGGCTGTACCGATTACCGAGCTGGTCGATTTAAAATGCTCGGCCAACAAGATAATTCCGCCTTCAGGTTTTACCAAAATATCTTTCAGTACGAAATCGGAGAGCTTCGCATCGGGTTGACCGGCAGATTTTTCTGACAATTGTGCCATTAATAAATCGGTTCCCAATGGATTGATGTTATTGGAAAGGATTCCGGATGCATCTGCTTTCAAGATCCATAAACGTTCCCAATTGGTTGAGCTTGAACCGGCAGTTGCCAACATACCACCAATTACTAACTTTCCTTGAGCATCAAACACCATTTTGAAATGGGTAGGAAAGTAGGTTTTCAGATCAATTCCTTGAGTTTTGGAACCTTCGGCGTTGGTTGTGATCAACTGGTAAATGTGCTCTTTGTTGGTGATTTTGATGTCTTTGTAAACAAACGCATTTCCTTGATTGTCAACCAAAATGTTATTGTTGGGATAACGCTCAGCTTCCGTGTCGAGGTTGAGGTCTTTTGACCACAGCACTTCGAAGTTATCGGTTGAAAATACCTTTAAACGCAGTTTTTCCAAACCACCTTTTTCAAAAGGACGTTCGGTCATTACGAGTAACTTACTTCCGTCGGGTGACAATGAAATCCGGTAATTGGCGCTTTTCATCTGACTTTCGGCAGATTCACTGTCCAATTGCTTTTCTTCACCTGCCACACCGTCCATTCCATACGGAATTACACTGAAATAGGTTGATTTGTCTGCTTTTGTCCACCGATCATGAAAGGTTAGAATACGACCTTTATTCAACTCTGTTTGGCGGTGTAGTTTTCCATCGGCGAATGTGCCGGAAGAACCGGGGATCTCAATTGATCTCACCAATTTCAGTTGCTGATTGTAGCATTCCACAATGGTAAACATATTGCTGATATCACCTCTTTCGCGCAACAAGTAATGACCGTTTTCGTCACTTCCCAAGGTGCGCTTCCATGATCCGGTATTCGCTTCCAACGGCATTTCTGCACTGCTGGTTACCGTAACGGTTTGTGAATGAGCTGTAAATGCAAAGAAACCTAAGAATAAGAAAAGGTTATTTTTCATATAAACTCTTAGTTTTCGGCTTTCCATTTGTTGTACTCTTCAATTACCGCAAACATTTGCAAGAATTTGTAACCGTCTTCTTTGTTAGCCACTTTTTCAGCCATTTCTTTGTTGTCTGCAATTAGCGGAGGCATTTTTTTAGCGAACTGCATTCCCAAAATTCCATGTTCGATCGGATCCACACCCTCTTTAGCGATAATGGTTTTGGTATCAAAACGTCGGGCATCGTACGTTTTCAAATCTTCACCACTTTGTTGTTGAATCAACGCAAAACCTTCTTTGGTTGAATACCATTCGTAAATGCGAATTGCACCATCCGTGATTACAAGGTTGAAGTTGGCTTTTTTAAGCATTCCTCCGCTGTAAGCAATGGATTCATATACTTTATCGGCAATCATGTAACCTTTGATATCTTCCGGCTTGTATTTCGCTGTCGGTTTTTTATCGTTTTCGTTTAAGTAAAATTCCGCCAAATTCTGGTTGCTGTTTCCAACGCCACCGATAGCACAACGCATTTTTGCTTCCAGAAAACCTTGTACGGTATCACCACTCGGTTGAATAATATAACCGGGGTATTTTTTTCCTACACTGTAAATTTCCGGGCTCCAATCAGCAGATGATTGAATGTTGTCTTGTGCAAAACCTGTTGCTGCAATCAGGCAGAATAAACTGTAAATAACTGTTTTTTTCATTGTTAGATAGTATTAATGTGTTACAAGGTACGGATATACGGGCATTTTACCGGTACATTTCTCATTATTAACAAAGCTTTACAAGTTCGGGGGTGTTTGGTTCATTAAGTTTTCTAAGTTTTTTGAGTTAAGGAGTTTGATAGTTGGTAAGTTCATTAAATTTATCTGCCCCTCAGGGAACTTAAAAACTTAGAAAACTCAATAAACTTAATTCCTTTGTGATGATTCTAAATCCGTAAGCCAAGTTCCCCCGTTTTTTCGTTTCTTTGATTTCTCATTTGAAAATCGGTGGTTCTAGCGAAAAAAGTGTGGTTATTGGCAATGATTCTGTGCGCGCTTGTTTTCAAGATTTCCGCACAATCGACCGGTTCAAGCGCAGCTCCTGTTGTTTTTTTTGAAGCTCACCCCAACCAGCAATTCGGTTTTGATGCATCGATTCACAAAGAATGGTCTTCGGAATATGAAACCTGGGACAATGCTCCTCAAAAGCCGTATAAAATACCGTTTAAATCGGTGGGTTTTGAGCAAACCGATCTGGTAAATGCGCGCTTGATCAATGGTGATACCTTGCAGATGGATAGTTTGGTGTTTCGTATCGAAGAAACCAATCAATTGCTTCTGTTTGTGGAGAAAGAAGAAGGTTTGCTAATGCTGGAACTTCCACCGATGAATCGCAATTATTTGTTGAAAGCCATCTACAGAGGTCGCGAAATAGGTCAATTGAAAGTCATTCCTTATAAGTTGCGAACCGAAAAAGTATACCTGATTCCACTTGCGGCAAGCAAAGTCAACATCGATTCACTTCAGGCAAAAGTCAACAGGATTTACAGACAGGCGAATGTGCAAATTCAATTGGAATTGTTGCCGGTATTCGAACACGAAGAATGGGATGCTGCGACTTTGCTTGATAATCCGAGCGCGATTCATGAACGGTATAGCAATCAGATGCACGATCTGCGCGATTTGTACTTGGAACGAAATCCGAACATCGATAAAAAAGGCTATTACCTGTTTCTGGTTCCCGGATTTGTTGATCCGAAACAACATGGGTATATGGTGCGTAATAAAGCGCTGGGTTTTGTAAAGGTTGATAATTCACCTAAGCTTTCTCTGGCAATTGCACGACAGTTGGGTTACGGAATGGGCTTTTTCAAAGATACCTGGATGGATCAGGGACCTGAAAAAGGTACCACACGCAACTTGATGGACATTCCTTCGGGGAAAGAAATGCGTGCTAAACAATGGAGTCAATTGCGTTTTACGTCACACAGCTATTCCTTGTTTGACAATTATGAAGACGTGCGCACCAACAACGGTTTTGTGGCCTATTATTTTTGGAAAGAAAAGAAAAATGGCGAATTGGATTTGGGCAAAGGCAATTTTCTGGCAGCTATCAAACATCCGTATAAAAAGAACTACCTATCTTATCATCTCAATATCGATAATATACTCTTCGAGCCCTTGTTCACCTTGGGTGGACACTTCATTAACAGCCTTCATTTCGTGATGGTCATTGTAGTGATCGTTCTCTTGTTTTACTTTGGTAGGAAAGTAACCCGATGGATTAAAATCCGTTTTAAACGTCATCGTTTGTGGCGTTTCGGCTGGCGTATGCTGCAATTGTGTGCCACACCTTATGTCATTTACCTGTTGATGTTGTTTATCAATCTCGGATACAGCTGGTTTGAAGTTCGTTCGGGAAATCTCAACGACATGAAAGGCTTGTCGATCAATCGTGCAATTGGTTATATGGCCGTAAACGACAATGAAAAACATCCTAGCGAAGTTGATCTGAGTTCTGAACTGGTAATTCAAACAGGCAAAACATGGCGAAAAGAAGAACGGATGCCGGTGTTGTATTTTGCGGTTCGTAAAGACAAAGACGGCGAGTGGACAAAGGTGCGTTTACACGACCATTCGGATAGTTTGGTATTATCAACCCGAGAGTACGCGCAGAAAGCCGAAAGTCATTACATGGTGTTTAATTATATCAATGATGCAGGCTCGTTTGAGCAACAACGGGTGTTTAATCACGCCGGAAATGAGATTACCGATAAACTGGATATTCCCGACCCGGCCAAACGCATTCTACTGTTTGTAAACGGTTACCGTCCTACTTCTATCGGACATAGTTTTGAGGAAAATTTTGCCGATATCCAACAAAACGGATTGGAATTTCCCGACTCACGGAATTTGGTGTATACCTTCGACCGCTATGAATACTGGAAACCGTGGAATGCCATTGATTCGAAGTTTGAGAAGCGCATCAATCCCAGCGAAACGTTTTATGCCGACGGTCATTTTTCGGTAAGCACTTCCAATCACCGAAGTCTGATCAATTTTACCACCATCTCAGCCGCATACCCGAAACGCTGTTCGAACAAGAAAAAGCACCATTGTTATACCAATAATTCAGCGAAGAACTTATTAGGAAATCGAACGGTGCGAACAGCAAACATGCATCGTACCCGACCAAACAAAAAGGGATTCAGAAAGCGCTTGAACAGCGGACACATTGCGGGTCGAAATATCTACCAAATGCTCAATGAAGTGCCGAATCGCTCAGAAAACGATACTATCTACATTGTTGCGCACAGTATGGGTTATGCCTATGCGTTGGGAATCATAGAAGAATTGCGTGGTAAAATCCAATTCGGGACCTTTTACATCATAGCGCCCGAAAATGCATCGGCAGGAAAAGTGCGCCTTTCCGAATGGCAGGATGTGTGGCAGTATGGAAGTCGTTTCCAAAAAGGAAAAGGAGACGCACCTTGTTTGCTAGATGGTGTTGCACCGCAGGTTAGAACCAACGGACTCCGAAATTCAAACCGCATTTACATTCCTGAAAAACTCTACAAGAAGAAAGGTTTTTTTGATTCTCACTTTATCGGGTATTACACTTGGGTGCTGGATATCGAAAAAGGGAGGAGGGGTTATGTTGCTCCACATTAGTTTTTTAGTTTTTTAAGTTTCTTAAGTTTTCTAAGTTTTCTAAGTTTTCTAAGTTTTGATATAAACTAACAAACTGTCAAACTCACCAACTGTCAAACTCATTAACTCAAAAAACTTAGAAACTCAAAAACGTGGTACAGCATTTGTATTAATCTGCATCGAAAACCGATCAAAAAGTTGGTTTAGTTTAAAAAAAAGAAGACATTCGAAAAAAAAAGGAAATTATGTTAAAGTCAATCATGCTACTATTTGTAATCGCGGTAACAGGTACAGTTTCAGCTCAAACCTTTACGAACGCAGTTGATTACAACGATCATATTGTTGGACTTCAAAATGAAATCGGTCTTAAAATGATCGCTTTTAACGAGGAAGTTAGCTCTGAGTACGCCAATGCAGAATCGGTAAAGCCGTATTACGATGATCTATTGAAAACTACACGAGACGTCATCAATAAGCTCGAAAAAGTGAAGCCATTTGAAAAAAATGTGGAACTGAAAAGCGCGGCCATGGATTTGTTTCGTTATTATGAAACCACAATAGCGGTTGATTACAAAGAAATGATTGAGTTGATTTTTGGAGATAATCTGGATGAAGCTGCTATGGCACGCGTGCAGGAATTATTAGTAAAAGTGACCGAAGCTGAAGCTGTGGTTGATACAAAATTCAAAACCGCACAGGAAGCGTACGCTGTAAAATACAACATTGATTTGGAAGAAAACGAGTTACAGGAAGAGATTGATGCGGAGTAATCGTTCCCAAAAACCCAATATATAAAAGCGCTGTGAGGCGCTTTTTTTTGTTGGTGTATTTTGTCGCAGAATACTGGATGTTATGTTATACTCAGCTTTTGTATTTAGTCCCGTAGGGACGCAATATCTTAGAAAAATTATAGATAAAAACATTCACCCCGTGGGGGTGAGACATATTGATTGTTGTTATATCCCACCCCTACGAGGTGGTGTTCTGCCGATGGTATATATGCTAAGATATTGCGTCCCTACGGGACTAATATCGATGACTAAAATATCAGCCACTGATTTGTGGTTATCGCACCGGAAGTGAAAGCGTAATAGCTGTTCCTGATGAACCCGTTTCAACACTGATCTCACAATCAATCGCGCTGGCCAAATCACGCACGAGGTGAAGCCCCAATCCAGTTTTGATGCCCACCACTTCGGTTTCATCGTACAAGGCTTTAAATGCTGCTTGATTCGCTCCGGGACCGTTATCCGAAATGACGCACAAAACATGGTTGTCATAGACACTGGCTTTCCAGAGAATTGTCGGATTCTCTGATTTTTCCAATGCTTTTAAGGCATTACTGGTGAGGTTTCGTAAAATGGTTTTTAGGTAATTTTCATCGGTGAAAACATGCAGCGATTGTTCCACTTCAAACTCGAAACGAACCCGCTCTTCACTTTGGAAGTGTTGTTTTATATCGTTGAATAAATTGCTGAGCTGAATGTTTGCAGGAACGGGTTTGAAGTTTTCCATCTGGCCTTTACTCCAAAGCAACATGTCTTCCATCGAATTGAGTAAGTTTTCGGCACCTGTGAGTGTGCTGTTCCCCAAACGTTCTTTACTCGCTTCATCCAGTAATTCCGGGTTGTGTTGCTGCAATTGCAAAAAGTGAATTAAGTTGGCAACCGGACTTCTCAGGTCGTGATTCAGGATGCTAAAAAAGCGCATCTTAATAGCATTTGCTTGCTCCAATTCTGCATTTAATTGTTGCAATTGCACGTTGTTCTTTTTGCGGTTGCGGCTCTGGAAATAAATCAAAACCCCAATTGCGATTGCAAAGATGAACCCGATAATTAGGTAAAACAGCTGCCTGTTTGCATTTTTGATGGTTAAATCGTTGATCGTGTTTTTGGAAGATAGCTCAATGATTTGTGCTTGTTTTTTTTCGTTTTGGTACAAGCCTTCCACCTCCGCCAGATTTTTCTTGGCCTTCTCCGAAAGCAATTTGTCCTGCAATGCCGAATAGCGACGATGGTAGCTGTAAGCCATTTCCCAATTCTGAAGTCCGGCGTAGGTTTCTGCCAGCGATCGTAGCAAACGGCTGTTAACTTCAGGATCATCGTCGTTGGTGAAGGGTTCGGCTGATTTCAGATAACCCAACGCTTTTTTGTAATCTTTCAACTCCAGACAAATTGTGCCGTGTGTATAGTCGATCTGTGCGTTGGCAAATTCGTCGGCATATTTCGGAGCAAGTAAACGTGCATGATCAATAGCTTGCAGGGCTTTTGTGTAATTGCCTTGATCGCGGTAATATTCGGCAAACGGTAAATCGCTTTCTATAAGCATGATCCAGCAGCTGAAACAATCTTCGCGTTCAAGAAATCGTTCGAGCTCATGGTACTGCTTCGAGGCATTTTCGAGATCGTCTTCTATTAAATAAACCGTGATAAAGTCTTTTTTTACGTGCGCGATGGCTTCTTTGTAACTTTGAATAAAAGGCTCTGATTCTTTGAGGTATTCAAGTGCTTTCAAATGATTATCCAATCCAATGTAAAGCTCGGCGATTTTTATAAGTTGAACACCAAAATTGATCGAATCGGATTCGCTGGCTTTCGGTAAGAGGAGTCTTCTTATTTTGGCACCTTTCAGAAAATAATCCAGCCCTTTTTCATATGAACCGGTGTTGATGTAATAATCGCCCAGATGCTGGTACATGTTGCCTTTGATGAAGGCACTTGATGTGGTATCAATTGTTCGGCGAAATTCGGATAATACCCGTTCGCGTTTGGCTTTGCTGCCGTAGTTTTGGTAGATGGAACTTAACTGTTTTAGCGCCTCCAGCGTCCGGTAGCGGTTTGATGCTTTTCGTGCGAAATGTTCCGATTTTTCAATATAGTAGGCAGCGCTATCGGCTTCAGTCAGGTAATCGAAGGTGACGCCAACGTAGAAGAGAAACAACGACTGGTTTACAAAGTCAGTTTTCGAGGTCATTTTAAGACCTTTTTTGCCTTCGGTTCGCAGCAAAGAGAAGTTTTCAATCGCAACCAATTCATCGCAATAATCTGCCCAAAGTTGTAATTTTTGCTGTTGATTTTTAACCTTCGATAAGTTGGGGGACTTTTGGGCGAAAAGAGGTAACATCAGCATTGAAGCCAATAACAACAACACAATTTTCATAGCAATGTGGATAAATTGTCTTTGTACGTTCTTCCTACAGGAATGGTTTGTTGATTGTGTAGCACAATTTCTGTAGTTCCTATTTTTTCGATGAATTGTTTCTGAACGGCAAAGCTGCGGTGAATGCGGATAAACGATTCAAAGTAGGAGTCTTTTAGTAAATTTCCTATGGTCGACAAGACACAATGGCGTTTTTCGGAAGTCACAATCAAGGTATAATCTTTCATCGCTTCGAGGTACAGCACATCGTGTAGTTTCACTTTGATTTGTTCGTGACCTTCTTTGATGAAAATGGCATCGCCACCAATGCTGGATTCAAACAAGGCCGCTTTATGCCGAACTTCCATGAACTCTTCAATGCGATGAACGGTTTGCACGAGGCGGTCGAAGCGTAATGGTTTTACCAGAAAATCAAGGGTCTCCAATTCAAAACTTTCTACTGCATGTTCGGGGTGGGCCGTTATGAAAATGCAAATAGGAACTTCTGGAGCCAGTTTACGCAATTCCAATCCACTCATTTCAGGCATGTCGATGTCCAGAAACAACACATCGATTCCCCCGGACGAAATCAAGGGTAAGGCTTCGTTTGCTGAGGAAAAAGTTCCGGAAACGTTGAGTTTAAGGAATCGTTTCAACAACGAAAGAGCCATCAATCGATCAATTTCGTTATCATCAACGATTACACAATTCAGTGCCATGTTAAATAGAAGTTTTCCAAATATAAAAAAGTTCTGCCCTGAAACATGGATTATTCTCTATCCGTCCTCAAACAGATTGACTGGAAAACAAGTGACTTTACTCCCACAGATGCACAGATATGGCTCGCCTAACGGACTCGCTTAGTACGAGACAAATGCTGCTTGCATATTGTTTGTCATACAATACATATCAAGCGCTGTCAGCCTGAGGCTGAAGCGCGAAAATCTGTGCATCTGCGGGAAATGATAAGGAAGGATCATTATGTCGTTGGTCGATTTAAACGGAAGTTGGTCTATTCGATCTTGTAGGGCAAACAGGTCTGTGTGATCTTTGATTCAAATTTTAAGACAACAAACATGGAAACGCAAACACAACCAAAGAACCAAAAAGCAAACAACCAAATTTCCCAAAAACTGATATTGTTTTTTGCCGTAGTAGCCATTATCACGGCTTGTAACAAAAACAATGCAGCTCCAAGCTCGGGCAACAACAACCCGCCGCAGGGAGAAAGCACTGCTAATATTACGTTAACGGCAGGAGGTGAAGAATTTAAAGTAGTAGGTCCATGCGGTTGGGCTTCAGCCGGAGGAACACATTACATCGGTTCCAATCATGCTGAAAACAACCTGCGTACTTTTTCTGCCTACTTCAACCTCGAGAATCCACCCACGCAAACAACTACTTACATTTTGGTAGACGATGAACTGGATACCGATCCTACACACATTACGATGAACATTTCGCAAATAGCAGGAAACACGCTTACCGAATGGTTTTCCACGAATACTTCGGGAACATTGACACTGGTAGTTGAAGGAAACAAAATTTCAGCTGATTTGTCCGGAATTGTACTCAGTCCGCAAACCAATTCAGGCTTTTTTACCAACGGAAATGTAGGTGCATTCGCTAATCCGGGGGCGCTCAGTGGAACGTTGGTGTTTTATATCTAGATTTTCCCCTGAAGTTAGTTCAGCGAAAATGGCTTCTTTGCATCGGATTCGGTGAAAGGAAGCCATTTTTGGTTTTTAGCTTTTACTGGAATTGGTAGATTCAACTTAAAAACTCACCAACTTAAAAAACTTCTAAACTCAGGAAACTTCCTACCTTTGCCCCCAAATTTTGTACAATGGCTCAGAAACCGTCTATACCAAACGGAACACGCGATTTTTTACCGCAAGACGTGGCACGCAGAACGTATATTTTCGATACGATTCGTTCGGTGTTTAAATCTTATGGATTTGCTCCCATCGAAACGCCGTCGTTTGAGTTGTCGTCTACCTTGCTCGGAAAATACGGAGAAGAAGGCGATAAATTGATTTTTCAGATTTTACGTTCAGGAAATTATCTTTCAAAAATAGAGACTTCGGATGTGACCGATACGTTGACACAAAATGACTTCGATAAATTGCCGTTGGAAGATAGAAAGCGTTTGGGAAGTATTACAAAAAGAATTTCCGAAAAAGCCCTTCGTTACGACCTTACGGTGCCTTTTGCGCGCTTTGTGGTGCAACACCAAAATGAGTTAACTTTTCCGTTCAAACGTTACCAAATTCAGCCTGTTTGGCGTGCTGACCGACCTCAAAAAAGTCGTTACCAGGAGTTTTACCAATGCGATGCCGATGTAGTGGGAAGCGATTCCTTGTTGTACGAAGTTGATTTTGTGCAGATTTTCGATCAAGTATTGACCAAACTCAATATCCCCGGGTTTACAATTCTGATCAACAACCGCAAGATCTTGTCGGGAATTGCAGAGGTTTCGGGTGAAGCGGATAAATTGATCGACATTACTGTTGCCATCGATAAACTGGACAAAATAGGTCAGGAAGGCGTCGAAAAGGAATTGCGCGAAAAAGGCGTTTCCGAAAAGGCTATTGAGATTATCTCACCTTTGTTCGCACTTTCGGGAACCAATGAAGAACGATTGGCGATCATGCGCACGTTTTTGAAAGATTCCGAAATAGGTTTAAAAGGAATCGATGAGCTGGAGTTTGTATTGGAACAAACCAAGATATTGGGAGTTGAACGAGCGATCGTTGAATTTGATGTGACGCTGGCTCGTGGACTCAACTATTATACCGGTGCTATTTTCGAAGTAAAAGCACACGATTCCGGCATCGGAAGCATTTGTGGCGGTGGTCGCTACGATGATTTAACAGGTGTTTTCGGTCTGAAAGACGTTTCCGGAGTGGGAATTTCTTTCGGTGCAGATCGCATTTATGATGTGCTAAAAGATTTTAATCTGTTTCCGGAAGATACAAATGCAAATCTAACCTTATTGTTTGCCAATTTTGGCGACAACGATGCGGCTTATTGCATGAAATTATCAAAACAATTGCGTGCTATTGGTGTTGATTGTGAAGTGTATCCGAGCAATGCCAAAATGCAGAAACAATTCAAGTATGCTGATAACCGCAATGTGCAATTTGTAGCATTGATTGGCGAAAACGAACGCAATTCGGGTCAGCTACAATTGAAGAACATGACCACTGGTGAGCAGCAGGCATTGACTGAAACCCAATTGATGACCTTTTTTCAACAATAGTAACATGAGCATTTTTACCATCAATAACAGCTGGGTTTCACTCGAAACAATCGATGAAATTCTGGAGAATAACCAACAAATTGCTTTGTCTGAGGAGGCGAAAACCGCTATTTTGGGCTGTCGCTCATATTTGGATGAAGCGGTGGCGAAAAGTGATCGTCTGATTTACGGAATCAATACCGGTTTCGGGAGTTTGTGTGATACAGCGATCAATACTGCTGATTTGGAAAAACTGCAGCGCAACCTGGTGCTTTCACATGCGTGTGGGGCAGGCGAACGCGTTCCGGATCACATCGTGCGACGCATGTTGTTGCTCAAAGTGCTCGGTTTGTCGCACGGTCATTCGGGTGTACAGTTAGAAACCGTAGAACGATTGATCTTCTTTTTCAATAACAACATTTTTCCGGTGGTTTTCCAACAGGGAAGTTTGGGCGCTTCGGGCGATTTAGCTCCATTGGCTCATCTCGTATTGCCCTTATTGAACGAAGGAACCTCCATGGTTGATGGTGTTGAAATCACCGCACAAGAACTCAACCAACGTTTCGGGTTGCAACCAATAGCTTTGCGTTCGAAAGAAGGTTTGGCCTTGCTCAACGGAACACAATTCATGAGTGCGTATGCATCCTATGCCATTCAGCAGGGAAATCGTTTGTTGAATCAATTCAATCACATCGGCGCCATTTCATTGGAAGCTTATGACGGTCGTGTTGAACCATTCGGTGTGCAAGTGAATGCCATTCGCAATCAGGTTGGTCAAATCTCAGTAGCTGAAACCTTCCGCCATTTATTGGCAGGAAGTGAAATTGCCGGTCGCGAAAAAGCGCATGTACAAGATCCGTATTCGTTTCGCTGCATTCCGCAAGTTCATGGAGCTTCACACGATACGTTGGTTCATTGTGCAGCAATTGTAGAACGCGAAGTAAACGCAGTTACCGATAATCCAACTGTTTTTCCTGACGACGATATCGTGGTTTCTGCCGGAAATTTTCACGGTCAGCCTCTGGCTTTAGCAATGGATTTCTTGGCTATCGCATTGGCAGAATTGGGAAGTATCAGCGAACGCAGAGTGTATAAATCCATTTCAGGAACCCGCGATTTACCGGCCTTTTTGGTAGCCAATCCGGGCTTGAATTCAGGTTTTATGATCACACAATATACCTGTGCTTCCATTGTGAGTCAAAACAAACAATTGTGCTCACCGGCAAGTGTAGATACTATCGATTCGAGCAACGGACAAGAAGATCACGTTTCAATGGGCGCCAATGCGGCTACTAAATTGTATCGTGTGATTGATAATTGTTTCACCATTCAGGGAATCGAATTGCTGCATGCCTGTCAGGGATTGGAATTCCGTCGACCGCTCAAAACAAGCCCGAAACTAGAAATGATTGTAAGCGCATTTCGCGAAAACATACCATTTGTTGAGGAAGATCGCTACCTTCACCCGCTTATTAGCGCAAGTACCCAATTTGCAAAAAATCAGTTATGGACATATTTGAAGAAGTAGAACCGAGAAAAAAACGCCCGGTATTTTTAACCGTTTTAGGAATCCTTACGTTTGTAAATTCCGGATATCTACTATTAGGTTCACTGCTTTCCTTTATGCGCGGTCCGTTGACCAATGATGAGATTGAAAATGCCGTTGCTCAAGGAATGAAAAGCATTAATCAAGCACGAACTGAGGGGATGAATGGATTTGCCGACACCATGGAAAAAATGCTGAATACGATTCATTTTGCAAATGATGCACATGTAGTTTCAACTTCAATTGATACACTTGTCGCAATTTTGGCGATTGTTGGAGCGATCATGATGTTTCGTGGTCAAAAGTTAGGCTTTCATTTATACATCATGGGTTGCTTGCTGCGAATCAGTTCGTTTTATTTTTACATACCGGCAGCCGAAGTTTCAGGGTTAATGGTAGGTTATTTTACCTTCACCTCGGGGTTATTTATCTTTATGTATTCTCGCAATCTGAAGTGGTTGAAGTAGATAAGTCTTAGTTAAGGATTGGGATCCACCTCCTCCCTTGAGGGAGGATCGAGGAGGGTGGCATTCTCATTTACAGAAAATACGTTCGGCCACCTCCCTTTATCCCTCCTCAAGGAGGGAAAATGACCCACCTTCTTAAAAAGAAAAACTCAACCGAACACCTCCCCAACGATGGTTTACAGCCCCGTCAAATAAGTTCGATTGAAAGCGCAACCAAAAATCCATTGAAAAACAATTCAACTGCAAATGAACGCCGGTTTCTTGCTCAGAAATCAAACGTTTCATTCGGTTAGAAGCAACAACGTATTCGCTTTTTAAACCGATGAGCGATCCTTGTAACGTTGCGTCATAGCCTACAACTCGCAGAGCCGGTTTTGTATAGAAACCAATAGCCAGTCGATTATTTATCAAACAAATATTCAGATTTCCGCCCGCTAAAAGCGACGTGTTTCCCGTTCCGAGATTCGCTTGAGCGTTCACATCAAGACTCAGCCAACGGTGAACGGCAATCACCCGGTAATTTACATGCGCACCAAGATCAACCAATAATCCTGTATTTAATTGATGTTGCCATCCTAGTGGAAGGAAGTTGTTCGTGGCCTTATGAATGCCCGTTTGTGTTTCTTTACCCAAAGCTGCCGGACCAATCATTCCCAAGGAAAACTGCCACCCGAAAATGCGGTGACGGAGCGTGTCAACCGTTTCAAAAACACTGGTTAGGTGCAATGTTGCTGCATACGGACGATCACCATTCAGCAACGAATCCGAACGAATGGAAGTAGGAGTGAAGACTTGTTGGTCTAATCCTAAACTCATTCGTTTTCCACTTGATGGAACCTGAAAAAATAAACCGCCAAAGAAAGATGTTGCTGGAAGAACTGTCTTGTAATTCAATGCAATTCCTTGTGTGTAATAACGATCGGTCTGCACAAATAAATCGTTTTCATATTGCAGAAAGCAAGATTTACGCGCTGTATCGCTGATTTCACTGGTGTAGCGAATATACTGCCCCACGACATGGAAATGAACAAAACAACAAATCGCCAACAGGAACTTCATAATTGAGTTTATAAGTTAAGGAGTTTTTAAGTTTCCTGAGTTATTTGATAAACTTACGAAACTTAAAAAACTCCGTAAACTCAAAAAACTATTAAACTCACTTAAACTTCATATCTTTGCACCAAATTTCGAAGTATCTCTCATGATTTCAGTTAATAATCTTTCTCTCCAGTTTGGAAAACGCATTCTATTTGATGACGTAAACCTTAAGTTCGGTTCAGGTAACTGCTACGGTGTTATCGGGGCTAACGGTGCCGGAAAATCAACGTTCCTCAAAATTCTTACAGGTGATCAGGATCCTACGCGCGGTCGTGTGGAATTGGAGCCGGGTAAACGAATGGCGGTGTTGAAGCAAAATCACTTTGAGTTTGACGAATTTGAGGTATTGCATACCGTAATGATGGGGCACAAGCGCTTGTATGAAATCATGCAGGAGAAAGACGCGTTGTACGCAAAAGCTGATTTCTCGGATGCCGACGGAATGCGCGCTTCAGAATTGGAAGGCGAATTTGCAGATATGGAAGGTTGGAATGCCGAAACGGATGCTGCTACCTTGTTGAGCAACCTTGGTATCGATGAAAGCAAGCACTACCAAAAAATGCAGGATATTTCATCCGAATACAAAGTACGAATCTTGTTGGCGCAAGCCTTGTTCGGTAATCCGGATGTATTGATTCTGGATGAGCCTACCAACGACTTGGATTTGAAAACCATTACATGGTTGGAAGATTTCTTACTCGATTTTAAAAACACGGTGATTGTTGTATCGCATGACCGTCACTTTTTGGATACCGTTTGTACTCATGTGTGCGACATCGACTTCAGCAAAATCAATTTATTTACCGGTAACTATACGTTCTGGTATCAATCTTCGCAATTGGCAGCCCGTCAGCGTGCTGACAAAAACAAAAAGGCCGAAGACAAAAAGAAAGAACTACAAGACTTTATTTCCCGTTTCTCGGCCAATGCTTCCAAATCGAAGCAGGCCACAAGTCGTAGAAAACTCATTGATAAACTCGACTTGGAAGAAATTCAACCTTCAAGCCGTCGTTATCCGGGAATTACGTTCCATCAAGAACGCGACGCAGGAAATCAGATTTTAACTGTAAGCGGTTTGTCTAAAATGCACGAAGGAGAACCGTTGTTCAAGGATTTGTCATTTACCTTGAATAAAGGCGATAAAGTAGCAATCATTTCCAAAAACTCATTAGCAGTTACCATGTTCTTCGAGGTGTTGAACGGAAATGCAAAAGCAGATAAAGGTGATTTCACGCTGGGAACTACCATTACAACAGCTTATTTACCGAATGATAATTCTAGCTTTTTCACTGGAAAAGAATCGTTGATCGATTGGTTGCGTCAATACGCCCAAACTGATGAAGAGCGCGAGGAAGTAAGTCTACGCGGTTTCCTAGGTCGTATGTTATTCTCTGGAGAAGAGGCCTTGAAAAGCGCTTTGGTACTTTCGGGAGGTGAAAAAGTACGTTGCATGTTATCGCGTATGATGTTGGCAAAAGCAAATCTCTTGATGATGGACGAACCGACCAATCACTTGGATTTGGAGTCGATTACTGCGTTGAATAACGGGATGTCGGCCTTCGAAGGAACGATGTTATTCACGTCTCATGACCACGAATTGGTTTCTACGGTTGCCAATCGTATCATCGAAATTACACCAAACGGTTTCATCGATAAAATGATGCCGTTTGATGACTATTTAGCTGACGAGAAGATTGCCAGCCAGCAAGTTGAACTTTACGCTTAAAGGAGATTCTGCCTCCCCTCCGCCTGAGGCGGAAGGGGGATTGAGGGGGAGGACTTTCCACACCAATAGTTTCTAAAATGAGCATCCCAAACCGTTCATTTCTGCTTCGTCATAAGCTCATCTCCATGTTGCGTGACATTGACCTGCGCGGATTTCGTCGCTTGTCGGTTGTGTTGCCAAAGTTGTTGTTACCAAATCCTGAAAAGACCGGGAAACACATTCTCAAGACCATTCACGGGGTTGAATTACTCATCGATCCGTCGGTAGACAAAGGTGTAGAATTGTCCTTATTCGAAACCGGAACCTATGAAAAAGGGACCATTCAATTGCTGGGCGATTTTCTAAAACCCGGTTCTACCTTTATGGACGTAGGTGCCAACATCGGACTCATGTCGGTTATCGCTTCGCGTTTGGTGGGCGAAAAAGGGCGTGTTTTGGCCGTAGAAGCCAATCTGAAAACGGTAGAAATTTTGAATCAAAACGCTGCGCTTAATCACTGTGAAAACGTCGATGTTTATCCTGTTGCGCTTGGCTCTGAAAACGGAAAAGCCACACTCTACGAAAACTGGGAAGTCAACAGAGGCGGTGCTTCCTTGCTGTCGCAAGACAATTCCGAAGGAACGGAAGTTCCATTGTGGAAACTCGACGAACTCTTCGGTGATCTGACCATCGATCTTATCAAAATGGACGTAGAAGGTTTTGAACTCGAAGTCCTGAAAGGAGGAATAAACCTACTGAAAGCAACTTTACCTGTGCTGATCATCGAAGTTTCCGAACAACGCGAACAGGAAAAAGGCGTGACTCCCAAAGAAATTGCCGACTTTGTAAAAACCATTGGCAACTATCAACTATTCAAACAAAAGGGGACCAAAGAACGCCGCTCGAAGCTGATTCCGATTCTTACGGATGCTGATCTGCCGAAGCACGATAACTTGGTGTGCGTTCCAATGAAGCGATTGGATCGATAAAATCGCACATTTCATTCAATTTTACAAAACGATTTTAATGTTGAGTAAAATCACTCAGCATGCTGCGTAATTTGTAAAACTCAATGGATAATGATTTGTTTTTCATTTTGCTAATTGTATTGAGTAAAAATACTCATTATATTGAGTAAATTGTAATCATGTATTTAATACACTGAATAGCATGGTTTTACATGCAGTTTGGAAATGTTTTTAAAGTCTTATTTCTCACCTTTTTTTCATCCAATCACGTTTTTTAATTGAACTTTTTATGTATATTAGAATAGCTTTGTATTTTTGCTAAGCATATTGAGTAAAATTACTCATCATATTGAGTAAATTGTTTATTATCATGGAAAGAGTTCATTTAAAGGAAGTTACAACGCGTTTTGATTTGGAGAAACGTGGTCATTTACAGGTTATGTATGGTCCACGACAAGTTGGTAAAACAACCATTGTTAATCAATTCATTGAGCAAACCAAACATCCGGTACATTTTGTAACTGCTGATGCGGTTGGTAATACAAATCCGCTTTGGATTGAACAACAATGGAGTATTGTCCGTGAATTGTTAACTGAAAGTGCAACCGGTGAAGCTGTTTTGGTGATTGACGAAATTCAAAAGCTCGATAATTGGTCTGAATGGGTCAAACGCGAATGGGACCATGATACACAGAAGAAAATACCACTTAAAGTATTGATTTTGGGTTCATCTCGTTTGATGCTACAACAAGGACTTACCGAATCGTTGGCAGGCCGTTTTGAAACCATGTATGTGGGACATTGGTCTTATGGTGAAATGAAGGAAGCTTTTGGATTAACTCCTGAACAATATGTTTATTTCGGAGCTTATCCGGGTACTATGACATTGATCCAAAACGAAGATCGATGGAAAAAATACATCCGCGATTCGTTCATAGAAACAAGTGTTTCCAAAGATATTTTGATGCTTACGCGTGTAGATAAACCAATGTTGCTTAAGCGGTTGTTTGAGCTCGGAGCGATGTATTCCGGTCAGTTGTTGTCGTATACCAAAATGCTTGGTCAGTTGCAAGATGCCGGAAATACTACCACTTTGGCGCATTACTTGGAATTACTCGATACGGCGGGTTTGCTTTCCGGGTTGGAAAAATACAGCAAGGAATTGTTTCGTTCTCGTGCGTCAAGTCCAAAGTTTCAGGTGTATAACAATGCCTTGATGTCAGCTATTTCTGAAGGTACATTCGAAGAAGTAAAGAGTGATCCACGCATTTGGGGGCGATGGGTTGAATCAGCAGTTGGTGCTCATTTAAAAACAACTGCCATTTTACACGATATTGAATTGCTCTATTGGAAACACCGCAACGATGAGGTTGATTTCATCCTCAAAGGAAGAGGAAAAGTAGTGGCCATCGAAGTGAAAAGTGGGGCTAAATACCGCGTAAACGGACTCACAGCATTCAAAAAACAGCACAATCCCGACAAAGTTTACCTCATCGGCGGCGATGGCATCCCGTGGCAAGAGTTTTTATTGATGGATCCGATAGAGTTGTTGAAGTAGTGAAAACTTCCCTAAAAGATGAAGTTAATACTACTGATTCGGAATTATTGGTTGAGTTTATGTTTTGTTGATAAATCACAACTTCTTGACAATTCAATTTCTAACTATCCGAAACGACTGAGGAACGAAGTCTACCAACAGCCCAATTCAACATTAAACATTCAGAATTCAGAATTAGTCTGACAGAATGTCATACAAAGCCCTTTGGCACAAACCTTGACCATCCTTTCCCAAATTTCAAAAACGTATGAAAACAGGACAAATTCATGTTTCAACGGAAAATATCTTTCCGATTATTAAAAAATTCTTGTATTCCGACCATGAGATTTTCTTGCGCGAGTTGGTTTCCAATGCTGTCGATGCATCTCAAAAACTCAAAGTGCTTTCTTCTCAGGGAGAATTCAAGGGTGAGTTGAGCGACTTGAAAGTGGAAGTTTTACTCGACAAAGAAGCCAAAACCCTCACTATTCGCGACAATGGTATCGGTATGACTGCCGAGGAAATTGACAAGTACATCAACCAAATTGCGTTCTCCGGTGCTGAGGAATTCGTAAAACAATACGAAGGGAAGGAAGGTGCAGAAAGCATTATCGGACATTTTGGTTTGGGGTTCTATTCCGCATTCATGGTGGCCGAAAAAGTACAGATTCGTACACTTTCACGTCATGAAGGATCGCAGGCTGTGCAGTGGGAAAGTAACGGTTCGCCGGAGTACACCATCGAAGACATAGAAAAAGAAACACGTGGTACGGATATCGTGTTGTTCATCAACGAAGAATCGGTTGAATTCCTAGAGAAAGCCCGCATTCAAGGCATTTTGGATAAATACTGTAAGTTCCTGCCGATTCCGGTGTTTTTCGGAATGAAAACGGAATACATCAATTCTCCGGATGGCGAACAGGATGAAGACGGTAAAGTGAAAAACGTTTCCGTTGATGTTCCGAATCAGGTAAACAACCCTTCACCGGCTTGGACAAAAGCTCCGGTTGATTTGAAAGACGAAGATTACAATACGTTTTACCGCGAGTTGTACCCAATGTCATTCGAAGATCCGTTGTTCCACATCCATTTGAACGTTGATTATCCGTTCAACCTGACAGGAATCTTGTATTTCCCACGCATCAAAGAAAACGTGGAGGTACAACGTAATAAGATCAATCTTTACTCGAATCAGGTATTCATTACCGACAGTGTTGCAGAGATCGTTCCCGAATTTTTGACGCTATTGCACGGTGTATTGGATTCACCGGATATTCCGTTAAACGTTTCGCGTTCGTACTTACAGAGCGATGGCAACGTAAAAAAGATTTCGGCACATATTACCAAAAAAGTAGCCGATAAGCTAGCGGATATGTTCAAAAAAGACCGCGCCGATTTTGAGTCGAAATGGGATGATTTGAAGATTTTTGTAGAATACGGAATGTTGTCGGATGACAAATTTGCAGAAAAAGCCAAGTCGTTTGCGCTGATCAAAAATTCGGAGGGTAAATACTTTACCATCGAAGAGTTCAAAGAGCAAATCGCACCGCTTCAAACGGATAAAAACAACAAAGTAGTTGCCTTGTACACACACAGTGTTGAAGAGCATTTTTCGTTCGTAAAACAAGCCAAAGATCGTGGTTATCAGGTGGCAATCATCGACGGACCGCTGGCACCGCATTGGATTTCGAAAGTAGAACAGGAATTTGAAGATTTTAGTTTCTTGCGTGTAGATGCCGATACCTTGGATCAGTTGATTCAAAAAGAAGGAGAATTGCCTTCTAAACTGACCGAAGAACAGGAAGCAACCTTAAAGCCCTTGTTTGAAACAGCAGTTGATGCACGTAAATTCAGAATCGAATTCAAATCGATGAGCGAGACCGACGCGCCGATTATTGTCACTCAACCCGAGTTTATCCGTCGTATGATGGAACAACAAAAAATGGGCGGTGGCGGCTTCTACGGAGCATTTCCTGAAACATATAGTATGGTGGTGAATGCCAACCATTCCAAAGTAGGAATGTTGTTGGAAACTGCCGATGCCGAAGAGCAACAAACCAAGGTGAAACAACTCACTGATCTGGCGTTGTTGTCGCAAGGATTGCTAAAAGGAGAAGAATTGAGCAACTTTATTGAACGCAGCATCGCGTTTATTTAATAATTTCACAATCCCGTAGCGGCGAAAGTCTGTTACGGGATTGTATTTTGAACGTGGAGCGTGTATAGTATCATTTTTGCAGTTTTAGGAATGTTGATCACTCGGGGCAGTATTTTGGCCGGGATTATCGGGTTGATCGTAGGTGGAGCCATTGATCAAAGTGTGCGCATGCGTCGAGCTAGTGGGCAAGGTCAGCAAGGTCAACGAAGACAAGCAAACGGTCAGTCGTTTGAAGATATTTTCTCTTATTACCGTCAGCAAACACAACGCTTTGATTTCCCTACCCAATTATTGGTGCTTTCGGCGTACATCATGAAAAGCGATGGTAAAGTCGTGAAAGCCGAACTGGATTTTGTGAAGACGTTTCTAGCAGCGCAATTCGGACCACAGTTCAACGTCAACCATCTTCAAACACTCAAACGTTTCTTAGACTCACCATCATTACCAATCGAAGAAATCTGTAACGATATCCGCATGCGTTCGCAAGTGGAAATGCGCATTCAATTGTTGCATTACCTCTTTGGAATTGCGCAGGCTGATGGTCAGGTTTCGGAAGCCGAAATCAATACCTTGCAGCGAATTGCTCATTTATTGCAAGTTCCACCAATGGATTTCCGTTCGGTGAAAGGTATGTTTAAACAAAACCTTGAGGGCGACTACGAAGTTTTGGGAATTGACAAAACCGCCTCTGACGAAGAGGTGAAAAAAGCCTATCGCCAGATGGCAGTTCGTTATCATCCTGACAAAGTTGCTTCTCTTGGTGAAGAATACCAGAAAGGAGCAAAAGAGAAATTTCAAAAAATTCAAGAGGCTTACGATAACATCAAGAAATCAAGAGGATTATAATCTACAGTGAAAGAGCTTTGTAATTTGCAAAACTTTGAAAATCAAATGATAAGGGTTTTTTAGTTTCAGCACTTTTAAGTTTTCTTCGATTGTATAGTCTATGCGTTCAATTGTGAACAAATAATAAGTGATTTGTTGATTTAGTTCAATGGGAAGTGTTATTTGTTCGATGGCTTTTATAGTTTGATCATTGCTAAAACGTTATTACTCATTCTGACTGACTAATCCACTTTTTTTTCGTCATTTTATTAGTTATTATACTAGTCAGAATCATAGGTCTACATACTAAACGAAACTGCAATGAAACGTTTCTCTCCTACTACAAAAACTTCCATGATGCTTCATCAAGCATCTTTGCTTACATTCTTTTTATTTACATTGATTACTAGTGCTTTATCGCAGCAAGGTGATAATCAAATGCACGGAAAAGAATATAATTTTAGTTCGCTTTCCACTCGGTTACAAGGCAACCTTGAGGAATGGAAAAAATACAACGATCCGGCTGATTACGATCATCCTGAATTTGGTTATTTACCCGAAGAAGCTCCATGTACCAATTGTGTAGAGGTTATTTCGAAGCGCGATTTCGATAAACGTTATTTCATCAATATCGAGGATCCGACTGAGTTTTACTCGCAATCGGCAATGGGCGAGCTACATGTGAAAGTGGGGGAAGACTGGATTAGAGTAGATCATACGCTCGACAGAAAATCAGAAAACGTATTCGAATCAACCAACACGCTGGAAACAGCAGGTTTTAATGTGTTGGAAAATAGATCTTATATTCAAACAGCAATCGGGAATATATATTTCAACAATTGGTCATTGTTTACCAAAACCGGTGATGTAATGGTTAATCAAGGCGTTGCCAATTGGTCGGATTACACCGTTGGAGAAGATGGGATTTTGATTCACAATGTTTTTCCGGGAATTGATGCCGAGATGGTTGTTTTCCGAGGGGCAATCAAAACCAGCTTCATCATTCGTGAAAATTTAATGGGAACATTCGATGAGCTGATCTTCAGAGATCACTTCGATACACCACTCAATCCAACTGTTGAATTTACCGGAGGTATCATGACTGAAGGAGTAGGTGAGTTAACCGTGTTTTCCGGTTCAACTGATGTGCTTCGCATGAATGAAGCTGCACTTTATGCTAAAAACGGTCCGAAGGAATTGATGGAATCGGGTGTTTACCGTATCAACGGAAACAGCGTGGACATCGTGGTGCGTTATGATTGGATCAATGACAATATTGACGAATATCAAATGGTAGTAGATCCTGTTGTTACGGGTACAAATACATTGGCTCAGGCCTCTATTTTGGGATCGCAGTACAATGCATCTTGTAATTTCACAAACTCCTGTAATGCTTCGCTTTCTGTTAATCGACCGGCAAATGCAACGCTTACAGATGTGCAATGGTCGTTTAATTATCTGGCTCAAGGAGCGTGTTGGCGCGAAGATGGTGCCACTCGATTTGCAGTGGGTGGATGTTTGAGTCCTGCCGCTGCCGGATTTTATTGGTTCTGTAATCTACCAAGTGCCGGAACATGTACTGGCACAAATATTTCTATTTTCAGTGATGTATCAGGTTGTCTTCCCGCTCCGAGTTGTGTGCCTGTGGCTGTTAATTTTACCTTGCAGTTTTTTAGGGCTTGCTGGGGAACAACCGGTTGCAACAATACGTGTATCGGTGCTGCTTCACCTTGGACAATGACGATTACTGGAAACACCATTCAATACAACAATACAGTTACACCATTCAACCTTTCGGCTACAACCGTTTGCGCAGGTGGATCAATTACCGCTTCAACCATCGGAGCATTTGGGGTTCCTGGTTACACGTATAACTGGAGTTTTAGTCCAACAGGTTTGCCTTCAGTTGGTTCTGGAGCAAGTGCTACCATTGTTTTTCCTACAGCAGGAAGCATTACACTTTACTCCATTGTTACCGATGCTTGCGGAAACCAAGTTACCTACTCGAGGGTTGTTACAGTAACTCCCGGGCCAACAATCAACGTCAATTCTCCTACTATTTGTGCCGGAGCATCAGCTACTTTAACTGCCACAGGTGGAACAACCTATACATGGTCACCTCCAGGCGGATTATCTGCTACTACAGGAGCATCCGTTACTGCGAATCCCGCTGTTACAACAGTTTATACGGTAACAGGAACAACTGCTGGTTGCTCTGGAACAGCAACTTCAACGGTTACCGTCACGCCAAATCCTGTGATCAACGTCAATTCAGCTACAATTTGTGCAGGTGGTTCAACTACTCTCACTGCCACAGGTGGCACAACTTATTCATGGTCACCTCCGGGTGGTTTGTCTGCAACAACAGGAGCGTCCGTTACGGCAAATCCACTAATAACAACAGTTTATACGGTTACAGGAACAACGGCGGGTTGCTCTGGAACAGCAACATCAACCGTTACTATCGGTCCGAATCCGGTTGTAAATGTCAATTCGCCAACCATTTGTGCCGGCGCATCGGCAACACTTACAGCTAGTGGTGCTACAACCTATACATGGTCACCTCCGGGTGGTTTGTCTGCAACAACAGGAGCATCCGTTACGGCAAATCCACTAATAACAACAGTTTATACGGTTACCGGAACAATCGGAGGTTGTACAGGAACTGCAACAGCAACGGTTACGGTAGATCCGAACCCAGTAGTAAATGTTAATTCACCAACGATTTGTGCCGGTTCGAGTGCTACATTGACTGCAACAGGTGCTACCAGTTATACTTGGTCTCCAGCAGGTGGACTTTCTGCAACAAGCGGAGCATCTGTAACGGCAAATCCTGCTGTAACAACAGTCTATACTATCACTGGAACCACTGGAAGTTGTTCGGGAACTGCTACTTCTACGGTTACGGTAGACCCTATTCCTGTGGTTGTGGTAAATGACGCTACCATTTGTGACGGTGCTTCTACAACATTAACAGCCAATGGTGCTACAACTTATGTTTGGTCACCTGCTACCGGTTTATCGGCTACAACAGGAACTTCCGTTACGGCGAATCCTGTTGTAACAACTATCTATACGATTGATGGTACCACGAATGGTTGCACAGGAACAACCACAGCAACGGTGACGGTAAATCCGAATCCGGTGGTTAATGTCAACTCACCAACCATTTGTGCAGGTGCATCGGCAACATTAACAGCTACTGGTGCTACAAGTTATACTTGGTCACCTCCGGGAGGTCTTTCAGCAACCACAGGCGCAAGCGTTAATGCCAATCCTGCTGCAACAACAGTTTATACCGTTACTGGAACTACATTGGGTTGCACGGGAACTGCCACTTCAACAGTTACTGTTACACCGAATCCGGTGGTGAATGTTAACTCACCGACAATATGTGCAGGATCAAATGCAACACTCACAGCCAATGGCGCTACAACGTATACATGGTCACCTCCGGGTGGATTATCTGCTACCACAGGTACATCTGTAACTGCAAATCCTGCCGTTACAACCGTTTATACAGTTACAGGAACAAGCTCCGGCTGCACAGGAACTGCTACATCAACGGTGACAGTAAACCCTTTACCGATAGCAGTTGCAGGTAATAACGGTCCACTTTGTCCTGGCGATCAATTAAACCTTACGGCAGCGAATGAGCCTGGAGCCACCTATAACTGGTCAGGACCAAACTCATTTGTTTCTGCTCTTCAGAATCCGACGAATGCAAGTATTGTTGCTGCGGATGCAGGTGTGTACACGGTTACGGTAACGCTCAATGGCTGTACTTCAACCGCTACAACCACGCTTGCATTGAATCCTGGGGCTTCTACGGTAATCAATCCATCGGGACCATATTGCGCGAATGGAAATCAAGTGACTTTAACAGCTGCTAGCCCAGGAGGAACTTGGTCAGGAAATGGAATTGTCAATTCGGCAACAGGTTTGTTTGATCCATCAGTTGCACAAATCGGGAACAATACGATTACGTATGACGTGCTAAACAGTTGTGGTGGACCTTCTTCAGCAACAATTGTTGTTCTGGCTTTGCCAACAGTAAATTTTAGTGCTGACGTGACTTCCGGTTGCGCTCCATTGCCGGTTACATTTACCAATTTATCAAATCCACTAGGAGCAAGTGTCACTTGGGATTTCGGAAACGGCGGTTCTGCAACTACCATCGCTTCGGCAGGTACGGCATATACAAGCGACGGTTGTTATGATGTTACCTTAACAGTGACAGACAATCAGGGATGCACCAATTCGGCTACGCTGAATGATATTGTTTGTGTCATTCCAGCGCCGATTGCCTCATTCACAGCGGATGAACCAGTAGCTACAATTACAGATCCTACCTTCCAGTTTATCAATGGAAGTGCGAATGCAGTTTCGTATGTATGGGAATTCGGGGACGGAACTTCGTCTACAATGACCAACCCAAGTCATACGTATCCGGGAGAAGGAGGTTATGAAGTGATCTTGATTGCGACCAATGCCGCGGGATGTACCGACACAGCAGAGTTATCCGTAAAAGTGATCGAAGAATTGATTTATTACATCCCAAATACCTTTACTCCTGATGGAAATGAATTCAACAATACCTTCCAACCGGTTTTCACATCAGGATTTGATCCGTTTACCTTCAATATGAAAATTTTCAACCGTTGGGGTGAAACTATTTTCGAAACAAAGAATCACGAAATTGGTTGGGACGGAACTTACGACGGGAAATTGGTTCCGCAAGGCACTTATACATGGAAAGTATATTTTAGGGACGCCGAAACGGATAAGAAATACGAAGATTTCGGTCACATCTTGTTGATCCGTTAATCATTATCCTTCTGAATGTTAACGATTCGGAAGGATAATGATTTTTTCAGTTGCGGTTTTGCCATTATCATAACTGACAGTGATAAAGTACATTCCCGGAACCAGTGAATGTGCGTCAAATAATGGTGTTTGCTGAATAATTTCACCTTTTAATACCGTATTTCCCTGCTGATCGAATACCTGAAACAATTGCGCACTGTCGCTTGTTTTCAATGAAAAGAAATTACTTGCCGGATTTGGGTAGACGATAAGTTCCGGTTCCTTTTCTAAGGCAAGCAATCCACTCACTTCTGCATTTCCGACTTTCATTCCGTTTCCGAAACTTGTGATCCACACTTCCTCAGCATTTTGAGGATGAAAAAACACACGCATTGGGTGTTGAAAATCGTAACTCATCAATTGCGCAAATGTCGGATTCGCTTCGGTTGCATTTTCAGAATACCACAAACCGTCTGATTCTGTTGTAGCATAAACAATTGCCGGATTTTGGGGATGAATGCCGGCTGATTCGACGCGATAACTTTCAAAAACCAACGTCCAGTTCAATCCGCGATCAGTTGTTTTGTATAAACCGCCTTTATCATTGGCCTGACCTCCCCAACCGCTGTGAACGGCTGCATACCAAGTGTTTTGGTTATCGTCATTCGGATCGATAACCACATCTTTGGTCCAATAATGCATTTCATTCTCCATGGAAACATCTTCCCAGCTTGCGCCGTCATTCGTTGATGTAAAAACGCCGGAACTGGGTGTGAAGTTGTTCGTTCGCCGTCCTGACCAGCTTGAAACTACTGTACCGTCATTCAATACATTCAAGGTATACGGATGACCTTCTGTTCTTGATGGAGAAACGGTCATCGTCCAATTGGAAGCAGCGCCGTCTCCAAGGTTATCTGTTCGGTAAATACCTCCATTTACACTATTTACAACGCTAGCATAGAGTTCATTCTGATTGTTCGGATCAAGCGCCAGCCAGATTACAGGCATTGAAAAATCGTGAAGCATTTGCCAATTGGCGCCATTATCTGTTGAAAAGAGAATAGCACCGTCACCCGAATCGATACGGTTATCAGTGAGGTAAGTGCTTTGGTACAAATCATGAACGCTTGAAACAGCGGCGTAAAGTGTTCCGTTGGAAGCTTTCACCACATGGTAAACAGTGTTGTAATCAATTCCATTGTAATCGATTTTCCACTTCAAGCCTGCGTCTTCGCTGCGAATACCGGTGATGTCGGTATAACTCGAAAAGATAGACGAACTATCTATCCAAAGCATGTTCCAGCAAGAGGTGTTTTCAAGCCCATTACCTGCATAAGCCTGATCTACCGGAGTGGGAGCTCCTGAAGCGTTTTGATCTTGAATTTCCACATAGGCTTGTTTCCAGCTGGTTCCACCATTCGAAGTGACATGTGCAAAACCAAAGTCGGTAATAATGGCTGTATTAGGATCGTTTGGAGCAACATCCAAGCCAAATACAATTTCTCCGTACCACCAGTTTTCATCACCCTGATAACCACTCCAACCCGTAGCAATGTTTTGGTTGTTATTAGTTAAAAATACTTCCGACCAATTTGCGCCTCCGTCGGAGGTTTTGTAAACAACAGGAAAGCTGCTGTTGGTATTGGTTCCGGCAGTATAAAACGTATTGATATCGATCATGGAAGAAGAAATCAGGAAGATCTCATGAGCCGGGTCAATTCCGTTGGTTGCACTTAACCAACCGGTGTTTCCGTAATCCGTTTTAATGATTCCTGTACAAATTCCAATATCCAACGCGTTGATTCCGGGATATAAATCACTCGATTCTGCAATTGTTCCCATCAAGCGAACCTGATTATCGGTTTTACTTCCAGTAAATGAAATAAATCCGTTGTTGGCCGGTATTCCGGAGGTGTTGTCTAAAGTGAATGAAGCTCCGTTATTGGTGGAAACAATCATGCCTATACGCGTTCCAATATAAATGGAATTGCCATCCCAAAAAACGCCTGCGATGTGAAAATCATTTGCTGAGTAAACACTTTCAAAGGTCGTTCCACCGTCGCTTGAAAAAAACAGTTCATTGTAAGAAGCGATCAAGAGACGTGTGGTTGAATTGGGGTCGGCAGAAATGTACCAAACATCGCCACTAGTAGGATCAGCTAGTGTAGGTGACCAATGAATCCCGAAATTGCTACTTTTTACCGGATATCGTTCATCGGTGATGTAATTCAGATTCACACTGTAGAGAATGCTAGGGTTAGAGGTGTATTCTACCGTATGTTGACCACCGGCTGAAATGAGTTCGGTGAAATGAACTTCATTCCAGTTACCGCCTTGATTGTTGGTGTGAAAAACTTCCGACATGTCACATTGCAGGTACATATTGGATGCATCGTTTGGACTAATAGTAGGGGCAAATAAAGCTCCACCGCCTCCAATTCCACGACTTGCCCATTGTACGGGTTGAGCCAATAACAAGTAAGGGAATAACCATCCGAAGACTAGAAGCAGTGTTTTCATGCGAATCAGTTTGGGTGTAATAACCCGAAAAATACGTTTGTTTCGGTTAGAAAAAAAATAGAAAACATTTATTAACAAGCCTTTTACAAGAAAAAACAGTAGTGTATGGTTTTTAATCACATAGTAGACATAGAGAACATAGTTTTTGAGTTTCCTTAAGCTTTCTATGTTTCCTATTATGGCCTACCACGTCCGCCTCAGGAGGATGTGGTTAAATTTCAGTCTAAATTTCACGTTTACTATTGCTTTTTACCCAACGCAAACATGGTTGGATTTTTCGCTAAATCGAATGCGTTTTCTCGCCAATCAACAATTGCACGTGTATTGATGTGTTCGTCGGGCAAAGTCAGGTTGGTTGCAACACACAAATAAGTATCGTCGCTCAATTCATTCAATAAATCGTCGAGGACATGCATGTTTCGGAAAGGTGTGTCCATGAACAATTGTGTTTCACCCGATCTGCGAACGCGTGCTTCTAAATCTTTCAATCGACGAACACGTTCCTTTTTATCTTTTGGTAAATAACCATGAAAGGTGAATTGTTGTCCGTTGAATCCGCTTCCGATCAAGGTAAGTAAGATAGAGCTTGGTCCAACCATCGGGCTTACACGAATATTATGTTCATGCGCCAAAGCCGTTAAAACCGCTCCAGGGTCAGCAATTCCAGGACATCCTGCTTCGCTCAAAACACCTACATTTTCGCCGTTTTTCAACAAACGAATCAAGCCCATCAATTCGGGAGCAGCAGTATTTTTGTTCATGATCACAAACTCGGAATCGTCGATAGGGAATTGACGGTCAATTTTTCGGAGAAACCTTCTGGCAGATTTGATTTCTTCCACTGCGAAATGTCGCAATTGAATCGCAGTTTCAGCTACTGCCGGTGGAATGATATTGTCTAATTGTTCGCCGCCAAGCGTGTTGGGAATTAAAAACAGGGTTCCTGTTGCCATAATATGTATTTCTCCTAAGTGTTAACTATTGAATCCTGCATTGCGCAGAAAAGCGTTGGTAGTGGTGTCAAGTAATTCGATCACATGTCGAAAATCGTGCTCATTTCCGTAATAAGGATCAGGAACCTCGCGGTCTTCTCCCGGAAATAGCTCATTGAGGTAAAGCGCGACTTTTGCCTTGTCAGCTTCATTTCTAGCCAAACGAAGCACATTGGCAAGATTGCTTTTATCCATCACAAAAATGCGGTCGAAGCTATCAAAATCGGCTACTACAAATTGTCGTGCGCGCAAACTGTCGATGGAAACTCCTGTTTCTTTGGCAAATTTGCGCATGCGTGGATCCGGTTGTTCTCCAACATGGTAATTGGCTGTTCCGGCCGAATCAACTTCAATCGGAAGCCCCTTTTCTTGAATGCGGTGGCGCAACCATCCGTCGGCCATTGGAGACCGGCAAATATTGCCCAAACAAACCATTAAAATGCGCATTGTGTTACCTTATTGCAGTCCTTTACTTATAACTGCAAAGATAACATCTTTTTATGATCGCAAAATCTTCGTTGAATCTTACCATTCGTCCGCTTAAACAAGAAAAATATTCATTTAACATATTTTTAATCCAACCATCTAAACGATATGCATCATATAGTCGTTATATTTAGTATAAACCTCAACACACACAAGAGCCATGAGACAATTAAAAATCGTCAAGCAAGTTACCAACCGCGAAACCGCTTCGCTGGATAAGTATTTGCAGGAAATCGGACGGGTAGAATTGATTTCAGCGGAAGAAGAAGTTGAATTGGCACGCAGAATCAGAACGGGAGACAAACGTGCGTTGGAACGCCTGACGAAAGCAAATCTTCGTTTTGTGGTATCTGTGTCGAAACAGTATCAAAACCAAGGCTTGTCTTTGCCGGATTTGATCAATGAAGGAAATCTTGGGTTGATTAAAGCCGCAGAGCGTTTCGACGAGACAAGAGGGTTCAAGTTCATTTCTTACGCCGTTTGGTGGATTCGTCAATCGATACTTCAGGCTTTGGCAGAACAAGCGCGAATTGTGCGTTTGCCGCTGAATAAAATAGGTACGATAAATAAAATAAACCGCGCATACAGCGAGTTGGAACAACTATACGAACGCCCACCTTCAGCTGATGAACTGGCCGAGCATTTGGAATGTTCTACCGAAGAAGTACGCCAATCACTTGCCAACACAGGTCGACATGTTTCAATGGATGCTCCGTTGATTGATGGAGATGAATCATCTTCAAGCATGTATGATGTATTGCCGAATGATTCGCTTCCCGGTCCTGAATTGGATCTGAATAAAGAATCGCTTAGAAAAGATATTGAACGTTCGTTGGCAACATTGACGGGTAGAGAAGGTGATGTAGTACGCTTGTACTACGGTTTGAATGGAAAACACCCGTTGACATTAGAAGAAATAGGCGATTTGTTTGATTTGACCCGTGAACGCGTGCGTCAGATCAAAGAAAAAGCAATTCGACGCTTGAAACACACGTCCCGAAGCCGGATGCTCAAAACATACCTAGGTTAAGCGGGATCGACATCGTTGATAAGTCGAACAGGTTTGAAACGAGGAACGCTAAAGAATTGATCCGTTAATTCATGAAGGCGTTCCTTTACTTTTTGCTGAGGTGCTGACACTTCAATTTTCAGCATAATTTCTTTTAAGTAATAATTCTGAATGCGTGCAATCGCTGGAAATTCAGGTCCTAAAACACGTTCATGAAACACACTTTTCAATAACTTTCCGAAATGGTCGGC
Organism: Fluviicola sp.; assembly: GCA_029866325.1. GTDB lineage: Bacteria > Bacteroidota > Bacteroidia > Flavobacteriales_D > Crocinitomicaceae > Fluviicola. The sequence continues at coordinate 68,634 of JARWZO010000009.1, read as the reverse complement.
GGCTTCGTTGACCAGATCTCGGTCTTTGTGTTTGATGGTGAAAATAATGAGTTTGTAAAACGGAGGATAATGGAAATTACGCCGTTCAACCAATTCATTCAGCGCAAAATCGGTGTAATTGTGTTCAATGACTTTTTGAATCACCCAATGATCCGGATTTCCTGTTTGAATGATCACTTTTCCACGTTTATTGCGTCTTCCGGCGCGCCCTGCTACCTGACTCATCAACTGAAAAGATCGCTCAAAGGCGCGGAAATCGGTTTTGTTGAGCAATGAATCAGCATCCAGAATACCAACCAATCCAACATGATCAAAATCGAGTCCTTTGGCTACCATTTGTGTTCCGATCAGCACATCGATTTTCCGCTGTTCAAAGTCGCTGATCAATTGCTGATAGCTGTTTTTGTTGCGAGTTGAGTCAAAGTCCATACGCGCGATTTTCACGTCGGGAAGCAACAGCGCCAAATCATCTTCTATTTTCTCTGTCCCGAAACCCAGCATTTTCAAGCGGTTGCTTCCACATGCCGGACAGGTTCCAATCGGTGCAGTATGGTAACTGCAGTGATGACACTTGAGCAGGTTGGTTTGTTTATGGTAGGTAAGTGTGGTATCGCAGTTTTTGCAATTGGGATTGTAGCCACACATTTCGCATGCCCAAATGGGTGTATAACCTCGGCGGTTTTGAAAAAGAATGATTTGTTCGTTTCGCTCGAGCGCGGCTGTCATTTCTTCCAAGAGGAAGCGTGAGAAATGTCCCTGAACGGTTTTGTTGATCCGTTCTTTTTTCATGTCGGCACAACAGATCTCGGGCAATTTCACAGCCGAAAAACGTTCGTTCAATTCTACATAACCGTATTTTTCTTCCCGAACGTTTTGGTAAGATTCAATGGCCGGTGTGGCCGACCCCAACACGGTTTTTGCTTTAAATAAACCTGCAAGCACAATGGCAGCATCTCTTCCGTTGTAGCGTGGCGAAGGATCATGTTGTTTAAATGAGTTTTCGTGCTCTTCGTCAACTATTACCAGCCCGAGTTGCTGAAAAGGCAGAAAAACCGATGAACGGGCACCGATAACAATTCTGAATTGCTGCAGGTTGTTTTCAAGCACTTTCTGCCAGATTTCGACCCGTTCGTTGGCATTGAAGCGTGAGTGGTACACACCGATTTGCTGTCCGAAATAAGCGGCTAAGCGTTGAATCAGCTGAGTAGTAAGCGCAATTTCTGGAACCAGGTACAAAACTTGTTTTCCCTGATTAAGGGCTTCTTGAATCAAGTGAATGTAGATTTCAGTTTTCCCCGAACCTGTAATTCCATGCAGTAAAACGGTGTTCTTATGCTCGAATTGTTCGTAAATGCTATCCAATGCTTTGGTTTGCGGCTCAGAAAGTACCGGAAATGAAAAAGCAGACGCGTCGTTTGCTCCAAGACGTGAAATTTCGCGTCGTTCAATACGCAAGACACCTCTTTTTTCCAAGGTATTGATCGCAGAGAGTGAACAGCCTTTTTCTTCCAAATCACGGCGAAGTAAAGGAACTGCCTGATTTTTATCAAAACCACCTAATTGCAGGATGGTTAAAATGACTTGTTCTTGTTTGGCATTTGATTTTTTTTCACCGATCTCACTCAACAGGAAATTGAGTTGTTCTTCATCGGCATACGTATCTTCCAACACAACAAACAACCCGGTTTTCGGGGTGAATTTATCGTTGACCTCTTCTTTCGACAGTACGATTCTGCGCTCGATCATCCGTTTGATAATCGGTTGTATGGTTTTGATTCCTACGATTTCGGAAATTTCCTTCAAGTCAAGTGTATCCTGCACTGTCAACGCTTCAACGATTAGAAATTCGCGGTCGTCGAGAGTAGTAGTTTTGTCATCAAAATCAGGATGAAGCACAATTTTTGTTTCGCTTGCCAATTTAAAATTTGCCGGTAAGGCAGCGTTCATTACATCTCCGATGGGTGACATGTAATAGGCTGCGATCCATTTCCAAAAGCGGTATTGAATGGCGGTGATCAACGGAGTGTCGTCTAACACATGTTCAATGTATTTTGCCTGATAAACGGTTGGTACTTCTTCGTGAATGCGCGTGACTAAAGCAGTGTACAACTTTCCTTTGCCAAAGGGAACAATCACACGTATAAAGGGTTTTAGCGAGTTGTTGAGTTCGAACGGAACACGATAGGTAAATTCCTGACTCAGCGCTATAGGAATGATGACATCAACAAAAAGCGTTTGGCGTTCACTCATGGTGTAAAAGTAGCATATTACTTGTTAAGTGTTAAAGAGAATTCCCACAGATGCACTGATTTTTTACGCTTCAGCCTAAGGCTGACAGCGCATGTTGCATGATATGGATGTATCACTATAATGATTTATAACGAGTCCGTTAGGCGAGTCTTATCTGTAGATCTGTGGGAGAATGCAGGTTATTCCTGTTTTGAGTAGGTGTAAAACAAAAAACCGTCCCGATTCAGTGATCGGGACGGCTTTTTCAGTGCTTCTTATGATTAGTTACAAATATAACTAAGTGCCGCTGCAACATCCGAAGGATGATCACTGCAGAATAAATAATTTCCTGTAATCGGCCCTGTGCATAGTTCTTTCATGGAGTTATTATCGATTGCACGGTAGTACGGCAACGCATTTACCCACTCCGGTTTTTCCTGCGTAATGGTGCTCCGCGCTGAGAACAGTCCGATGGCGCGTCTTCCGTCGCTTGTGGTAAGGTTGGTAAATGTTGGTTTGTTTTGAGCCAAACTTGATGAAGGTTTGTTGAGTAGAATATACGTGTTCAAATCAGCTGATCCACCTGTAGTAATAATCTGAATGCGTGAAAGTTGGCGATCATCAATTGTTGGATCGTTTGTGCAATTATCGCGAATGAGTTCGTAGAAGATTTGCCCGTTGGCGTAAAATGGAGTATTTCCGGAGTTGATTTCTGAACCGTTCAATTCGCCCAATTTCCAAGTAAACGATTTTTCGGTCGGAACACCTGCGCGGTACTCATCGAAAAAGACTTTTATGCGTACATCAAGCACTTCGGAAGTACCTGCGCTCATATTGAGTGAGGCTGTATTGTAGCCGTTTTGAGAAACATTTGAAGTTGCGAAAGCAAGAGCCGCGTTCTGATTCGGACTAACAATAGAAAGGTCTTTCACCAAACTCGTTTCACCGTATACAATGAATTCACCGTTGTTTACGGTAGCTCTTAGTTTATATGTTGCATTGGTAACCAATGGATTGGCATCTGTTGTAGTGAAATAATAAACTTTTTGATCCGGACTGTAAAAAACACCCGGAGCTTTGTCGGTAAGAATCGTATCGTCTAATGTCCACGAACGTGTTACGGCTCCGCTGATTACTTCGTCAACCACTACATCGATGTTTTGGAAATAACTGGAATCGGCAATTTGAGCAACGTCAAGTGAATTGTTTCCACCACCGAAAGCACGGGTGATTTTGATGTAATGAACACTGTCAGCCTGATCGAGCAGACCAAAGACAACGGCCGTTTCAACAAAATCGCCATCGTATTCAATGTCTTCGTTGCAAGAAGTCAAACCTAAAGTAAGTAGTCCGACAACAAGCGGAAACAATCGGAGAATTTTCATTATTATAGTATTTGGTCAAAGATAGCCATTAATTTTATGTGATGTCATTACCTGAAATCAAAGAAAACTACTGATGAATCAATAAATTAGTCTTTTACACGATTGAAGCGCATTGCTCTCAGCATCCAATTGGGTAGAAATGCTCCGGGTTTTTTGTTGCGCAAGTGAATGTACCAGCCCAATTTTTTCATCACCGGTACTTTGTGGGTTTCTACAAATTCGATCCATGTTCCGTCGGGGTCTTCGATGTAACTGAAACGACCGCCTGCTTCACCCATGTCGAATGTTTTTCCGGAATCTACTGTAAAAGGATAGCCTTTCGATTCGCATTCTGCTTGTAATATGTCCATTCCTTGTACATCGAAGCACAAATGGATAAAGCCCCAATCGCCCCAATAACGGTTCTCAAAAATGGAACGCGCATCGGTTCTATCGGGAGTTTGAATCAATTCGATTTGTGTAGGACCTAGTAGTTTGGCGAATGGTCCTTTTCGCAGTTCAGGATGTGATAATAACAAACGTCGTACTGAATTTTCACTGCCCGGGATTCCTGCAAATGCAGGTGATACTTCAGTGAAGTCGTATTCGATGGTTGTGTAACCTAAGATGTCGGCGTAAAGGGTCATTGCTTTTTCAATGTTGCTAACACCGATCATTGCTCCGGCTACACCACCTGTTTTTCCTGCAAATTTGGTATCCATGAACCAGCCGCCACCTTCTACAATGTCGAACAAATTCCCATTCGGGTCTCGGACTATAAAGTGAGTTTGACCGTTGGGTAATTGCTGGGGTTCACTCAATAGATCAGCTCCTTTGGCTTTCAGAAATTCATAAGTAGCCTTTACATCTTTCGACTTGATGCGACAAGCGAATAACCCGTAATCGCCTAATTGAACGGTAAAGGTTGCTTTTTCGGTTGGTCGTGAAGTAAATTGCCAGATTTCAAAACCGCCTCCGCCTTCCATCGAAAGTGCCAGGGTAGCTGTGCGTGCATGGATTGTTTCTCCGGTGTAGCGCGTCATTAACGGTGCTTCGGCTGCTTCTTCGAAGATGCGTACATCTACACCGAAGTGTTCACGATACCATTTCCAGATAGAAGGTACATCGGGCACTCCAATTCCCATTTGCTGAATTCCGCAGATAATTTTTGACATGCTACTGAGACTAAATTTGAGGTCAAAAATAGAAAATCAGCCGGATTTTTCAACTATCGTGTTGCACGTTCATTGAAGAGTACGTATCCGTAACTAGCCTGAAAGCTGAGCGGAATTTTTTGCAGCGGGAAATAATTGAGCGTAAGCCGCAGCGGACCGACACGCGAATGGTAAATACCCGAAAGCGAAGCTGCTTGTGTTTCACCTTTAAACAGTTTTGAATAGCCAAAGGTGCCATCATCGTAAACCACCAGTTGCACAAAGGGCTGATATAGATAGCCGTCGAACCGGATATCGATGTTTTTCAGAATTGTGAAAATGATATTTACTCCTGCACCGATATGTTGCGGTGATCTGTATTCGGGCAGGAAATAGGTTTGCATATCGGGAATCGGCTGAAAGCTATTCATGCTGAGAATACTGGCCGTATAATTTTTAAACAAGGATTGACTTGTAATGTTGGCAACGGCATGGATTCCGAATTTGAAATTGGGAAACGCAAACGGAAAGGTTTTAAATTCGCCGTTGAAATTGATCCAGCTATGTTTTTTGCGATAGTCGTAAGTATCTGCAGAAGTAGAGCCCGAAATGCTATTCTCAGTCCCATGTACATAACGGAAACGCAACATAAACAAGGTTCCTTCCGAAGCAAACTGCTTGCGGTTGAGTGAGTTTTGTTCCAATGTCCAACTCAATACATTTCCTTTAAAAAGCGTAATGTCGGCAGTATCTTTATTGGTAAATGCTTCGGTTTGGTAATACTTATCTTCCATTTGCACATGTCTGAAATCGAGCGTGCTTTTGGAATTGTTAAAGATGGGTTGACGGAACTGGATTCCATAATATTTCTCGTTTTGGACTAGAAAAGACGGTTTTACATCTTCGAAAAAAGTGGCAAAACTTTTAAAATAATCCCAACGATTTAACACACCGTAAGCCGAAAAAGAAATCGGATAATAGGAAGGTAAATGAATGTCTAGCATTGCTTTTCCCGAACCGTAAAACTTCCCGAAATAAGAATTCACATGTGCATCTACTGCCGCTCTTCCCAAATGCATGTAGTTGAGTTGCACAAAACCGGTATTTACCGCACGTGAACAAACCAATCCACCAATGTCGAGGCGAAAATCCTTTGATTTTTTCACGTATAAATCCAACGAATAAGTAGTATCGGAATTCTTTGTTAAAGTAGGGTAGAGGTACTGGATTTGCGGTGTGGCGTAGGTACGGAAATAACGGCGTTCAAAGCGCTTTGGTCCGATGAGTTGTTGTTTTGAATTTTTCAAAATAGATTTCCGTACATAACTTTGGTCGACGCCGTTTTTGAAACGTGTATTGACTTCCGAGATCAATAAATCGGGAACTTTCTTCCTGAAAGCAGCCCTTCGCAAGGTTAATTCTTCAGCGGTAACGCGTTTTTCGATGGATAGTTTGATCGAGTCGATTTGCAGAAGCGTTGCCTGATATCCGTCGTCGATTGCCTTTTTTACATCCGTAAAATCGAAGGTTTTGACTGTGGTTTTTGGTTGAATCATGATTCCTTCTTCGCAAGGCAGGGAAAAATCTGAATAACTCACAAGCATATTGGTAATTTGACTGATCAAATCGTCTTCCGACGGAGGTTCGGCGTTGTAAGAAACGTTGCTTCCTATAATAAAATCAGGAACGAAATTGGCGTACATCACATCTGCCGGAAAGTTATTGTACAAACCACCATCAAAATACAACACGCCGTTTACACGTATCGGGTTGATGAAAAACGGGAATGTCATGGAAGCACGAACAGCCTGATTGAGGTGAACATGGTTGAAAACGGTTGATTTTTTTGCCGCAATATCAGATGCCACACATCGAAACGGAATGAATAAACTGTCAAAATCATCGCCAATGGCTGCACTTGTCATACCCAAGAGGCGTAACATCTCAAAATCCATGAGTTCTGATCGCACAAAGTTTGTGGGAAGTGATTTTTTGAAAATACTGTCTTTCGAAAAAGAAAAACTAAGCATGTCGGAATTGGTTTCCGGTTCGCGAAGGAGGAATTCCTGACCCGGTTCCACGTCTCCTGAAGTCATGAGCTGAAACCTGTCGCTCAACACAAAAGCTTCTATTTCAGCCGGTGAAAAACCACAGGCGTACATTGATCCAACAAGCGCTCCGGCGGATGTTCCGGTGATGTAATCGATGGGAATGTTGTTTTCTTCGAGGGCTTTCAATACACCGATGTGCGCAAAACCCGAAGCACCGCCGCCGCTGAGCACCAAACCAACACGTTGCGCACTGAGAGACATTGGTATAATGCTCAGAAATGCAATCGTTAGAAGTCGGTTAAATGGCGTCAAATTTTTTTTGTTCAAAAGTACGAAAAAGGAAAGGAACTTGCTGTGATTCCGAGCGTCCATTTATCCCAATACAGCTTGATTATGAGCAAAAATAGCAATTCAAAGATCACTTTGTCGAAACGAAGAAGAAGCTGTTTTTGTGTCCGAATTCCGAATCAAATCTACAAGAGGCATCCGTTACATGAATTTAGCACTGATTCATTGCTACCTTTACAGTCAATCAGAAGAATCGAAATGAATATTGTTGTTAAAACCTTTTTCGGGTTAGAAGAAGTATTGCAGGAAGAATTAGCGGAATTAGGATATACCGCTACTGAAAAATTAAACAGAGCTGTGCGCTTGAAAGGTGAATGGAAAGATGTTTATTTTCTCAACCTACATTTGCGTTGTGCATTGACCGTTTTGGTGGAACTGCATACGTTTCAAATTCGCGAAGAAAAAGATTTGTACAAAGAGGCCATGAAAGTAGATTGGACTTCGTTGTTTGAAGTGAATAAAACATTTGCGGTAAAAGGTGCTGTTAATTCAACCATCTTCAAGCACTCGCAATTTCCGTTTTTATTGGTAAAAGATGCTATTGTGGATACCTTCCGGGATAAAGCGAACGAACGACCTGATGTGAACGTAAAAACGCCACAGATTGTGATTGATTTGTACGTTCGTGAAAAAGAAGGTGTGTTGTCATTGAATACCAGCGGATTGCCGTTGTTTCATCGCGGTTATAGACAATCTACCGGCGACGCTCCATTGAATGAAGTGGTGGCGGCTGGTTTGATTCGTTTGTCGGGCTGGGATAGGAAATCGAATTTCATTGATCCGTTTTGCGGATCTGGAACCTTGCTGATTGAGGCGGCGTTATTGGCTTCGGGCATTCCTTCTTCGATTGAACGAACACATTACGCTTTCAAAAACCTCAAAACGTTTAATGCCGATATTTGGGACGAACTATACAATAACGCCAAACGTTCGATCAAAGAATTGCCCTGTAAAATCAGTGGTGCGGACATTGATCCGGAAATGGTGCTGAAAGCACGACGAAACCTACGTGGTTTTTCGTTTGGCCGTTTTATTGAAATTTCGGTTGATTCGTTTGAAAATATGCCAATTCCTGAAGGCGGAGGTACGCTGATTTCAAATCCTCCTTACGGTGAACGTTTGGAAACTGATGTGGAAACCTTGTATAAAGGAATGGGCGATTGGTTCAAACAGTCGCTGCAAGGCTACAATTGCTGGATCATTTCGTCGAGCGAACACGGATTTAAATCACTGGGTTTGCGTCCTGATCGTCGGATCAAATTGTATAACGGTGATTTGGAATGCTCGTTTAGAAAGTATGCCATCTACGACGGTTCCAAGAAAGGGAAGTACATGCAGAATGGTGCAGAAACGGAGGTAGAGACTGAAACGGAAGACTAATTTGTAGATGCTTGATGCTTGATGTTGAATGTTTGATGTGGTTCTCCTAGTATGTGCAGAGATTCATTCTAACTCTAAAATAAGGTTGTTAACTCAGAATATTACATAAAGCTTCATCAAAAATCAAGCATCAAAAATCCAACATTAATGAGAAACAATAATTCGCTCTGTAACCAACTCTCTATTGTTTTCATAAGTAAGAAAGTAGATTCCTACAGGCAAATCAGAATACTGTAAAATGGTTTCTTCGTCCAACTCATTGATTTGCATTGGTTGCAAAGATTGACCGAACACGTTGCGCATAGAAAGTGTCGTTAAATCGATGTGCTTTCCAATTACGCTAAATGTTCCTGTAGAAGGGTTCGGAACTACCGTTACATTCGTTTTAGCCGAAAAATTGACCGATTTTGTTTCTGAATACGCAATCGTTCCGTCGAAATCGGTTTGCGCCAGTCTGTAATACGAAACACCTTGATCTATCGGACTTGAATCGTATAAAGTGTAGGTATGTGTTTGGGTACTTGTTCCAGCGCCATCCATCTGACCGATGGGCTCAAAATCAATTCCGTTTGAACTACGTTCAATAATGAAATAATCACAGTTCAGCTCTGATCCGGTTTCCCAGTTGCAGATTACGGCTTGATCATTTTTTGATACTTCAAAACGCAATAATTCGACCGGTAAACTACTGACGCAATTGACACAGCCTGTTGATGATGAAGTATAGGTAATGATTTCATCAGCGCGATTAGCAATTCCTGAAATACGTATTGTTCCAGGGCCAGCAAGCACGTAACTATCGGTTACTGTTGCATTGGATGCTCCTGTTAGCAAAGGTTTTGGACCACCCGGGATATCTACTTTTAGTCCATCTGTTCCACCATCGGCACCAGAAGCGGTGCAACCACCTGCACGATTGGCCATTGTTGCGTTTACTGTGATTGTACAACCATTGGGTACAGTGATGTCAAACGACATCGAGACATTTCCTGCAGAACAATTCCCTGATACGGCAGGTGAACAATTCGGACCTCCCAACGATGTGAGGTTACATCCTGAAAGACAACCGCATCCTGCTCCGGTAACACCAATAGCACCACTTGGGCATTGTGCAGACAGGTTCGTGATAGAAAGAATAAGAAACAGGGGAATTAAAAGGAGAGTGATTAATTTGAACGGATTCTTTGTTTTCATAACACAGGTTTTTTAAACTGTTGCTACCGAGTGATTTAACCGGTAAAACAACAGGGTAAAATTACTGTTCAAACACCACTAAATATTTAGCAAAGAATTAAGTTTTGAGGAATGTTTTTGATGCCAAAAACAACGTTTTAGAGTTGAATTAACAAATTTGTAAAACCAGTGTGAAGGAGATTTGAAGTTAACCGGACTATACGGTTTTAGCTAACTTTTAATCAATGAACCATCAATTTAATATGTGACGGATGTCCGGTGGAATCTACGGTCTCGATTAGCCAAATTCCTGCAGCTAAAGGAAGATAAACAGAGCTCGTGGTTTCACCGATTGTAAGCGAAGTTACCTTGGAACCGTTTGTTTGGTATATCGCGACTGTACTTCCTGCTTTCAATGCTTTTGAAAACACCAATTGTTGTTGGTTTTCCAGATAATAAACGGCTAAATCCTCACGTTCGTAATTGACTGCAATGGTTGAGCTATAGTCTATTTCACCATTCAAATCGACTTGTTTTAAGCGGTAATAATTAATTCCGCTAGCCGGAGATCTATCCGTAAAAGTATAATCAGTTGCTACGGTGCTGTTTCCGATGCAATCCAACGTTCCGATTGATTGGAAGTCACCGGTATAATCTGAATGCTGTATATTGAAGTAATCGGCGTCTTTTTCACTTTCGGTTTGCCAGTCTAGGCGAATACCTTCTGTTACGGTTGTTCCTTCAAACGAACTCCATTCTACACCCAACGGGTAAATACAATTTAACTCTTGTCGGTATGTTGGATTCCCTGCCGCATCGAAATCGACAAAAGAACCATCGCCCAACAAACTGTTTGGGGTGTATGTAACAGACTCGTTTGTTACTCCGAAAACAGCGTCTAAAGTTCGTGTACCTACACCGCTGTTCGCAAATCTTCCTACAGTGGAAGCGTTGTTGCAAAATACAGCGTAATAAGCAGTTGCCGATGGACATTGTGTAGAATAGTCAAATACATAAGAAGGTGTAAGTCCGGTAAAGACAACAATGATCGCGCCCGCCGGAATTGGATCTGCATATTGGAATAATGCGCAGCCTGCCAAGGTATTCAATTGGGTAATGTAAGCCGGGTTGTTTAACAAGGTATTGGCTCCACATCCGCTATTGCAAAAGCTTCCTGCCGATGGGAAAGTCAAGGTAATGTCGCTAATGGCTAATGGACTGGTCCCGTTTTCAATGATCACTAATTCATCTATTCCTTCCTGCGAACTGCATGCATCTGCCAATATGGAACGAATTTGAGGTGTAGCACAGTTGTTTTGTGTGGTAAATGAAAAACTCGTTACGCCTACAGTTAAATATGATTCATCGCAATTTGCAGTTGCACCATTGTATTCGAATACTTTAATGAAATAGGTTGTATTAGCAGTGAGTCCGGTTATGGTTACTGAATTTCCGGTTCCGTTGAGTACGGTAAAGTTTCCTGCACCAACTGTTGAACCGCTCCCGAAAGTAGTATTTGCGGTATATGCAGTTCCGTTGACCGGTGTGTTTGCGAAATTTGTTGTAGAAACAACAGCAATGCGTTTAGCTCCGTTTCCGGCAGTGAAGGAAATGTTAGCTGATGTGCAAAAAGTTGTTGCGCTGAATGTGTTTGCAAGTGTGGTAGGAGCAGCGCCTGGCGTGCAGGTAACACATGTCATAGTGTGCGATCCTAAGTTTGCTACTATATCAACGTTCGACTGCGTCCATTCGGTAGCTAATGTCGGAAAAGGACAAGTGGTAGCAAGATCAACGGTTATTCCCGAACAAACGGAAGCATTGCGAACAATTGTTTTATCGAGTGTGGTAAAAGCACCTGAAGTCCATGCAGTACCTGGGTCACAACCGATGTTACCAACGATATCAACAAAAGAAGAAGTAGAGATTTTGAATAACGCAACGGCGTCGTCACCATTAAAGTTCACAGCTGCATTATTGGTTGCTGCTCCACCATATATTGTTGCTGCCGAATTTTTGTAAACAATGGTTGCACCACTTGCCAATGTACCGGCTAGTGTAACATTATTCGTTGGGACTGCCGCTCCATTGGCATATAGTTGCAATTGATAGTCGGTAAGATTGATTGATCCGGCAGTACCGTTATATATTTCAATGTATTTATTGCTAGCGCTTCCTTCAACGTATTCTGAAATAATCAAATCCGTTGCTTGAGAAAAGGCGAAGGAACACGAAAATAAAGTAACAAGGAATAATAAGTGTCTCATAAAAAAGCTATTAACTAACTGTAAATCAATGGCAAAATTAGGACTAAAGCGCGTGTTTCAGTATTACCGAAAGGTTAAGTTTTAAGTGGTAAAAACAGTTATCAAAACTTTCGTCACTTTAAATCGATTTAGTTGAAGTTGAAAAACGATTTAGTGTCAGATGAATATTTTTTCGACTGTTAATAAAAAATGTGAGACACAAAAAAAAAGGACCCAAAACGAGCCCTTTTGATTGATAAGTTAATATTAACTTAATTATCGTTTGTTGATTTCAACGTAATCACGAGTAGTGGCGCCGGTGTAAATCTGACGCGGACGACCGATTGGTTCGCCACCTTCAATCATTTCTTTCCACTGAGCAATCCATCCCGGTAGGCGTCCTAATGCAAACATTACAGTAAACATTTCGGTAGGAATTCCTAATGCTCGGTAAATGATACCGGAGTAGAAATCGACGTTCGGGTAAAGTGAACGCGATTTGAAGTATTCGTCTTCCAAAGCTACTTTCTCCAATTTTTTAGCAATTGCCAAAAGTGGATCGTTGATTTGTAATTTCTCCAACACATCGTCGCATGCTTTTTTGATGATGGTAGCACGCGGGTCGAAGTTTTTGTAAACACGGTGACCAAAGCCCATCAAACGGAATGAATCGTCTTTGTCTTTTGCTTTCAAAACCCATTTGTCAACATCCCCACCATCGTTGTGGATTTTCTCCAGCATTTCGATAACGGCTTGGTTGGCTCCACCGTGAAGTGGTCCCCATAATGCAGAAATACCTGCAGAAATAGTAGCGTATAAATTGGCTTGTGATGAACCTACGATACGAACGGTAGATGTAGAACAGTTTTGTTCGTGGTCAGCATGAAGGATCAATAATTTATTCAATGCATCTACAACAACCGGATCTACATCGTAATCTTCGGTTGGCATGGCGAACATCATGTGCATGAAATTCTTGCAGTAATCATACCCGTTTTTAGGATACATAAACGGATGACGCATTGAGTTTTTGTAAGCCCAAGCAGCCAATGTAGGCAATTTGGCAAGCAAACGCAGGATGGTTAAATTTTTCGCCTCAGGACTACGATTCGGGTCAAGTGATTCAGGGTAGAATGTAGACAACGAACAAATCATGGATGAAAGAACCCCCATTGGATGAGCTTTTGCCGGATAAGCTTCGAAGAACTGTTTCATGTCTTCGTGTACCAGCGTATGTTTGGTAATGTTGGATGTGAAATCGTCTAATTGAGCTTGGGTTGGTAATGAACCGTAAATCAACAAATAAGCAACTTCAATGAACGATGCTTTTTCGGCCAATTGCTCAATCGGATAACCACGGTAATGCAAAATACCTTCTTCACCGTCGAGGAAAGTAATGGCACTTAAAGTCGCACCTGTGTTTTTATAACCTGAATCAATGGTAATATAACCTGTCTCCTGACGCAATTTGGTGATGTCGATGGCTTTTTCATTTTCCGTACCCTCAACAACCGGAAATTCGTACATTTTTCCGTTCAATTCGATTTTCGCTGTTTCGCTCATTTTGCCTGCTGAATTAATCTTTTTTTGATAGTTGGCTAAAATTACTAATAGAAAACTAAATCACAAATAAGTTCAGATAAATCTTTTTGAATAAAAAAAAACATCCGGTTGGATTGCTGTAAACAGGCTGTTTTTAAAAGAAAACTACGCGAATTAATTGGCCATGGAGCCCGAAAGTTGGTGCAGTGATTGCCAGATAAAGAGAAAATAACTGAAATTCAGGCAACTGATCACTGCAACTAGGAGCGTTTTCCAGTAAAATGTTCGCAATGCTTTGAAGCCATAGATCAGAACGGCGCAATTGATCAGTCCGACAGGAATCATGAAACAGGCAAGTAGTGTTTCTGAACCGATAAATTCGTGATCGAAATAGTATATCAGATTCAGACAAAGAACATTAAACCCCGACCAAAATGATAGTCCGATCAGGGTTTTAACTAAATTGCTTCGCGTAAAATCTTGTCTGAAGTCCACTTACAAATTTTCCAATGTATAATTGAGCATCATGGTAAATAAGTGGTTACGTGTGTTTCCACCATAAATACTGTGATTTTTATTCGGGTAAACAAACAAGTCGAATTGCTTATTGGCGGCCACCATTGCTGAAATGAATTCCATTGAGTTTTGGAAATGCACATTGTCATCTGCCGAACCGTGCACCAATAGGAGTTTCCCTTTTAGTTTCGCTACATGATTTACCGGTGAATTGTCGTCGTAACCCAATGCGTTTTCGGCCGGAGTGCGCATAAAACGTTCGGTGTAGATATTGTCGTAATTGCGCCAGTTGGTTACCGGAGCTACCGAAATTCCCGTTTTAAACACATCTGCTCCTTTGGTCATTGCCAAGGCAGTCATGAAACCACCGTAACTCCAACCTTGAATTCCTATGCGATTGGCATCCACGTATGGTTGCTGCTGCATGTACTTTCCAACAGCGATTACATCTTCGGTTTCCAGCTTACCCAATTGCAGATACGTTGATTTTTTAAACGCTTCACCTCTGTACATTGTTCCACGCGGGTCAACACTCATAACAATGTATCCTTTTTGGGTGAGTAATTGGTGATACATATAATCGGCACCTCCGAAGGCATTGGTAACAGTGTTGTGTCCCGGTCCGCAATAAACCGTAAAGTAAACCGGGTATTTTTTAGCCGGATCGAAATTGGCCGGTTTCATGATCCAAGCATTGAGATTTCCTTCCAATCCCGGTACCTCAATGAATTCTTTTTTAGCGAGGTTCATACCGTTGAGTTTTTGCTGCAAGGCATCGTTTTTCTCCAATACCATTAGTTCTTTTCCACTTTGATCGCACAAGGTGTATGTAGTGACTGTATTGGCGGTTGAGCTGCTGCGAATGAAGTACAAAAATCCTTCAGAGAATTCAGCATTGTGTGTTCCGTTGGTTGCGCTGATAGCTGTTTTTTTCTTTCCGTCTAGTGAAATGGCATACAAGGTTTGATTAATGGCTCCATTTTCAGCCGATTTGTAATAGATCAATCCTTTTTTCTCATTGATACCGTACAATTCAATCACATCCCAGTTTCCGGTAGTAATTTGACGTTGTGTTCCGTCGAAATTCAACTGATACAAGTGATTGTAACCGTCTTTTTCACTGCTACGCAAGAGCGATTTTCCGTCTTTCAACACAATCAGGTTGTTGTCGATATCAATATAGGTTTTTGAAGTTTCGGTGTAAAACACTTTGTCAACCGGAGCTTCAGGATTGGTAATGAGATGATATTTCAGTTCGTTTTGATGACGGTTCATGGTTTGTACGATCAACTCGTTGGCAACCGGCGACCATTTAAATCGTGGGATGTATTCGTAGCTTCCCAATTTCACATCGACTTTAGAGCCACCCATAGCAGGAATAATGTGCATGCTTACTTTTGAATTGTCTTCTCCGGCCTTGGGGTACTTAAAACGATAGGCTTCCGGATAGAGCGATCCGTAAATTGCCATATCGAATTCTTTCACTTCCGACTCATCGAATCGGAGGTAGGCAATGTATTTTGAATCGGGTGACCATAAAAAGCCTTGGGTAATGGCAAATTCTTCTTCGTACACCCAGTCAGTTGTACCGTTGATGATGCTGTTTTGATTACCGTCGGCAGTCAACTGCGTAACTGTATTGCTTTTAAGGTCTTTTACAAAGAGGTTATTAGCTGCTACGAATCCGATCTTGGTTCCATCCGGAGAAAAAGTAGCCAGCGTTTGCGGAACATCTGCTTTATAAAGCAATGTAGCTTTTTTAGAGGCGATATCGTAGGTGTAATAAACCGTTGAATAGCTGTAACGATAAATTCCTGCAGTATTGGTTTGTAGTAGCAACATCGTACCTGCTTTGTTCATCAAGGCATCATCCACTTCTAAAAGTGTCCCGTCAAACATAATCGAAGAAAGGTTTACGATGGTTGTACCGGCGCCGTTGAAATCTTTGAAGCTGTATTTTTTCAATAATTGTGCTCCTTTTTCTTCTACCTGTTTTGTGAAGTGTTCTCCATCAGACAGTGATGTAAAACCGGCAACACCTTTTTGAGAAAATTCGCCGTATTTCCAGATGCGTTCAACAGTAAGGTTGTTTTGAGCGAGGGCAGTGCCCAGTAATCCAATGAAGAAGAAAAATAAGAGACGTTTCATGTATGATTTGTTTTGGAACAAAAATAACCAAATACCTTTGTTGTGATTAGTGTTTTATTACATAATCCTATTGTCGATTGTAATCACAGTTGCAGAAATTGTTCCGAAAATTCGTGAGCAATATTTCAAATTGGATATTTGTCAAATTTGCCAATTTGAAACGTTATCATTTTTGGTGTTAAAAATCAATCGTTTTGTCAATAAATATGAACTAATAAATTATTTTAAACGGATTGTATTTACTAAATCCATTTACCTGTTTCCTGCAATTGATCTACCGTGTATAACGTTTGCTCATTGTTAACAATTCAATAATGCTAGTCGAATTTAAATGTCCTATCTTTGTGGCAAGTTTTTACATGTTCTCCTTGATGCTACATGAGTTAAGTAGACTGAAACCATGGAAAAACAAACAATTGGAACGATGAAGTAAAAAATGTTTACCCATACGAATAGAGCGGTTGTCTTCAAAAGGGCGGCGTATTATTCTTCCACAAGCGTGGGTAACGGATCGTTTTATATCACAAGTACATATCTTCAATTCAAATAAACTGTTTAATTATGAAAAAAGCGTTACTTTTTTTCGGACTTTTAGCGTCTACTGCTTATGCGCAAGATTGTTCAAAGATTTTCATTTCCGAATACGTAGAGGGTTGGTCAAACAACAAAGCGTTGGAAATTTACAACCCAACAAATCAAGCAATTAATTTAAGTGAATACTTTGTTGCTCGTTATTCAAATGGTGCTGCTTCGGCAACAGTAGATCGTGCTGTTCAGTTGTCGGGAACTATTCAACCGTATGATGTTTATGTAGCTGTAATTGACAAACAAGATCCTGCAGGTTCTGGGCAAGAAGCACCAGTTTGGGATTCATTGCAAGTAAGAGCAGATGGGTTTTACTCACCAGATTACAATGTTTCTCAAGCGTTTTACTGGAATGGAAACGATGCGATAATGCTTGCGAAAGGAACACTTCCTGGTACTGCTTCTGCAAACATTACTACTTCTGCAAATTTTCAAATCATTGATATCTTCGGTAAAATCGGTGAAGATCCGGGAACTGCCTGGACAACAACAGCTCCTTACAATACAGGTCAAGGTGTAGGTGTTACAATTGATCACTCATTGATTCGTAAGTCTACTGTTTTAACAGGTGTTACTGCTCAAGTTACTGTTTTCAACGCATTAGCTGAATATGATTCAATTCCTGCTGTTACTTACTTATTTGATGGAAATGGCGATACAATTGTTTCCGGTAACGGTAACCCGATTCTTTTCGGAAACTGGTTCTCACTAGGTTCTCACGATTGCGATTGTAACTCTTTGTCGACAGACGCAAAAACACAAGCAGAAATCGTAGTATATCCAAATCCTTCGTTAGACGGAATGGTGTACATTAAAGGTGCTGTTGATGTTCGTGAGGTACAAGTATTAAACGCATTAGGACAATTGGTTGGTCGTACAACAAACGCAGCCAATCCGCAAATGGCCATTAAATTGGGAGCAGATCGTGGTGTTTATATTGTTCGTTTGATCGATCAAAACGGTACTGTTACTACTAAGCGCGTAGTCGTTAAATAATTTCGATAGTCAACAGAGGTCTTCATCTACGAAGACCTCTTTTTTTTTGAATATATGTTAAGAATACTTGTACTATTCGTTTTTTTAATACCCGTTCTTGCGTTTTCGCAAACGGCAACCGTAAAAGGTGTGGTAAAGGATGCTGCAGATGGCACAACCGTTCCCGGAGCCTACGTTTCCATTAACAATACCTATCGTGGGATCACTGATATGGATGGACGATTTGAGTTGTCTGACGTTCCTTATGGCGCCTACATTATCACAGTTGCAGTGGCTGAAATGGATACGTTGATGGAAAATTTGGAAGTCAATCGACCTGTAATGGAACTCGAATACAAAGTTGGCAATACCACCGAATTGGAAGAGTTCAAGGTGATTGCGCCGATAGTTGGTCGCCGTACACCGGTTGCTGCTACAACAATCGGTTCCGAAAAAATTGTAGAAGAATTGGCCTCACGTGATATTCCGATGTTGTTAAATGCAACACCGGGAGTTTATGCTACCCAAACCGGTGGTGGTGATGGTGATTCACGTATCACGGTTCGTGGTTTCGATCAGCGAAACGTTGGTGTGCTCATCGACGGTGTGCCGGTAAACGACATGGAAAACGGTTGGGTTTATTGGTCAAACTGGTTTGGTTTGGATAACATTACAAACACCATTCAAATTCAACGCGGATTAGGAGCAACCAAGTTGGCGATGCCTTCGGTTGGTGGAACATTAAATATCATTACCTCAGGAATCGGTAACAAAAAAGGCATTTCATTCAAACAGGAGTTTGGAACAGGAACGTTTTTGCGTTCAAGTCTTTCATATAACTCAGGTTTGACGAAAAAAGGCTGGGGTGTAGTATTCTCCGGTTCATACAAACAAGGGAATGGCTGGGTAGATGGAACCAACACACAAGGTGGTTTCTACTACGCTAAAATTCAGAAAAAGTTGGAGAAGCACTTGTTGACTTTGTCGGGCTTTGGAGCTCCGCAACAACATGGTCAGCGCTCGTTTAACCAACGTATTCAATACTGGGATGCAGCAACTGCGCGCGATATGGGGCTGACAGTAGATTCTGCTCAGGCTTATGACCGCGGTATTCGTTTCAACCAGCACTGGGGATACAGAACAGTTGACGGTAAACAAGAAATCATGAACGAACGCTTGAATTACTACCACAAACCTCAGGTAACGCTGAAAGATTTCTGGACAGTAAACAATAAGTTATCCATCTCTAATATCGCTTATTTGTCTATTGGTAGAGGTGGAGGTACACGTTTATCCAACTCAAGTGGAATTCAGTATAAAGCAGATGGTACCATCGATTGGGACGCAATTGTGAAAACCAATCAGGTGGATCAATTGTTTGGCGGTCCGAATGTGGATCCGCTTTATAGCACGACTGAATTAAAATCAACACAAGCATTGGTATCAAGTGTCAATAACCATTTTTGGGTTGGTTACTTGGGTCAATTTACCTATGAACACAATCAGAAATGGCAAACTTCAGGTGGAATTGATTACCGTTATTATAAAGGAACACATTACCAGGAAATCCGTGATTTGTTGGGTGGTGATTATTATGTAAACGATGCCAACCTGAATTCATCCACACCAATGATGCGAAAAGGGGATAAGGTTTCGTTGAATACTTACAACAATCACCGCGACGGTTTGGTGCAATGGGGTGGTGCTTTTGGTCAAGTAGAATACAAAGACACACGTTGGACAGCTTTCCTAAACCTGTCAGGTGTAAGTAATTCTTACAAAGGAATTGACTATTTCCAGAAAAAGGTTTTGGAAGTTGGTGATACTACCTTGCGCATTGGAGCTACCGATACAATTACATATCAGGGTCAAACGTATACGGCTTCATCAGACGGTCTAGAAGACTATGCTACCGATTGGAAGACATTGTTTGGTGGAACGGTAAAAGCCGGAGCAAGTTTTGCTTTGACCGAATACATGACTGTTTTTATGAATTTAGGTTATCTTTCAAGAACACCTCAGTTCAGTAATGTGATTGATAACAATACCAATTCATTTTTCTATGAGATTCTGAATGAAAAAATACTAGCTGCTGAAGCCGGTTATGGTTATGCCAACAATCGTTTCGGAATCAATGTGAATGGGTACGTTACAAATTGGCAAAACAAACCATTCCCGTTTGGGGTTTCTATTCCTGATCCACAAGATCCTACAGCTAATATTTATGTGAACATTAATGGTATGGATGCCTTACACATTGGTGGTGAAGTCGATTTGGCTTATGAGATCACTAAGAAAATTTCAGGTGAATTCATGTTCTCTTACGGAGATTGGAGATGGAACTCATCGGAAACAGTTACAATTCCAGACTTGAATAATTATACGTTTACGTTTGATGCTAAAGGTGTTCATGTAGGTGATGCTGCTCAAACAATGGCCAATGTAGGATTGCGTTACGAACCGATTAAAAACTTGTTTTTCAAGGTTCAATACCAATGGTTCGACCGTTATTACGCTAACTTTACACCGTTTTCCCTGCAAGGGGCAAATGCCGGTCGTGAGTCATACAAATTACCATCTTACGGCTTGTTGAATTTATTTGTAGGATATAAATACCGTTTCGGCAAGGTGAATACCTTCTTCAACGGTTCGATTACAAACGTTCTGAACACCATGTATATGGCTGATGCAACGAATAATTTTTACGGAACTGATTTCGATGCGGCTTCTGCATCTGTTATGTTCGGACAAGGATTCCGGTTTAACTTGACACTTGGAATTCAATTTTAATTAGTTAACAATAAACAACATGAAAAAAATTACTTTCGCAACATTCATTGCTGTTCTATTCAGTTTGAATGCAATGGCACAGGCGGTGCTTCCGACAAGTTGGAGTTTTACAACACCAACTCTTCCGGTTGGCTGGACAGAATCGGGAACCGGTTTATATACCGCTTCTGGAAACACTCCTCCTACCATGAAGCTTGACAATACTGGCGATTATTTGATTATTAATTTCGCAAGTGCTCCTGGAAATTTAACTTATTTCCTTGCAGGTAACAGTTTCGCAGGTGGAACGTTCACCGTAGAAGAATCCGATTTGGGTTCGGTTTGGACAACCTTGCATACATTTACTGCACCAACATCTACTTACACGCAGTTCACAGATGTACCACAGGCAACTTCACGTTACATCCGTTTTATCTATACGACTAAAGTATCTGGTAATGTCGGTTTAGATGATGTAAACATTGCTGCAGCTCCGGCTGGTCCTCAACAAGAAATCAACGTAAAACAAGGTGCTACAACCATCGTTAGCGGTGGAAGTTACACATGGAGTTCTCCTGTAAGTACAATGACACCAGCTACGTTTACCATTGAAAACTTGGGTACAGTAAATACACTAAACATTTCAAGCGCGGTTATTTCTGGTGCTAACGCAGCTGATTTCACCGTTTCTTCTTCTCCAAGTTCAGTTACTGCTAACGGAACTGCTCCTTTGACAGTTGATTTCACACCTGCTATTGCCGGAACGCGTAATGCTGTTTTGACGATCTCTAGTGATGATGCGGATGAAGCATCTTACGTCGTGAATTTGATTGGTATCGGTGGTAGTTATGCTACAGAGCCTGCTGCCCAAGCTACTTCATTAAACTTTACCAATGTGAAGACTTACCGATTCAATGCTGCATTCACTTCATCTGCTTCTGCCGAAGAATACATTGTATTGCGTAAAACAGGTTCTGCCGTAACAGGAGTTCCTGCCGATGGAACGGTTTACCAACGTGGTGACCTAATCGGTGACGGACAAGTTGTTTACAGCGGACCGGGCACTTCTTTTACACCGAATTACATCGCTGCCAATACAACTTACCATTTTGCAGTGTATGCTTACAATGGTGACGGAACTTACAGAAACTATTTGACAACAAGTCCGTTGACAGGTTCAACAACAACGCCTGCTACCATGATGCCTGCCGGGCTTTATGCCGGAATCAATACATCAAGCGCAACATTTGTAGCTGACTTACACGCTGTGGTCAATCCTCATCAACAACAGTTTTACAGTAACTACGGAAACTATATGGTGAAAGGCTTCTACGCACGCGATACTACCCTAGATAGAAGAGTTATAACTTGTGTATACAGTGGAGAAAACAAAATCTACTCAGAGCCTTTCGATTTTACAGCAACTGGTTTCAGTCGTGAGCATACTTATTGCTACAGTTGGATGCCTGTATACCTTGACGCAAACTCTGATGATTTACCTGAATACAGTGATTATCACCATTTGTTCCCAACCAATCAAAATCAAGCAAATGCAGTTCGTAGCAATTACCCATTGGGCGAAGTTGTGACAGTATCGTCAACTTACCTTGATGGAACATACGGATTGGATGCAAACGGAAACTTAGTGTACGAACCACGTGAAGAACACAAAGGTGATGCAGCGCGAGCGATGATGTACGAAGCAATTTGTTATACTACCGTTGCTGGTAACAACTGGGGATTGCCTAATCCAATCAGCCCATCAATCAACTACGGACAAGATCAAGGATTGTTGAAACAATGGCACTACCAAGATTTACCGGATAGCAGAGAAATTTCTCGCAATGACTATGTTGACTCGCTGCAAGGGAATCGTAACCCATTTGTCGATAGTATCGATTTCGTTTGTTTCGTGAACTTCACCAACATGAGTTACGAAGCATTGGGTTGCGTTGCTGATATCGAAGAAGCATTGAACGCTGGTTTTATCGCTTATCCGAACCCTGCTAAAAATGAATTGTCATTGCACGTAAATGCAACAACAATCTCTTCATACGAAATCCTTGACATGCAAGGGCGTGTAGTATTGAAAGCAAACGTTTCTAACCTGAATTTGGTGAAATTAAATATTGCGGCACTAAAATCCGGATCGTATATCGTGAAAGCGGTGACGCCTTACGGAGTTGCACAGAAATCACTCATTATTGAATAAACCGATGCTTAAATTCATTGGAATTCTATTAATTGGAGCAGGTCTTTCGGCCTGCTCTTCTTATTCCTACAAGGTCTTCAATGCGCAGCGGATTGACGTAAAAAATCCGGTTGAGAAAGATCCTGAAGTGGATTCTTTGGTGGCGCCTTACAGAAGGGCTCTTGCTCTGGAAATGAATCGTGTAATCGGAGAGGCAACTGCTGATATGCAAGTGGCACGGCCAAATTCCACACTCGGTCAATGGGTAACGGATATTGTGCTGCAATTCGGAAAAGATAGTTTGTTAAACAATCAACCGGATAAACTGCCGGTGATTGCGTTGCTGAATACAGGCGGTATCCGTGCTTCGCTGTCAAAAGGACCGCTTACGGTAGGAGATATCTACAAACTCATGCCCTTTGATAATCAATTGATCGCATTGAAATTACCTGTTAATCAGATCGCTGAAATAGAAGCTTATCTGCAAAAAACAGGAGGTGAGCCCATTGCCGGATTTACAGTTGTAAACGGAAAAATAGTTATTGACAATCTCGCCGAATCAAGCTACCTTTGGGTTATTACGACCGATTTTCTGGCCAATGGAGGAGATAAAATGCTCTTTTTCCAGGCAGCAACCGAGAAGATATTGAGCCCGGTTTTACTGCGCGATTTATTGCTTCGCGAAGTAGAGCGTACCGGAACAATTGACCAATTATTGGAAGAACGAATTCGTTTTTAACAAGCTCATTATGAACAGAAGAACGTTTATTCACCGTACGGGAATTGTGGCAGCCGGAGCAGCAATTGCACCGTCACTGATCAGTGCCACTGGAAAAAAAGATCAAAAGCTTGTGGTTCTTCATACCAACGATACCCATTCCAATATCGATCCGTTTCCGGATAATCACGGCAAATATCCAGGAATGGGCGGAGTAGCCCGAAGAGCAACACTTATTGAGAAAATAAGAGCCGAAGAAGAACATGTGTTGTTGTTGGATTCAGGAGACATTTTTCAGGGAACGCCTTATTTCAATAAATTCAAGGGTGTGCTCGAGATGAAAGTGCTTTCAGAAATGAAGTACGACGCGGCTACATTGGGCAATCACGATTTCGACATTGGTTTGGAGGGTTTTAAAGAAGCGAAACAACACGCAACTTTTCCTTTTGTAAACGCCAATTATGATCTTTCGGGCACCAGTCTTCGCGATGAGGTGAAGCAACATGTAATTATCCGAAAAGGAAAACTCAATATCGGTGTTTTTGGTTTGGGAGTTGATCTAAACGGTTTGGTATCGAATGAAAATACAGGAGCTTTGGTTTACATGGATCCGATTGCCAAAGCACAAGAACAAGTTGCCTCATTGCGTAAACAACACTGTGATCTGATTATTTGTCTCTCGCATTTGGGATACGAATATCCTACAGATCCGGCTAAGGTCTGCGACAAACACCTGGCAGCAAATACGGAAGGTATTGACCTTATCTTAGGCGGACACACCCATACTTTTTTAGAAAAACCCGAGATAGTGAAAAACAAGATCGGAAGCGATGTAGTGATCAACCAAGTTGGTTATGCGGGACTTTTTCTGGGGAGAATTGATGTATTTTGTTCATCAGACAATCAATTTGAAGTGGCGGGAACGCCTTTGGGGGTGAAGTGAATTTTCGTTGAAGCTAATGATAAATGAGTAATCACTTTTACACCAAAAGATGATATTCTAGGTTAATTTCCTTGTTTCTTTGTGTCCTTGTGGTCAACTAAAAACCACTAAGACACTAATAAACAATGTTTTACCGTTTAGGCTCAGTTCATTCCAAATCATCGATCAAGTCTGGGTTGAATGTACGTTCTATCTGTGTGTTTTGAGCTCCCAAAATCATGTTTATGAAAGCGGTAATGATGATGCATATTCCGCCAATTAGAATTACATAGAACCCAATAGCGTAGTTGTAATCAGGGCCGGATGGTTTGATGAAGATGTGATTGAAATGAATCTCTTGAGGTAGGATCAATACCATTATTCCACTCAAAACAGCCACAAAAAATCCAATAGTTGCAGAAATTCTCGTCTTGGTGAAGACTATCATGATAGTACAAATAAATGCCAAAATTGCAGTAATTACAGCTAAACGAAGTTCATAACCGTAAATGGTATATCTCGAAAATACAGATGGAACATAAAGTGATGAAACATCTACTTTTGTATATGGCAACAACAAACTCACTGCCATCATCAAAAAGAAAACAATCACAACCACTCGCTGAATTCTGAAGTATTTCTGAAGAGTCGACAAACCATTTTCCATTTCGATGGTGTAAAAAAGAGGTTCCCGCCGAAACGAAAACCTCTTGTGAGTTAATTATCTTATTCTTACAAGTGAATCACTTCACCGTAGGCTGCAGCTGCAGCTTCCATTACCGCTTCCGACATGGTAGGGTGAGGGTGAACCGTTTTAATCAATTCTTCACCTGTTACCTCCAGTTTACGAATGGCTACGATTTCGGCAATCATCTCTGTAACGTTGGCGCCAATCATGTGTGCACCCAACAATTCACCGTATTTCGAATCGAAAATCAATTTTACAAATCCGTCTTTTGCTCCGGCAGCACTTGCTTTACCAGATGCAGAGAACGGGAACTTACCGATTTTGATATCCAAACCTGCTTCTTTCGCCGCTTTTTCTGTCAGACCAACAGATGCAACCTCAGGCGAGCAATACGTACAACCCGGGATATTTCCGTAATCCAATGGTTCAGGGTGATGTCCTGCAATTTTCTCAACGCAAATAATTCCTTCTGCAGAAGCAACGTGTGCCAAAGCAGGGGTAGGAATCACGTCGCCGATGGCATAATAGCCGGGGATGTTGGTTTGGTAATAATCATTCACGATGATACGACCTTTGTCAACCACAATTCCCAATTCCTCCAAACCAAGGTTTTCAATATTCGCTTGAATTCCAACAGCCGAAAGAACAACATCACATTCAATTTTCTCTTCGCCTTTGGCTGTTTTTACAGTTACAACGCATACTTTTCCGGAAGTATCAACCGATTCAACAGAAGCGTTTGTCATGATGTTAACACCTGCTTTTTTGAACGATTTTTCCAGTTGTTTTGACACTTCTTCGTCTTCAATCGGAACGATGTTCGGCAAGTATTCTACTACGGTAACTTCCGTACCGATAGCGTTGTAGAAATAAGCAAATTCAACACCGATGGCGCCTGAACCTACAACCACCATTTTCTTCGGTTGTTTTTTCAAGGTCATAGCCTCGCGGTAACCAATGATTTTTTCTCCGTCTTGCGGAAGGTTCGGCAATTGACGAGAGCGCGCTCCGGTTGCAATTACAATTCCTTTATCGGCTGTATATTCTGATACTGTTCCGTCTTCTGCGGTAACAGCTACTTTTTTACCTGCTTTTACCACACCGGTTCCTTTGATAACGTCGATTTTATTCTTCTTCATCAAAAACTGAATCCCGTTGCTCATTCCGTTGGCAACTCCACGACTTCTGGCAACCATTCCGTCAAAATCAACCTTAGCATCTTTTACGGTAATTCCATAATCGGCAGCATGCGTCAGGTATTCAAATACGTTCGCGCTTTTCAACAACGCTTTTGTTGGGATACATCCCCAGTTCAAGCAAATTCCGCCCAACTCATCGCGTTCAACAACGGCGGTTTTTAATCCCAATTGGGAAGCACGGATAGCGGTTACATAACCACCCGGACCACTTCCAACAACGATAATATCGTAATTCATATACTATTCAATAAAATGGATACGCTGCGAAAGTAATCAATTCCGTTTAATTGGTGTGCCGAAATGGTCTTTCAATCGCGCTTGGTTTAACGATAAACAAATCGCTGATCAAACGGAAAATCACTCTTGTCTGTAATGGTGATCTTATCAAAATCAGCATGTATCGGATTGATGAGAATATTGAAGTCGCCTTTCACTACCGCAGATGGTACTTTCATCACACAAAATGCATTGGTTTGAATGAATTGATCGCCAATAAGTTGAGTGGTTCCGTCGTGTGGAAATACATTCCAGTTGAGGCGTAAATCGTCAACTGTCAACGTTGGGGCAAAAGCTACAATATCAGGAATGTCGATTTCGAGCATCATAAAATCAGAAGGAAGGGTATCAAAAGAAAGGTGAACGGCAACTTCGGCCATGGCCAAGGCACGACTATCGGAAGCGTATATAATTTCGGTTCCTTTTGAATTCCAGCGAGCACCGCAAATTGCAGCACCTTTGCCATTGAAATCGTGAATAAATTTTCTGCGGGTTAGGCGATAAACTTTCATTAAACAAATATACCGTGATCGATGCGTGTGAGTTCGTTTACAACTAATTCTTTTCCGTACGAATCTTTGAGCAATTCGAGCGGTTTCATATTGCCTAGCGCCTGATTTGGGCGTTTGAGCCAATTGTAGAATTGTTCTTGACTGTCAAAAACCGTTTCGCCCAATTGGGTTACTTCGGCCAATTCAATGATTTTCTCTGAATGAATCGGTTTGAACACAAAGTCTTTTTCTACTTTGTAACGTTGAAGTGACTTGGTTGAAATGTTCAGGAAATTGGCCCAGTCAATGTCTGAGAAAGGAGTTTGCAAGCGAATTGCAGAGAATAGAAAATGAGGAATACCTTCACGAATGGAAAGCACCAAGAGTAATTTGTTTCTGAAAAAGTCATTGTAGGTAAGACTTACATCAGAGACATGCATGTTGCTTTCCTGTTGTACATAGTTGACAAATCGTTGGATTGAGTTGTCTATTTGAAGATCATTGTTTCGAGCCATTTCAGTTTGAAATAAGACATTTGTCTACTAAGTTAAGACATTTTTCCATTCATTCACCACTTCCCTCCATTTTTAACATTTCTTCCACAAAAACTTCCTTATCAATTTTACATTTTCAATTCATCATTGAACGTGTGGTTATACGATTGAATTTCTAATTTTGAGGAAAATTGAGCACATGACACAGTATTTCCTTTCTACCGATTCTCCCAATCAGCAATATGTACAATTTCGGGTGCAGTTTACCAAGGTATCCGAAAATGCAACCATTGTTTTGCCGCGCTGGCGTCCCGGAAGATATGAATTAGGGAATTTCGCGAAGAACGTCCGCAACTTCAGGGTGTTTGATGGAAAAGGAAAACCTTGTGCCGTTCAAAAAACCGATACTTCAACCTGGCAGGTTACGAATGAAAATGGAGCTGATTTGCGCGTTGAATACGGATATTACGCTGCAGATTTAAACGCAGGATCTACTTACTTGTCGAAAGAACAGTTGTATGTAAATCCGGTAAACTGTTTTATTTATTTACCTGAACGCATCAACGAACCGTGTGAGGTCAATCTATCAATTCCCGATAATTGGAACATTGCCACATCGCTTAAGCGCGAAGGCAAACAACTTATTGCCGCTGATTTTCATGAATTGGCAGACGCGCCGTTTATTTGCTCTGAACTGCTGCAATACAATCAGTACGAAGTAAACGGAACTGTTTTTCACTTGTGGTTTAACGGAGCAATTACCATTGATTGGAAGCGTGTCATTCAAGACTTCAAGGCATTCACCGTAAAACAAATCGAGAAATTTATTGAGTTTCCCGTTCCGCATTACCATTTTCTGATTCATATTTTGCCTTACAAAGCTTATCATGGAGTAGAGCACCAACATTCTACCGTAATTACACTCGGACCGACTTATGACGTGTTCGGCGAAGCATACTCTGAATTATTGGGTGTGAGTTCGCATGAGTTATACCATATCTGGAACGTGAAAGCGATTCGTCCAATAGAAATGTTCCCTTACAACTATCAACAGGAGAATTTTTCCAGATTGGGTTATCTCTGCGAAGGTGTTACGACCTATATGGGCGATTTGATGCTCTACAAGAGTGGTGTTTTTAAGCTGAAAGATTATTTCCGTGAAATGCAGGTGCAATTGCAAAAACACTTCGATAATTTCGGGCGATTTAATCATTCTGTAGCTGATTCTTCTTGGGATACATGGCTCGACGGTTATGTTCCCGGAGCTCCCGGAAGGAAGGTTTCCATTTATACCGAAGGTTGTTTGCTGGCTTTTGTAACTGATGTCATGATTCGTCAACACAGCAACAATAAGTTTGGTTTGGATGAAGCGATGAAACGGCTTTATTTCAACTTTGCGCTTGAAGGAAAAGGAGTAAGTGAGCAGGATTACCGCGCGTTAATTTGTGAATTAGCCGGTGATCAGATGAATACTGTTTTTGATGATTATTTCTACGGAACACGTCCGTTTGAAGCGATATTGACCGAAGCGTTTGATGCCATTGGAATAGAAATGCTTCATCAACCGTCAAAACGTTATAGCCACGGACGTTTGGGTTTCAAAACCCTTCAAGATGGTGCAAACCACGTTGTGAAAGCTATTTACCCCGGAAGTCCGGCCGATTTGGCTGGAATAATGCTGGAGGATACGATTGTTGCAGTAAACAATTATTCGCTGTTTGGTGAACTGGATAAATGGCTGACGTATCTTGATGATGAACAAAAACAACTCACTATTCTTCGTGCAGGTAAATTGCTTGAGTTAACGTTGCCGGAAGTTCAGCGCAATTTTTACCTCGATTATACTTTAAAGCAGGTAGAAGTTCCTAACGGAGCGCAGAAAAAAGCTTTTGAACATTGGAGTAAATAACCGATTTCCAAATACGATATAATGAAAAAGAGGCTGTCTAAAAAGACAACCTCTTTCTGAAAACATGAAGGTTTTTAAAAAGTGCTAAAATGCAAGGCGTTGAGGATGAAGCCTTGGGAGTTTACTTGAGTAAATGATCAAGGTTGAAATCCGAAAACAACGAAGCAGTTTTGTGCTTTTTAGACACCTCCTTTTTTAGTAGTAGCATAGCGGTTATTTCATTATTCAATCAACGTCACATGGCCAGAATAGACCATTTTCTTATCGTTGTCAATGTCTTTAAATTTAATCGTCCAAGTATAGACGCCTTCTTTGGCAAGTTGGTTGTTGTAGGTTCCGTCCCAGCCCAGTTCCACGTCATGCGATTCGAATAAGATTTCTCCCCAACGGTCATACATGGTAAGTGAATAACTATACGGATCAAACCCTGAATAGAAAACAGGTTTAAACGTATTGTTGAACTCATCACCATCTGGCGTAAAGGCGTTTGGTACATGGAAAATCAATTCATCTTTAATACTCACATTAATTTTGGCAGAGTCGATGCAACCACCTGCGTTATTCGCATACAGCACAATCGTGTAATTGCCGGGAAGAGCAGGGTAAGTGTGAGAAGGATGAATCAACGTGCTTCCTGTTCCATCGCCAAATTCCCACGAATAACTTGTTGCATTCAATGAGGTGTTAATGCAATTGAATGTAGGATCGGATATTGTTTGAGTGGCATCATCCACATAAAACGAAGCCTCAGCTTTCGGCAACACACAAATGTAATTGGCAAGGGTAGCTGAGTTGCTGCATCCGTTACTGGTTGCACTTAAAGTAATATCATAGCAACCCGGTGAAGTAAAGGTGTGTGCTACCGATCCCAATTGATTGGAATTCGGAGAACCATCACCAAAAGTCCAAGTAACGGCACTGCTCGCAGGAGCACTTTGATCTGTTAAAACAACATCAAGCGGTGCACAACCGGTTAATACATCTCCTGTAAATTGAATGGTAGGAATGGCATTTACAACAATCGTTGTGGTGGCAGGATTTGTACAGCCATTCGAAGAAGTATAAGTAATGAGATTATTGCCGATGCTAGCCGCAGACGGATCGAAAAGTCCGGTAGCCCCATTTGTGATTCCTGTTCCAGACCAAGTTCCACCGGCTACGGAAGCAACAAGATTAACTGCAGCACCATTGGCACAGTAAGGTCCAACTTGTGTAATAGTAGGTTGAGTTCCAGGATTCATTACAACCGTAGTGGTAGCAGAACCTGAACAACCGGCAGCAGTAACAGTTACTGTATACGTTCCGAAATCATTAGCAACACTGGCTGGGATAGTTGGGTTTTGCGTGTTATTGTTATAGCCATTTGGTCCTGACCATGTGTAACTTCCTCCGGCAACATTTGAAGCTGTGAGGTTGATGTCGGCACCTTCGCAAAGTGGGCCGTTATTTCCTGCAACTACTGTAGGTTGTGGATTGACCGTAATATCAAATGTAATCGGAGTGCCAACGCATGATCCGATACTAGGAGTTACAGTAATCGTACTTGTGATAGCTGCCGCTCCGGCATTGGTTGCCGCAAATGTTGGCCAAACATCCACACCACTTGAAGGTGCACCGATTCCAGTATTTGAATTAGTCCAATCATAAACGGTTCCAACCGCACCACCGCTAAACACAGAAGAAGGAACAGTAGCTCCGGCGCAATAGGTTTGATTGGCAACAGCGTTTACAGTAGGATTTCCACCAACGGTTACTGTAACAGTGGCTGTACTGGTACAACCCGCCGAAGTTCCGGTAACGGTATAAGTAGTCGTAACAACCGGATCAGCAGTAACACTAGCTCCCGAAGTTGCGGATAAACCCGCACCCGGTGACCAAGAATAGGTTGTTGCGCCGGCTGCTGTCAGAACAGTGCTTCCACCTAAACAAATGGTAGCATTCGGTGAAACCGTTGTATTGGATCCGTTGATAGTTATGGTAAATGTAATGGGGTTACCGGTACAAGCTCCCAGTGTTGGTGTTACGGTAATGGTTCCCGAAATGGGAGAACCGGATGCATTGGTAGCCGTAAATGTAGGAAGTGGTCCTACACCGCTTGCCCCAAGTCCGATAGCCGTATTTGAGTTTGTCCAATTGTATACTGTTCCTGCAGCACCGCCTGAAAATAGGGTAGAAGGCACATTCGTTCCCGCACAAACCGACTGATTTGCTACCGCATTTACTGCCGGATTTCCACTCACTGTTACAGTTACATTCGCTGTACTGGTGCAACCTGCTGTAGTTCCTGTAACGGTATAGGTGGTTGTTGACCCTGGAGTGGCTGTTACGGATGCTCCGCTTGTAGCCGATAAACTTCCTCCCGGCGACCAAGAATACGTAGATGCCCCATTGGCTGTTAATGTGGTAGAAGCTCCAGGACAAATAGTCACTGCCGGAGAAACCCCAACTGTAGCACTGTTTACCGTTATTGTAGTGGAAGAAGAAGCGTTGCAAGGAGCCGATCCAACAGAATAGTTAATTGTATGAGTTCCCAAACCTGCAGTTGCCGGATTAAACAATCCGCTTGGTGAAACACCCGGTCCTGTCCACGTTCCGCCCATATCGGCAGCAACAAGTTGTACAGATCCTGAAGTGACACAAAATGGTCCAACAGGTGTAATGGCAGGATTTGGAGGTCCTGTTTGAGCACCTGGAGGCGGGCCTAACGATAGTGTAAAATTACTGGAAGAACCACTCCAGTTTTCAACCACAATCATCAATTCTTGTCCGGCTACCACATTTGGTGCAGGAACGCTACTGGCACATGGAAAAGAATTCCCGAACTGATTGCAACCGCTAGAAGCAGTGGCGTAATTACAACCGATTTCGTTGGCTGAATTTTGAATAGCGGTACAAGGAGATTGTCCTGCTGGAATGTTAAACACAGAAACATCAAGGAAGCCCGATGCCGAATTACCGTCGATGAGCATGTTTAATGGTCCTGAGGAAGTAATGTGCAGGATAATGTAACCGGTATTTGGACCAATCCAGTCTAAGCAGGTACTCACTCCGGGGCCCGGGGTCACAAAGTTGAAAGGTCCGGCTGTTCCGGGGGTACAAATAGATGTATTCGTATTGCATTGACCATATCCATTCAAGGATATTATCAGTGGTAATGCAATGATTGCGAAGTAACGTAGTAGTTTATTCATGACCTGCATATCCGAAATGATCAATAATGGAATCCAACTCTTCCGATGAAGTGGTCGGCAAAAGTAGTAGGGTTACTTGCTGTAATTCAGTGTCTACAGAAATAGACGAGAGGTAAGAGTAGTGTTGCGATAAACGCTCTTCCATACGAATTTTTTTATCAGCTGATACAGCAAGATAAATCGGGAAAATGATTCTCAAATTGCCATTTTCTAGGGTTTGTGTTGAAACAACTGCCTTCGGACGATAACCCAATTCAAACAATTGCATGTCGATGTCTCTTGTTGGAGTAGACTGAGTTATTCTTGAAGATCGTTCGGATAACAATTGAGTTATGGCTGTTGATGTTTCCGTTTGACCGAATGCTGTTTGGCTGCTTAATCCGACAAAAAACAAGAGATACAAAGCATATCTTTTAGATCTTCCGTTGATTAGCGATTTGCCAATTCGCGAAATGTAGTAGAACTGCATGGGTTTTATAAGTTTAGTAGTACAACATTGACTAGACGGGCTAATTTTCAGTTGGTTGGCTAAGAAAACAGAAAAGATATTAAAAAGGGTGGTTTTTAATGAAAATCGGAAGTTTTTAAGGTTGAATGGAGGGTGTTTGTTCTTTTTTAGTTTCTTTTCCGTTGAAAATGACGTGTTTTTAACATCGCTTATTCAACAAAAATGAGCGCACAAAAAAAGGATCCGATTACGAATCCTTTTCTATTCTTCACAAAGAAAGTATTAAAACTTATAGCTGATTCCCATACTAGGAAGCAATGGGAATTGATAAACGGTTTTGTTGGTTACACGATTCACGTAGAAGATGTTTTTACGATCATACGAATTTGTAATCGCCCCGATAATTTCCAGTTCGGTTGAGTTTTTGAACTTGAATTGTTTTTTCACGGTCACGTCCAAACGGTGGTAATACGGAAGTCGTTTACTATTGTAATCTCCTAATAAAAGACCTACTTCGTTCACATTACTGGTTGTGTAATCAGTTGTAACCCCTCCACCCATATTGTCATTTTGGTAGAAACCTGCAGTTGGTGTAAATGGAAGTCCTGAAGCTAGGTTCCAACGAATGTTTACTTCCAATGTTTTTTTCTTTCCGAATACATAGGTTCCAACCAAGTTGATATTATGACGACGGTCGAAAACTGGAGCGTAGGATGTAAATCCATCCCAACGGGTTGATTTTCCGTAAGAATAAACTCCCCACAAGAACAAACGATCTTTCGAATACTTCAACAAGATATCCAAACCGTAAGATTGTCCTGATTCGATCAAGAAGTCTTTTTTGTAAACGTCATCAACATCATCAAAATCTTTCGTGTCATCGAATATTTTGTTGACATTGATGTTACTTAGTTGTGGGAAAAATTTGTAGTATCCTTCAATGTTTAAGGAAAGTGCTTTCGTCAAATCAACTTCGCCTCCTAAGATCGCATGCCATGAATACTGAAGACCGTTTTTAGGATTTTTTACTTTGTTGAATTCTGTGATAAACGTTTCCTGAACATTGGTAGGTGCAGAAAGCAAACCGTTGAATAAGTTCACAACATCTCTGTCGGAAGAAGCAGATGTAAAGTTTTGCGAGTAGCGACCTCCCGAGAATTTTAATCGGAAACGCTCGGTAGCGTTGAATTTAACACCAAGTCTTGGTTCGGGAGATATTGTCGACAATGAAGCGTATACCTGCGCCCTAAATCCTGGTTGAATCACAAAACGAGTAGTAACCCATTTGTAGTTAACATACGCACCAATTTCAGTTGTATTAGAAACGGATTGAATTTTTGACGCTGCTTCATTGTAGGTAAGATAATCCGTTTTGAAAAGGTTCATATTGATACCATAATCAATTTGTCCTTCGTTTTTCAAGAAATAGGTAAAGTCAAATCCTAGATCGGCACCGAAAATAGAGCTGTTGCGTTCGTTTGCACCCACTTCCTGGAAAGTTGTTTTGTAATTGGAACCATTCAGGTGACCACGAATAAACGTTGGTGAACCGGATGGAACCAACACAAAAGACATTCCTCCGCCAGATTGAGAGAAACTTAAGTCAGCGATTTCAGAATAGTTTACTTTATCGTTGTTGTTGAATCCGAAAAACGAGAATTTAGATCCTCCGCTTGCCGCAAAGGTCAATTTACCGTATAAATCCGTAAAGTTGTAAGGAAGTCCATCACCATTGTTGACATTGCGATACAATGATTTTGCCGTATAATCCAATAAGGAATGTTTTCCTGAAAAGACATAAGAAGCAGCGCCACCACCTTTTTCTTTTTGACGATACAAAGGACCTTCAAGCACTAATTTTCCGAGGAAAGGAGATACGGAAACTTTTCCTCCGAATTCTTTTTTATTGCCATCGCGATAGGTAATGTCCATGATCGATGAAATACGTCCACCGTAACGGGAATCAAAACCTCCGGTATAAATGTCTACGTTTTTAATGAGCTCCGTTTCGAAGATGGAAAAGAAACCGATAGAGTGGAATGGATTGTAGACTGTCATACCGTCGAGCAACACCTTATTTTGAATCGGGGTTCCACCACGCACGTACAACTGACCACCTTGGTCACCCGTAGTTACAACTCCCGGAGTAACTGAAAATGCACCGACTATGTCATTTTCCGCACCCATTCCCGGGATTCGTTCAACATCTTTTTTGGTAAGACTGCTTACCGAAATAAGTACCTCGGTTGTTTTGCGTTTTGTTTCGGCGGAAACCTCAAATTCATCCAAATCTGTTCCGTCAGGTTTTAACATGTCAACACGAATATCTGTGATACCATCTTTCTTGGTAACCGCAATTTCGCGCTCATAAAGAGCAAACTCCGGGTTTTGAATTTTAAGTAAATAAACTCCGATAGATACTTTCGGAATAGAGAAGAATCCGTTTACGTCAGTGGTTGCTCCGAGTATATCTCGCCCTTGTTCTGTGGGGATCAATAATACTTTTTGAAACGGAATAACCTCATCATTGAGATTGTTGTGAATAAATCCACGTACAATGTGATCCTGACCAAATGTGGTAGTAGAAATAACTAATAAGGCAATCAAGGAGAGAACTAGCTTCATGGGTATTCTGTTATTTATTGTGCTTTTCAGCGGCTTCGAAGGTACATATTTAACCTTTATTGGCGATGTAAATGTGAAAAAATGACAAAACGTAGCGATTATTGAGTCATCGGTGCCGCATTAAGATTCTTTGCGTAACGTTTTTTTTGCTTGCTCCCAATAAACATCCATCTCAGTGAGTTGCATGTTTGAAATGTCATTTCCAGACTCAGTAATAAATGTTTCCATTAGCATAAAACGTTCTCTGAATTTCCGATTGGTTCGTTCAAGGGCATCTTCCGGATTTACATGAAGGAAGCGCGCATAATTGACCAACGAAAATAAAACATCGCCGAATTCGTCTTCTATAGCAGATTGATTCTTGCTCGCAATTGCTTCATCCAGCTCAGCAAGTTCTTCTGATACCTTTGCTTTTACGTCAGCAATATCATCCCAATCAAAACCAACACCTTTTACTTTGTCCTGAATTCGGATGGCTTTTACCAACGCTGGCAAGGAAACAGGCACACCTTGAAGTACCGATGTTTTTCCTTCTTTCAGTTTGAGCTTTTCCCAGTTCGATTTCACCTCGTCTTCCGATTCAGCCACTACATCACCATATATATGCGGATGCCGGTAAATGAGTTTTTCGCAAATCGCATTCAGCACATCTGTTACGTCAAAGGCTCCTTGTTCAGATGCGATTTTGCTGTAAAACACCAAATGAAGAAACAAATCCCCTAATTCTCCTTTCAAACCTTCCATATCATTACTGATAATCGCGTCTGCCAATTCATACGTTTCTTCGATGGTTAGATGGCGCAGGCTGTCAAGTGTTTGTTTGCGATCCCACGGACATTTTTCGCGCAAATCGTCCATGACATCCAATAAACGTTGAAAGGCGATCAATCGCGGATCGGTTGCATTAATTGTGTTGGGTGAAGTTTCCATGCTGCAAATTTAGCATAAACAAAAAAACGTTTATTTTTGAGCTATGTTCAAATGGATTTTCTTCTTGATTTTTATCCCACTGGTGGCAAAAGCTCAACTAAATGAGGTTGCGTCAACAGAACAATTCGTGAGTCCAAATAAAAGACTTAGGCGCGAGAACATAGTTCGTGAAGACGCGTCGCTCTACCTTTCGATAAAACAAAAAAGCGGATTTTTGGCGGCTCACAGAGGCGTAATGAGCCATTTACCGAAGGAACCGATTTTTGGAGCAGAAGTTTCAATTGCAAAACGATTGGGAGCTCAAAAAGAATGGCATGTACGTTATAAGCATCCGTATATCGGAGTTACCTTGTATGGTTCCACAGTTGGTAACAATGCCATCTTGGGGCAAGCATTCGGTACTTACGGATTCATCGAGTTTCCAATGAATAAAGGCAAACGCCATCAATTAAGCGGAAAACTCGGTTGTGGTGTAGGGTTTATTACGAAAGTGTTTGATCAGGAAACGAATCCGAAAAATGTTGCTATAAGTACCCATATCAACGCGTTGATTTGTTTAGGAATAGAAGGACATGTTCAGCTTGCGGAACGTCATCAGCTTATTTATAGTTTCGACCTGTCGCATTTGTCAAACGGTTCTTCCAAAGTACCGAATTTGGGGCTAAACATGCCCAATATCGGTTTGGGATATGCTTACCGATTAAAGAATGAACCGTCATCTGTAGTGCTTACTACTCAGGCCCGGCAACCGTTTTTTAGAAATTGGAAATTCCATCTGTTGGGAATTCTTTCTGCAAAAGAAATCTTCCCGACTTCCGGAAAAAAATTCCCGATTTATGCGGTGTCGATTATGGAACGAAGATTATTCCGACCGAAAGTAGGGATGGAAATTGCGTTTGATCTCATGTCAAAACAATCGGTCTTCAATTACAAAGGTTATGTTCCTAAAACACAATGGAGTATTTTTCAAATCGGAGTGTATGCGGCATACGTTCTGCCATTGGATCACATGCAAATTGTACTTGGAATGGGAACTTATATAAAAGACAGGTATCAAACCGACGGTCCGTTGTATCACCGAGTTGGGATGCGTTATCAATTTGATAATGGAATCACAGCCAATCTTGTATTGAAATCGCATTGGGCGAAAGCGGATTATATTGAATACGGAATCGGGTACACTTTTAAATACAAGCAAAAATGAGGTATTGGTTGATCGTTTGTTTGGTAGTAGCCGGATTCTCGGCTTGTAAGAAACCCGAAGATCGCAAGTGTTTTAAATCCACCGGCGAGGATACAACATTGGAGATCCCACTTTCGGATTTTGACCGCTTGAAATTGCATCCGCACGTTGCTTATGTGCTGATTCAGGATTCTACCGATAAAGTAGTGATAAAAGGAGGGAAGAATGTGGTGAAACTGGTTGAATGTAAGGTTACGGATAAATTGTTGGAGGTCACGAATAAAAACAAATGCGCTTTCCTTCGAAATGCGAAGCGGGAGTTATTGGTAGAAATTCATTTCACCAGTATTATCAATGTTCACTACGAAGGATCGGAATATTTGAAATCGGAAGGCACTTTGAATATCGATTATTTCACGTTGATGGTGCGCGATGGTGCCGGTCCTGTTGATTTGACGCTCAACTCAAAAGTAATTGATGCAGATATTTCGCATGGTTGGGGCGATTATACCTTTCACGGAACCACTGAACAGGCCCGGATCAGCGCCCGAAGTAATGGTTATTGCGATGTGTATGATTTGACGATTACCGATTCGGTGTATGTAGCTTCTGATACTCCCGGACATGTGAAACTGCGCGCAGATGGAATTCCGTTGCATGGCTATATTAAAAGTAGTGGAAACATCTATTACAAAGGCAATCCGTCTGTAGTTAATATCGTTCGATCGGGGTCGGGAGAATTGATTAAAGCAGATTAATAGAAATTTTGAATGCTTAATTTTTAATGTTGAATGAGGCTCCTACAAAAAAGATGAAGTGAATTCCTATTCACAACTTCAATCAGTTGGATAAGTCTATGTTTACAGAGAATCCTAATTCAAAATTCAGCATTCAACATTGAGCATTATAAAATAGAAAAGCCGCGATTGAAGAATCGCGGCTTTTCTGTTTTATAATGGGTTATTTTCCTCGTTTCAATTGCATCAATACTTTGAATGCTTTGTCTACATGGTCTTGTTTCACAATAATTGTAAACTCATTGGCTGTAGAAACCACTTCAACAATGTTCAACCCTTCCCAAGCCAAATGCTTCAGAATGTAATAATACACGCCGTAAACTTCAGAGTTTACAGCCGGTAATTTTACCGTAATTGAAGCCAAATCGGTTGTGTGCGACTTTAAGCGTTCGTTGATGAGCAAGTTGCTGATTTTATTCGAGATACTGGAAGAAGCAATAATTGTGGTTTCAGTAACACCGCGACAAATCGTGTAAAAAACGTCAGAATCGGAGTTGACAAGTTGTACCAAATCTGCTTGCTTTTGACGCAACGACTCGGTATTTTCAAAAGTGTAATCCTCCAGATTACTGCGAACAAGAAAATCACCAAGCTCACCGATGATATTGGTGATTTTTAAGTTAAGACGGTGGTACAGACCAGGCGACATGCGCTTGATAGCCATTACGATGGCACCTTCTTTGACTTCTTTGCCAAGTGTTTCTTCAATTTCTGGTTTTATTTTTCGTGCTAGTGAGGAGATGTTGATTAGATCGTCGGTCATTGCCTCTCTTAAAAAAGGGCTTCGTCCGATAATTTCTTCAGTAATTTTTCCAATTGATAACATACTACGGTAAGATTTAAACAGGTGTGCAAATTTACACATTATAGTTAGCTTTTAGTGTAAACAGTTCAAAGAAGAATCAACTAGATGAATAGATCACAGGTCTCGTTGAAGGAAAACAGGCTTCCAATGATTATTCACATCTAGCAGGCAATTATCACAAAAAAATAGGAAGAAATAGGGTGTTAAGCTTTCAACAAATCAGGCGAGTTGTTGGTGGATCGCTTCTTTGACTAACTCCAATGCCTGCTTGAGCTGTCCATCGGGAGTTAAGTTACTGTTATCAATTACAATAGCATCTTCTGCTTGTCGAAGCGGACTCTCTTCACGTGTGCTATCTATGCGATCGCGCTCCAATAAATTCTGTTTAACGGTTTCAAATGCTACTTCCTGACCTTTGTTGAACATTTCGTCAAAACGTCTTTGTGTGCGTACTTCTATGGAGGCAGTGAGGAATAGTTTCAATTCTGCATGTGGGAAGACCACGGTGCCGATATCACGCCCATCCATTACGATTCCACCTTTTTGCCCAAGTAATTGCTGCTGGTGAACCAATTTTTGTCTGACCTCTTTGATGGTGGCAATTTGACTGACCGATTGTGAAATTTCAAAGGAGCGAATGAGCATCGAAACATCTTCGTTGTTCAATAAAATAGCTTGATCTCCCGTTTCCGGGTTTTTGTGAAACGAGAGGGTGATTTCAGGTAGCCGTTCGATCAATGCCTGCTTATCCACCATTCCATTGCTTACAAAGCCATTGCGTAATGCAAATAAACAAATACAGCGGTACATAGCTCCGGAATCGACAAAAACGTACTGCAGCGTATGGGCTAATGCTTTTGCAAGCGTACTTTTTCCACACGATGAGTAACCGTCAATGGCGATGGTAATCTTCTTTTTTTCTTCCGACATAAATCTCTTTACCTCTAAGTTATTGTAAAGATAGTGAATAGAACTAGTTGGGCACAAAAAAAAGGGAGCTAAAAAGCTCCCCTTCAAATTTCCAAAAGGAATTATTAGAATCTCCATCCAAGACGGAAAGTACCTACAGCACCTGTGCTCAAAAAAGAAGATTTTTGTTCAGCAGTAACTGTTTTGAAAGTTGTTCCACCAGTTGTAACGCTAGTTTCACCTTCTTTATCAGTAAAAGAAGACCATGCAAGACCTAATTCAAGACCCATGTAGAAGTTCTCAGCAAAATAGTAGTCAGCACCAGCAACTACATTTACACCAAACATGCTTGCTTTAGCTTCAGAAGTTTCTGTGTAGTCAGCAACATAAGAAGTACCATCAGAATTAGCACCGTCATCTGTGTTTTTACCAGAACCCAACATGATTTCTAAACCAGCGTAAGGAGACAAACGATCTGTTCCTCCAAAGTGGTACTCAGCACCAATTCCGAAGTTCAAAAAGTTGCTTTTTGATTCGTAAGAACCTGTAGCTCCAGTTCCATCACCATTTTCAAAGAAATTGTCTGTGGTAGAATTGTTGTCAAGACCCAAAGTCACACGAACAGCGATGTTGTCTTGAACGAAGTAACGGTAACGAAGAGAAGGTGCAGTGAAAGACAAAGAAGATGTATTCCAATTAATCAAACCTTCTAATGTGTTATGTACACTTGCATCCGGTTTTTGAGCCATTACAGCGGTTGATAAGATCAAACCACCAACTAATAAACTTAACTTTTTCATACTTTTTTAAATATTGGTTTGAGCGAATGTAAATAAAACTTTTTAGCCGACAAGCCTTAGTTATAAACAAAATTAGGTGAATAACCTCTAAAGGGCTGTTTTTTACTGACTATGGTATCGTATGCCCAAGACTTAAAGTATGTTAAAATAACAGATTTTTAACGTTGTCTTACCACTATTTTGACCCACCAAGCGGGATTGAAATGCTAAGAGCATGTTGCATTCCGGCTGCGGAATAGCTCATAAAACCGTAATCGACTGAAAAGCGTTTGAAGTACATTCCTGCCCCAAAACTAAAACCTGAAATACCCGGACGTTGCGTTAACTTCAACTCCTGTCTTCTGTTGTAATCGAATCCGATGCGTAAATGAAGCTTTTCCCCGAATAAAATCTCTGTTTGAACCACGAAATGCCTTGCCAGTTTCTCAACAAAACCTGCCTTGTTAATAGGAATGACTTCACCCGTAAGTGCGTCTATGGTTTCTTTTGCATTCGGATCGTTATAAGTAAGGTCCCATTTCTGAAGATGTTGACCTAATAATGAGAAGCGAAAAGGAGCATGCTTTAGCTTGTGCGAAACTCCCATTTGTATTTCTAATGGCAATGAACTACGTGTTTCATTGTATCCTTTCCATTGAATCCCCAGATTTTTTACAACTCCGGATAAAACAAGTCGTCTTTCATCATTGGTATAACAACCGCCAATGTCTAATGAATTACCGAAAGCAATGTATTGATCTAGCTGCGAATAAATAATATTGAATGTGGCTCCGATGTGCAACCGTTCATTGATGCTTTTTCCGGCGCTGGCTCCCAAAACAAAATCACCCGGACTGAACGTACCTAAATCGCTGCCATTAATATCGGTGCGTTTCATTTTGCCGTAAGAGACGTATCTGAAATGAGCAGCTCCGGTAATGTTATTCGCAAAATGGTAGGCATAATTCAATTGTCCGCTATTGATTCCACCGGCCAACAATGTTTGACTGATGCTTCCGCGTTTGTGCATTTCCGAATTGAGAAGTGCCGGATTTTGAATTCCCAGGTTTACATCCAGATCACGAGCGGTTATAAAGGAACCTCCCAATGCTGTAATGCGGGCATTATAAGGAAGGTTAAGAAAATTGAATCCTGTGGTTCCGCCCGTTTGAGCTATTGCTGAACCGGAGAGTATTGCAAAAAAAAGAAGGATTTTAAAGTTCATGGAAGTCATAACGCAGTTTTTTAAAGGGAATTGTCTAAGCTGCTTCTTTTTCCAATTTCGATGGCCTCCATGTTGATAATTCGTTTTCCATCTATGGCAAAACGAAGAAGGGTTTTTACTTGATGGAATCCTTTGTTGCCGCAAGCTCCCGGATTTAGCCAAAGCATGTTGAAGCGCGGATCTTGTTTGACTAATAAAATGTGTGAATGTCCGCAAACCAATACTTGCGGTGCTTCACGTTTTAATTCGGCTAATAAAGGTATGCTGTAATTGCCGGGTTTTCCGGCAATGTGGGTCATCAAAACCTGAACTTCTTCCACCATAAACCGATTAAATTCAGGAAAATCCATGCGCATTTTGGTGTCGTCAATGTTTCCGTAAACTGCCCGCAAAGGTTTGAACGCTTTTAACCGTTCTATTACTGAAACGTCACCGATATCTCCGGCGTGCCAAATTTCATCGACATCCTGAAAATAGTGGTAAATCTTCTCAGGGAAATCGCTGTGCGTATCGGATAATAAGCCGATTTTAGTCATATATATTCCATTTTTTACTGCTAAAGAGTTGACCGTGAATCGGGTTTGACTCCTGCTGTTTTTAGTCTGGTAACGGGTGTTTGTTTTGTTCCGTTTTCAAATTTGTAGAAAATGTTTCACACTTGTTGAAAGTTCTGTAAAAACGGATAAAAATCGGTTCTTCTTACTATATTTGGCGGTTCAACTTTCAAATAAACGATGTATGGCAACTAAAGCAGCTGCAAAACCATCAACTACAACAAATAAGAGTGCACTGAAAGATGCGCCGAAGTTTTCGAAAGAAATCTACGTCAAGTGGTACAAAGATATGCTCTTGATGCGTCGTTTCGAAGAAAAAGCGGGGCAGTTGTACATTCAGCAAAAATTCGGCGGATTTTGTCACTTATATATAGGACAAGAAGCTGTTGTTGCCGGTACGGTAAGTGCTTCACGTCCTACGGATAGTCACATGACAGCATACCGCGATCATGCGCATCCGATTGGTTTAGGTACTGATGTACGTGTGCTGATGGCTGAGTTGTATGGTCGTACAACAGGTTGTTCGAAAGGAAAAGGTGGTTCGATGCACTTCTTCGACAAAACACGCAATTTCATGGGCGGTCACGGTATCGTAGGTGCGCAAATTCCGATGGGAACAGGTGTTGCTTTTGCCGAACAATATAAAGGAACGGATAATGTGGTTTTTGTTTCGATGGGAGATGGCGCTGTTCGTCAGGGAGCATTGCACGAAACATTCAACATGGCGATGAACTGGAAATTGCCGGTGATTTATATTATTGAAAACAATAACTACGCAATGGGAACTTCCGTTGAGCGTACTACCAATGTAACTGACTTATCCAAAATAGGACTTTCGTATGAAATGCCGTCTAAGTCGGTAAATGGTATGTCGCCAGAAGCTGTTCACGATGCCATTGCAGAAGCTGTTGCCCGCGCTCGCAGAGGTGACGGACCAAGTTTACTAGATATTCGTACATATCGATACAAAGGACACTCGATGTCTGATCCTCAGAAATACCGTAGTAAAGAAGAGGTAGCCGAATGGATGGAACAAGATCCGATCGAACATTGTTTGAACGTCATTAAACAAAACAAATGGCTTTCTGACAAAGAAATCGGTGAAATCGACACATGGGTTAAAACAGAGGTGGAAGAAGCAGTTACGTTTGCCGAAAATTCACCGTATCCTGATGCCGATGATTTATATGAAGATATCTATCAGGAACCGAATTACCCTTATATTATAGAGTATTAATAACCGAATTTAGAGAGTTAGCTGATTATGGCAGAAATCATTTATATGCCCAAGTTGAGCGATACCATGACAGAAGGTGTGGTAGCTGAATGGCATAAAAAAGTAGGAGACACCGTAAAATCGGGCGAATTGTTGGCCGAAATCGAAACGGATAAAGCAACCATGGAATTTGAATCGTTTTACGATGGTGTGTTGCTCCATATTGGTATTGAAAAAGGAAAAGCAACACCTGTAAATGCTTTATTGGCCATTATAGGTGAAAAAGGTGAAGATGTTTCTGCGATTATCGCAAATCCGGGAACTCCGTCAGGAGCTGCTGCACCTGAGAAAAAGGCAGAAGCTACTCCAGCACCAAGCCCTGCTCCGGTAGCCGAATCTGCTAAAGTAGAAGTTGTTGCTCCTGTTGCAAAGACTGCTCCTGCTGTTTCCAACTCATCCAATGGACGTATTCTTGCTTCTCCGCTTGCCAAAAAACTGGCTGAGGAAAAAGGTGTTGACCTCGGATTTATTTCCGGTACCGGTGAAGGTGGTCGCATCACCAAACGCGATGTGGATCATTATGTACCTTACGATGCCCCACAACGACCGGCATCTGCTACCGGTGGTTCTCAAACCGAATCGTATACGGATGAAACGATTTCGCAAATGCGTAAAACCATTGCACGTCGTTTGGCCGAATCAAAATTTACAGCGCCGCATTTCTACCTGACCATTTCGTTGGATATGGACAATGCCATTGAAGCGCGTAAAACGATGAATGCTACCGAGGGGGTGAAAATCTCTTTCAATGACATGGTCGTTAAATCGGTAGCA
Organism: Fluviicola sp.; assembly: GCA_029866325.1. GTDB lineage: Bacteria > Bacteroidota > Bacteroidia > Flavobacteriales_D > Crocinitomicaceae > Fluviicola. The sequence goes on along the minus strand of JARWZO010000009.1, from coordinate 23,773 downwards.
ATGGCTTTGAGAAAACATCCTAATGTGAATAGTTCATGGTTGGGCGATGTGATTCGTCGTAATAACCACGTGCACATTGGTGTGGCAGTTGCTGTTGAAGACGGTTTGTTGGTTCCCGTAGTTCGTTTTGCCGACACCAAAGGATTGGCTCAATTAGGCGATGAAGTGCGTGTTTTGGCAAAGAAAGCAAAAGAGAAAAAATTACAACCCGCAGAATGGGAAGGAAATACCTTTACGATTTCTAATTTGGGGATGTTTGGTATAGAACAATTCACTGCTATTGTAAATCCGCCTGATAGCTGCATTATGGCTGTTGGAGGTATTAGTCAGGAACCTGTAGTGAAAAACGGACAAATTGTTGTTGGGAACATCATGAAAGTAACCCTATCATGTGATCACCGCGTGGTGGATGGCGCTACCGGAGCAGCGTTCCTACAAACGTTCAAACAATACATGGAAAATCCGGTTACAATGCTGGTTTGATACTGATAAAAAGCTGAAATTAAGGAGGTTGTTCAAATGAATAACCTCTTTTTTTTGTAATGAAAACGGGCGTTCCGACCAATTCGTGCTTTTTTTTCGGAATAAAAATCACTTATTATAGTGTTTAATCGGTTTATTATCGCACCTTTGCGTCTACATCATAAGTAAAGTATATGAACAAAGGAACAGTCAAATTCTTTAACGAAACAAAAGGATTTGGATTTATCAAAGAAGAAGAGACAGGAAAAGAGTATTTCGTGCACGTATCCGGATTAGTTGACCAAGTAAATGAGAACGACGAAGTTTCGTTTGAGTTGCAAGATGGTAAAAAAGGATTGAATGCCGTTAATGTGAAATTAGCATAAGGAAATCATAGTCACTTTTTAGAAGGCTCTGTAAGTTAAACTTACAGAGCCTTTTGTTTTGAATCAACTTTTGTCAAAACCAAGTGCTTACTTGGATTTAGCCGCAATAGAACACAGAGTAGGTATAGCTTTTAAGTTTCCTGTACAGACTATTCCGTTATTAGAAATTTTATTCCATGAGTACCATTTATCTGGTTTTTTTGCATATTTGTTTGATTATAATAACAAAAGCATGGGTAAAGGAACTGTCAAGTTCTTTAATGAAACTAAGGGTTTTGGCTTCATTAAAGAAGATGAATCAAACAAAGAGTACTTCGTACACGTATCTGGATTGGTTGATCAAGTAAAAGAAAACGACGAAGTGACGTTTGAATTGGAAGAAGGAAGAAAAGGCTTGATGGCGGTAAGCGTTAAGAAAGCATAATCATAACTAATTCTGTGTAAGCTCCGAATGTAAACGTCGGAGCTTTTTTTATGCACTTTTGTGTCGTTCTTTCACCAACCGCAATCGCCTGGTTCCGGTAATCACCACAACCTTCACTGTTGGTGTCTTTTTTCTGAAAAATGTCTTCTTATTGGGAACAACCGCATAGCCAACACAACTGACTAATCCACTTTGTAACTCACGTGAGCAACCCGAACGACGCAGTTTCTGCTCTAGTTGTGTAAACAATTCTGTTTCTGTCTGTAATTTTAACGCTTCCGTTTCGGGTTCAGGATCTTCTTTTGTGGCTTTCGGTTTTCGTTTCCCTTTGTAGAGATTAAAACCGCCATCTGCACCGTTTTTGTCGTAGTAAAAATAGGTAGAAGTATTCACCAACTCCAAGTCGAAGGAATATACATTGATCAACCCAAACGAACTTCGCGCTGAGCGAAATACACGAAACAATTTCCGTTTGATTTGTTGCATTTTTTCAGGTTTGGCGCCATTGATTCCGTTGATTCGACGCACCGCAATTTGTGATAAATGGGTAAGAACCAAGCTCTGCTGTAAGGTGTCTACATTCGATTTATATTTCTGTAGAAAACTATACTGCATTAGTTCTTCAATGGCAGTGACGGAATCCGCAAGCACATTCACTTCGGAAGTCGTGGAAGAACGACCTTCCAGCGCATAACACGAATCGAAATCTTCTAGGTGATAACGTGCTTCCTGCACAAAAGTCGAAATCTGTGTCCGGGCTTTCACCGACAGTAAGCAGATAATGATTAGTCCAGGTAGCCGTTTCATTGGATATTGAAAATAAATTGTCGCAGTTCTTCTGCAGATTTTCCGCTTTTGTCTATGGTGTGAATCACGGAGGCATTTGCTTCTTTTTCACTACCCACGATCATTACTCCAAGTTTAGCGTCGGGAAGGTCGATCAGGACAATTGATTTGTCGTTCACAAAGACCGGAACCGAAGTGGAGGAAGTGGAAATGTAGGAGAAATTGCTCGGAAAAGCTACACGAACTATGTCCGGGCGATTATACCTCACCTGATTCTGATCAATCAATTTTGCATTCAATGCAAAGTTTTCATTTTTTGGAGCCCTAAGAAATCGGTCGCAGTTAAATAACCCAAAATTAGGAAGTGGAAACCGCAGGCGTTCCTGAACCGCTGATGTGCCTTGAGCTCCTGAAAAAGCTAGGGCCAATAATTCGCTTCTATTTTGATCAATATAGTTGTTTACCACCACCTTTTTTCGACGTTCCAATCGCTGCTCTTCTTTTTTATCGGCTTTTTGCGCACGTTCCAATTGCTGCTGAAACTGCTTGTGTTTTTGCAATGTTCGGCTGTGTGAGGTACCGTTGAGATAAACCGGTAAGTTGATTAGCGTATCTCTATAGTTAAAAGTAAGACGGTAATGATCACGGGCGAAATCGGGCTGAATCTGTACATTGGTTATAACACGTGGTTCTGTTTTGAAATGAAAGTGTTCACTGTTAATAGTGCTTTTGCTGAGTGAATAGCTCGAATCGATGGAGTGCAGCAGGCTTTTGAGCTGTGGGGTCATTACCGTATCGATGAACCACGATTGTTTAGAAACCACTTTTCCGACATTTAATTTTCGGGTAATACATAAATCCCGTTTATCAACCATAACGGTTTTGGAAGGAAGATAAGTACGCAAATGAATCTCGGAAGCATCCCAGCGTTTTTTCGAGAAATCTATGGCGAACAAGCGATCAACAGATTGAAGATTCACGAAGTTTTTCAAATCGATGCTGTTCAATGAATCCATCAGATTGTCTACAATTGAGTCCTGATTTAGTGTGCGGGCGCCTGTTTCAATTTCTACCCAGTTATTGGTCGATTTATCGAAGGCATATAATTTACTGTCCTGGGTAGGTTGAAGATCAGGCATGTTGACCGTAATTGGTTGTGTTGGATTGGCTTTCAGTGGCTCACCGTCTATGGTGGTTGCTTTTAGATCGATCATTCCGTCGGAAGAGAAAATTTCCTGCCTGCCATTATCGTTGTATGCCATCGGTGCTCCTTCCAACGCCATGGAAACAGCATCGTTGTATACTTTTACCGTGAAATTGACCGGTCCGTTGTAAAGTGTGCCATCTTCGCGCAGGAACGCATTTTGGGGGATGTTGAATTCAACTTCTTTTACAGTAACGATGGTTGGCTGATCTGCCTGAACAGAAGTGGTAACGTAAGCCAAATCGGAAATGGCTTCCAATTGATTCGTAATCATCTCCGGAACGGGCTCCTGAGAACTCGAAACAACAACTGTATTTGGTAGGATGGTACTCAATTGTTCCAGTACGGCAGCTTCCATAGCAGATTCGGTAACGTTCAATTCTTTGAGAAATTTCCACTTACTGATCGCACTCACATTAGCCGTTTGCGTGTTTTTAAGACTCAACTGGCGCAATTGATCCGCTTTTTCCAGGTTCGTTGGAACAGGAGAATTATCAAGTGTCAACTGCGTCAATTGCTTCATTTCCTTCAAACCATCGGCTACCTGATCGGTGTTGGTGGCATTGGAAATAGATAAGTTTCGAATGTTTGGATTCGAACTGATTCCGCGGGGCAATTTCCCGTCTACTCCATCGATGACCACCGATTTCAATGGCAATTCGGCCAATTCGCGGTCTACTCCCGATTTCCATAATTCGTAAGTAATTTCCAGTTCATTCAGATTTTTGGATGCTTTCAAAGAGTTAAACAAACCTGCGTGATTCAATCTCGGATTACGTGCAATATGCAGTGAATTCAGCTTCCACAACGAGCCGAGTGTTGTATAGGTTTCTTTGATATCGTTGTCATTGAGGTTGAGTTCGCGTAATTCTTTCAGTGTTTCTAAATCTTCGGGCAGATACAGCAACCCGTTGGAAGATAAATCGAGTGATCTCAATTTGGGAAAGTAAAAAGATTCCGGTGGAATGGTTGCCAAATGACAATTGCTTAGATCGAGTTCGGTGAGTTTTGGATAACTTTTTGCCAGTTGTGCAATTGTTTGGGGCTCCGGGATATTTCCGCTTAGATTGAGCTGCTCCAAATCGTGAAGAGGCTTTTCAAGTGTGAAGTCCGCAATCGAATTCTCTGATAAATCCAACGAACGCAAGTTTCTGAATTGCTCAATTTCGGCAGGAAACACCAATAAACCTTGATTGCTTAACGTAAGACTTTGTACCCGTAACGGGTCTTTTAAAGCCTCTTCAAGTGAAGTACAATCGGTACACTGAGCCTGAACTACAGCGGCTGAAAAAAGAAACGAAAGAAACAATAAGCGGTTCATAAGCGATTTTTTAGGTGAATGTCGAAACATAAAAAATGTCACCTATAAACGCATAAAAAATGGATTTGGTACACTTTAGAAAAAGGATGTTTGATTTTTGATGTGTTGATTTTTGATGGAGATTTTGCTAGTATGATTGATTTACTTAACCGTTTTAGGATGTTGAATAGGAGTGATGTTTGAAGAGGAATTGCTTAAAAATGAGATGTATGTAATGATCAATCTCCAGAAGGAAAAATAAATTTCTTAGAAAAGCCCAATCAAGCATCAAACATCCAACATTAACGATTTTTAATCGCGTCCCACGTCTTAAACAACTGCTCCTGCGATGGTCTGTCAGCTTCCGGTTCGCGCAATGGTTCACACGGAATGAGCGTAGCATAACATTCGGCAGGAAGCGCCTGATACAAAGCCGTTCCTTTGGTTTTCCAGGCAATCATTTCATCCGAAACTTCTTTGATGATTTTAGCCGGATTACCAACCACTAAACTTCTGCGCGGAATGAGCATATTGGCTGGCACAAAACACAAAGCACCGATGATGCATTCTTCTTCGATCACCACGTCATCCATGATTACGCTATTCATTCCAATCAGGCAATTTTCGCCAATGGTTCCTCCGTGAATTATAGCTCCATGTCCGATGTGTGCTCCTTTTTTCAGCAGAACGGTCGTACCCGGAAACATGTGAATGGTACAGTTTTCCTGCACATTACAGCCGTCTTCAATAATAATTTGTCCCCAATCACCGCGAATGGCAGCTCCCGGACCGATGTAAACGTTTTCACCGATAATCACATTTCCGGTAACGGAAGCTTGCGGATGCACAAAACTTGAAGCTTTGATAACAGGTTTGAAACCATTGAATGCGTATATTGCCATACGAAAACCGAACTTTAATGAGTGAGGAACAAATGTAACGAAACACAACCAAGGAAAGATGCATTACTGTGAATTCGCCGGTAACCGACCTGAAGATGATGTCCACCGCATTTACCATGATTACCATTACGGCACGCCAATTACTAACGACAATGAATTGTTCGGGCGCTTGATCTTGGAAATCAATCAGGCAGGACTTTCATGGGAATTGATCTTGAAACGAGAACCTCATTTTCGCAATGCATTCGATCAATTCAATATTGAACAAATAGCATTGTATGATGACGAAAAAATTACTACCTTGTTGCAAAATACAGGGATCATTCGGAACAAATTAAAGGTGAAAGCTGTTATTACGAATGCACAACGGATTGTACAGATAAAACAGGAATTCGGCTCGTTTAAACAATGGTTGGACCAACATTCGCCAAAAAGTTTACCTGAATGGACGAAACTCTTCAAAAAGACGTTTACATTTGTTGGGAGTGAGATTGTAAATGAGTTTTTGATGAGCACAGGTTATTTGCCGGGAGCGCATCAGGAAAATTGCTTTCGATATTTAGAATTAGTACAGACAAAATAGTGATACGATGAAACAAATAGTATTAATAGGAAGTTTGCTCATTTCCGTTTTAGGAATGGCCCAAACAGGTGTTTCCGGAGGTCTTACAATGATTAAAGGATTTGGTATTCCGAAAGCGTATCCGGGTATTCATATCGGTATTGAAATTCCACGAGATGATGAAGTTTCATATTTCGGACGCATTACAACCACGCTTTCCAATTTCAGTGACGAACCCGGAATAGCCAACGCCGAAGCGCGCGATGTGATGACTTCACCACAAGTGAAGCAAGTGAATTACGAAGTGAAAATGAATTACACCAATATCGAAGGCGGTACACGTTATTACCTCGGAAACGGCTACGACTATGGTTGGTCGGCTTATGGTGGATCGATGTTCATGTTATCGATTAATTCGATGAAGGCCAATTATCAGGATTTTGATGAGTCATTGTACAAATTGCAAGATGGCTTAACGGAAAAAGGCCGTATTATCGCTTTGAATCTTGGTGTAAATGCAGGGGTAAAGAATCACTTTAGTTTTGGAATGTTATACTTCGATATGTCGCTGGCGTATTCGTTGTTTGCCATTCCGAGCAATACACTAGCCACGCAGGGAAGCCAGAATTTGTACACGCCATTAACGTTCAGTTTTAATCTGGGTTTTAGAAAAGATTTGTATTAGAAGAAGATATTCATTCTAGAAAACCGATCTGTTAGCCTTGAGTTGACAGGTCGTTTTTTTTTGTAAATAACCTTTGTAGTTTGCTGCTAACTAAATAAGTCCCATAGGGACGAAATATTATAGAATTTGTATTCATCATTTAGTTTTCACCCCGTAGGGGTGAGACAAATAACGTTTTTTATATCCCGACCCTACGGGGCGGTTGGTATTGGTGTGTAAGACATGTTACAATATGTTGTCCCTACGGGACATGTTAGAAAATTAGTTAGCATAACCTTCTAAAACCCAAACCACCTCTTCTTTTCCAGCGCTGCTTTCCAATTGCTAATTACTTCTTCCAAACTAGTGTAACGCTGATCCATCGCTTCTTTCAAATAGGCATCCATGGTTTCGCTTGGCAATTGATTGGGCGGAACACCAAAACTGTATTTGGCGCACAATCGTTTTAGAATGGACAAATAACGCTTCGGAATGTCATCGTGATCTGGCAGTGGATGAGTAAGTTGCAGGTTGGTTGTGATACTCGGATTGGGATGAAGTAAAGGGAGTTTTCCTGTGAACGATTGCCACAACACAATTCCCAGAGCAAACAAATCGGTGCGCTGATCTGCCAGATGAAGCCTGTTGAGCAACAACTCAGGAGCAGCGTATCCTAAAGGAAATAACGTACCGCGGTGATCCATTTGGTTGGTTCGCATCGCCATCCCGAAATCAATCAAATACAGCTCAAATTGTTTTGCAGTTCCGTTGATAATCAGATTCGATGGTTTGATGTCTAAATGAACAATGTATTGCCGATTCAATTCATCAAAAATGGGTTTCAATTGCGTTAGTAAGCGTAATAAAACGGCGGGTTTTTGCTTTGATTTAACCGATTTCAGAAATACGTCAAGCGGAACGCCAGGAAAGTGATTTTTCACCACCACCAATTCTGTTTCCGTTTCAAAGGAATAGAGCGTTTTTGGAAGCTGCGAATGATCAAACGAAAAACCTGCTTCGGCACGTAAGCGCAATTCCCGAAGTTCATTTCCCGATTTGGCAACAACTTTCATTGTTCCTGATTCACAGGTGATTTTATCTTCCACCAGAAACACTTCGCCGAACTTGCGCTGTTGCTGTTTGCCTAATCGTTGAATAATACGATACTTTTCTGACGGAATCATTTTATTTTCCTTCGCCTAATTTGAACTGCAAAGTAGTATAAAAATTAATGCCGTCGGAAGGTAAAATACCCGGCCCCGGATAAGCAGTGGCGCGTCGGGTGTAGTAAGAACTATTCAGCATGTTATTAATGCCAAATTCAAGCTGAAAAAACTTTCTGAACGCGTAACGCGCTGAAAAATCGACCACAAAATAGGCCGGAATTTCACCAATTACCGCATCGCCGCTAGGTTCTACTGCGTTGGAGGCATCGGCAAACTGACTGGAATTATAAGAACCTTGTAATTGCGCACTCCAACGATCATGACGAATTTTTAATCCTGCCCTCAGCAAAACCGGACTCACATATTCAACTTGTTTACCAATGTAATTGCTTTCTTTCGAGCGCACATATTTCGCGTCGATGTACGAAAAGTTCACGAATACCGATGAACTGATTTTGGCGCTATCGCGAAACGCTTTGATGAAATCAAATTCTGCAAACAATTCAACTCCCTTGTTGACCGCATCTCCAATGTTGGTGCGAATCTTCTTCACACCATTTGGTTGCGGTGCCAGACCGATTTTATCGCCGTAAAAAAGGTAGAATGCAGCAACATCCACATAAAGATAAGGCACCACAAATCCGCGCCAGCCCAATTCGGTGGTAGAACCGTATTCGTCGCGAATCAGCGTGTCTACAATGATATTGGCATTGTTAATACGAATGTCGTTGAAATTCACCGCACGGTAGTTCATACAGAAATTGGTGTACAAACTAGAGAGTTTTCCGGTTTTAAATGAACTTCCTATTCCGGCCAAAGGAACAGTGCGCGTCAGCTGATTTTCATCTTCGATCTTATACACGGCCAACGTATCGAAATTGAGCGGGTGAATGGAGTATTGTTTGTAAAATCCACTCGAGGCGCTGGTAATATATTCCAGTCGAGCTCCTGCGTTTACGGTCCAGCGTTGTTTGATAAACCAAATATTCTCAACAAAAGCAGCCGCATTTTTAGACGGAAAGGAAAACGACGAATTTTCCACATCATCCGGATGAAGGAGTTGAAAATTGGCATCTCTTCCTGTAGGAGCAGTTCCCTGTATACTGGTTGTTTGTCCTTGGTAATAACGTGCTCCAACCAAAACAACGCCAATGATGGATGCTTTTTTAGAGACGGAATAGCGGTGTAATAAACGTGCTTCTACTCCTGCGTTTTTAAAATCGCCTTGAATCATTTCACGGTTTCCGCCCGGATCTGCTTGACTGATTTTGCCTAAAAATCCCAAAGAAAGTCGTTGTGAAACCATCCCGAAAGCACGCACATTAAAACGCGTGGTTTTACTGATTTCCCAATCGTAGTGCAATGCCAGCACATTCCAGTTGACCTTGAACCAATTGCGGTCGCGGACACTTTGCAACGGATCTTCTTCAAATTGTTTGTCGGTGAGTCCGCCGGCTTGTTGCGCCAGGTAGGACATACGTGTATATTCCAAACGAATTCGTTGATTTTCGTTGATGTGGTAACCCACCTGAGCAAATCCTTGATGTTGGGTAAAATCGCTGTTGATGCGGTAGCCGTTCCCGGTTTTTAGTTGGTAATACGCCTGATATTCGAATCTGTTATGCGTTCCGCTGATGCGATTAAACGTGCCGATGTATCCATAGCTGCCAACGGTATTTCGGGTTGTAAATTCTATCGGTGAACGTTGATTCGGTTCTTTCATCACGAAATTCATCAATCCGCCGAATTGCGTACCGTATTGCAACGAAGCCGAACCGCGAATGATTTCGATGGAACTTAATGCTTCCAACGGAGGCGTGTAATAACTTTCGGGATAACCTAAGGCATCGGCACTGATATCGTAACCGTTTTGGCGCATGTTGAAATTAGCGGCTCTGTTGGGACTCAATCCGCGGCCACCAACTCCCATTTGGATTCCTGCACCATCACTTTCCCAAATGTTCAGTCCGGGAACTTTGGCAAACAATTCACGCGGGTTTCCGGTCGATTTGGCGCCACTCTGACTTTCTGTTTGGATGATTGAACTGGTTCCGGTGGCTATCTGAACACCTTTGATCGGCGGCAGGTATCCGATGTCGAAAAACAACAACCTGCTTTTGATTTCCACTTCCTGGAGTTCTGTAGCTGTTTGTTTAAGCTGTATTTTCGATCCTTGTTGCTGAAATGCGTCCAAGGTAATGAAAACCGTATCCAATTCTTCTGAAAAGAATGCGAGTGTTTTACCTGAACAGGGTACAGTGAATTTTCCTTCAACATCTGTTTTGCCGATCATACTTCCACATGAAACGGAAAGGCCGAAAACAGGTTGTTTATCGTTGCCAATCACCGTTCCGGAAACCGTTTGAGACAGTCCGTTAGCAGCGAAGAACAGAGCTATGAGCCCGGTTAAAAATTTGCCGTATCGTGAAATGTTTCCAGCCATGTTCGGTGTTTCAAAGAATAAGTTTCGTTGAGTAAATTCGTTGTGCGACCAATAAATAGTTGATGCGGTCGTCCGTTGAGCGATACAAAAACTTCCGCTTCTATTTTGGGGTGTTTCAAATGCACTTGCTGCTTACCGTAATGAATAATGGTATCGTTGAACTGTTTTCCTAAATGGTGCGCGAATTGCAGAATCATGTCAGGCTGCGTCGCCATTTGATCAACCTGAGTAGGCGTGAGGTAATCGCTGTTTACAATTTGAATGCTGTTGTTGGTTTTCGGATCTACCACATAAAAAGTGGCATATCCTTCTTTGTGCATCAGCATCACACGCCACGAAAAACGGAATCCTTCTTCGTTCCAGAACAGGTTTCCGGGGTACAAGACAAATCGAAGCGGAACCAGCACTTGAATAGCCAGATAAATACCCACCAACCATGTTATTGTTCGGGGTGATTTTGGCGAATTGACCGTTTCTTGGTTGATTTCACAACGCTTTTTTCCAAACAGACTCTTCAGCGCATTGATCCAACGCATGTGAAATTCAGGAGAGAAAAAAATCAACGTGCTGAAAATCATCACCCACGGAAAAACACCAATCGGAAACAGCAACCAGGTAACGATGTGAAAAACGATCACAAAAAAATAGGCGTAAAGTCTGGTTTTGCGGAAGCTAAGAAAAAAAGGAATCGTAAGATCATAGATACAACCAAACCAGCTAAAGGCAAATGCGAGCCATGCACTGGCGAAAACCGAACCCAAATAAGGCATGTCGCGATAAGTTTGAAGCCATATTTTGAGCGGTTGCGCATGAAAGAGCCAATCAGTATTCAACTTGGCAACACCTGCAAAAAAGTAAACCATGCCCAGTTGCAGCTGAATGATCAGAATAGTCCATGCTGGTACAAGATGTTTGCGTATGGAGTGTTTGCGATGCGCATCCAATGAAAAACAGGCATTTGCAGGAACCCAACAAAGTAGAAACGATACCAGACTTACAAAGTAATAATGATTGAGGTAATTGCTTTTGTCGATTAACTCAACATACGTAAAACAGACAAAAAATAAGATTGCTGAAAAACGGTACCGAAATCCGAGTAAAATACCGATGGCCGCCACAACCATTAACAAGAAAGGTATATACATCCAATCACCGGGAAGCGGTTTGATCCATTCAAATCCGAGGTACGGAAAATAGAACTGCGGAGTAATGTACAAATCCTGAACCCAACCTTTGAGTATAAATCGGAGTACACCAAACAACATCAGCGCTCCGAAAATGATTCTAAATGCCACAAGAGGGGCTATAGAAACCCCTCTGAATAAATAGCTATTTATGCGATTGCTAATCGCCGTCATTATCTTGGTACGTAATCAATACACCAAAAGCAGCAGCCATATCCGTTTTCAGATAAACAACCGTGCCTTGCATGTAATTGTAATAATCGGTCAAGGTGGAAGGTGAGCTGGTCATCATGTTTTCAATTGTTCCGCTCCAACCCTCGGGCTGACTTACCATGTAAGCGAATCGAGCATCTACGGTTGAAGATAAGCTTCCTCTATCCAATGCAACTAAATAATCATCAAATCCTTGTCCGTTGCTGCCTGTTAATGATTTCCCTAAGAAAACAGCATGAACTGCTTCTACATTGGTTTGCAGCAATGTTTTACCAAATCCCGAGCGACGGGCTTCCAAATAAGCAGGTTGTTGAATGCCTAAACTCTGTGTGCCAATCGGAATACCCAGTTTGGCTGTTTTGGCCAATTCGAAATCTTTACAGAATGCATTCACCAATACCGAAAACGCGCTTGTAGAAGAGGTGCCTGTTCCGGCAATGAATGTACTTCTGTAGGTCGACCAATCCGAAACGACCTGATTGACTTCGTTGCGCATTTTTGCAATCACATCTGTCACATACGTTCTGCGCGCCACCGAAGTGGTCAGTTTGTTCAAACAATCGGAACCGTAAAACAAAAAGTCAAGCGATTCAAAACCGATAGCATCAATGTTTTCTGCTGTTGCCAGATTATAGGTTCCTGCTGTAATATTGGTTTCAATTTGCGTTGTATCTGCCGGAAAAGTTCCCAATGCACTTGCTAAACCTACGGTCATCGCCGGACCTACCTCAATCAACTTTACACGATGAAAACTCACATTAGCAGTTTGCCAGTCAGAGCGCACGGCGTCGAGCGTTGATTGTGAAGGCGCACTCACAAAATTATTCCACGAATCGGAAAGCGTATTGAGCCGTGTTTGCAAATCGGCATATCCGGGAATAATGTAATTATCCGCCAAATTCGACAGGATTTCCTCTTTTTTGAATTCCTCCTTGGTGTCGTCTTCCTTTTTGTCTTTGCAACTACTCATTATCACTGCAAGTGACAGAGCGATCAGCGACCAATAACGTGTTTTGTTCATGGTTTTAATACTTAGCGTCAATACTGGCTTTGATTGCATTCAAATCCTGAATACTCAATTCCCAAAAGTTATCACCGAAAGCGGCAATCACATCGGCAACCTCTTGTGTTGTCATGTTACGTGTTTCTACCGGAGCATAACGTAAGCAGTAGATAAACGCATAGGCTTCTGAAGTTACGTGAAGAAATTTGGCATTATCGGTACCGAAACTGGCAATTGCCTGATCCAAATAGACCATGGCTTGATAAGCCGCAATTTTTTCCCACATCTCACGAATATTAGCAATTGCAACATCCCGGTCTTCCAAATTTAGGTTATCGATAGCTGCACGCCCTTTTAGGAAATTATCCATCATTACCGCATTGCTAGAAAGCGCTGCGTCTTGACTATTGGAGTATTTACCCCACAAATCGGTAGCCGGTGTAGTTGGGAAATCAACAGGTACTCCAAAATATCCAAACGCTTCATCCCAATGATGCTGCATCGTTGTGTAATACAATCCATTAGCCGGATCAACGGCAGTTGTATTATCGACATTCATTTTTGAATCTCCGAAATACACATTCAATGCCTGGTATTGAAACACTGCTCCCATGGTGATTTTTTCAATCAATTGTGCGTACTCAACACCATTGGCAGAGAAAAGATATTCTGATGCTCCTGTGGTAAGCGTTCCTGCCTGACCGTTGGATGCTGCACTGGCAAAAGAAATACTTGCCAAAGCAACTGAATCAAAATAATTTTCAATCAGTGTTTGATCCAATGAAAAACACTTATCCTTTAATTGTTTGGTAGAAGTGAATGAAAAATTTCCACCGCCATTTCCGCCAGTATTCACAAACATATCATCCATGTTTTGCGCAACAATGGCACCATCTTTACCGGATTTTACATACACCATTAATTCTCTTAATTGATTAAGACGATCGGTTTGACCGCTATAATTGACAGTAGAATTTCCTGCACCATTGGTGAAGTTATAGGTTGTTGGAACCGCATAAGTAGTAGAATAACTGCACGAACCGTCGTCTTTTTTAGCAGACTCGGAGTAATTCAATGCGGTAGGATCGGTACATCCTTTTTTCTTACAACCTGTCGCGGAAACGGCTGCGGCTAAAGCGAAAATATATATAGAAAGTTTCATTATTTAGATTTGTTTTAAATTAAGGCAAAAGTAGGGTGGAGGCTCTGTGCCCGCAATACCCGAAAAAAGGTATTTTTGATCATGACAAGTTGGAAACACATCATTGCCGATTCGGGAGGAAGTACCACTAAGTGGGCTTTTTGCGGAATTAACGGAGAAGTTAAATTGCTGGAAACAAGAAGCATGCATCCGAAGTTTCTGAATGCATGGACAGAGAATGACTGGCAATTACTCAAGGATAGTTTGGGCGACAATTTGACCGGACAATTGTTTTTCTATGGCGCAGGTTGTTCGCAGTCGGTCATACAAACGGCAATGATTGAACGCTTGGCACGATTGGGATTTGAATCACCAAAGGTGTTTCCGGATACCTTGGCGGCTTGCAGAGCTACTTGTGGCACTAACAGCGGAATGGTTGCTATTCTCGGTACAGGATCGGTGCTGCTGGAATATGACGGACAACAGATCACCGGTAGGGTTGGTGGATATGGAAGTTTGATTGGCGATGAAGGCAGTGGTTTTTATTTCGCTCGTTTGGTGGTGAAAGATTATTTAACCGCTTCCTCCGGAATGAATCTTCCGATTCGGAATCAATTACAAGAAACAATGGGTTCTTCTGCTGAAGTGTTGGCGCGTTTGGCCAGTGCTGATGCACAAGTTTGGCTCAACGAACTCGGTTCACGTTTTAAGAACATCGATCTTTCTGATTATCACCGTCGCAACCTAAATGAATGGCTGAATGTTTCCTTATCAGCTGTAAAAGGTGATTCAACAACACTATCGGTAATAGGAAGTTATGGGTTTTCTCAACGAGAGTTGTTGCGTCAGTTATTACTTGAACAATCTATGATCCTTGGAGTGGTTTGCAAAGATCCGATGAAAGGATTGATTGATTTCCATTCAACCGAATCGGGAAACGCTTGAAAACCTACCTTATAAAGTGCTCTTTTACCTGATAAAGAGTGGGTTGGTCGAAAAATGTATCGGATTCGTAGAAAAAAGAACAATTGTTTCAGAAATATTTCACAACTTGCGCTAGAGAAAGTGAAGAATGGACGGGTTACGTATTGAAGCGACTGCACACACTCCGATGGTGAGTTTAAATCACCTCACCGGAGTTATGGAGATCAGAGGAAGATCAATTCCAGATGATCCTGAAGCATTTTGGGGTGAAATTCTTAGTTGGTTTGACGATTATATGCGTCAGCCAATACAGCTTACGCTTGTGAAAATTGATTTGGAGTATTTCAACATCACTTCTTCCAAGCGCATTCTTTTTCTATTGTACAAACTCAATGAGTTGGTCGATAACGGCCTGAAAGCTCAGGTAGAGTGGTACTACCGCAAATCGGATGAAGACATGTATGAAGTAGGACAAGACTATGCCTTCATGGTGCGCGTTCCGTTTGATTTCAAAGAATATTCAGACTCCGACTACGTGGTTGCGTAAGGATTCTAAAACGATATTTTATAAACCGGTCCGCCTCAGGTGGATCGGTTTTTTTGTTTTCTGTTGTTTAAGATCGTTTGGGATACCATTGGAGATGATACCCCTTCGACCAGGTGCTAAAACTACTACACGTACTTAATTACTAAACCAATATCAGTCTTTGTACACTATCAATATTCCTGCAAAACCGAAACGTTGCCTGATGGGAGTAAAAAAGTCGAATTTAGCTTTTACCACAGATTCACAGATTAGGCTCGCCTAACGGACTCGCTTTTTTACGTATTTCATCAACTATTAAAGTCAAGTACGGTTCCATAGGGTATTAGCGCTGCCGCTAGGAGCGTCAGCCGCGGCTGATGCATCTGTGGGAGACAAAAACACCATAAATTGTTTTAAAGTTATACGAATCAGCCGGCTGATTCATTCGTAAAATCAAATTTCAGCTTCCTAATCCATGCTTTGAGAGATTTGACTATTTTTGTTGCAAACGATAAACGTGCGAGTTGTAGCAGATATTCCCCATCCGAAGTACAAGATTCAAGTATTTCTATACAATGCCAAATACATGGTGAAGATAGAATTGGGTCAGTTTGAGCAGGTATATAAAATTGCCGAGGGAGATGTGACCGGATTGGAAGATGTGAAACGCATGGTGAACGAAGAATTATTAAAAAATGCACTGGATCGTTTTCTGACCATGCGTACAGATTGGGAAACAGCTTTTAAACAAAAATAATTACAGATGAAATTGATCTATATTGCCCTAATCGGCTTGACCACCGCAGCCGTTTTTACCGCTTGTTCTGAAGACAAGAAAAAAGACAAAGAAGTAGAAGCGCCTTCTATTCCTACTGTTGATCCACAAGGGTTGAAAATTGCGTTCTATGAATCAGATAGCTTGAATGAAGGATTTACATTCCTTAAAACGCAAGATTCGTTGTTGAAAATAAAACAAGAGAAATTTCAAAAAGACCTTGAATCAAGACAACGTAACCTTGAAGCGAAGTACAATCAATTGGTAGAAGGTGAACAAAAAATGATTTATACCGCAGCCGAATTGCAAAGCAAGAAAATGGAATTCGAGCGCCAATCGCAAAGTTTGCAAATGTATCAGCAAAATGAAGGAACCAAATTGCAGGAAGAAGCTATGGAAATGCAGAAAGTATTGCAAAACAAAGTCTCTGAATTTTCAAAACGATACTGCGAAAAGTACAAAATCGACATGTTAATCATGCACGGTGAAGGCGGACAGTTTTCGTACTACAATCCAAAAATGGACGTTACCAAATCGTTCATAGAATTTGTGAATGCCGAACAGAAAAAACTGTAAGCCGGCCGGAAGGACAAACCAATGTTGATCTCAAGTCAGAAAAAAGAAGAAAACGTCGCCGAATACTTGTTGTACATGTATCAGGTTGAGGATGTGATTCGCGCCTATCAATTCGATTTGGAGCGGATTACCACCGAGTTCATTCGTCCGCAATTGCCCGATGCATCGTTTTTGGAACAATACCGCCAATGGTACGGTGATCTGATCAACGAAATGCAATCGGAACGTATTACCGAAACAGGACATTTGATGCGGTTGCAGGAAGTTGTGGTTGAATTGTCATACCTGCACAATTCGTTGCTGAACATTGTAAATGACGAGAAATACAAAATGCTCTACGAAGCAGCAACTGAACACATCGAGGCGTTTCGCGAACACTCTAACCTCAAAGACCGCAATCACGTAGAGATTTGTCTGCATGCCTTGTACATGAAACTGTTGCTGCGTCTTCAGAAAAAAGAAATCAGTCAAGAAACCGAAGATTCATTCGACGCCATGCGCATTTTGCTGGCCTATCTTTCGCGCGCTTATCATCAGATGAAAACAGGTGACGGGCAGTATTGGAATAATTAAGTTCCGGCTATTGCGTTACTTTTAGCTTGTTTGGACATTTCTACCTAAATGATTGTTATGGTAAAAAAGCTATTTATTCTTCTAATCGCACTCTTTTTAGTTACAGACAATCTTTCCGCGCAGGAAAAAAGCGAGGAGCAGTTGGTGAAAGAAGGGAGCATCAGGTTTATCAATTATCCGAATAACAAAAAGAACGCGCTTTTGTATGATACTGTAAATCCGTATGGTTTTTATAATATTCTGCAAGCTTCATTTTCTGCTAGTTATCCAATTGTAAATACTGAATTCGGTGGCATTGGTGACGGTGATTTACAAAAATTGAAAGAATGCGCCACTCAACCTTTAAGTGATTTACCTTATTTGGAGAGTAGACTAGGGCCACAAGGAACAACTCCTCTTCCAAATATGTTTAATGAAGATAGTGCAGTTAGAATTCCAGATCTAGGTACATATTATGTCTATCCGGAGAGGAAAACGACTTTTTTTATTTGTAAAAAATATGATGATCTGGTGATCAAGGAAAAGAAAGTTTTGGATACACTGACAGGTAAATTTAATTTTGTACCTACTGAAATCATCTTACGAAACCGGCTGTGTTTTTCTAATAAATTGATCATTACCGCACGAATTGATGTTGATTTGATATACCAGTTGGGAAAGACCATTTATCATCCTATTGGAAGTGATACCACCAAGCAATTAATTCGAGAGTTTGAAACTTTTTTAGCAAATGCTGAAAAGCGATTTGGAGGCACCGGATGTTACCAAATAATTGACTTTATGAGATATTTTAATTTTCAAAAAGACGAATCAAAACTGTTTCGTGAAAAAAGATATTATGGAATGGAGCACGATTTTGTGCTAAACGATTTAATCAACGATGAAGCTTTTACTATTGAAAAAAGAGATACATCCATCCTTGTAAATGAATATGGTGAAGATAGTCTTGTATTTGACAAACAAACAAAAGAATGGCTACTTGAATATCGAGTCAATATCAATGTTGATACAATTTATTATGTAAAAAGCGGATTTGAGAAATTGTATGAAACGCATATTCTTTATTACGACCAAAGAGAAAAAGTTTGGAGAGAGTATGTACATTCTGTCTTAGCAACCAAAAAAGTATTCACTACTGTCAACGAAACCATTGTCTATGAAATGAATGAAGAACCAGGTAGAAAACCATTTACTCACAATAATTTAAGAATCCCTACAATTACATCTTATATCAAAAAACAATATTCCGAGCAAAATAACCCATTGTATAAATACCTTCGGGCGTTACCTCAAACGTCTTTCTCCCAATTCCCATGGGAAGAAAAACTCTACAACCACACTTTTTTAGGTATTGAAATAAAAGCACCAAACTAACTATTCCATAAATCCGTAAAGAAAACCAGACATCCGCGAAAACAGTGTTTCGTTGCTAATCGGGTTGTTTTCATTAAAAAGCGGATGTTCATGTTAGAGTGGTAAAAAGAACATCCTCCCCGTGTTGAACGAAGAGGATGAACGGTTTTCTTGAATTTTAATTAAAACGTAGCAAAATCTGCTGTTGGTCCGAAACTTTTCGGAACCGGAATTCCCAATAGACGGAAATATACACCCAACTGCGCGCGGTGATGTATTTCTTGGTTCAAGGTCATGCGAATGACTTCTGCCTTCGTATCTACGGAATGTATAATGTCGCCACTGCGCATGGTCCAGTTCTCATTCAATGCCGATTCCGACATCCCCGCCAAAGCCGCTCTTCCTTCTTGGTAGCATTTTTCAGAATAAGCAACCAGTTCTTCGGTCGAGTGAATGGCTTCCGGTGAATAAGGTGCGCTGGCGAAATCCAATTCGGTAGTATGTGCCACCATGGCAATCCAGGTTGGTAATTCTGCCACATGCGTCGCTAATGCAATCATCTTCATGCTTTTCTCATGGGGCTGCCAGTCAAAATCAGCTGTTTGCGCATGTTTCATGAATTCGCGGGTGATAGGCGCTTGCTCGTCTAATTCTTTCAGGAAAGTTTCAATTTGTGTCATTTTTCAATGTGTTTAAATGAATATGATACAAAGAAACATTCGGCTACTGACAACCCTATGGCAGTGTGTTTTTCGAATGAGAAAAAAGTGAAGTTTAACCATCTCCAACTGATGCAGAGCGGTTTTTGATTCCCACGAATGCACGAATTTTTTGCGTGCCTATCGGACACGCTGACTATAACTCACACTATTAGTTTTTAGCTAACAAGACAACTATTGTAAACAAAGCGAGTGCGTTAGCCGAGCCATAATTCGTGCATTCGTGGGAAAATAATCCGTATAATCTTATGGAATCAGCATGCTGATTCAATCGTGGGAATTTCAATAATTCACCGGCAACTGATATTCACCCAACGGAATATGTTCCTTTTTTTCAAACGCTTTCCCTGTTAGTCTCAATTGACCGATCCGCGAAAGTTTAAAATCACGGTAAGCTTGCCGCAAGTGACACCAACCAATCACATGCCAGCTGAAGGCGTAAAATACCAGTCCAATCGGTTCTATGGTGCGATTACTCGATTCTTCTTTAAAGTTGAGATAACCAAGTTCTAGTTGCACAGACTTGGTGATGGATTCCTGAATGATCGGTAAATAATTAAATTCTTGTGAGATGCACTCCGGAACTTGCAACCGTATAGAAGAACTTAAGTGATTAACTTGTTCTTTTTGCCCTGTTTTCAAAACCGTTTTCACCTTTGTTAATGCAGTTCCGAAATGAGTTTGTGTGCTTTTGTCGGTAAAACCACCCACAAGAGATTCCGTTAAAATCAAGGCATTGGCTTCTTCTGTGGTAAAGGCAATGGGAGATAAAAAATATCCCTGAACCACAAAATAGCCTTTATTAGGTTCAAAACTTATGGGAATGCCAGATTCTCCTAATGCTTTGATATCGCGGTAAACGGTTCGTACACTGATTTCAAAACGGTCGGAAAGTTGCTCTGCAGTGACAAATTTCTTTGATTGCAACAAGGTCAATATACCAAACAAACGGTCAATGCGGTTCATGTTAAATCACTTTATCAGGGAATATTTTCCCCGGATTCAACAATCCTTTGGGGTCAAATACTTGTTTGATTGAACGCATCAAATCCAACTGAATATCCGAAAAAGCGATGTCCATAAATGGTCGCTGCACCAAACCGATGCCGTGTTCTCCGGAAATGGTTCCGCCTAGTTTTACCACTTCGGTAAACAATTCACGAATGGCTTTCGGAAGTTGGTTGTGCCAGGCCTCGTCGGATAAAGTTCCTTTCAGGATATTGACGTGTAAGTTACCGTCGCCCGCATGTCCATAACAAACAGCTTGAAATCCGTAAGCTTTTCCGATTCGTTTGACCGCTGATAATAATTGTGGTAATTGAAAGCGCGGCACCACGGTGTCTTCTTCTTTATAGATGGAATGGCTTTTTACAGCTTCACCCACTTTCCTGCGCAGTTTCCAAAGACTTTCTTTCTGCGCTTCGCTTTCGGCAAACAAGATCTCATCAATGTCGAATTGTTCCATCAACTCCATGATCTTTTCGCAATCCAGCATCATTACATCGAGGTTAAATCCGTCGAGTTCGATGAGCAAATGAGCGTCATGATCGTCTTTGAGAATATCCGGAGCGTCATCTACATGAGGAATGGTATACAAAATGGCATCGCGGTCCATGTATTCCAATCCACTAGGAATAATGCCTGCCATAAAGATTTTACTCACAGCTTCGCAGGCTTGGGTTCCTTGCCGGAATGGCACAAGCATGAGCAATGTTTGGGTAGGATGGGGGATGAGTCGCAATACAATTTTGGTAACAACCGCTAGCGTTCCTTCACTGCCAATGACTAATTGTGTGAGGTTGTATCCGGTAGCATTTTTGATCACGTTAGCGCCTGTCCACATGATTTCACCGGTTGGTAAAACGATTTCCAAGTTCAGCACCCAATCTTTGGTTACACCGTATTTCACTGCTTTTGGGCCACCGGAATTTTCTGCAATGTTCCCACCGATGAAACACGAGCCTTTACTCGCAGGATCGGGTGGATAAAACAATCCTTTTTCGCGAACGGCTTGTTGCAAAACTTCTGTAATTACCCCCGGTTCCGTAGTAACCTGATGATTGTGTTCATCGATTTCCAAAATGCGGTTCATGCGTTCCAGACTCAGCAATACACCACCGTGATTGGCCAAAGCGCCACCACTTAGTCCTGTTCGGGCACCCGAAGGAGTAACGATGAGGTCATGTTCATAACAATAACGCAAAATAGCCGAAACTTCCTCTGTCGATTCGGGTTTCACCACAACAGCAGGGTAAAACACAAAATCTTCCGTATGATCGGAGGCATAATGTGCGGTTACAGCTTCACCAGTATGAACGCGATTGCCCAGTAATTGCTGAAAATAGAGAAGATGTTCTTCAGAAACGGTTGTTTGCTTGTTGTTCATGATCCAAAAATAGCGGTTTTATGATCATGTTAGTTGCTTCGGTTCAATCTCACGTTAATCAATGTCGAAGATGTCACCGATTTTAGGAATCACGACTTTCCAATGCAATTCGTGTTCAATTTTCACCCGTAAGGCATCGCTTTGGTGTGCTTCGCCGTGGTTCAGGAAAATTGTTTTGGGTTTTTCTCTAAAATTAGTCAGCCATTGGAGCATTTCATTGCGGTCACCATGCGCCGAAAGTGAGGTGATGTTTCTGATCTTACATTTCACGTTGCGGTATTCGCCGAAGAATTTAATTTCTTTTGCACCTTCCATCAGTGCTCTTCCACGTGTTCCTTCACCTAGGTAACCGATAAATAATAAGGTGTTGTTTGGGTTTTCAAGGTGATTGTTGAGGTAATGCAACATACGTCCACCCTCAATCATACCGCTTCCCGCCAACACAATTTTTGGATATTTGTCAGCCACGATGGCTTTTGATTGCTCCATGTCTTCTACCAAATGAACATTGTCGTACATGTGATTGATTTCATACGAAGAAATCGATTGCCATTCGTGGTATTTAGTATAGGTATTGGTAGCATTGATTCCCATCGGCGAATCGAGGTAAATGGGCATCTTCGGTAATTTATTCTCCTCTTCCAATTGGTACATGAGGTAAATTATTTCCTGTGTACGTTCTACAGCAAATGAAGGCACCAATAAAATACCGCCATTGTCATACGTTTCCTGAATAACGTCTAATAATTCCTGTTTTACATCTTCTACGGCATGTTCACGGTCGCCATAAGTGGATTCGAGGATAATGTAATCGGCATTTTCTATTTTTTTGGGCGGGAACAACAACATTGGGGTTGCACGTCCGATATCTCCAGAGAAAACAATTTTTTTATCGTTCACAATCATGTTGACAAAAGCACCGCCGAGAATATGACCGCTGTTTAAAAACTCAAATTTGATGTATTCATTCAGAATCACCCATTGATGCAACTGATGGGTTCGAAACAACGGAAGAGAAGCCAATACATCTTTTAAGGTATAAAGCGGTTCCGCTTTTTCGTGTTTGGAATAATTGTGTCTGTTGGCTCTATCGGCATCTTCTTCTTGAATTTTAGCGCTGTCTTTTAGAATGATTTCTGTGAGATCTGCCGTTGGTTCAGTGCAATGAATATGGCCTTTGAATCCTTTTTTCACTAAAAGCGGAATATAGCCGCAATGGTCTAGGTGAGCGTGTGTAAGCACAATAGCGTCGATTGATTTCGGATCAATGGGGAAATTTTCCCGATTTTTCAATCGCAATTCCTTTAATCCTTGAAATAATCCACAATCAATCAGTATACGTTTTCCGCCTACTTCGATCAATGTTTTGGAACCTGTTACCGTTCCTGCTCCTCCTAGAAATGTAAGGGTCGCCGGCATGTTTGTGTGTTGCATGTGTTAGTGTGTTGGATAGGTGTAAGGTAGTCATTTGAAAAACAGTAAAATATGATATTGGTTAGGTTTTATAAGCTTGAATTTGCTGACAAAAGCTTGTGGGTTTTTCTGGGAATTTCTAAATTCAATAGAAACATAACAAAAGCATGCTGCCAAGAAGAAAAATCATTCGCTTGTCAAATTATGATTATTCCAGAGACAACCTTTATTTCGTTACAACTCGTGTTAATGATCAGGTTTGCTGTTTGGGTGAGATAGAGAATGGGGAATTAAATCTGAATGAATATGGTAAGATTGTGGAGATTCAATTGAATTGGCTGGAAAATCAGTATCCATATGTGAAAATCCATTCGTCGATTATAATGCCCGACCACGTTCATTTGATTCTAGAAATAAACCGAACGATGGTTTTAAATCAACCGATTGAAATGAAGATAAAATCATTGTCGGAATTGATGGGTGCTTTTAAAACAACATCATCCAAACACATTCATTTGGCAGGATTAACCGCATTTTTCTGGCAACGTTCATTTTATGAACACATTATTCGAGATGAACAATCGTATCAGAATATCGTGCGTTATATCGAAAATAACCCAAAGAATTGGAAACCGTAGGGTTACGTCGCGACGTGACCGGATATATGGATTGCCATAACAGAGTCACG
>JARWZO010000017.1 GCA_029866325.1 Fluviicola sp. | reverse complement strand
GTGATTGGGTGTTTATTTATTGTAGGGGCGACTCGCGAGTCGCCCCTACAATAAAATGCATCACGGTTTAATAATCAACACCGAAGGCGTGTTCGTCAACCAAATGCTTTGTGTTTCCACGGCTTTTCGCCAGCTGTCGTGGCTGATAATCATCAAATCTTGCTGCTGCATGAATTCTTTTTCGAGTTTGCGTTCGGTATGCAATACAATGTGGTTGGGTGCTACCTGCTCGATGGAGCGAATCGATTCCTTGATTTCGGGATGTTGCTTGATGATTCCGGCCGCGTCCAGAATGCTAATGCGAGCATCACTGTGGTGAATCAGTTTCTGCGCATAAACCAGCAAAAAGCTATCGTGTATTGAGAAAATCGGTAAGAAAATGTTTTCTACTTTCTCCAAATCTTTATCGATCACAATCCCTACCGGAATTTTAGATCCTTTGATGATTTGTCGGGTTCTGTCATCGAATACCGTGTTTTCAAACAAAGGTTCCTTTCCGGTAATGGTTTCGTAAAGACGTTCCGGATTGATCAATTTCGTGGTAAAACCAAGCACACGGCCCAATAGCGAACCTTCAAACACTGATCGCCCGATACCGATCATGAGTAAATCAAAATTACCTGCGTTGGCCGTATCTGTGATTTCTTTGTCGATGTCGACTGTTGGACGAAACAAGGTTACTACAGGTAATTGTAGTCGTCGTGCTTCCGATTTTACCTGTTTGAAACTTTCGCGTTCGTACTCTTCGGCGTTGAATTGATTCAAATCATTACTCGGCGAAACGTGCAATGCTGTTACTCCGGCATTGTCTAATGACTTTCGAATAAAGCTATTGGCCAGGCGCAACAATGTTCGTCCACGTTCCGGACTTCCGAACGAAACAAGAATGGTGTATTTAGTCGAGTTCTCGCTTGCCTGTTGCTC
This sequence comes from Fluviicola sp., assembly GCA_029866325.1. GTDB lineage: Bacteria > Bacteroidota > Bacteroidia > Flavobacteriales_D > Crocinitomicaceae > Fluviicola. The sequence continues at coordinate 50,813 of JARWZO010000017.1, read as the reverse complement.
CATTTGGGTGTCCCTTTCCGGCATCAGCCAATTGATTAAATCCAACAACGGACCTGTCATAAACGTGGTGACAAGTGCCATCAATACCAGCATGGTGAAGATCTCATCCGACAATACCCCCAAATCGTAACCGATATTGAGCACTACCAATTCCATCAATCCCCGCGTATTCATCAGCGCACCAATGATCAGACTTTCACGCCATGATTGACCTACAAATCGCGCAGCCAATGCCGAACCAAGAAATTTACCTATTACTGCAACAGCGATGATAATGGCGGCAATTCCCCACAAGGACCAATCGTTGAGCAAGTCGATGTGTGTACGCAATCCGGTGAAAACAAAGAACAACGGAAGCAATAAAACTAGCGCTACATCTTCTATTTTCTCAATAAAGATGGTTCTGAAACTCAGGCTTGATGGCATGATTACACCAGCTAAGAATGCTCCGAACAAGGCGTGAATCCCGATGACTTCTGTTAAGTAAGACGAAATGATCAGTGTAATGAAGAAGAGCGCAACCACCGGCTTACTCAAGCTCTCTTTGCTAGAGTATTTTTCACCCAGTCGTTTCAAGAACGGACGCACCACTTTAATCATCAGAAATACATAGAGCACGGCAGCAAGAATGATGTACAATGCGCTGAGAAAAGAACCCGCTTTCACAATAGCAATAACGGCTGCTAGGATACACCATGCAGTAATGTCATCGGCGGCGGCACATGTAATAACAATAGCTCCTAACTTGGTTTTTGTGAGTCCGCGTTCTTGCACTATACGGGCTAATACCGGAAAAGCAGTAATACTCATCGCTATTCCAATGAATAGTGCAAAGGATAGAAAATTGACGTTCTCCGGAGCAAAAGCATCGTAGACAAAGTAGGCGAGTGTAACCCCCAACGTGAAAGGGAAAATAATACTGGCATGACTAATCACTACGGCATCATTGGCTTTTTTGCGGATGATATTTAAATCGAGTTCCATACCAACCACAAACATGAAAAGTATCAATCCGATTTGGCTTAAGAACTGAAGATTTCCCAGTGATTCTTTCGGGAAAAGAAAACCGGAGAACTCAGGGAAATACATCCCGAATAAAGACGGCCCGAGTACAATTCCTGCAATGATTTCACCAATTACCGACGGCTGACCGATTTTTCGGCAAAAGAATCCTAAGATACGGGCTGCAACAATAATGGTAATGATTTGCAATAACAGAATAGCGAGCGGATGATTCAGATTATGAAAGAACGTTTCCATGAATTGATCCCACGTTGAGGCGGTTGCCTCGTGGTGAACCTTGGTAATCACTTTACGGTCTTCCAATACCTGCCCCCAGGTAATGATTCCAAAAATCAATGTGGAAAAACCACCAATGGTGAGAACGTAAAAAAGTAGGTTTCTGATGTTTTTCATGGTGATACAGCTCTTTCGTTAGCGCAAAAGTAAGCCGTGGTTTCACAGGTTCATGAAGCCAATCAAAAGAATGTAATGAAAAGGTCAATTCATGTACCGAACTTGCGCCTGAGCTTTTCTAGAAACTCTTTCCGGTAATTGTCGCTCAAGGTAAAATTGCGCAAACTGCCGTTTTTGGATTTGAACGAAGTAAAAACCGTTTCGCCTGTATAGCCGGTGACAAATGACAAACCGATGACTTCGCTTTTGGAAATGCGGCAGAATTGTTCGTTGGGAAGCAGGTTGAGGAGTTGTTCAAACGAGGTGTTTTTGATGATCCATTCCTCGCCGGTTGAAAGCGTGACTAGTTTATCGCGCCGGTCAATGGTTTCTGACGAAACTGCTACAACCTGATTGGAAACCAAACGCATTTTTCCTTTCGAAGTGGTGACATTCACTACAAGAGGTTTCGCTGCACGTTGATGTAGAATTTGCACCACTTTTTCGATGGCTTTTTCCAGACGTTCTTTTTGAACCGGTTTTCGTAAATAATCAACCGCATCAATGTCGAACGCATCTGCAGCATACTCATTGTGAGCAGTAGTGAAAATGATCGGTAAATCGTTGAGCTGCAGTGCTAGATCGAGGCCCGTCAACGAAGGCATAACGATGTCTGAAATGCAAAAATCGACCGACAAATCGGGTAAATCGTTTAACAAGTTGACCGGATTATCGTAAGCGCGTACCACTTCTATATTCGGAATGGTCTCACATAAGGTGCGCAGGTAGGCTAGAGCCAGCAATTCATCATCGATCAAGATACAGCGATACTTTTCAGTCATGCAATTGCAGTTTTAACTGAGTTCGGAATACCGATCCTTCCGAAATCACTAGCAATTTGTGGCGATTAGGATAGGCGATTTTTAATCGTTCTTCCAGGTTTTTTAATCCCAAACCACTGTTTTTCTTGCGAAGCGGTGGTTTTTCACTTACCCGATTACTCACTTCCAGTTGAAACCAACCTTTTTCCAATTGAAAGCTAATGGAAATGAACGATTCCGTTTTTTGAAAATCGGTGTGTTTAAAGGCGTTTTCGATAAGATCGACCGTTACTAGCGGCATGATTTTCAATTCAGCCCAATCGAGGCTCGATTTTTCAATCGTATTACGGACACGTAAATCAAAGAGCGGACTTAATTTCAAGCGGTTGATCTCAATAAAATTGGCCGCAAAATCCATTTCTTCTTGCAAAGAAACAAGTGGTTGATCGCTGTCGTATAAAATATAATCCAACACACCTGAGAGCTTATCCATCGAATAATAGGTTTGATAAGCGTGCGACTGAATAGAATTGAGGGCATTTTTAAATAAATGCGGATTGAGTTTGTAGCGCAAGGCTTTCAACTCACTTGAATGCATCATGGCGTTGAGCTCTTGATTGCGTTCGGAAAGATCGGCGTGTTGTTTGGTGAGTTCACGCAATTTCATACTCACAAGTAGTATGTATAGCAGCGCTGCCAACAGCACAATGGATAATATAATTACAGCGAACAACATAGAACCGATTCCTGGTCAAAGCTACCGAAAATTATTCGGTTGAAAAATGAGCAAGTCAGTAATCTACTTATTTGGTAGAATATTTTAGACTATTATTAACGCTTTCATTACCGTTCTTTTTTTTTTCACTAATTTCGCGCGTCACAATTTTTTAATACAGAACTATGTCATATTTGTTTACCTCAGAATCTGTTTCTGAAGGACACCCGGATAAGGTAGCGGATCAGATTTCCGACGCGTTGATTGATAACTTCATGGCTTTCGACCCTACATCAAAAGTAGCGTGCGAAACCTTGGTAACAACGGGTCAGGTGGTGTTGGCCGGAGAGGTGAAAACAAATACCTATTTGGATGTACAAGCCATTGCCCGTGAAGTGATCCGTAAAATCGGTTACACGAAGTCTGAGTATATGTTTGAAGCAAATTCATGCGGTATTCTTTCAGCAATTCACGATCAATCAGACGATATCAACCAAGGTGTTGACCGTAAGGTAGATAACAACGATTTTGAAGCGTTGGCAAATGCACAAGGTGCCGGTGACCAAGGAATGATGTTCGGTTACGCAACCAAAGAAACCGAAAATTACATGCCGTTGGCGTTGGATTTGGCGCACAAAATTTTGCAGGAACTTTCTGCGATTCGTAATAACGAACCGGAAGTAATCGGATACCTTCGTCCGGATGCAAAGTCACAGGTTACCATTGAGTATTCTGACGACAATGTGCCGCAACGCATCGATAGCATTGTGGTTTCTACACAACACGACGATTTTGCGTCAGAGCCTGAAATGTTGGCGAAAATCAAAAAAGATATCGTTTCTATCGTCATTCCTCGTGTGAAAGCGAAATTGAAACCTGAATTGCAAGCCTTGTTCAACGACCAAATTACCTACCATATCAATCCTACAGGGAAATTCGTTATCGGCGGACCTCACGGAGATACAGGATTAACTGGTCGTAAAATCATCGTTGATACCTACGGTGGAAAAGGTGCTCACGGTGGTGGAGCGTTCTCAGGAAAAGATCCTTCTAAAGTTGACCGTTCTGCTGCTTATGCAACGCGTCACATTGCGAAAAACCTGGTTGCAGCCGGTTTGTGCGATGAGGTATTGGTGCAAGTTTCTTATGCGATCGGTGTGGCGAAACCATGCGGATTGTTTGTCAATACTTACGGAACGGCTAAAGTTGGTTTAACCGATGGTGAAATCGCTAAAAAAGTGGAAGCAATCTTTGATTTGCGTCCGTATGCGATTGAGCAACGTTTGAAATTGCGCAACCCGATCTACAGCGAAACTGCTGCTTATGGTCACATGGGACGTAAAAACGAAGTGGTTAACAAAACCTTCAAATCTCCTGATGGAACTGTTGTTTCAAGAGAAGTTGAATTGTTTACGTGGGAAAAATTGGATTATACAGATAAAGTGAAATCGACTTTCGGGTTGTAATCTTGATCTATAACTTTTGTAGGGGCTGTGATTTATCACAGCCCTTTTTTGTTTTCTTCCCTTCCCACAGATGCGCAGATTTTAGCTCGGTTAACACCCTCGCATTCCCCAATATTACAATATGAGTGAATGTTATATGCAACACGCGCTGCCGTTAGGAGCGCAAAAAATCTGTGCATCTGTGGGAAATAATGTATCAGCTAGCTGATTGTAGTGCTCCTTTGGTTTGGATAGGTATTTCAATAATACTCAATCACAATCGGAACCTGCGAACGAATCAATTGTTTCAGTAAGCGCTCAAGCGGAGCTTTGGCTTTTTCTGTTAGGCGCAGTTTCTCACCCGTGGCGATCATCTTGGTGCGTGCTTTGCGCATCAGAAGCTGACGTTCGTAGTCTTTCCAGGTTCCGTTTTCCACAAAAACATCGGTGTTTTTCGGTGTAAGATTGATCGATAACAATTCCGGATTGGGAAGACTGATGACCAGCTTTCCGTCTTTTGGGATCACCGTAAAATCTTTGCGTTTGAGATCGATTCCGTATAACAATTCGCCTTTTACTACCATCGTGAGACGGCGCTTGACATTGCTACTGGAAATACCGTGTTTGGCTTGTTCGGGATCTATGAGTTTTTCCAGGTTGCCCTGAATTTGTTCGGCTGTGGTTTTATACAATTCCAATGAATCGACCACTACTTCGTCGCGAAACTTGATGGTGTTCAATTCCACAATCTTGCGAATTTCTTCCACATGCAGCGGCGTATCTTCTATTGCGTAATCCGAACCAGAATTATCGGCAAAAAAACGTTGGTATATGAGATACCCAACCACTACGATGACAGCTACGATTAGTAACCTACCGATCAGTGTTCTTAGTTCGCTTATCTTGTTTCGTTCCATGAATGATTATTTCTTCAAATCCTAAATTCTTGTAAAAATCCGTGAGGAACACAATGGCATTGGTCTCTGCATCTGTGAGAATGTCGAGTTGCTTCATGTCTTCCCGGATCGATTTTTCGCCCAAACGCAAGATCTTGTTTTTTTCCGCCTGAGAAAATCCGCCTCTGAAACCGCTCACATCTACCATTTCGGTTTTGATTTGGTCTGGGTTCATTTCAAAGGAAATAATTTCGGCTGCTGGCAATTGAATTTCGATCTTTTTGCCGGTCACTTTTATGTCATCTGCCTTCAATTTATTGAGGTTGACACCGGCTTTTATTTTGGCTTTGCAGCTAATGAGAATCTTGCGGTCGCCCCAATGATACCATTCGCCAACGTCGTTGAGTTTAATGATTTTGCCAACCGTATATTCGCTGGTAGAAAGCGTTCCGATGGTTCGGATTTCGAAAATCTCCTTGTGGCTAACAGGTGTATCGTCGGTTCCGCAACTATTCAGCGTAACTGCCAAAGCTAAAAGGAGGTATGTGACTGTATGTTTCATAACGGTCATGATTTACGAAAATGGTGCCAAAGTCATGGCTTGAACACCTACAACAAGCGCACGATCATCGATATTAAACCGCGGATGGTGGACGCCGTGTACAATTCCTTGGGCTTCGTTGCGTACACCCAAACGGAAGAAACATACCGGAATTTCCTGCGCGTAATATGAAAAGTCCTCCGAGGTCAAGCGAATGGGAAGAGTCTCAATGTTTTCTTCACCGAAATGCGTTTCGGCAATGGTTCTCACTGCTGTTGTGAGCTCGGGATCGTTTTCCAAAAACGGATACCCTTTAGAAATGGTCAAATCTGCTGTTGCACCGAACTGGGCTGTAACATGGTTGACGTGTGATTTGATTAATTCCAATGCCTTGGCGCGCCAGGCTTCGTCCATGGTTCGGAAAGTGCCTTTCATGTGCGCTTTTTCTGGAATTACATTCGTAGCTCCAAGTGCTTCAAAGTGTCCGAATGACAGTACACACGGTATTTTAGGATCACAATTCCGGCTGACAATTTGTTGCAAACCAACCAGCAATTGTGCGCCAATCATTATCGGATCGATGGTTTGATGCGGAGTGGCTCCGTGTCCGCCTTTTCCGTTGATAGTGATATAAATTTCGTCGCACGATGCCATGTACAAACCGGTTTTAAAACCCAGTTTTCCGGTTTCCATTTCGGGGAACACATGCAGTGCTGCCATGGCGTGTACATCAGGATTTTTAAGTGCTCCGTCGGCAATCATGAGAGATGCACCGCCCGGATTTTTTTCTTCGCCGGGTTGAAAAAACAGTTTCACCGGATGTGGTAATTCGTTACGCAATTCCTGTAACAATTCGGCTGCGCCGAGTAAAATTGCAGTATGAACATCATGTCCGCAAGCGTGCATGATTCCTTCTCTAGTCGAGCAATACTGTACATCATTGAGTTCGTGAATCGGCAAAGCATCCAACTCTGAACGCAACCCGAAACAGCTATCTATTTCCGAATGATGATCACCACGAATAATAGCTGTAATACCGGTTTCTGCTACATTAGCAGTAAATGGAATGTTCAACGCGGTGAGTTGTTTTGTCACATAACTCATTGTTTCGTGCTCGGCATACGACAATTCCGGAAAGCGGTGAATATGTTCACGATAAGCTTTCACTTTCGCAAACAATTCTTCCGAACGTTGTTGGATTAGGGTATGCAGGCTATTCTTCATTTTTATAGAGATTGAATCCGGAACGAATCATGGTAAACGCAACATAAGCCATAATGAATCCGAAGATAATTTTGACAAGTGCAGGAGAGATCTTGAGCGAAAGTTTCGACCCGATATATCCTCCGATTACGAATGTGGAAGCAATTACCAACCCGTAACGCCAATTGAGATTTCCTGTTTTGGCGTAGTTCATGGTTCCCAGAATCACCACAGGAAGTGTTAGGATGAACAAGCTGGTTCCGGTAGCCTGATGTTGTGTCAGACCTAGAAAATAAACCAACGCCGGAACGATGATAATGCCGCCGCCGACACCGATAAATCCGCTGAGCGTGCCGGCAAAGAGACCGATAGTCACCAGTATCAAAATTGTTTCAAAAGACATTTTTCCGGTATTCATTTGGTAATTCGTAGAACCAAGATAGTTATTTTGAGGTCAAGACAAAAAGTTGAGGGATAATTGGGGTTGATTTTGGATTTTTTGTGAATTTGAGGTGAATTTTCTTTTCGAAATCTGTTCGTAATATTGCAAATTGGCATATCAAATAACGGTAGTAAATTCGCAATATTACGAACGTTGGTTTTTACTGATTACAGGCGTTTTGTCCACTTTTGCCATTCTTGGATTTCTTCAATTACTAGCTTTACTGCACCAACAAATTACACCCACGCAAATCTGCCTGATCGAACCGGCCCATGAGTTGGAGCTGTCCGGTAGTGATTTTTCCCAAATCTTGCGTAGCGATGAATGCGCATGAATAAAGATTTGCCAAATCAATTACGTTCACACCGCCGGTTTTTCCTTCGCCCACCAAAGAGAACGGATCGTTGACATCGCGCAGTTGAACACGCATCCACGGTGGAAGGTCGAATAAACCGTTTTTGTCGCTGTAAGCCTGCGATAACAATTCACTCATACCATATTCAGAAGAAATAAAATCGCACCCGAACGCCTGTTTTAGCTCGGCATGAAGCGCTTCTTTGGTCATTTCTTTACGTCGACCTTTCATGCCACCGGTTTCAATGATCTGCACATCTGATAAATCAACTTGTCGATCTGCCAGATCAAGTAAAGCATACGAAACTCCGAAGAGAACGAGTTTTTTTCCTGTTTTCCGACCTTGTTCAATGGCATTTAAAAGTGATTCAGAATCATTAAGGTAAAATCCTGAAAGTTCGTGTTTGGTTGCACGAATCAGGTGATCAACCATATACACCAAACTCGATTCGCCTTGTTCTATGTAATTGGGAAGCAACGCAAAAATGAGTTGATTTTCGAGCGGACCGATAAAATGCGCATAAGTTGGCAAAAAAGAATGTTCGTACAACGACTTATCAGCTACCAAATGCTGCGAGCGTTCCATTCCGGTAGTTCCACTGCTTTTGAACACAATTTGCGGTTGCATGCCTTCAGCAATGATTGCATGTGTTTTGAAAAAAGAAATCGGTAGAAATGGAATTTCATTTACCGTTAGCGGTTCGGGTTTCCCCAGCAAATGCACAAACTGCTTGTAAACAGAAACGTGTTCGCGCTGAAAACGATACACTTCTAATGCCAGTTGATCGAACTCTGTTTGAGTTTGAATGCTGAATATGCGATCAATCAGTTGCATCAATCGTTTGTCTTGTTCATCGGAAACCACAAATGAAACGTCGTTCCTTTACCGATTGAGCTTTTTACCTGAATTTTTCCGCTGTGTTCTTCCACGATGAGTTTCACGTAATACAATCCCAATCCGAAGCCTTTTACATTGTGTAGGTTGCCTGTTGGAACGCGGTAAAACTTATCGAAAATGAGTTTGATGTCTTCGCGTTTGATCCCGATTCCGTTGTCGGCAATGGAAAGCAAAAAGCCGTTGTTTTGATTGCTGCTGCGAATCGTGATATCGGGCGTTTGTTCACAATATTTCACCGCATTGTCGAGCAAGTTGTAAATCACATTTGTCACATGAACCTGATCCACTTGGAGCATGTCGTTTGCCGCTTCCAATTGCAGGGTGATTTGTCCGCCGCTATCGGTTTGGTTGAGGTCGAAGCTTTCTTTGGCGTCTAAAATTAACTCGTGAATCGAGAGTTTCTCTTTGGAAAGAACCAGTTTGTCTTTGTCGAGTTTCGCTACATTCAACACACGCTCTACTTGATTTTCGAGGCGTTTGTTTTCCTTGTAAATGATTTCGGCGTAGCGTTTCAGGCGTTCCGGATCATCTTTGAATTCGCCGCGCAACAACAGTTCACTCGAAAGCCCGATGGTTGAAATCGGTGTTTTCAGTTCATGCGTCATGTTATTGATGAAATCGGTTTTGATTTCTGACAAACGTTTTTGTTTCAGAATCACATTGATTGCAAAGGCGAAGAAGATCAAAATCAAGGTGATAATAGCAACCAGATAGAGCCACGGAGATGTCAATGGTGTAGCTGCATCAATGGGATTGCTTTTTACATTCGGAAACAATACGGTGAAATAATGACCGTCTTTTTTCCAGTCCAGTTTTTCGGAAGTAACACCGTTCATGCTATCGCTAACCGGTTTGTAACCACTGGTTTTGGTATAGCGGATCATGTTTCCGAACACAATGGAATCGGTGAAACAATCGTAAATACCGTATTGAAAATCCTGATTAAGGCTTTGTTCGTCGAATTCGCGTTTTAGCAATTGCTCTAGGTAAAACGGGTGCAATTCTTCGGTAATATCAACCGAAAAATAGTTGGTGCTGATTTGTTTTACGGCACCATAAAGATCCATTCTGTCTGCTGCATTGTGATTGATTTCTTCCAATACGTTGCGGAGGGCAATATGAGCATGTTCGGAAAACTGTTTCAGGTTTAAGCTGTCTTCTTTTTCCTGAATCTCGATGTTTACCTGCTGTGCCTGCAAGGTTTTTCGGATCCAAAAAATCTGAATAAACAAAATGCTCGCCAACGAAATGATGCCGAGTATGATAACTGCATTAACTGTTTTCCTGTTCATTTAGTATTGCTCCATCGTAGGATCGATCTCTCCGGCCCAAGCCAAAATTCCACCTTCGAGGTTGTATAAGTTGGTGAAACCATGATTGTCTTCTAAAAAGTTAATCACGTTACCGCTGCGTTTTCCTGATCTGCAGTGAACAATTACTTGCTTGTCTTTGCTGATTTTGTCAACGCTGTTCGGTACTTCGTTCATTGGAATCAATTCGCCGCCGATATCGCAAATATCATGTTCGTATGTTTCGCGCACGTCGATCAATTGGAAATCTGCGCCTTGGTCTTTCAGTGCTTTTAGTTCAGTTACAGTAATGCTTTTCATGAGTTGTTGTGTTTGATGACAAAATGTTGCGTAATCGGTTTCAAAAATAAAGTTTTCCGAGGCGTTGTTCAACGGATTTAACGGATCTTTATCAAAATAAAGTGTTTGTTGGGAATTGGATAATGCGTTTAATTGCAGAAATTTACCCGAAGCGACTTCGCCAACACCGGTAATCAGTTTGATGACCTCCATGGCTTGCATCGATCCGATGATGGAAGGAATGACGCCAATGACTCCAGCCTCTGCACACGATGGCGCTTCTTCGGGAGTAGGAGGAACGGGGAATAAATCGCGGTAATTCGGACTCGTGTTTCCTGCCGTATCGGTATAATTAAATACTGAAAGCGTTCCTGAAAAACGGACTACCGAACCGTGAACATTCGGTTTTCCGGTCAGCACACATGCGTCGTTAATAAGATAACGCGTTTGGAAATTGTCGGTGCCGTCAACAACTATGTGGTAATCAGCAATGAGTTCCATTACGTTTTCGGGTGAAAGGTACGTTTGGTATGCGTTGATGGTAATTTCAGGATTCATCGCAGACAATCGTTTTTGTGCGACAACCACTTTCGGTTTTCCGCAATCAGCGGTTGTATATAGCGGTTGACGATGCAGGTTCGATAAGTCAATCACATCGTTGTCAACAATACCCAACGTGCCGACTCCGGCTGTGGTCAAATAAGTCAAAACGGGACAGCCCAGAGCACCGGCACCAATCACCAATACACGCGCATTGGCCAATTTTTCCTGACTCACTTCACCAAATCCTTCGAGGTGAATTTGCCGCTGATACCGTTTTTTTTCCGAAGCTGAAAGCATATACAAAGTTAGGTATAGCCAAGGGTAATAACAAATCGTCTGCGTCAGTCGATGCCGGCTCTTTATCAAGAAAAAAGTAGGAGTATAAAAAAAATCGCACAAGGCATGCGCTACATCTACCCCGTGCGATTTTGTTATTGGTGATTTATTCTTTTATGATCAGATGAACACTCGTTTCATCCAATGCGATCAGTTTTAGCAGATAAGTTCCGGCTTTCAACTCATGAAGATCGATTGTTGTCATAGTAGACTTTTTGAAATCATGAATGGTTGAATAAACGAGTGTTGCATTGCAATCGTAGATTTCGATGGTTGCTTCCTGCTCTTTTTTCGGACAAATAAGATACGTTTCATCACGCGCCGGATTCGGGTAAATAACAATATCCGTTGCCTCACACATTAACGAAAAAGGTCCGTAAATAACCGATTCTCCATCTGTATCAACCTGACGCAAGCGAGCATACTGGATTTCATTGTTTTTAGGAATGGAAACAGCATAATTGGAAGGTAAGGTAGTTGTTCCGTTTCCATTAACGGTAGTCACTAGCTGATAGTCTAAACCATCTCGACTGATTTCCAATTCGTAACGATCGCAATTGAATTCTGAAACGGTTTCCCAATTCAACTCAATGGTTTTGTCTTGACACGTATATTCAAATGCATTGAAATTGACCGGTAAACCGGCAGCCGGATTGAAGATATAAGCTCTTCCGCTTCCGGGCCAAGTTGTGTTATTGTCGTTGGTTGTAACAATACTTCTGGTATTGGTGGCAACCGTAACGCTTTGAAAATCGGTTAGCCCATTACTGAGTATTCCCACACTGTAACCACCATTGAAGTTATTTCCTGCACCATAAACAAACTGTACAATGTTACTTGTTTCGAAGAGCCAAATCTGGAATCTTTTATCGGCGGCGCCGGTGTTTCCCAAATAAGAAAGATTGTATTCTACAATCAGTTTACGACTTCCCGGAGCACCTTTTAGTTGGTATTGAACATTTCCGTTGGCATCTGTGTAATTATCATCCCAATACGGAATCAAATACGGTCCGGTTAAGTTGCCTATTACGTTGTTGTAATCGGTAACGGCACTTCCTCCCAATTGAAATAACCCATTGGAGGTAGCTGAAAAAGTGGTGTAGTTGGTACCGTTGTAGGTGAATGTAAAGCCAATGCCCGTGGTGGCGGAAACATCATCGTCTAAGAAAGTTCCTAATAGATTGGTAAAAGTTCCGGTTTCCAGAGTTACTCCTGTTGAAGTGCTATAGCTGTAAGCATTTACTTGAGCATAGCATGTCGCAAAGAGTGTCATTAAAGTTGAAGCGCTCAATACAATTGCGGAAAAACGGATGTGATGAATAAATGTGGTGAATCGGCTTGCGTTTGTATCGAATGCGATATAACGAGTCGAAGTGCTGCTTTTAACAGCGCTCGGGTAGCATGTTTTCATAGGGTGTTTTTTTAGTAAGTAAATAGTGTGTTGCAATCTTTTAACTGTTGGTAAGACAGTTTTTAAAAAAAAATCATGCTTGAGAAACGAAGTATTGCGAGAAAAATCCTCAGGCAGAGTTTAATAAATTACGTCATAGGCGAATGCTTTTTCAGTGTTATTAATAGTGTTAGCAAAGACGTTCTTTTTAATCTTAAAAGTCCCTTTGATTCAACAAGTTAAGAAATCTATTCGAACTATCAAAAAAAATGGTTAAAAAATTTCTTCAACCGTTCAATTCGTTTTATCAAATTTGATTAGTCCTAATCATACCACTAAACGATTTTAGTAAAATCAATAATTCGTAACACATAACCTTTTATTAATCGATTATTTAGCTTCGGTAAAGCGCCAATTCAAGGAAGCGAAGTAAGAAAAATGGCTATTTCGTTGTGTTTTGTCAAAAGCGCTAAAACACGCAGCGATTGCCAAATCTGCTGTGTGTTGCGTTCCAGATCCTGATCTGACACTTTTGACCTTAAAACACAGAAATAGCCATTTTTTACGAGCGGCTATGAATGGCGCAAAAGGATGTTTTGCTTACTTTTTCAGCCTTGGCAAAAAGTAAGAGAGAATTGTGGTACGATTGAGACCAATCAATATCAAATTTAAACAGGCTCTTAGTCGTTCTGTTAACTGAAAAAGCGCTAACTGTAAAGAATACAGAAAGCGCTTTTGTTAAGTGAAATGGACCTAAAAGAGTCTTTTAATCCTCTTTCCAGTTCTCGTCTTTTCCTTTGGTGTACGGAATCGGTACAGCATCCAGTTTAGTTTCAAGTGCTTTTACGCGAACAATCAACGCATCCAATTGCTTGCGGAAGATAGTGTATTCCTCTACTGCAATCGCAATATTATCTTTTTGCGTTTTGGTGACACCGGTTGTGCTTTCATACAATTGATATTCTACATTTCCTAAGCGCCCGGCAATACTAGGTGCTGTTTCAAACTCACGCGAAGCTTTTAAACCGTCGCCATAAAGCAACAATGAACAATCCGATAGACCTAGTTTGATGGCTCTTACTTCTTCCAGTAATTTGAGGTCAGCATTCGGGTAATTGGTAATGGCAATTTTCATCAGGTTCAGTTTTTCACTTGTTTCCTGCATGAGTTTGCCCGAACCACCTATGCTGCGACCTAATTCAGCAACTTCTTTTCTGAATCGCATCAGCTCGGCTTTGTTGGTTGCAACCAATGATTGATTGTTCAACGCTTTTACTTTAAAAGTTGTTTTAGGAACCAGTAATTCACTTTTCCCATCTTTCACCAAGAGAATTTCTACCGAATAAGTGCCCGCAGTGACCAATGCACCTTCGTCGGCAGATTCGTATCTTCCCGGAGCACGTTTGTTCGGGTTGATCGGCGATGTGGTTTCTAAGCGCAGGTTCCAGTTCATGCGACTGATTCCTTTGGAAGGCGAAGAAGTGAGTTTACGGATTTCCGTTCCTGTGCTATCGCGAATAATCCAAATCAATTGCGCTTTTTCTTCCAATTCTTCTTTTTTCAATTCCTCGAAGGTTGGATAGAACACATCTTTTTTCTCTTTTTCCAAGGCGCTTTCTTTTTCCTTGCGAAGTTCTTTCAAGGTTTTTGGCGTTTCTTTCACATACAAAGAGAACACGGCACCAAAAGCAGGATTGGGAGCAGCCCACAGATCTGCACCTTGCGAACCTGTTCCAGTCAACCCGAGTGGAGCAGAAGGAACATAGAGTAATGCGTCTTCAACCGGATACAAATGCGCCGGCTTGTCGAGTGTTTCTTTTTTCAAGTCGCGCAATGGAGCATAGTTGTCCAATACGTAAAAACCTCTTCCGAATGTAGCGGCTACTAAATCGTTTTCGCGTTTCTGAATATCCAAATCGTAAACGGCTGTGGTAGGCAAACCACCTAATTTTGTCCACGTTTTTCCGCCATCGTTGGTGAAATAAGCACCAAATTCGGTTCCCACAAACAACAAATTCGGATCTGTAAAGTCTTGTTTAATGCAATAAACCGAACCTCTTTCAGGAAGATTTCCGCTAATCGACACCCAAGTTTTCCCTTTATCTGAACTTTTAAAAAGATATGGTTTAAAATCGCCTGAACGGTGGTTGTTGAATACAGCGTAAACTTCGTTTTCATTAAAGAGCGAAGCCGTAAGCATGTTCACGCGCGTATTGGCAGGAACACCCGGGAATGATTGAGTTTTGGTCCAAGATTGACCGCCGTTGTCTGAAACCTGAACCAAACCGTCGTCGGTTCCGGCATACAACAAACCTTGCTTTTTCGGTGATTCATCCAAGGCAACAATGTTCCCGTAAATGGTTGTCGAAGCATTTTTCATCACTGCATCAATGGTCCAAACTTGTCCCATTACTTTGAGTTTGTTGCGGTCTATTTGCTGCGAAAGATCAGGAGAAACCGTTGTCCAATCATCGCCCATATTGGTTGTTTTGAATACTTTATTGGCAGCAAAATACAAGGTTTTATGATCGTGTGGTGAAATCAATAAAGGAGCATCCCAGTTCCAGCGAATGGCTGCCTCGCCTTTTCCCGGCAAAGGCTGAATGGAGATTTTTTCACCCGAAACTTTGTCATATCGCACCAAACCTCCGTATTGCGATTGCGCATAAACGATGTTTGGATTGGTAGGATCGATTGCTGATTCGAAGCCGTCGCCACCGTTGGTAATAAACCAATCTGAGTTGAGCACCCCTGCATTGTTGATGCTTGCAGAAGGGCCGCCCATAGAGTTGTTGTCTTGCGTTCCGCCATAGATATTGTAAAACGGATAAGCGTTGTCGGTGGCTACTTTGTAGAATTGAATAAGTGGCAGGTTCGAAAAGTATTTCCAATCTTTAGCGTGATTGTAGGTTTCATACAAACCGCCATCGCAACCAACTAGCCAGTGATCCGGATTTTGCGGATCGACCCAAATAGCATGATTGTCGACATGCTTGGAGTCTTCGCCCGTAAGCACAAAGTTTTTACCACCGTCGGTTGTATGGTGCAACCATGTATCCATAGAGAATACTTTGTCGCGGTTGGTGTTGTCGCAAATAATTTCCTGGTAATAATTTCCGCTTGTGTTGTGACCCGACATTTTCGACCAGCTTTCACCTTTGTTGGTAGAACGGAAAAAACCGCCTTTGTCTTCGCGGCCTTCAATAATAGCATAGATGTAGTTCTCATCTGCCGGAGAAACGGCAATTCCGATTCGTCCCATTTCACCTTTCGGCAATCCGCTGTTGATTTCGCGCCATGTTTTACCACCATCGGTAGATTTATAAACGCCCGATTCGGGTCCACCACCGATGTAGGTCCATTCTTGTCTTCTGCGCTGATGTGCAGCTGCATATAGAATGTTCGGGTTGGTCGGATCGATGGCAATTTCAGAAATTCCCGTATCGTCTGAAACAAACAGTGTGCGTTCCCACGTTTTACCACCATCTGTTGTTTTGTAAACACCGCGTTCGCCACCTGCGCTCCAAACCGGACCGTAAGCTGCTACCCAAACTGTGTTTTCATCCGTTGGATGTATGATGATGTTACCGATGTGTTCGGAGGTTTTGAGTCCCATGTTGGTGAAACTTTTACCACCATCGAGCGACTTGTAAACGCCATCTCCGTAACAAACCGAACGTTGATTATTGTTTTCACCGGTTCCCACCCAAACGGTATTCGGGTTGGTAGGAGCTAACTCCACACAAGCGATTGAAAACGATCCGTAATTATCAAAAATCGGTGAGAATGTTGTGCCGTGATTGGTTGTTTTCCAAACACCACCTGAAGCGGCAGCAATGTACCAAACATCCTGATTCTTTGGGTGAATGGCCAAATCGGCAATACGACCCGAGGTTAGTGCGGGACCAACCAATCTGAAATTCAGCGCACCAACAGTTGACGCGTCAAATGGAGCGCTGGTAGTAGGAGCGGGTTTTTTCTGTGCCATTGCCGAAAAGGAAATGAGTGCAATGACAGCAAGCTGAATCGTTTTTTTCATACGTTGTAGAGTTGTGGGCTAAAACTACTAACAATTGGTGAAAAGAGGTTGTTCTCTTTATCTTACTTTTTGATCAAGCAAAAAGTAAGAAAGTTAAAACCCTGTAACCCCATTTACCGTGGTATACTTCAAAATGTTTTTCTTATCAGGATAGATACGTGCAAATGCCGATTGAACAGCCAATGTTCCTTCGTGGAAACCACAAAGAATCAATTTCAGTTTGTTTTCGTACGTATTCACATCGCCAATTGCGTAAATGCCGGGAATGTTGGTGGAATAATCTTTCGTGTCGACTTTAATGGCGTTTTTTTCGATATCCAGTCCCCAGTCGGCAATGGGACCCAAAGACGGTTTCAAACCGAACAATGGAATAAAGTGATCTGTTTCGCAGGTAATTTCTCCTTGAGTTGCGTGCTGAATTTTCACCGAATGTAATTCACCGTTTCCTTCCAAACCGACAACTTCTGCTTCGGTAATTAGGTTAATCTGACCGGTTCCGGCCAAATCAATGACTTTCTGTACCGAATCCAAATGTCCGCGGAACGAACTGCTTCGGTGAACCAGAACTACTTCCTTGGCAATTTTCTTTTCGGCCAGGAAGATCGACCAATCCAGAGCTGAATCACCTCCGCCTGCGATTACACAGCGTTTCCCGCGGTAAAATTCCGGGTCTTTGATGATGTATTCCACACCTTTATCCTCAAAATCAACAATGTTTCCAATCGGTGGTTTACGCGGTTCAAAAACACCCAATCCTCCGGCGATCATTACAATCGGAGCCTCGTGCTTCGTGCCTTTTACTGTTGTAACGATAAAATTATTTTCGGCCGTTTTTTCAATGGTCATGGCCGCTTCACCCAAAGTGAATCCGGGTTTGAACGGAGCTGCCTGTTCCATCAGATTATCCACCAATTCGCCTGCCAATACGGAAGGAAATCCGGGAATATCGTAAATGGGTTTTTTGGGATAAATTTCGGAACATTGTCCGCCGGGCTGTGGTAATGAGTCAATGAGGTGACAACGCAATTTCAATAATCCCGCTTCAAAAACGGTAAACAAACCCACCGGTCCGGCGCCAATGATGATAATATCTGTCTGAATCATTTTGATCTAAAAAGGTGCTGCAAAAATAGCTATTTGTAGTGGAACAGATAGAAGACGCGAAAGTTTGATGGAAGAATTACATTTGGAAAATTTTCCTGAAGTTGAGAAATCAGCTGTGTATGTATCTATAAGATTAATTGACAAGATTAACGGATTTTTAATTCCGGTTAAATTCATAGAAAAATGAGTGTTTTGTAGATTTGACGCAAGTTCGGGATATTACGAACGCGTTCCCAATATCCCGAACCGGTTCGTAATATCCCGAACTTGCGTTCGGGTTCGCAATTTTGGGAACTTACACCCGATTTTGGAACTCAAAATTTATCAGAATTGAGCCTCTCTCATAGCAGCGAGTAGCAAAAAGAAAATTATTTTTCATTTAGCAAGACCTTTGTTGTAGATTGCTGCTACAAACACCGGAATAAATGCAACGGCTGCTTTTACCCCAGCTTCTTCGTTGTTGAAATCGCCGGAAATATTCCAATTATCATAACTCTCGTTGTAAGTAGTGGTGATGCGGAAATCGCCATTCGGGCCATCTACATTCCAGTTATCATAAGAGTTGCTGTATGTGGTGTTAATTTTTACCGACGATTTCAGATCGCCACCGGATAATTCCCAATTATCGTATGAGTTGGAATACGTGGTACGTAGTTTGTACGTTTTTCCACCGATTGAAATTTCCCAATTGTCATAGCTGGCAGAATACGTCGTATGAATAGTTCCCGAAACACCGGCGATGGAAATACCCCAGTTGTCGAAGCTGTTGTTGTAGGTTGTCTGAAGAGTTCCGCTGCCACCCACTTTCACATCCCAACGGTCGTAGCTTTCGGAATAAGTGGTGTGGACAGAACCCTGCGCAGAAAGGAGCAATGGGAAAATCAACGGTAATAATAAGAGAAGTAGCGACTTTTTCATAGAAAGAAAATTTGGCAGTCCGACACAATAATGATGCCTGATTCTGCTAATCTACGAAAACTCACTCAGCGAATTAATTCCAAAAAACGCGCATTTTTCATTTGTATCCGTACCTTCGTGCCAGTTCTTTGCTAAAATCAATCGAAACGGATGATCTCATCTGTTTTTATGGAACCGGGTTTAAATCCCGGACTGTCGTGCAACTGTGATTTCTCTTGAGAGAATAAGTCAGATACATATCGATTGATTGTTGGTTGAGCATCACGAGAAGTGCTTGAGCCTTATGTCAATCATCCTTTTCTTGGATGTATTGGATCTATGCGATTCGCTTTTCACAAACACGATTGATTACCCAAACGCAATTCAAAATAGCGTATATGAAGTTGGAAGAACGAATAGCAGCATCGGAAACACGCATTTTCAAAGCAGTATTTCCCAATACAACCAATCACTACGACACCTTGTTTGGTGGAACGGCCATGCTGTTGATGGATGAAGTGGCTTTTATTACCGCCACCCGCTTTACCCGCAAAATTTGTGTGACGGTGTCATCTGATCGCATTGACTTCAAACAACCGATTCCAGCAGGAACGATCATTGAATTGGTGGGTAAAGTTTCCAAAATCGGAACCACAAGTTTGGATGTGAAGGTGGAAATTTACATCGAGGAAATGTACAGTAACAAACGCACCAAAGCCATTACCGGAAGTTTTACGTTTGTTGCCTTGGGCGAAGATAAAAAACCGACCAAAATCAATTCCAATGACTAGAATAATAAGTAGTGTTATTCTGATTGTTTTTTGCTGTTTCCAATTGCAAGCTCAGTTTGCAGGACCGGTTGGATCGCCCACAACAACAGCGATTCATAAAGACAGCAGCGCTATAGTAGCTTGGGCAACAAATTGTGTGGTGCAAAGAGGTTATCTTGATATTTCCGATCCGGGTTTGGGAACGGCCGGCTTTGGAGATCCTTCAATGGCTATTGGTACTGCAGGTAATAACGGCGTAGTAAGTTTGGGAGATAGCGGAGTAGCTGTGTTGACCTTTCAAAATCCAATTACCAACGGACCGGGATTTGATTTTGCGGTTTTCGAAAATGCGTTTAATGATGAATTTCTTGAACTGGCAGTGGTTGAAGTGAGCAGCGACGGTAAAAATTTTGTTCGTTTTCCGGCAACATCCAATACTCCCGATGATGTTCAAGTCGGTCCGTTCGAGAATTTCGCCGATGCTACCTTGTTGAATAACCTGGCAGGAAAGTACCGTGAATTTTACGGAACTCCGTTTAATCTGGATGAACTAACCGGAATTCCCAATTTGAACCTGAATGCCATTACACATGTCAAAATCATCGATGTGGTTGGAGCGATCGATCCGCAGTATGCAACTTACGATCAGGCTTCTAATGCGATCAACGATCCTTACCCGACACCGTTTGCCTCAGGTGGTTTTGATTTGGATGCCGTTGGCGTGATTCATGAAGGCGAAGCCGGATTGACCGAGCCGAATACAACGATTTCATTCACCTTATTTCCCAATCCGGCAACGGAAGGAGAATCGATGACGATTGTTTGCGATGAAACGGTTGTTTTAGTTGCTGTTTACCAGTCAAATGGAACGGAAATTTATAGTGGAAGCGAACTGGGATTGTCTGGCGTTCGCTTAAAAGCAGGAATTTATCTATTGCAGGTGGAAGCCGAGAAAGGTGTCGCGGTGCGCAAATTAGTGGTGAATTAATGTAACACTTGTTTTGTCTTACCCCTACGGGGTAAATTCCCATTTTTGCCGATTTTGGTGTTACCATATTTCGTCCCTACGGGACTATATAAAAGTAACAGACATATATGCAGTCCCGAAGGGACGAAATATCTTAGAAGAACCGTGTAATTGATACAATCGCCCCGTAGGGGTGAGACATTAGCCGTATGTGTCTTTATCGAGAAAAGCGAATGGACTCTCACTTACATTTCCGATATTTGGCTTTCACACAATTAGAAGCTTATGCGTTACAAGGTATCTATTGATATTAATGCCCCGCTAGATGAAGTAATAACCCGTTTTGACAATCCTGAAAAAATGAAGGAATGGATGGTTGGCTTGATGAGTTTTGAAACCATCGAAGGTGAACCCGGACAAGTGGGCTCAAAAGCGAGGTTGGTGTTTCAAATGGGGAAGCGCAACTTGGAAATGATCGAAACCATTACGGTGCGAGATTTACCGGCTCGTTTCGATGGTTATTACGAAGCCAAGGGAGTTTACAATGAAGTAGGAAATGCGTTTGAGGCTATAGATGAACACACTACCCGTCATACATCCACGCAGCTTTTTAAATTCAAAGGCGGGATGAAAATCATTGGTTGGTTATTCCCGAAGATGTTCAAAAAGCAGTCGATGAAGTACCTGGAAGATTTTAAAGCATTTGTGGAACGAGACTACAAGGCATAAAAAAAAGTCTCCTTTGTGGGAAAGAGACCTTTATAGTTTTCTAAAATGGTTTGTTACCTTGATGCTAAATCAGAAGATTGCTCTGTTTGATCAACACTTCCGTAAGCATCACAGTGTCCTCCTTTTGAAGAACCGCAAGACGCAGCTACAACAGCCATAAAGGCAGCGATAGCAGTAAGGGCCAAAAATCTTTTCATCGTCGTTTGTTTTAAAGTGTTCAACTAGTTGCTGTGTGAGATACAAATCTATGATATTTAACGTTAATAAATAAATTTTATTATTCACATTTACCATTTGAAATTGTTGAAATCAAGGTTTTTGGAGGTTGAAAAGCGATTATCATGGCGGTTTTATCTACCCATGGTTTTGGCTGTCTTAATCCGTTTTACTGGTGTTTCACAACTTTCAGTGGTCTACCAAATAGATGGATTAGAGCAATTAACCAAACGCGAAAAAAAAACGTTTCCGGATAGTATTTCCCTTGTTAATTATTGCCAAGACCTTCAATTGCAAGCGTATAAACGTGGTTTTTTGACATTTTCCATCGACTCAATCAACCGATTGGATAGCACTCGTTTTCATTTAGTGGGATATGTAGGTCAACGTTTTGAACAAGTTGATTTTACAATCGATCCAACAACCCGTTCTCAACTCCGGAAAATGGGCATTCAACCTCGTACAATCAGCAGTACGAACGCCAATCCTGCCGTCATCAGCCGCATGCTAAACGAAATTCGTACTACGCTTGAAAACAACGGGCATCCGTTTGCCAAAGTCGGACTCAACAGCCTGGAAATAGAAGGGAATCGCATCAAAACAACACTTGTGGTAGAAAAGAATGCCGAGGTGCGTTGGGTGAAGATTCATGTCATCGGCGAAAAAATCAATATTTCAGAGCGGTTTATTGCCAATTACCTGCGGTTGGAGGTCGGTGAATTGTTTTCACAGGAAATCGTGAATTTAGTGCCGCTAAGGTTGAAACAAATCACCTACCTTTCGGAAACCAAACCGGCCGAATTGCTGTTTACCGAAGAAGGAGCTGAATTATTCCTTTACCTAAAAAGCAAGCCTGTTTCGCTCTTCAACGGAACGGTTGGATTGCAACAAGATCCCGCGAAATTGACCTATCAACTTACGGGTGATTTACGCCTGAAATTACAAAACACCCTCAAACACGGCGAGTTATTCGACCTGAACTGGCGATCCATTCAGCCGGGAAGTCAGCAGTTGAAAATTGCGATGAGTTACCCGTATTTGTTCAATACACCTTTTGGAATCGACGGGCAATTTCAGCTGTTCAAACGCGATACCACCTTTCTGGAACTCAAGTCAACAATAGGCGTGAATTATTTCCTTTCAGCCGGAAATACACTCAAGGCATTTTACCGCAACGGTAGTTCTTCATTGCTTGGTTCCACCAGTGGTTCGGGTGTATTCGGTAGTGTGAAAAGCAATCAATACGGTTTGTCATTGACGCATCAAACCATTGATTATTTGCCCAATCCGCAGCGTGGATTTGTTTGGATGATAGAAGGAACTGCCGGTCAGCGTGCGGTAACAAAAGACTCGATTGTAAGCAAATCATTGCTGTTTGGTGGCAAGTTGCAGTTGGAAACCTATCTATCGTTTGGCAAGCGCAATGTGATCAAACTGGCTTCGGTATCAGAAACATTTTCCACCGACAACATTCAGCAAAATGAGTTGATGCGCTTTGGTGGAAACCTTAGTCAGCGCGGATTTCTGGAAGATGAGTTACTCTCCACAACCCGAACAACCGCTACGGTTGAATACCGTTTTATCCTTGATCGGAATTCCTACCTCTTTGCATTTTTCGATCAGAGTTGGTATGAACGAAACCTCAGCACAAGTTATCTCAATGATCATCCGTTGGGTTTTGGCGCCGGAATCAGTTTTGGAACCAACATCGGAATTTTCTCACTCACTTATGCGTTGGGACAACAACAAAACAATCCTATTTTGCTCCGCGATTCGAAGATTCATTTTGGATACGTTGCTTATTTTTAAAGGGATGTTAAATGCTTGATGTTGGATTTTTGATTGGTTTCAGGGGTGAAGAATGTTCTCTGTAACAATAACCAGATTATATATAGGAATTAAGTTTTTCAACGAGAAACACAAATCATCAAGCATCCAACATCAAAAATCAAGCGAAGCGTCAAAAAAGTTATCTTTACTCCTCAAATTCACAACCATGTTACTCAACGTTATTCTTGTGTTATTAGCCATTTCCGCCGTGGGGGCAGGTGCCGTTTTTTATGCGAAAAGCCAGCGATCAGAAGCTTCTCTAAAAGCTGCACAATTACTCGCAGATCAATTGGTAGCTGAGAAAAATGCGCTTTCCGGTGAAAAAGAAAAAGCGCTGATCGAGCATTCGCAAAGTTTGAAAGAAGTGGAATTGTTGCGTCAGCAATTGGCCTATGAACGCAAGAAACAAGCTGAAGATGAAGCCAGACTCAAGGAACAACTAACCGCCATCGCCAAAGATGTGGTGCAACAAGGAAACGCCTCTATCAAACAGGAAAATCAATCGCAGTTGGAGCAGTTGTTGAAGCCGTTCAAAGAAAAACTCGTCACGTTTGAAACCGAAGTACGCGAAAACAAGGAAAAGGGCGTGGAGCAATTCGCTTCGATGGAAAGTTTGGTGAAAGCGTTGTCGGAACAACATGCAAAAATGAATCTTTCTGCTCAAAACCTAGCTGACGCGTTGAAAGGCGAACAAAAAACGCAAGGAAACTGGGGTGAATTGGCATTGGAACGCATTCTGGAAATGAGTGGTTTGCGGGAAGGCGTGGAGTACGAAAAACAAGCTACTTTGCGTGATGAGCACAACCAGATGCTGCGTCCGGATTTCCTGATTAAATTGCCCGAAAACAAACACATTGTGGTCGATTCGAAAGTGTCGCTTACAGCCTTTGAACGCTACATCAATGCCGATAACGACGAAGCGCGCAAGCAAGGACTCAAAGATCACCTCGTTTCTATCAATGCACACGTAAGGCAGTTGGGCGATAAAAACTACAGCCATATAGAAGGTTTGCAAACTCCGGAATTTGTGTTGTTGTTCATCCCGATGGAAGCTTCGTTTGCGCTGGCGATTCGCGAGGAACCCGACATCTATACCAAAGCGTGGGAAAAACGTGTAGTGATTGTTACACCTTCTACTTTACTTGCGACCTTAAAAACCATTGAAAGCATCTGGAAGCAGGAACGTCAAAACGCCAATGCCATTCAGATCGCTCAGGAAGCCGGACGTTTGTACGACAAGTTTCATGGTTTCATTGAAGATTTGAAGAAAATCGAGAAAAACCAAAACGACGTCAGTAAAAACTTCAAAGAAGCATTCGGGAAACTTTCCGAAGGTTCAGGTAACATCGTTGGTAAAATTGAAAAACTCAAAACGCTCGGCGCCAAGGCGAGTAAGCAAATCGACCGAAATTTGTTGTTGGATGAGGGGAATGATGTGAGTGAGTAATCTTTGAATTATCAATGAAAGAATTATCAATTATCAAGGGTTTTTAACTTGAATTTCCTTGATAATTTTTCAATTCATAATTGATAATTCAAGTCAAAACTCCACTTTTTTCAACGTACCGTTTTCGTCGACTACATAAATCTGTTTTTCCTGTTTTGCTTGTTTTTCTTCCAATTCTTTGGTGACTTTCTCTCTGATTTCGTCTTCAGTAGGTACTTTTCGATGGGTGTACACCAAACGGAAATAAACCTGAATCACCGGGCAGTCGGCACCCGAGTTGTAGACATAATCGGCGTCTTTTAGATTGAGATCGTAATAATTATCCACATCCACGGTTCGTTGCATGCCTAGGGTTGAGTTTTGTGTAAGATGATGTTTGTACAACGTAGCATTGGTCAAATACGATTTCAGGTAGCGTTCGCTCGGATAATACACTTCTTTGGTTTTTACAATACTCGGCTCACCGGAATTCAATGAAATACCGACATCAGTGCACAATTTTTTCTTGTCATTGAGCAATTCCACCGTTTTGGCATTCAAGGTGTCGTAAATGGGTTGAATGTCGAGCAAATAGGCTTGTGCGTTGATGAGATCGTAAATACCGAATTCGAGGCAAATTTGTGAAAGTCGTCCCATTACGGCATTGCTTTTTATGTTGAAGGTGATGTTTTCGGTGACTTTATAACCGATGGGAGCAGCCGAATCGCCCAGCTGAAAATCAAACACTGGATCGAGTGCCACCACATCCAATCGCACATCTTTACGTGCCAGTTTCAGTTCTTTGACCTTTTCTACCAACTGATCCATTTTGGTGTTCATTTTATTGTCGACATCTTCAATCGATTTGCCGATAAACGAAGTCGTGTAAGTGACATGATAACCGTCAGGGATGGCGTTGTAAATCACATCGGTGAGAATGGTAACACTTTCGTTATTGCCGTCGATTTCGTGTTCGTAGTTGGCTTTAGCGGCGTTGAATCGTTGGTTGTAAAGTTGATTGTCAACTTGAGCTATGCTGTTCATTAGTATTAGCGAGCATAAAAGGGTAAAGATTGTTTTCATGAGATTCCGATTTTACAAAGGAATGTCGGAAATGTGAAAAGGTAACAGAAGAAATCCCTAGCTTAGGTGACGATGGTTTCCAGGGTTGAAACGAATACCAAGGATCACACATTTTTTGTACTCACAATTAGCAGTGTTTCATACAATTCTTCAACCCATTTATCGATTTCGTTTAGCAAGCGGAACAGATGTTTTTCCACTTTTAGTTCAAAGTCATCGATCGTATGCTGATCTTCTATTGTGACGCAAATATTCTCTTTACCATTATTAATATGGCAGATCAAAGCACCCATACCGCTGGCCGAAAAAGTAGTGTGGTGATATGACTCTTTTACATTTGCCAGATTCATGTGCAGCAATTGTTTGATTTTGTTCTGCAAATGATTGGTGACCTTACCTTCTATTTTCAGGTAGAATGTATCTTGTGAATAGGAATATGGCCGGTCGAAAGAATGGATGATCATGATGTAGTTGTAGTCATGATCCACAATGAAATCCACATTGAGCAGCCTATGTGTGAACCCGTCGAACTTTCCGAAGGCAAACAGGTAATCATCTTTCATCACCCGTTTTTGTTTTTCCTCATCAAATCGCCGAAATTCAAAAAGTTCTTTCATGTACTCACGTTAGATCATTGAAACGAACATACTCATTTTGTTTTAGCTATAATCAATACTCAACACGTTTTAGTCAATGTTTGTGCTACGAACTATTTATGCATGCTGATTTTGGCTACATTGAACCACTTATGAAACCGTTGTACGCGCTTTACCTGATTTGTTGTTGTTTGAGTTTTACTGTTCAAGCTCAGGAAATTGTAGTAAGCGGAACTGTCTTCAACACCGGAGAAGCACCGGTTAGCAGGGCAACGGTTTCGGTCGAAAACAAATCAGCCACCACTAATTCGAAAGGTGAATTCACGATTGTTTGTCCCGTTTTACCGAATGTATTGACCGTCAAACACCATTCCTACCGACTCAAGGAAGAATTTATCAATTTTCCACCGCCCGGACAAGACACCTTGTTTGTGGTTATCCATTTGGAAGACAAACAAACCGATTTGGAAGAAGTAATCATAACTTCCTCGCGGATTTCATGGGCTTATCCCAAACCCAATGTGCACATCATCGATTTTCAATTGTGGAACGAAGGCATGTTGCTGCTGTGCAAAGATCACAATGAATATTTGCTGCGTTTGGTAAATGAATTTAATGAACCGGTGGTGGATTTACCCATAAGGAAACATCCCAAATCGTTTTTTCGGGATTGTATGAACGGCATTCATGTTTATTATACAGATAGTACGTTTCAGGTGCATATTTCCGCTGATTCGTTGTCGTTGTTTAATGGTCAAACAAGAAAGTCCGCCGCCGAAACCATCGAATCGTGTGTGCTTTCGTATGGAAACATTCAACTCTATCAGCAATACGGATCATTGCATAAAACGGTCGATTTTGTAGCCATCGACACGCTTTCTCATCAGATTATGCGCTTGTATTATGTCTCGAACCGAAAATACAAACGCGCTTTGGACGAGTTTCAGCGAGAAATGCAGCTACAGGAGCGATCAGTTGTTGATCCGCTTGCCGACAACTCGGTTGACAACCAATTAAAATTACATGCCTTGCTCGAAACTCAGCAAAAATACCTTGAGTTGCTTAATCATCCGGTTTACGCGCCGGCATTTAAACTCAAGGATTCGATTGTGATTTTTGATCACCTCAACGATTCGGCAGTGGTGTTTACCAAAAAGGGGCGGCGCGTGCGCAGTTATCCCATTATTTATCAGCACCATAAAAAGTGGGATTCGCAACTCATCATCAATCAAGAAGGAACCCGCATTTTCGCGCGATTTGATTACCAAGGAATGGCGCGTTTGTTAGAGATTGATCCGCAAAACGGCGCTGTAATCGGCGAACTGAAACTCGAGAAACACATTTATCCGGTGAGTATTCAATGTCGCGGGAATTATGTTTATTACATCTTTCACCACTATATCGATGATAGTATCAATTATGTGTATAAGCAGCGAATAGACTAGTTTTTAAGTTCGTGAGTTTTTTAAGTTTGAATTCGCGAATTCAAAAAACTACTAAACTTCCATCTTGGCAATATTTTTGTGCGAACCGAGTTAATTGAAAACGCAGTTGACCTTATTTATGCTTAAACTAACATCCCTTGTTTTTTTGTTTTGCATCACGAAAAGTGCCTTGTGCCAGCAGGATTCGGTTTCCGTGCAAACTTTGAAAGCCCGCGAAAGCTTCTGGAACCTTACAGATACAACCATCCGAAATGAAATTGCTTCTTTCAACCGCAAGGGCGATTCGATCAAACAACAAGCTGCTGTGAAAGCGGTAAAATTGACTGAAATTCCGCTAGTTTCCTGTTCGGATACAGTCGCCAATTTTCATTTAAAGTCGGCGTATATCCACCTTTACTTTTCAGCCTTTGATACTGTTGGGCATCCACTTACGTATTCCAATAGAAGGCACAAGGTACTTACAAAAATAGATGGTCAGCCATTTTGGGGCACGAATGGAGAGTTGCCCACACGCAAAGTAAGCGATGTGTTTTTTGTGTTGCATTCACATTTTTTGGTCGATTTTCCTCCGGCAGCATTCATAGGCATTTACGAACCATGGCCGTGTGAATGGGAGTATCATCCTGTTGGTAAATATGTTCACAGAGAACCATTAGTCACACCAAACTTGCGACTGCTTAAATCGGAAACAGGTCATCACATGTATCTTTATATGCTCAACGGCGAAGGTGAGAACCGCTATGAAGTAACTTGGATTCTAGAGGATGAGCGATATTTGATGAGGGTGGTGGATGGCATCTGAGTTTATTAAGTTTTTAAGTTTATTGAGTTTGTAAGTTTCAACTCAATAAACTTAAAAACTATGTAACTCCGTAACGAATTCCGTACCTTCGCAGCAGCATGATTTTTTTTCAATTTCCCTTTCACAAACTCAACTTTTTGCTTAACTTCAAGTAAATCATGAAAGAAAACAGCAGTAATTAAGCTTGGACTTATTCGTTATAAAGTCATCTTTCAAAACACAAAATGAATTGATAAAATGAATTTGGAGAATACGCAAAACTTCCTATTTTACACCAATCCCAGTGGAAAGGATACCGTACAAGTGATTGTTGATGAGCAAAACGAAACGGTCTGGACAACACAAAAGGGAATGTCTGAACTATTTGAGGTAGACAGAACGGTGATTACGAAGCATTTAAAGAATATATTCAAAGAGTCTGAGCTAGCGGAAGAATCAGTGTGTGCAAAAAATGCACATACTGCATCTGATGGCAAAAAATACATAACCGCTTTTTATAATCTAGACGCCATTATTTCAGTTGGCTATCGCGTTAATTCTCAAAGCGCAACGCGATTTCGGATTTGGGCAACCGGAGTTTTGAGAGAATACCTAGTGAAAGGCTTTGCGATGGATGATGAACGACTGAAGCAAGGCGAGTCATTGTTTAACAAAGATTATTTTGATCAACTATTAGACCGCATACGCGAAATCCGTGCCAGTGAAAGACGCTTTTACTTGAAAATCACAGATATTTATGAGCAATGTAGTATCGATTACAATAAAGATATTGAGCTAACGCAAACATTCTTCAAGACCGTACAAAACAAATTGCATTGGGCGATTACCGGAAAAACAGCCGCAGAACTTATTGCTGAAAGAGTCGACTCATCCAAACCGAATATGGGCTTACAAACCTGGAAAAATTCACCTGATGGAAAAATTTTGAAATCGGATATCATTGTTGCTAAAAATTACCTAATCGAGAAAGAAATCAAAGAACTCGAACGAATTGTTACCATGTATCTTGACTATGCCGAAAATCAGGCGAATCGAAAAATACCGATGAAAATGAAAGACTGGATTTCTAAGCTTGATGCATTTCTTGAATTTAATGAGTACCAAATTTTAGCAGATGCCGGGAGTGTGAAACAGGAAGTCGCAAGAAGTCTAGCTGAAAATGAGTACGGTAAATTTCGAATAGTTCAGGATTCTACTTTTGTAAGCGACTTCGAAAAACAAACGAAAAAAATTTCTTCTCCTAAAAAGTAAAATCCTGTTTCAAGGTTTTCTCAAGTTACGACACCATGAAAAAAAATAGATTAAAAAGTAGTTCCCCCTTTCACAAACTCAACTTTTTGCTTAACTTCAAGTAAATCATGAATACATTATCAGAAGCTATAAGCAATCCGGCGGAGTTCACAGAACGATTTATCAACCAAACAAATCGCTCGGTTTTTCTAACCGGAAAAGCGGGCACAGGTAAAACAACCCTGTTACGCAAAATCGTTGATTCCACCCACAAACAAACCGTGATCGTAGCACCTACGGGTATTGCTGCACTCAACGCGGGCGGAGTAACCATTCACTCGTTTTTTCAATTGCCGTTCGGCGGATTTATTCCCGAATTTATTCATCCGCCACAATACAATTCGGCGGTGAAGTTTGAAACCAAAGATTCACTCAAACGCCATTTTCGCCACAGCGGATCGCGTCAGCAATTGTTTCGTTCCATGGAATTGCTTATCATCGACGAGGTGAGTATGCTGCGTGCGGATTTGCTCGACGCCATGGATTGGACTCTCCGAAACGTGCGTAAAAACAATACACCTTTTGGCGGCGTTCAGGTCTTGTTTATTGGTGATTTGCTGCAATTGCCGCCTGTTGTGAAAAACGAAGAATGGAGCGAGTTGCGCAATTATTACAGCGGTTTGTTTTTCTTCCATGCACGGGTCATTCACGAGCAACCTCCATTGTATATTGAATTGTCGACCATTTACCGGCAGCAAGACAGCGATTTCATTCAGGTGCTCAACAACTTGCGTAATAATGAAGTCACTCCGGCTGATATGGAAATCCTGAACCGGTTTGTACGCCCAGATTTTGATCCGTCAGAACACGAAGGAACCATTACGCTCACCACGCACAACGCCAAAGCAGATGATATTAATGCCGGAGCTTTGAAATCACTCGAAGGAAAATCACTCTTCTACGAAGCCATTGTTCAGGGCGATTTTCCACCGCATTTGTTTCCGCTCGAACTGCAACTCGAACTCAAAGTGGGTGCGCAGGTTATGTTTATCAAAAACGATATTTCGTTCGAGAAAAATTTCTACAACGGAAAAATCGGTCGTATCGACGCGATCTCCGAGAAAGAAATCTTCGTGTATTTCCCCGAAGAAAAACGCACCATCGAGGTGCAGCATTACGAATGGGAAAACATCAAGTATACGGTCAGTGAAAGTACCGGAGAAATCACCGAAGAAGTTCAGGGAACGTTTGTGCATTATCCATTGAAACTGGCGTGGGCGATTACCGTTCACAAAAGTCAGGGCTTGACCTTTGATAAAGCCGTACTGGATGTTTCGCAGGTATTTGCGCCC
Source organism: Fluviicola sp. (assembly GCA_029866325.1). Taxonomy (GTDB): domain Bacteria; phylum Bacteroidota; class Bacteroidia; order Flavobacteriales_D; family Crocinitomicaceae; genus Fluviicola. The sequence continues at coordinate 19,759 of JARWZO010000017.1, read as the reverse complement.
GGGCAAGCTTATGTCGCACTGTCGCGCTTGCGATCACTGCAGGGATTGGTGTTGCTGAAACCCATTTCAATGAACGGTCTTTCCAACGACCAGCAAGTGGTGGCTTATGCCGAGCAAAAAGCCAACGAACACCAACTTTCATCGTTTTTGGAACAAGGAACCAAGCATTATTTATACAACACACTCAGTGCTGCGTTCGATTGGTATGATTTGGCAAGTGCCTGGATGATTCTGGAAAATAGCTATAAATTGGCGGGTCCGAAAACCGAAAAAGGAAAAGATAAATCATGGGTGGCGCATCAAAGTCAGGCCATTCAGTCGACCATTGATCCTGCGAAGAAATTTGTGGCACAACTCACCAATCAATTTGTGAAACCGCAGATGGACTGGAGTTTTATCCATGAACGCATTCAGGCGGCGTACACCTATTTCTTTAAACCGCTCGACAATGTTTATTATTCCATTTTGAAACGTATGGCCGAGTTGCAGCTCATTAAAAAAACCAAACAATACGTTGATGAATTGGAAGAATTGGAGCAACAAACCCTTGAGGTTATTCTGCGCTTGAAGAAAGTTCGTTTACTTGTAGAAGCAGTAACCGCTGGGCGAGAGCTGACCAAAGAAGCGGTTTGGAACGAAGAGTTGAAACATTATAAGTTGGCTAAAATCGCAGTTATCAAACAAGAATTGCGTGAAAAACCTTCATTGCTCGATCCAACTGATTTGCATGACGATTTCAGTAATGTTTTATCAGAAGACAAACCGAAGAAAGGAAAAGCCACAAAAGCAGAGAAAAAGGAAAAGAAAACCACTTACGAACAAACGCTGGAGTTGTTCCGCGAAGGAAAACCGCTCGAGGAAATTGCTCGTGTTCGTCAAATGACAATCGGTACCATTTACAGCCATTTCATGAACTTGATCAAACAGGAAGAGGTGGAATTGGAGGAAATTATGCCGCCGAGCCGTATCCGTGAATTGGAAGGCTATTTCGACGAAGTAAAAGAGCAGAACCAATCGCTATCGCAACTCAAAGAAAAATTGGGCGACAAAGTTACTTGGGAGGAATTGAAGTTGTACCAGGCGTCGACCATTCGGTGATGACATCTTAAATGAATACCCTACGGAACTAGCTAAACAGATAAAACACAACTTCATCTCGTTTCCCACAAACTTTCCCTAACTTTGGTTTCAACAACAATCACTGCGCTATGAACATCAACGCTATCATATTACTAGCCGGAATGACTCTTCTGACATTCTTTGGAAACACCCAAATTGTGCAACTCGGTGATGATACAACCGTATGTGGCGGTTCGGAAATTACATTGGTGGGCACTGCTCCCGATTCAAATTTGTTTTTACTTATTCCGAATATGACTACCATTGATCTGGATGATGATCAGTATTCAGGGGTGATTCCAATCGGTTTTGACTTTTCATTCTACGATTCCACGTATACGGAATTGGTAATCGGGTCCAACGGAGTTGTGACGTTTGATACAGCTTATGCTGGTGATTATTGTCCGTGGACGATCGATCAGGCAGTACCAACGGCGGCTTACCACAAAAACAGTATTATGGCGCCATTGATGGATTTAACGTCCACAACCGTAATCAAATACGGGGTAATCGGAACCGCGCCCAATCGTCAGTTTGTGGTGATGTATTTCCCCATTGCCTACAGCTGCAATATTTCCTGCTGGCTCATGGCGGTTGTACTCAACGAAGGAAGCAACGAAATTGAAGTTCATTTGAAAAACAAACCGTTGTGTACCACTTGGAATGCCGGTGCCGCCATTGAAGGAATTCAGAATTTCGACGGAACGATAGCACACGTAGTTCCCGGCCGTAATTTTCCTGCTTCATGGTCGTGCGGTAGCGACGGTAAAAAATGGACGCCTTCCGGACCTTCCAACTATACCGTTACCGATATTCCGTATTTGTTTGTCATCGATTCTACGTTCGATGTTTATTGGTCGGTGAATAATCAGGTATATCCATACAGCGATTCGTTAACGGTGACAATTGCTCCCAATTCAAATGGTTATGCCTACATTGGTGTGGCTTCGTCCGATTTATGTCCCGATTTACCGGTTGCATTGTCGGATAGCTCTATGATCGTATCCAGTACAGGAGTCTCTTTCAGCGGCGTGATTACCCATGAAACATGCGCTGGTGCTGATAATGGAATGGTTTCGTTGAATATTTCTGGAGTACAGCCCGTTATACTCACTTGGGAGGGAAGTGTAACCAATGCGACTAGTTTCGATAGCCTTTCTCCGGGAACGTATTACTTCTCTGTAGTTGATTCCAACGGTTGCAGTATCGAAGATTCGCTGACTGTTTTAGGTAGTACGCTCCCTTTATCTGCATCATACTCGGTCACGCAGGAAGTTGTTGGCAACGACGGAACACTTACTGTTACTGCAGTCGGTGGAACACCACCGTATATTTATTCATTGGGCGGACCTTACCAATCAACCAATTTCTTTGATAATCTGGCAGGTGGAACCTATACGTTAACCGTTCGTGATGTCTATGATTGTGTGTGGACAGTCACTGTTACCATTCCTTCCGTTGTTGGAATCTCCGAACAAACTGCCACAGGTATTTCCTTTTGGCCGAATCCAATGAATACAGAATTGTATGTGCAAACAGGTGTGGAAAGCTATACGATGTTTATTTATACCGTTGCAGGCAAAAAATGTCTTGAAACTACCGTGATTGGAAATCAGGTAATTGATCTCACAGAACTGCAATCAGGTATGTATTCTATTATCTTTAAATCGGAAAACGGAATTGATTTCTTTGAAAAACTGATCAAAGAATAACGGAGCACGGTTCTTGATAAATGCATTTCAATTAAGTTAAACAATAACAATAATCACCCATTATGAAAATTTTTGCATCACTACTAATAGCCCTTTCTTTCAGTACAGCAGCATTCTGCGATACAGAAAACGAACCGTATGAATTTTATGTCGACCAAGTGGTTTACGTGTTGGGTGACAGTGTCAATATCCGCCAGGAAACAAGCACTTCTTCTAAAACAATAGCAGTGGTTTCCATCGGAACGCGAGTGAAAATTCTTCAAAAAACGGATGTGCAAATGAATCTCAACGGCTTTGCGATGTCGTGGTACAAGGTGGAGTTTAACAACAAACAAAAAGGATATGTGTGGGGCGGAAAGCTGGCAAAAAACTCATTTCGCAGTTCGAAAAACACAGATTACATCTTCCACTTCGGTCTCGAAAAAATGGTAGAAGGTCAGGGAACATACCAAATCAGAGTGGAGAAAAACCACAAAGAAGTGCAGCGCATGTCGTTTGAAGGTTTTTTCGGGGAACAAAAACCGCATGAGATTACCAATCATGGTTGTCGCGGGTTGACCAATATTGATGATGTGCTCTACATAGATGCCAACGCAGAATTTTGTGGCGATGGTGGCGGTTCAATTGTGTTCTTTTGGTCGGGCAATAAACTCTACAACATTCAAACGCTCTACGATGTAGCCGATGCGCCTGTTTTTGCAACAGATGTATTCATTTTTCCATCCGACATGGAAGGAAAAAAAGGGCAAATCCTCTTACACGAAGAAGTTGGTGAATACATTTTTTCGGAAGACGAAAACAATACCGATCCGCCTACGGTGAGTTATGAGAAAAACGAAACCACCGTGTTTCAGTGGGATGGAAAGAAGTTGGTGAAGAAGTGATTGACCTTATTTAGTGAATTATATTTATTCCATTTTCAGAAGAATTTATGAATTAAAAAGTTCTAGATATTCTCGGTCTCAAGTTTGGAGCGCGACTTTCTGTTTCCTCATTTTTGGACCGGGAATGATTCTCACCATTCTCTTTAAGCTACTTTTCCGAGACATCGACGCCTTTTTTTGGGGAGAGTCTACGGTTCTTATTTTGGTTGTTGCTTGGGTTTTTTATCCGGGATACAAGTATCTTCCAAAGGTGAAGGCTTATTCAAAGAGTACAGCAACTGAAGTATATTATTTGATAATGGCTTTATTGGTATTGTTGTATGTTGGTGTTATCGCGGCTATGATTCTTCTTAAATGAAACACTTGATGTATGAAACTTCGTTAGATTTTAATTTAACCTCGTTTGATTTGCCCGGTTGTGTGTGGGGTAACATGTTTATATTCGCAGCCTAAAACTTTTGAAGTGTTGCTTTGTTAACAATTAAGGGTATTAAATCGAACGATTTCATGAAGATATGGCCGCTTTTCGCACTAATGAGCATCATCGGATCCTGTACAAATTCAGGGGTAAAAAAAGGTGGTTCCGCACAAGATCGAACTGATTCTACAGCAATAGCTGACTATTATGCCAAAGCAATGCTTTCTGCCGATTCAAGCGCTTTTTACAAAGCGAAAGCCGAAGAAGTGACGCTTGAGAACGGTTCTGTAAAATGCTTGGCAACAAACCTTTTCCTGAAAGGTAAAAACTTCCTGTATTCCGGTCAGTTGGATTCTGTGGATGCAATTGCGAACAAAGGTTTGCGCATGCAATTTCAACCGGAGGATAGTGGTTTTAGAGGGAAGTTTTACAACCTCAAAGGCAATGTAGCAGGCTATCGGCGCAATCTGTATGCTTCTTTGGAGTATTATGTCAAAGCACAAAAGATCTTTGAATCCATCGATGATTATAATTCACTGGCTGGAATTTATAACAACATCGCAAACAACTATTTTAGTTTAAAGGATTACAGAACGGCGCTCGAATATGCTTCTAAAGCCTATAAATTGCTCCATAAAGTTCAGGAAGATCGCATTAAAACCAATATTCTCTCTACTTATGCCATTGCGTTAAACAAAACGGAGCAACCTCAAAAAGCATTGTTCATCGAAGCAAAAGCAGATAGTATAGCAAGTGCTACCAATGATGTGTTGGCCAAATTGGCTGCGACCATCGGATATGCTGAAATTTACAAAATGTCGGAACAATTTGACAAAGCAGAGACCTATTACGCCAAATGTATTGCGTTAAGTAAAAAAACAGGAATAAAGCACTTTGAGTTGATTAGTAAAGTTGGATTACTTTCGATCTATGAAGAAAAGCACAATTTCCAACAAATCATAGACAATGCCGATAGCCTTCTGTTGTTGGCACAAGAACTCAATAACCTGGATGTGTTGCAGTCCTCGAAACGGATTATCGGCAGAGCCTACGCGCAAAAAGGAGAATTCAAAAGGGGATTTGATTATCTGAATCAATCGTATGATTTGTACAGCACAACAGCTGGCATTGAAAACCAAAAAAACATCAATGAACTGCGTGTTAAGTACGAATCGGAGAAAAAAGGAAAAAAAATACTCGAGCAGCGTTATCAACTAGCCAAACAACAAGCAGAATTGGGTAAGCGACAAACGATCATCATTACCTTATCTCTCTTGGTGATGCTTGGTGCACTGGTAGTGTTTTTTAGACGTCGATTGGTTAAAAGTAAACAAGCACTTTTGATACTACAGATGGAACGAAAACTCAATGAGTCTGTGCAAAAAGGCGAGGAAACAGAACGCAAGCGTCTGGCTTTTGAGATTCACGATGGGATAGCGGCAACATTAACGGGAATTAGCTACAAATTAACGAATGACACAACGGATAAAGAAGAAATTATCCAATTGCTGAAAGGTTTGCAGGAAGATAGCCGGAAAATTGCACACAATCTGATGCCGGTTGATTTCGATAAAACCGGTTTAGTGGATACCATAAAGGCATTTTGTGGTAGGATGTCGACGCCAACTACTGAAATTATTGTTTTAGATCATACGGAAGGTCTGGTGCTGAACAACGCCAGAAGCCATCTGATTTATAGAACCGTTCAGGAATTAATCGGCAACGCACTCAAATACGCTCAATGTAACAGCATTTTTGTGAAATTTGAATTGGTAAACACTATCCTGAGAATTGAAGTGGAAGATGATGGTTTGGGAATTGCTCAAGCCGACATTGATTCCGGATTGAATAGTCTAAAAGAACGTGTAGCTGCATTGCAAGGAAGATTAGCTATTCATTCGCAAGAGCAGGGAACAAGTGTCGAAATTCTAGTTGAATTATGAAACAATTGGCAGTTTTGTTGGGAGATGACCATCAGTTGATTCTGAATGGATTGAAAGAATTGTTGCTGAAAACGCCCTTTGTATCAAAGGTTGATTGTGCGAATAATAGTGCTGATTTATTAGTTGCAGTTAAGCAAGAAAAGTATGATCTCGTTTTTCTGGATATCCATTTTGGCGAAGCAGATGGTAGAGAATTGGCCCGAATACTATTGACAGATCAACCATCACTTATTCTTGCTGCGTTGACTAGTTTCGATGATCAGGAAACAATTCGTTCTACTATAAATGCCGGATTCAAAGCGTTTTTCTTGAAATCGGATGCACCAACCGAAATAGTGGGTTGGATGGAAAAAGGAGCATTTACCACCGTCTATTTAAGTGATCAAACGAAACATTCCTATACCAACTTGTCGCTGTTTCAAGATGCCAAACATAAAACACATATCAATCTTTCCGAAAGGGAAAAACAAGTGTTGACACTCATTATGGCTGAATATACAACGCGTAAAATAGCGGAAGAATTATTCTTGTCAGAAAAAACCATCGAAAATTACCGCTCAAGTTTGATGCTAAAATTAGAAGTAACAAACCTCACCGGTTTGGTTAAAAAAACCCTGTTACTCGGTTTGTTGAATGATTGAACCAGGGTATTCCCTGATGGAAAAAAGGGGAAATTCCCCCTCATCCAGTTCACTGAATCTACGGAACTTTACCATTAATAACTAAAAGCAAATTAGCAGGATACATCAGCGTTTCAACGAAAGAGGCATACTCCGACTCAGTCGAATTCATGCTTTAGAGAATGTGACATAGATGTTTCGAAGCTTAAAGACCATTCAATTAGACTAAGTAAAATGAAAAAAATTATCGTATTGCTCGCCGGCTTTAGTGCAACATTGTCAGTTGTAGCTCAATTGCCCAATCATCATTGGACAAATACCGCAAATGGAGGTTCTTCTGCAGTTGGAAAATGTATAGCTGTTGATGCTGCCGGCAATATGTATACAGCAGGTGAATTCGGGTCGACTTCAGATTTCGATAACTCTCCGGCTTTGAACAACCTCACATCGAATGGGGCAAATGATATTTTCGTTGTAAAAACAAATTCTCAGGGAGATTTCATCTGGGCGAAAAACGTTGGAGGTAGTGGAGATGATGTACCATCGGAAATTGTAATTGATCTTGCAGGAGATGTTTACTTAACGGGAACCTTTTCAGGAACGGCCGATTTTGATCCTAATGCCGGAGTTTCAAACCTCACTTCGGCTGGAATGGATGATGTCTTTATTCTAAAATTAACAGCTGCCGGACAACTGGGTTGGGTAAAAAGTGTTGGTGGTACACAACATGACGAAGGAAATGCAATTGATATTGATGATTATGACGGAACCGTTTTTGTGTTCGGTTCTTTTAGAACAACGATAGATCTTGATCCGGGAGCTGCGACCCAAAATGCAACAAGTATTGGTAGTTCGGATATTTTCATGTTGAAATTATCACCCATGGGCGATTATATCACCTCAAAAACGGTAGGAAGCATTAGTGCTGATCGCGGCAGAGATATTGTTATTGATGTAGTTACAGGAGCTCAATTTATGACCGGAAGTTTTGGTGGAGATACGGATTTTGATCCGGGAGCATCAATTGCACAGCTCACCGGGAGCAATGATGTGTTTGTATTGAAGCTCAATGTTACAAATGATTTCCTGTTCGCTAAAAAAATGGGAGGTATTGCCGTAGATGAAGGAAGAAACATAGATATTGATGCCAATGGCTTTATCTATGTCAACGGCTCGTTTATTTCAACCTGTAATTTTGATCCGAATGGTGGTGTTACCAACGTGACTTCTAACGGAAGTGATGATGTCTTTGTTGTGCAGTTAACATCTGCAGGCGCCTTGAATTGGGTAAAAACATTCGGAAGTGTTGGAACGGAAGATTTCATGGATATGGATGTCACTAGTTTTGGTGACGTTTATATTACCGGAGAAATGGCCGATGATATGGATGCAAATCCGGATCTGGTGTCGACCAATACGCTTACAAAACTCGGTGCAGAGGATACCTATATTGTCTCCTTAGCTTCAGACGGTCAATTCAATTGGGCAACGAGTTATGGTTCTACAGTAGTTAGCGCATACACAAGAGGATTTGGAATTTATGCCGACGAAATAAACAATGTTTATACCACCGGATATTTCTATTCAACGGTTGATTTTGATCCATCTGCCGCAACGAACAATTTGTCGGCGGTTTCCGGTTCAGATATTTGGTATCAAAAACTAGGTCCCGGATTTAACAGTTTGGAAGAACACAACACTGGCATGTTCAAACTTTCTCCCAATCCATCTACAGGGGTTTTTCAGTTGAGTGCCGAAAAAGCATTTCACCAATTGAAGTTGGTGGTGACTGATGCATCCGGTAAAGTGGTTTATGTTGCTGAAAACCTCTCTGGAATTGCCCAAGAGATTGACCTTTCGATGTTAAAAAGCGGTATCTACATTGCTACGCTTAGCGATGGTTCAAACGACGAAGTAATCCGCTTAATAAAAGAATAACAACCGATTTTCCCCACAATTGCGATCCCTGTTTTCAGTTTGAGGCAGGGATCGTGGTTTTTGGGCTGTTTTCTTCTGATTTTATCATGCAAATCGAATGGTATAAACAAGAAGTTCTTTTAGTAAATCTATTGATTTGGTGTGGCTGAATTTTCAAAAAAGGATTCAACTTGCTGAATAAATGGCGAGACATCTTTCCCGTTATTTTTCACATTGTAAAAAGATTGATTGAGACTTAGAGATTTTATTTCTCCATCAGAGACCTTCATGAGATATGGAAAGCCTGTTTTTGGTTTTACATTGTATAATGCCATTGATATGTACTTTTTTGTATAATCAGATTCTACACTTCTACCATTTAAGAATACAATTTTAACGTCCTTTGGTAAATGAGGTTGTAAGGTGCTTTTGAAAAACTCTTCATTGCCTTTTCGATTGTTGTAGCAAAAAAAGTTTGTTCCTTCTAATGTTATCAGGTACCGCTTATAGTTTTTGTACTCGATCTTCGAATTGATCGTTGAAATGATGAATAATGGAATAAACAATGGTAATAGAGCAATGAAAAGACCAAATAACACTAGAAATACAATTGAAATGCTCACCGTCAATCCGACTTTTTCAAGAAGCGTTTTCATGGTTTTTTTTGTGTTGATTCATCAGTAGAATTGTCAATGGTTTCTTCTTTTAACTCTTTTTGGTGTTTTTCGTATTCCTCACGCAAGGCTTTATCCGGTTCAGGAATTAATTCTCTATTGACATCATCATTTGCTGGATAATTGGTGCAACAGTTAAGTACAAGGAGTATAGAAAAGAGAATAACTGATTTTTTCATGACGAAACCTGTATCAAAAATCCAACATCATTAATCTACTAAAAATTACTGTTTCCTTATTCCCGTTCTGGGTTTTAGATTGGTAGACCTGCTTCTCAGATCGGTTTTGATGTGCTGCGGCATTTTATAACTGAAATCCGATACCATTTTAGCATAAAGAATTTCCCATTCTTCGGAATTAGGATCAGCTAATTTTGCTTTGTTCTTTTCCAGATAAAGCGTGATATCATATACATTGTGAAATCCGTTATAGGCATTTTCACTGTTTTTAAAAGCATCAATTGCTTGTTCAATGTTTTTTTCCTTTAAAAACGAAAATCCTTTTTCTTCCCACTCCTTCGCTTTATCGAGATCTCTTTCTTTTCTCGGGGTGACTGTAAAAGACAGGGTTGTTTCTTTTTCCAGATTATAGATTTCCTGCTGGTTTATTTCGATCACCGAATCAATCTCAGATGCACTACCCGGGCTGTTTTGAGAAGCGATTTCCACCACACTCTCATTTGTTTCCTGTAGCAATCTGTACGCCTCATTTTTTTTGGCAATTAATCGATCCAAATTATCACAGGCTGCTTGCTTCTCCGCCAGTTCACTTTCTTTCGCTTTTAAATCCGTATCCAACCGCATGCCGGTAATCATGATATAGATGTACCCAACGATAATGGAGGTGAGTCCGATGATTGGGAGCAGTCTGAAAATTAATTTTTTATTGTTCATCGTCGCCAGTGTTTGATTCGGTAATGAATTTCAGAGCGTCGTCCCACATTTTTAGAATTCTGAACACACACATGGTCAATGCGCCGGTTGGAGCTAAAATGATCAGTAATGTCTCCATTCTTTTTTCGGTGTCGACAAAAAATAAACTGGTTAAAATCAATGAAATAGCAGAAATCGTCGTGAGGATGATATACACAATTCGTTCCATTTTGAAAGCATTCATGAGGACCTGAATTTGCTCGAGTTTGGTCATCGACTTATCATTTTTTTTCAATGAGTCCGATTTTGTTTTGGTTCTTGCTAGTGCCATAGTTGATTTGTTTTATATTCTATAGGTTGTCGTATCTACTATATAAATCATAGTTTGATCGCTTTTTAGCAAGTTCAGTTGAAACGACAGTATGTTGAAACTAAAAGGATATTGCATGAATAGCGCAGTTGTTATTTATGTACCAAAACTAATCGAATAATTGAAATAAGGCAAATGGGTGCATGAGTTTGTTCGTTTTTTAGTAGGATGAACTTAATAAACTGATAAACTTGTTAACTCATCAAACTAAACAAAGCACCGTTAAAAAACGATAATTTCTACTCGCTTTCTTTTGAAACTCCTTACCTTTCTATCGGTTTAATCATCCCGGTCGAAAGAAGGTTTCGGCAAACCGAAGGAACAACTGTATCACATAAAAACGGAAGCTATGGCTCAGCGCGAAAAAATCATCAAAGGCTACATCGAGTTTGAATTACTGAATGGCAGATCGCCCAACTCGGTGTTTGAACTGACTAAGAAACTGAAATTCGAAGAAGCGGATTTTTATGCACATTTCGGAAGTTTAGATGCGTTGCGAAACGCCATCGTTGCCGAATTTATGGTGAAAACAGCCGCTTTATTGGATGAAGATTCCAATTACGCTGATTTTTCTGCAAGGGAAAAGTTACTGGCCATGTTCTTTACATTGTTTGAACAGTTCAGTGAACAACGTTCTTATTTGCTGGCGCGCTACAGTGAGCTCAGAAAAGCTCCTGAAACCAGTAAAGATTGGAAAAAATTCATGGGGCTGTTGTCCGAACGCGCCGGCTTGATTTTGTCGGAAGCAAAAATGCAGGAAGAAATCAAAGATCGTCCGCTGATCGGTCAGCATTATGCCAAAGGTATTCCTGTGGTGTTTGCTTACTTGTTCCGCGTTTGGTTGAAAGATGATTCGGAAGCGTTTGCAACAACCGATGCGGCTATCGAGAAATCGGTGAACCTGAGTTTTGATATGCTGGGCAGCAGTCCGCTCGACTCGCTCCTCGATTTCGGTAAGTTTGCGTTAAAAACCAAAGTCTTTTAGCATGAAAGAAGACGATGACCATGCGCTCCATGGCGAAGGAATGTCAAAAATACCAACCTCGAAAGTACAACGCGCTGCCAAGATCATCGGTACAAGCGCCAAAGTAGGAGGGAACTACCTGAAATATTACGCCAAGAAAAGCGTCAATCCGTCGCTGACCAAAGAGAAGTTACACAAAGACAACGCGTCCGATATTTATTCCTCACTCAGTCAGCTAAAAGGCAGTGCGCTCAAAGTAGCGCAAATGATGAGCATGGACAATGGTATTTTGCCGCAGGCTTATCAGGATCAGTTTGCCATGGCGCAATACAACGCTCCGCCACTTTCGTATCCCTTGGTATTAAAAACCTTTCAGAAGCATTTCGGGCAAAAACCAACCGATGTATTTGACGAGTTTTCACGCGATGCCGTTCATGCTGCCAGTATAGGACAAGTGCACAAAGCACGCAAAGGCGATCAGCAGTTAGCGGTAAAGATTCAATATCCGGGAGTCGCCGAATCGATTAGTTCCGATTTAAAACTGGTGAAACCGCTTGCCACTCAATTGCTCAACATGAAAGCTTCGGATATGAAGCAATACATGGATGAGGTGGAATCGAAATTGCTTGAAGAAACCGATTACATTCAGGAATTGAAAAGTGGGAATGAAATTGGTGAAGCCTGCTCGTTTATCAATGGATTGCGTTTTCCGATCTATTACGAACAATGGTCGAATAATCGCATTCTCACCATGGATTGGATTGAAGGATTGATGTTTCCTGAGTTTCTGAAAACCAACCCGTCTCAGGAAGTGCGCAATGCAATCGGACAAGCGATGTGGGATTTTTTCCTTTACCAAATGAAGATCCTGCGCAAAGTACACGCCGATCCGCATCCCGGCAATTTTATCATCGATGCCGATAACAACCTCTGTGTGATTGATTTTGGTTGTATCAAAGAAATTCCCAATGATTTTTTCGTGAATTACTTTCAGCTGCTCAAGCCCGAAATCATCAAAAATCAGGCGCAACTCGACGAAATTTACGTTCAAATTGAATTGTTCCGTCCCGAAGATACACCTGAACAAAAGAAATTATTGCAACAGATTTATGGAGACATGATCGGCTTGCTTGGCCTACCGTTTCACTCCGAAACCTTCGATTTTGCCGATGAAGCCTACTTCAAACGCATTTTTGTGATGGGCGAAGAATTGTCGCAAAACAAAGACCTGCGCAAAATGAACAATGCCCGAGGTTCCAAACATGCCATCTACATCATGCGCACCTTTTTCGGATTGTATTCACTGATGCATCAGCTCAAGGCAAATGTGAGGTTGAATTATTCGTTGGATTAAATAGATGTTGGATGTTGGATTTTTGATGTTGGATGGAAAACCCAATCAAAAATCCAACATCAAAAATCAAGCATCATTAATCAGTTCGCCATTTCACTCATAAACTTAATCCGCATCAATCGCAATTCCTCTTCGGAATAATCGCCGTCCAATTCATGGTAAGCTGTCGTCAAATCATCGGTTTCAGCTTCCGAGAAATAATCAAAAATTTCTTCCTGATTTTCCGGATCCAAGATTTCGTCGATGTAATAATTGATGTTTACGCGGGTTCCTGAAGAAACGATTGCTTCAATTTCCTCAATTACTTCATCCATCGATTTTCCTTGCGCACGACCAATGTCTTCCAACGGCAATTTGCGGTCGATGTTTTGAATCAGTTGCACTTTTAATCCCGATTTATTCACCAACGATTTCATCACCAAATCTTGCGGACGATCAATGTCGTTTTCTTCCACATAATTTTTGATGAGGTCAATGAATGGCAATCCATAGCGTTGCGCTTTTCCGGTTCCCACTCCTTGCACGTTGGTCAATTCCTCAATCGTGATCGGGTATTGCAGGCACATGTCTTTCAACGACGGTTCCTGGAAAATCACAAACGGCGGAATATTGTGTTGTTTGGAAAGTGATTTACGCAAATCTGCAAGCAATTCATAAAGTTCTTCGTCAAACGCACCGCCTTTTCCACCCGAGATAATCGATTCATCATCATCGGCAATAGAGAAATCGTGTTGTTTGAGCAAGGTGAATGGTTCAGGATTCGCTAAAAATGCCCGACCTCGATCCGTAAACTTCAGCGTGCCGTATGTTTCAACATCTTTATAAAGCAAGCCACCCACAACCGTTTGACGGATCACCGCATTCCAGAAATGCTCATCTTTCTCTTTTCCGATACCGAACATCGGCATTTGATCGTGACGGTAGCTTTTGATCTCTGCCGTGACACCGCCGGATAAGAAAGCGCAAACGTGTTTCGATTTTTGCATTTCCTGCAAAATATCCACCACTTGTAATAACTGATGCACGTAGATAGAACCTTCGAAACGCTCGCGCGGATAACGACAATTGTCACACATTTCCGAGCATTGTTTTTCGTTGAATTCCTCTCCGAAATAATGCAGGATAAACTTGCGTCGACAAACCGAAGTTTCGCTGTACGATACAATCTCGTTCAAGAGTTGTTTGCCTACTTCCTGTTCGGCCACCGGTTTCCCTTGCAGGAATTTCTCCAGCTTTTCAATGTCTTTATAACTATAGAAAACAATGCATTCACCCACACCGCCGTCACGACCTGCTCGACCAGTTTCCTGATAATAACTTTCCAATGATTTCGGAATATCGTGGTGAATCACAAAACGCACATCGGGCTTATCGATTCCCATTCCGAAGGCAATGGTAGCTACAATCACATCCACTTCTTCCATCAGGAACATATCCTGGTGACGCGCACGTGTGGTAGCATCCAATCCGGCGTGGTAAGCAAGGGCGTTGATACCGTTTACCTGCAGCAACTCGGCCATTTCTTCCACTTTCTTGCGCGAAAGGCAATAAATGATGCCCGACTTTCCGGCGCGCGCGCGGATGTATTTGATGATTTCTTTTTCTACCTGACGTTTCGGGCGAATTTCGTAGTACAAGTTATCGCGGTTAAACGACGACTTGAACAAAATGGCGTCCGTCATGTTCAGATTTTTCTGAATATCAGACTGTACTTTAGGTGTAGCCGTAGCTGTTAAAGCAATGATAGAAACATCTGAAATTTTCTCAAAAATCTCTCGCAAACGACGGTATTCAGGACGGAAATCATGTCCCCATTCTGAGATACAGTGCGCTTCGTCGATGGCAAAAAACGAAATCGGAACCGAGGTTAAGAAATCGATGTTCTCTTGTTTAGTTAGCGATTCGGGAGCTACGTACAAGAGTTTTGTTTTACCCGCAAGAATATCGTCTTTCACGCGGTTGATTTCTGTTTTACTCAATGAAGAGTTCATGAAATGCGCAATCGAATCATGATCACTCACGTTGCGAATAGCATCTACCTGATTTTTCATTAAGGCGATTAGCGGAGAAACCACAATGGCCGTACCTTCTGAAAGAAGCGCCGGAAGTTGATAACAAAGTGACTTTCCACCGCCTGTAGGCATGATTACGAATGTATTCTGTTTGTTTAATA
The DNA here is from genome assembly GCA_029866325.1 of Fluviicola sp. Lineage (GTDB taxonomy): Bacteria > Bacteroidota > Bacteroidia > Flavobacteriales_D > Crocinitomicaceae > Fluviicola. The sequence goes on along the minus strand of JARWZO010000017.1, from coordinate 4,739 downwards.
CATTGGTAATAATGTCTTCTTGCTGCCCCTTGAAACTGTCAAAACCAAAAAACTTACGAAGTGCTCCTTTTAGATCTAAATGATCCATAAAGTTTGAATATTAGAATGTTACCTAAATTAAATGTTAAATCGAAATTAACCAAATGATTCCGAATGCCGCGTAAAAATCGGCAACCATACTAAATTAGGTGATAAAAGTGGAAAAAACAACTATTAACATGAGTTTGGGTGAAGAAATTTAGTCACAATTCGGAAATATGCAGCTGTACAATGCTAATCTTTTAGTAATTCACTTTATTATCCGTCTCAGGCTCACACAAAAGTTATTGAGTTCGCAAGTTTTTAAGTTTATCGGGTTGAACTTCCTACCTCACTAAACGAAAAAACTACCTTAACGAAAAAACTCACGAAACTTACCTTGTTCTTGTCTTCCTCTATTGTGCCTTTGTGTGTAAGAATCGTTACTTTTGCACTCGGAATTTATGGAAGAGCAAAACGAAGCACCAAGTAATATGTCATTTCTCCAGCACTTGGAGGAACTTCGCTGGAGGTTGGTAAGATCTGTTGCGGTGATTCTTGTGATGGCGGTTGTTATTTGGTGTTACCAGGATTGGATCATGCGGAATATTTTTATTTCGATGAGTAAGAAAGACTTCGTGACCTTCGAATTTTGCTGCAAGTACCTCAACTTTATGTGCGTGGAAGAAATTCCGGTCGACTTTCAAAGTACCACCGTGAGCGGTCAGTTCTCTTACGGATTGATGATGAGTTTCCTAGGCGGAGTAGTGGTTTCGTTTCCGTATGTGTTTCACCAGTTGTGGAGTTTCGTGAAACCCGGACTGAAAGCCAATGAGAAAAAGATGGTGAAAGGCATTGTGTTTTATGTGAGCATGCTGTTTTTTCTCGGTATTTTGTTCGGCTATTTTGTGGTGACTCCCATGAGTGTGCAGTTCTTTGGAACCTACCAAATCACCAAAGAAATCAAAAACAACTTTACCATCAGTTCTTACATGAGCATGGTGTTGTCTACAGTGTTTTATACGGGGTTATTCTTTCTACTGCCGGTGGTGGCGTATATTACAGCTAAAGTTGGTATCATTTCTTCCGGATTCTTAAAGAAATACCGCAAGCATTCCATTGTTGTTGTACTTATCTTGGCAGCGGTGATTACTCCACCGGATATGATCAGCCAGATCATTGTTTCTATTCCTATTCTTTTGTTGTATGAGATCGGTATTCTGGTGGTGGTGCGCGTAGAGAAAAAACGGGCTAGTCAGGATTAAGAAAATCAATTTTAAGAGGTAGAGCACACATTCTCCCTTGAGGGCAATGTCATAACGTTAAGCTTTATATCGTATAAACAAGTTGCGCAATAAATGAAGTCCCATCGGGACGTAAACCACGCTTTTGCCCCGCCTAAGGTGGGGTAAGATATACTGTTATATGGTTGTTGTTTAGTTTCACCCCTACGAGGTGATGGATTATTTGGTGGCCTAGTGTTACCATATTTCGTCCCTACAGGACGGAAATAGATATTGTACCACTCATTTATTAATTGGTTGTGCATTAATTCTAGAGCTTAACTTAATGACATTGCCCTTGAGGGAGGAGACAGATTTCCCGTCTTAAAACAACTCTTCATTCAACAGATAACTCTAAACCCAGCTCCCCCATTTCGCGAAACGAAGTAGAGTCGAAATACCTCGTTCCCTCAAAAGAGTTACCCTCCCGTCAATTTCTTAATCTCATTCAACTTCATCAACGCCTCAACAGGAGTGAGTGTATTGATATCAATCGTTACCAATTCATCGTGGATTTGCTCTAGAACAGGATCGTTGAGCTGGAAAAAGCTGAGTTGCATATTGTCGGCTGAAACTTCGGAAGGAGCATTTTTCTTGCGACCTTTCTTTTCATTCACCGCTACTTCTGCCGAAGCGTGGTTGAGTTCCAGTTGTTGCAGCATCAATTCGGCGCGCTCTACAACTTGTTTGGGCATACCGGCTAGTTTGGCCACGTGAATCCCGAAACTGTGTTCACTGCCACCACGCACCAGTTTGCGCAGAAAGATGATCTTCTGACCCACTTCTTTCACCGAAACGTTAAAGTTGTGGATGCGCGGAAAAGCTTCTTCCATGTCATTGAGCTCGTGGTAATGCGTCGCAAAGAGCGTTTTTCCTTTCGCAGTCGGGTGTTCGTGTAAGTATTCGGCAATGGCCCAAGCAATGGAAATGCCGTCGTAAGTGCTGGTTCCGCGACCGATTTCATCCAGCAAGATCAAACTGCGGTCTGACAGGTTATTGAGAATGCTTGAGGTTTCGTTCATCTCCACCATGAAGGTCGATTCGCCCGAAGAAATATTATCCGACGCTCCCACGCGGGTAAATACTTTGTCGATGATCCCGATCTCGGCTGCCACAGCAGGCACAAAACTTCCCATCTGCGCCAAGAGCACAATCAAGGCAGTTTGACGCAATAACGCACTTTTACCAGCCATGTTGGGTCCGGTAATCATTATGATTTGCTGCGTTTCTTTGTCGAGGTACACATCGTTGGGAACATATTGCTCACCGGCTTTCAGCTGACCTTCAATCACCGGGTGGCGACCTTCGGTAATGCTCAATGCAAAACCATCGTTTACCACCGGTCGGGCATACTGATTACGCGTTGCTACATGCGAAAATCCGCACAAACAATCCAGTTGCGCAATGAGGTGAGCGTTTTGCTGAATCGGTGTAACAAATTGTGCCAGTTGCTGAATCAATTCACCGTAAATGCGCGATTCGATTACGGCAATGCGGTCTTCGGCCCCTAGAATTTTCGATTCGTATTCTTTCAGTTCTGGAGTAATGTAGCGCTCGGCATTCACCAGAGTTTGCTTGCGGATCCATTCTTCCGGAACTTTGTCTTTATGTGTATTGCGCACTTCGAGGTAATACCCGAAGACGTTGTTGAACGAGATTTTTAAGCTCGGAATGCCCGTTCGCTCCGATTCGCGGTTTTGGATTGTTTCCAGAAAATCTTTCCCCGTACCGGAAATGCCACGCAGTTCGTCCAGTTCGGTATTGATTCCGTTGGCAATCACCGGACCTTTTCCCAAAGCAATGGGCGCATCTTCCAAAATGGTATGTTCAACCAACTCTATGAATTGCTCGCACGATTCTAGACGGTTAAAGAGCTGAAACAACAATCCTTTTTTGTCGGTAACACTTGCTGTGAGGAATTTCAGCGGATCGATGTGCTTTAAAATGCTCGCCAGCACACGCACTTCTTTCGGGGAAATGCGACCTACGGCTACTTTCGACACCAAGCGTTCCAAGTCGCCAATAGCGCTAAGTTCCTGATCCACTTCAAACAGCAATTGCGCGTTGGACGTCAATTCTTCTACCGCTCCCAAACGGTGGTTGATTTGCTCGGGTTGTTTGAGCGGCATCACGATCCAGCGTTTCAGCAAACGGTCGCCCATGGGAGTTTGCGTGGCGTTGATGACATCGAACAAGGTTTTACCACCTTCATTCAACGGCGCTACCAACTCGAGGTTACGAATCGTAAACCGGTCGAGCCACACGTATTTTTCTTCTTCGATGCGCTGAATTTGGGTAATATGTCCCAAACGGTCGTGCTGCGTATCGCTGAGGTAATGCAAAATCGCTCCGGCAGCAATCACACCATGTTTCAAATCTTCAATTCCAAATCCTTTGAGGGAATTGGTCTGAAATTGATTGGTCAATCGTTCCTGCGCAAAATCGGGTGTAAAGACCCAATCTTCGAGGCGAAAGGTATAATAACGTTGTCCGAACGTTTCGTCGAACAGTTTGTGTTTGTTTTTCTGAAAAACAATTTCACTTGGTTCGAAGCCTTGAATCAATTTCCCGATGTAATCGAGCGAACCTTGAGCGGTGAAAAATTCCCCGGTGGTAATGTCCAGAAACGCCACTCCGTGAATATTCTGGTCGAAGTGAATGGCAGCAAGGAAGTTATTCTTGTGACCGTTGAGTACCTTGTCGCTAAACGAAATACCGGGCGTTACCAATTCGGTTACTCCGCGTTTCACGATGGTTTTGGTCATTTTCGGATCTTCAAGCTGATCACAGATTGCCACTCGATGTCCGGCTCGCACCAGTTTCGGCAAATAGGCATCTAGGGAATGATGTGGAAAGCCTGCCAATTCGGTTTCGGAAGCCGAGCCTGCACCACGTTTGGTGAGCACAATCCCCAGCACACGCGAAGTCAACACAGCATCGGCGCCGAAGGTTTCGTAGAAATCGCCCACCCGAAAAAGCAACAAGGCCTGCGGATGTCGCGCTTTGATCTCGTTGTATTGTTTCATCAAGGGCGTTTCCGCGCCGGTTTTTTCCTTTTTAGCCAAAATTCTGTATTCGAATGAGCTTCAAATGTAACACCTTCATGCGGGTCTCAAAAGACGGCGGTGAAGTTTAGTTTTCAACAGTGGTTAACAAATGGAAACCTAAAACGAGGATTGTTTTCAATAGTGAGTCATGGTATTTGTATTGAATAAATAAAAATACGACAATTGGTGCACAATCACAGATGAGAAGATCATTCTGTGGGCCACCCTCCTCGATCCACCCTCAAGGGGGGATTTCCTATTTATTAGCACATCGCAGCCTCCCACGAATAAACGAATGGAATTGTATTATTGAATTGGGAGCGAATAATGGAAACTAGTTTCCATTTTGTTGGTGAAGGCTCGCCATGGCGGGCTATTCGTAATAAATTGT